>NZ_AP026867.1:2776071-3415714 GCF_026000115.1 Aureispira anguillae
AGTTTTAAGTCTAGTTGCCCTAGTTATTCATTCACGATACAGCACAGTTGGCATTGCTCATTTTCATATTTTAAGTTTATCCTGTACTAAAGTAAACGGAAAAAAACACTTATACATATAATAAATTTCAACATTTATTTACACTAAACAAAGCTCTTTCAAAACAAAATATAAACATATTTTAATATTTTCTTAACATACTTTATTTCAATTATTAATACATAATCAATAAGAGAATATCTTTACATTTCAAAGCTATCAGTACTTAATAAAATCAGTACAAAACTCTCACTATCAACAATATTCTAAAAAAAAATTACGTTAAGATTACTTTTTTTTTACCATATTTATCATCCAAAATTTTCCTTATACAAGGAAGTTTTTAACTTTGTTTTGCCTAAAAATTAATAAAATTCTAACATTTCATCACTAATTTAATTTTATAATATGAGAAAACATTTAATATTTTTTATAGCGTGCTATTTAATGAGCACGATTTCCTACGCTCAAACGGTTTTTACGGAATCGTTTGACGCAACAACAACTCCCTCAGGGTGGAACAATACGGCCACCACTGGAGGTCCATGGAGTTTTAGTACAAGTGCCGATTATGATGTAAGCTCAATTCTTGATCATACTGGCAATAGTGGGAATTACGCTTGGGTTGATTTCTCAGGAACTGATGATAGTGTTATTTTAGCTACGCCTGCTATTGATGTATCAACTTTAACGACTCCCTACTTAGAGTTTTACCACGAAAGTCATTATACTGGTATATTATCTCCATTTAATTCTCTGCATATAGAAGCATGGAATGGTAGTAGTTGGGTAAATGTAGCTACCTTGCAAGGGAATACAGCCCTTGGTTGGGATCAATATGGCTATAACATGACTTCTTTTACGTTTTCAGGGGGAGACAGCTTAAAAGTTCGTTTCCATGCTGAATCTGGTGGTGCAAGTAATGATTACAACAATGATTTACTACTTGACGATATTGCTGTTATGCAATTGCCTTCTTGCCCTAACCCCCATTCATTAGGTGCGCTTAATGTAACGGCTACTTCTGCGGATTTAAGCTGGGTAGAACCTGCTACAGCTACTTCTTGGGAAGTAGAATACGGTATGCAAGGTTTTGCTCAAGGTACGGGTACTTCAGTTGTTACAGGAACCAATCCTGAGAACATTACAGGTTTAACACCCAATACTACTTATAGTTTCTATGTAAGATCTATTTGTGGTCCTGGTGATTCTAGTACATGGGCTGGTCCTTTTATGTTCACCACCACATGCCCAGCATCTTATATGCCTACTTATTCGGAAGACTTTACTACTTACTTAAACCCTTGTTGGTCAGAAGCTCAAGGTGTTTTGGCTACAAGTACTACGTTAACAGGTACGACTTCTAACTGGACTAGCGATGGTTTTGCTAATAACGGAACTACTGGTTCAGCTAAAATTAACCTATTCAGTACTGGTAGAGATGAGTGGTTAATTAGCCCTAGCATTGACTTGGGGACTGCTGCAACTTCTTATCAATTGGAATTTGATATTGCCTTTACTGATTATGCTAGCACTTCTACAGGTACACTAGGTGCTGATGATACCATTGCAGTTGTTATTTCTACTGATAATGGAGCTACTTGGGAAAAAGCAAACATCCTACAACATTGGTTAGCAGGCGGTGAGCCTAGCAATACTGGTGACCATATTGTTATTGGTCTAGCTAGTTACACTGGTGTTGTTAAATTTGGTTTTTATGCTGCTTCTTCGGTTTCTAACACAGACAACGATGTGTTTATTGACAATTTCTTAGTTACAAACCTTGCTAGCTGTGCTGCTCCTTCTGCTTTAACAGCTTCTAATATCACTACGACTACTGCTGATTTAGCTTGGACAGAAAATGGTACGGCTACTTCTTGGCAAATTGAATATGGTGCACCAGGCTTTACACAAGGTACAGGTACTACTGCTCTTGCTGGAAGCAACCCTCATAACCAAACAGGTTTGATGCCTAGCAGCGATTATCAATTTTATGTTAGAGCGATTTGTGGTGCTGGTGATACAAGCTCATGGGCTGGTCCATTTAACTTCCAAACGGCTTGTGGTGCTATTGTTGCCCCATGGACTGAATCATTTAGTGGTGGTTTGCCCAACTGTTGGACAGACAGAGGAAACGACGCTTATATCTTTAATACAAGTGCTGCTTATGGTGCTGCTGTTGCTGGTGATTATACCGCTGGTGGAGGTACCAACTATGCATGGGTTGACGGTTCTGGTGCTACTGGAACATTTGATACCTTAACAACTCCTCTGATTGATATTTCGGGACTAGCTACACCGCACTTGTGCTTTGGTTTGTTTAGTAACAACACCAATGATGCAGGCAACAACACCATTATGATCGAATTCTTTGATGGTGCTGCTTGGAATCTATTGGCTACGTTCCAACAAAACTTAGGTCCAGCATGGGCTCCACTTAGCTACGATCTTTCTAGCTATACAGTTACAGGTAATACACAAGTAAGATTTATTATCAATACCAATTCTACAGGTGATGCTTACTACAACGATATTCTAATTGATGATGTCAGCATGAACAATGGAGGTTGTCCTCAGTTCTGTATTGCTCCATCTGCTTTAGGTATTGCCAATTTGCTTCAAACTACTGTAGATTTAAATTGGACAGAAAATGGTGCTGCTACTTCTTGGCAAGTAGAATATGGTGCTCAAGGTTTTGCTCAAGGTTCTGGTACGGCTGTTGTTACAGCGACCAATCCACATAGCTTGACGGGTCTAACCGATAATACTTCTTATGATTTTTATGTTAGAGCGATTTGCGGTGCTGGTGACTCTAGTTTGTGGGTAGGACCATTTAACTTTACTACACTAGCAAACTGTCCTCTACCGTCTGCTTTAACAGCAACGAATATTACTCCTACTTCTGCTGATTTAGGTTGGACAGAAAATGGTACCGCTACTTCTTGGCAAGTAGAATATGGTACACAAGGCTTTGCTCAAGGTTCTGGTACTGCTGTTGTTACTGGAAACAACCCTGAGAACATTACCGCTCTAGCTTCTAATACCAACTATAGCTTTTATGTAAGAGCAATTTGTGGTGCTGGTGATTCTAGTGCTTGGGTTGGGCCATTTAACTTTGCTACTCCTTGTGCTTTAGTTCCTGGTGATACTCCTGACGATGCGATTATGGTAACTAGCCTTCCATACAGCACAACAGGTAAAACGGATTCTTGCTATATGGATTCTAGAGGAAATGCCAGTGCTGATGTTTGGTATCAATATATTCTTGCTCCATGTACCGATTCTTTGACCGTTTCTTTGTGTGGTTCTGCTTTTGATACTTACCTACGTATTTTTGCAAGCGATACGACCACTCAGATCTTTGCCAACGATGACAATTGTAGCACCCAATCTGAAATTGTAATTGATGTTACGGCTTCATCGACTATCAACTCTGGTGATACCATCTTTATTTTGGTAGAAGGATACAGTAGTAACGAAGGGGCTTACAACTTGAATATTTCAGATGTTATCCAATGTCCTCCTGTTCCTGCTCCACCTTACTACCACATCGACCAAATCAACTCGGTTGATACCAATGGTGTTGCAGATTCTTTAGGCGTAATTGCTAGAGTTAGAGGAGTTGTACACTGTATCGATTTTAGAGCAGGTACTGGACTAGAGTTCTTCCTTGCTGAATATAACAATACAGGTATCAAAGTATTTGATTTTGCTGATGTAAACGGTTATGCTGTTACAGAAGGCGATTCTTTAGAAGTATGGGGAACCGTTAGTCAATTTAATGGGCACTTGCAATTTGATCCTGACAGCATTATTGTTGTTTCTTCAGGAAACCCACTAGTAATGCCAACTACTGTTAGTCAGTTGAGCGAAGCAACAGAAAACAAATTTGTAGACTTCCAAAATGCATGGTTAGTAGATCCTGCACAATGGACTGGTTCTGGTTCTGGATTTAATGTAGATGTTACCAATGGTACCGATACTATTGTTGTACGTGTTGACAATGCGACCAACTTGTATGCTCAACCAGCACCAACAGGAATGTTTAACATTTCAGGATGGGGCGGTCAGTATGATACCTCTGTTCCTCGCACAGAAGGCTATCAGTTGTTCCCTTGTGGAATAGCTTCTGTTATGCCAATTGTTATGGACGTAGCAGTAACATCGTTCTTGAACTTAGATTCTACTTATTGTAATGTAGCAGCTATCTCTGGTTCTGTTATTATTACCAATATGACTTCTAGTGTTGCTACCGACATACCTTATTCAATTACAGCCAATGGTCTTCCATTGAGTGTAGATACGATTGCTTCCTTAGCAGGAAATGCGTCTGATACCATCACTGTTGGTCCTATCCCTGCTCTTACTGGAACGGCTTTAGTTCAAGTAACCACTGCTTTGGCAGGCGATACATCTACTGTTAATGACACCTTAGGAATGATTGTTTCTGTATCGAATACTGCTGCTGCTGCAAGCGCAACAACTACACTTTTGTGTAATGGAGATGCTAATGGAATTATTACAGCTACTGGTTCTAATGGTATTGGCAACTATACCTACGCATGGGATTCTACCGCAACAACTGCTGTTCACTCTAACTTAACTGCTGGTACCTATACGGTTACAATCACAGATTCTATTGGTTGTTCAGATACTGCTACTGTTATCTTAACAGAGCCTTCAGCTATTGTATTGACGGATTCAATTACTAACGTATTGTGTAAAGGTGATTCTACAGGTGCGATCACCCTCGCTGCTACTGGCGGAACTCCTTCTTATACTTTTGCTTGGAGTACTGGTGATACCAGCACATCTGCAATGAATCTAGGAGCTGGCACTTATACAATTACCGTTACAGATGCCAATGGTTGTGTAGATAGCATAGCTGCTACTGTTACTCAACCTGCTACCGCTCTTAATGCATCAATTGTAGACAATGGAGATGGTACGGCTGTTGCTGTTGGTACAGGAGGAACACCTTCTTATACCTTTGCTTGGGATGCTGCTGCTGGTAACCAAACTACTGATACGGCTACTGCTTTGGTACATAATGGTACTTATGTTGTGACAATTACAGATGCCAATGGTTGTACAGACACTTCTTCTGTGGTTATTAACTTCATTGGTGTTCAAACCATTGCTAACCTTTCTAGCCTTAACCTATTCCCTAATCCAACTGCTCATAATGCATTTGTAGCGTTGGATTTGGTAGAACAAGCTGAGGTTCAGATCAACATCATCAATTCTATTGGTCAAGTTGTTGAAAGCAAAAACTTGGGTACGGTACAATCTGAAACCGTAGAACTAAATACTGCTGCTTTGGCTTCTGGTATTTATATGGTTCAATTTAACATTGGACAAGAACAAGTCACTAGAAAGCTTATTATAAGCAAACAATAAAATAAGCTAATATCTTTTTTTAAGGAAGGCTGTATTCGAAAGAATATGGCCTTCCTTTTTTTATTCACGGTATAAGTTAGCAACCAAAAAAAATATTTTTAAAATGTCTTTTAAAAATATAAAACCTTCCTTTTCTGTCAAAAAACAAACAAATTCTTGGTTAAATACAAAATAACAAGCCCCCCCATTAAAAAACTTGCCAATAATACTTTATCTTTCGACTGTTAAAGAATCTTTAAAAGCCTCCACGCTGCATTTTACAGGAACCTATTACTTAACTAAAATTGTCAACCTCAAAACAATTTTTATTAAATTAAAAAACGCAACTATGAAAGTCATTTTTACTAGCTGTCTGCTCTTTTTGTTAGCAAGCACATTGACGACTGCCCAAACTGTTTTTTCAGAAACATTCAATGGCTCAACAACCCCTACTGGATGGACTAATACCGCAACAACAGGAGGTCCTTGGGCATTCAGCACAGGGGCAGGCTATACTGTTTCTACAATCCTAGATCACACCAATAATGGTGGTAATTATGCTTGGATTGATTTTTCTGGACCAGATGCTGGGGTTATTTTAGAAACTCCTGTTATTAACGTTTCTACACTAACTGTTCCCTATTTAAAGTTTTATTTTGAAAGTCATTATAATGGAAGCCTAGGTACTTACAATTTAATGTACGTAGAAGCATGGGATGGCTCTGCATGGGTAACGGTTACCACCCTACAAGGTGATACTGGCTATGGCTGGGATGAGTATGGCTTCAATGTTACTTCTTATGTCTATGGAGGTAGCAACTTAAGAATTCGTTTCCGTGGTGAATCTGGAGGTGCTAGCAATGATTATCATAACGACCTTTTGTTAGACGACGTTGAAGTAATGGAAATGCCCACTTGCCCAACGCCTAATGGTCTATCAGCTGGTAATATCACTGCTACTTCTGCCGATTTTACTTGGACAGAAAATGGTACGGCTACCAACTGGCAAATCGAATATGGTGCTCAAGGGTTTACTCAGGGTACTGGTACTTCAGTTTTTACTACCAATAACAATCCACACAACCAAACGGGTTTAGCTTCAAGTACAACATTTGACTTGTATGTTCGTTCCGTTTGTTCTCCTGGTGATACTAGTGCATGGTTTGGTCCTGTTAATTTCACAACGGCTTGTGCTGTAGCTGTAGCTCCATGGTCTGAAAACTTCTTTGGAGGTAGTACCCCAAACTGTTGGACAGAATCTGGTTCAGAATCTTGGCGCTATAGTACAAATTCAGGATACGCTTCTGCTTCTGCTGGTGACCATACTGGCAATGGTGGTAACTATGCTTGGATTGATGGATCTTCTCCTAGTGGTGCTTCTCAAATCAGTACATTAACAAGTCCCCCTGTTGATGTTAGTGGTTTAGCAGTTCCTTTGCTTTCTTACTGGGTTTTTTCTCATAATCCTGATGACAACACCTATAATACCCTAACGGTTGAAGTTTATGACGGTGCAGCATGGAGTACGGTTAATACAGTTAACACGGATCAAGGAAATGGCTGGGTTAATATGATTGTTGGGCTACAGAATTTAACTATAACTGGTCCTGTACAAGTTCGTTTTACTATTGCAGAAAACTCTCCAGGTACTGCTTTTTACAATGATATTTTGATTGATGATGTAGAAATCAAAGATGCTCCTAATGTTTCTGCTGATACTTTACTTGGGCTACAAACACTTTATTGTAGTGCGGCAGTTAATGTAGATTTAGTTATTCGCAACAAATCTGGTAATGCTGAAAATGATGTTCCATGGGCTGTTGAGTCTAACGGAATGATCATTGCGAGTGGATCTATTGCTACCATGGCTCCTAATAGTGCAGACACAATTCCTTTATTGTTAGGTGGCGTTGGTCCTGCTGGTCCTAATGCAGTTATTACAGCTTATACTTATTTAGCAGCTGATCAAACCTCTTCGGACGATACATTAACGGCTAGTGTTGGAATGTCTTATACAGGTGTTAATGCCAATGTAACCAACCCTGTTGGATGTACTGGTAGCGCCAATGGACAAATTGTATCTGCTGGACATAGCGGAATAGGTGCTTATACTTATTTGTGGGATGCTGCTGCTGGTAGCCAAACTTCTAGTACGGCATCTGGTTTAGCCGCTGGTACTTATACCCTAACTGTTACAGATTCTATTGGTTGTTCTTCTGTTGCTACACTAACTCTAATAGATCCTCCAACAATGTCATTGAATAGCTCTAGCACAGATCTAACTTGTAATGGGAATAATAGCGGAACAGCTAACGTTACTGCTACAGGTGGTGTTCCTGGTTATGCTTACCTATGGTCTAATGGTCAAATGAGTAGCCAATTAATGAATGCTGCTGCTGGCACTTATATGGTAACGGTAACCGATGCCAATGGTTGTGAAATGACCGACTCTGTTACACTAACTGAGCCTACTGTTTTTGGAGCAACTGTTATTGACAATTCTGATGGAACTGCTACAGCTAGTGCAACTGGAGGAGTAGCTCCTTACACTTATCAATGGGGACCCAATGCAGGCAATCAAACAGGTGCTACAGCTTCTGGTTTGACAACTGGTGGTGTTTACTATGTAGTTGTTACAGATGCCAATGGCTGTACAGATGTTGTTTCTTTCCAAGCAATTGTTCTTGATGTAGAAACAATCAATGCAAATACTAACATAAGCATGTATCCTAACCCTAGTAGCGGTAATGTTTTTGTTGAATTGAATTTAGTGGAAACCAATGACGTTATCATTAGCATCACTAATGTAACAGGTCAAGTTGTTATGACACACCAATTGGGGCAAACTAATTCTAACAAAGTTGAATTAGAAACTACGTCTTTACCAACTGGTATCTACATGGTTCAATTTAATGTAGGTTCTGAGCAAATAACCAAGAAATTAATTCTTACGAAATAAATTCAATTGCTATTTGTACAATAGCAGATCATACGATAAAAACCATTCAAGCTTACGCTTGGATGGTTTTTTTTTGCCTGATTGGTGACGACCAAAAACAAACGAGCCAATGATGAATGATCACCATTGGCTCGTTTTAATAAAAAAGGAGCAGAAATACACCAGCTGCTACAACCACCTACCCTTGCTTGCTTTCACACCTGGGGGATTTAATGGGAGCTTGCCATGTATCTCCAACTCCGAGTGCAAATATAAGACACTTTTTCTATTTTTGCAATTTCTAATCCTATAATTAGCTTTTTTTTTAATAATAATTTGATTCCCTCTCAAGCTCCATTTCATAAGTAATACACGATCAAGTATTAAGGCTTTTTTTATTCTGAATTATTTTTTGAAAAAATTTAACTATTTTTCAATCTGGGTAATCTCAGTGCCATTTTACTTCAAACAAACCTCCCTATAACTTCCGAATATTATCCTTGTTTTCCCTTTTTCTTTCCTTCAAAATTTCTAATAAAAAACGAGCCAATGATGAATAATCACCATTGGCTCGTTTTAATAAAAAAGGAGCAGAAACACACCAGCTGCTACAACCACCTACCCTTGCTTGCTTTCACACCTGGGGGATTTAATGGGAGCTTGCCATGCATCTCCAACTCCGTGTGCAAATATAAGATGCTTTTTCCATTCTAACAAGCTTTCTCCAAAAATAAATTCCTTCCTTTTTACAAGACATTGGCTATCAATATTTATTTTTTTATTTTTTCTTAAAATTATTTTTCAATTATAATTCAAAGACTTTTTTTCCCATTTATGATAAAATGGAATCGTTTTTTGCTCCTAAACTTAAAGTCTATTTCTTCTATTTTTTCTAAGGTGTGGCTTTCCCTTTTTAGACTCAAAGTTGATAGAACTATTTTATAAATGCAGTTGTAGTCTTAATCTTAAAAAGTTACTCCTAGTCTTAATGACAATGCATAAATAGAATTTAGACCAAGTCCTCTATCCTGGATTGTGCAACCAACGTCCATTGTCAAATGGCATTTTTTGGTAGATGGAAAACGGACACCTAAAGATGGACGAGCATAAAAACCTCCTGTTTGATTTCCCCCTGCCCAAAAGTTACCTCCAAGTAAAAAACCATAGCCAATATTTACGTCGTAATACATGCTTGCAGACCCTTTGAAAAAATACCCCCGAACATTGGCATAGGCTGGCATATAAAGCTCGTAAGCTGGTACATTAAAACCAATTCCTGCTCCCACACTCAGTAATCTATGAAATTGATAACCGACTACATAGTCAAGACTCAATCCAGAAGGAAGCCCCCCTGATGCACCTAAAAAACGCTCGTTGGAGAACATCAGCCCTCCCATAATAGAATGGTATATTCCTTTATCTTTTACATGCAATGGGCGTTTTGAATGGATAGTTTTAGTTTTATCGCTCTCCTTTACTTTCTCTTTCTCTATTTTTATAACCTCTGAGCTATTATAAACTAATATGCTTCCTCCTAAGATTCTAATCTTAATTGTCTTTTTGGGATCATACTCCAAAACTTCTCCTCGTACAATTTCACCATTTTCCAGATGTACAACATCCTTCATTTCGCTTTGGGCAGACAAATCCAATGCAACCAACAAAGCAAAGCTAAAAATTAACAAGAATCGATATATCATTTGTTTTAATTTTTGTGATTGGTCAATAAAAAAGGCAGACAACCTTGCCTACCCATTATTTTATCTTGTATAAAAGAACAGAGCAACTAGAAAGTTATCCCTACCCGTAACGAAGGTCTATAAAAAGTTCTTTTTTCGAAAATTGGGTTATTGTTCCAATCTATATATTCATACTCACCAAACTGAATTACATAACCAAAATTCAGAAAAACATGAGTTCTTTTGTAAGAAGGAAAACGGACTCCAATAGACGGTCTTAGATACAAACCACCCTTTGCCGTCTGTAAGTTTCCAATACCACCAAATCCAAACATTTGATCCTTTACGGCAATTCCATATCCTACATCAATTTGGTAGAATAGACTCGCAGAAGATTTCATAAAGTTTCCTCGGATATTTGCATAAACAGGTACAAAACTATAGCCTCCAAGCCTCATAACTCCGACCCCTCCACCAAGGCCTATTAGGCGATGAAAATGCCAACCAGTTGTTGTGTTTAAGCTAATTCCTGGTTCAGGAGATCCCCAATCTGAGATTCCCATTAATGTTCCTCCTGCAACAGTATGGTATAAACCGATCCCTGGTCTGTGGTTGGTACGATCCTTTTTAGCTGTTTTAGAATGGCGAGGAGTTGTATTCTGACTGGCTTCTTTTTCTATTTTAATCACCTTTGAACTCTCATAGACCAAAACACTCCCCCCATAAATCTTAATCTTAATATTTCCTTTAGGGTCATACTCCATAACCTGTCCTCGTATCACACTCCCATTCTCCAAATAAACAACATCATCTTGCGCTTCTTGAGCCCAGCTAACTGTTGTCATCAAACAGATAACAATTAAACTTATCAACCAATTGCTCAATTTATTTTGATTCATATATTTTTATTTTTCTTATCAATAATCCATCCATTGGTAACTTCTTTTTTACAAAAGAAAAGCAATAGAGATAGGCAAATTGATGCGTTTACCTATCTCTACCCTATTTTTTTTAGGGATTTATTTTGCAACAGGTATATGACTTAACACCTGTAAGTTTGAAGGGTCTGATGTATTGTACTGGTGGAATCCATCTTCACCTACTACCAAAAGAACATTAGCATTTGGAATTGTAATCGCATCATAAGTAGCGATAGAAGCATCGTGGAACAATTGGTTTTGACCGATGTTTTGTTTGTTTGCAACATCAAATACTTTTAAACCAGCAGAACCATCGCATAGATATAGTTTATCGTTTTCAACACTTAAGCCATGTGGATTATGCATATCCGTAGAACTCACTAAAGAAGGGTTCAATACGTTAGTAATGTCAATAACATCCAACTGGTTGCTAAACGTTTGGCAATTAGTACCTCCACGCAATGTTACATAAGCAAAGTTACCATCAACAAATACAGGATCACAAGCTGTTGCATGCTGAAATTCACTAATGTAAGTAGGATTTTGAGGATTGGTATTGTCATAGATATACATTCCTGTATTACTACCAATAAATAATTTATCACCATAAGGGAAAATTGTTTCAATTCCCCAACCCATACCAATGGTAACTTGATTTACAGGAGTAGGATTCTCTGCATTAGTAATATCATAGATATTCATATTTTGCTCATCAACAATATAAAGGTTTTGACCATTGATTGCAAAACGAGCCATTGAACCTCCGATACCAATTGCTTCACGTCCTGATCCTGCAACAGAAGCAGAAACACCACCTGTATTATTGTTCATATCGACATTGTTCATTGCCATAGGATTATTTTGCATCCCTCCAAACTGTGCATTTTGGATAGCTACTTGGTCGTTACATTGTATTTCTTCTGTCACTTCTTCGCTATCGTAAGCAACCAATAAGCCCTCTGCACTACTACCATAACTTGGGAAAGCATCTTCTACTCTTTTTTTGAGGCGAACATCTTGAATATTGGATACATCTATTGCCAACAAATCAATGTAGTTATCAGCATAAAGTGTCGTACCACTCATAGCAATATCAATATTGCCAGGAATAGAGATAAATGCCAACTTATTAGGAGAAGCAGGATTAGCATTATCAATAACATGAACTCCTTCGCCTTTTTCATTAATTAGAATAAGGTTGCCATATAAATAGATTTTACCTGGATTTTTTAACTCTCTAGCAGGTTCTACAGTAGGATTGACCCGAATCTCATCCAGTGATTTATAAATGGGGGTATGTTTTGTGTATGTCATTACTCTTGTGCAGTCATCTTTAGCACAACTAACTAGTAAAAACAACATACAAAATGCGGCAAAAAACACATTCTTTCTGTACATAAAACTTAGTTTTAATGATTATTAAATAAATTAAGATAAGTATTGGTGTCCTTCATATAATATTTACATTTTCCCTTGTCCTCAAGAACGAGTTCTTTTAGAAATAAGTTAGAAAGTTTTAATAGTTTAACACGATTACATCTGTTAAATAAAGAAACTCAATCACACTATCGATAACATACCGAATGAAAAATAGGCTACCCTACCTTTAATTAAAAAAAATAAAAAAAGCCCCACAATTATTTATTGTAGGGCTTTAATTAAACAGCTATTATTAAGCAAGTTTTGTACTTTAATACTCTGTTTTTATGATTATGCTTCAATTGTAATTTCACTAATACGCTCCAAATTATTAGGATCCATTGCGTCGTACTGGAAGATTCCTTCTTTTCCGACTACAATCAACGTTCCATTATCCATATTAGGAATCACATCGTAAGCTTTGCGAATATCTCGATCTGCAAATTTTAAGTTGTCTAAAATATTTCTTTTGTCTGTAACATCAAACACTTTTAAGCCTTGGTTTCCATCGCAAAGAAATAGTGTATTGTTTTGTACACTTAAACCATGTGGGTTGTGCATTTGAAAATTCTTAACCAAGGTTGGGTTTTTAATATCTGAAATATCAACAACATCCAATTGGTTAATTGCACGGTCACAAGGTCCGCCGCTACGCAATGTTACATAAGCGTGCTTACCTGATACAACAACAGGATCACAAGCTATGGCATGCTCAAACTTGCTCAAAAAACGAGGATTGGCTGGATCTGAGTTATCATAGATATACATTCCTTCTGTTCCACCAATAAACAATTGTCCTTCGTGGGGGAAAATAGTTTCTACATTAAAATCCATAGCGATTTCATTCATCTTTTTAGGATTTTCAACATCTGTAATATCATATACGACCATGTTATTACCATCCAAGACATACAGGCTGTTATCAACAATGGTAAAACGAGCCATTGAACCACCAGCCCCAACAGGATTACCAGCACTAGCTGGTGCGCCATGAGAAACAGCTTGGAATTGGGTTCCTTTCATTCCCCCCATTGGTTCAAGACCATTATTCATAGCCAACAATTGTTCTCTACGTTCTTTTTCAAACACTTTAAAAGCATTCTTTACTCGCTTAATAGCTCCTGTTTTGGTATTCAAAGCCACTAAATCCATGTAGTTATCTGCATAAATAACATCTCCTTTTACGGCTACATCTATGTTGCCAGGTATTTTTATAAAACCAACTTTTTTAGGCTCTTGTGGGTTTTCATTAAAAACCATATGAATACCTTTTCCCATTTCATTGATAAGGATCATATCGTCTTTCACATAAATTTTTCCAGGATTGGTTAACTTACGAGCTTCTTGTAGTTCTATACCTTGCTTACGCATTTCATCAGATGTTTTGTAGCTAATCTGATTGTTATTAGCATCTGTATTGGCATCACTACATCCAATTAATAAGGAACTTGCGATTAGTGCTGCTCCAAATACAAACATTTTTTTCATCTTAATTATGAGTTTTATTATTAAACAAACGTTTATGTTTTTTTAGTAGAATATAAATCACTTATACGATAACTACTCTAAATTGTTCTCCATTTTGTTTTTAATAAAGTAATCTCGTGATCTATTGTTTATTAAATATAAATAATTTTATCCAAAAAATAGAAAACCAAATAGTTATTAAGTTTCCTTTAATAAATTATTTATTTTTTAACCAACCTTTTTTAGGTATTCGAGATACTTTAAATGAAGAATTTTTATTTGGGATAATACAATACACAACTCTATTTTTTATAATAAAGTTTCCTAAAATAGACAATTAACATTTAATTACAAGACCTCCTCGATTGGTCTTTGATTTCTAAGCTCCCAGATCAACATTCCAAATACCAACAGGTACTCTATTCCGATTACCCAAGAATTTTCTGCAAAATGCCCTCCTTGATAACTAATATAGGTGAGTCCTGCTAAAGCCGTCCATAGTAAAGCATAACGATAAGCCGTAAACACCGAAAAAAGCACCAATGTACTTAAATACCAAGGGTGAATGGTCGTCGCTAAAAAAAAATGGATAGAATAAATGAATAAAAAACTGCCTAAAAAATAGTGGGTGGACTGGCGAATGCCTTTTCGGATAGAAAGCAGTATTATTAACACTAAATCGACAATAGGCAGACTTTTTCGCAATAAGACATACAAATCTAATCGAAGTAAATTTTCTATTGGACCAATTCCTCTAAAGTAATCGTGATATTCCCACCATTGCCAATATTCATTAATCAAGCCATAACGCAAGGCATAATAAACACTTGCATTAAATTCAAAATGAGCAAAATACAAACCCATACTTGTTTTTATTTTTTGCAATAGCCCCAGATCAAAAAACAGGCAAAACAGCCCCAAATTTACAATTCCTACTACTCCACAATAAAACACGCCTTTTTTAAACCATAAACGATGCAACAACAATGGCATAAACATTAATGGGAGCAACTTAGCACCAACAGCCAGTGCAAAACTCAAGGCAGAATAACCCAATTGTTCTTTTAATAGCCAATAAATTGACAAGGTTAAGAAAAAAATCATTATGCTCTCTGTGTGCAAATTCCCTGACAACTCAATAATTACTAAGGGATTAAAAGCATAGAAAAAAGCTAAATAAATGGGTTGTTTTAAATGTTCTAATACTTTTGTGAGAAGCAGTATCGTTCCTGCTTCTAAACATAAAACCAATGCACTCAAAATAATCAGGCTTGCCCAAACATTGTCTAAACATAAAAAACTTGCTGCGGCAAAGAAAAATTGAGTGACAGGGGGATATACAGAGTAAAAGTCTGGTGAGTTTAAATGTTCGTACAGTTGCCCTAAGTACGCCTCTTTGTAAACAGCCGTATCCACTAACTCAGAAGGAAGAAATTGATAGGGGTTTAGCCCACTACTCAGCAAACGGCCATCCCACAGGTATCGCCAAAAATCATCTGACAATTCGGGCGAAGCCAATAAAAAAACGCCTCTAAATGCCAGAGCAGCAGCTATAAAATAGTTAATTTTTAGCGGCTTAAATAACTTAGGTGCATGATAACACCAATAAAAATACCCTCCAAACAACAGTAAATATAAACCTGCAAAAGGTTCAAAAGAAGTTCGTGGTATAAGATAACCTATTATAGCATAAGCCACAATAGAACCGATAAATAGTATGTAATTCGTTTTCATAAAAAATGGTTTAAACAAGGGTTTAAGTCAACCATTTTTATTAAAAAATCAATTATAACTAGCTTGTTACGCTAGGAGCAAAATACATTTCAAAAAAAGCATGCACACAGGTAGAAGATAAATCATTTTTAGAAGCATTGGTCAAAAAGACAATCCCAACATCTTCTTTAGGGCAAAATCCCATTTCAGGTCTATAGCCTCTTACATATCCACCATGATAAACAATTCTATTTTTTTTATAATTAAAAATGCGCCAGCCCATTCCATACCAAGCCTCTGATAAACCAGGTGCCCAAGTTTCGTAATATTTAGAATCATCATTGATTGGGATATGTGGCTTAAAAATTTCATTCAATACATTTTTGGGAATTACATCTGGACGATGTCCCAACATAGCTTTTAACCAAAGTGCCATATCCGATATACTTGCATTAACCCCTGCTGCAGGGCCTACATTGTACCACTTTTTGCGAATATTGACATCATTCCAGCCCCTTCTATTGCTAAAAGTATGGGGAAACCCTTTGTTTTCATTCGCCATCATAGCTCCATAACCACTTGAGGCATCCTCCATCCCCAAAGGATTAAAAATCATAGAATCCAACAAAGCTTCATAAGATAAATTGGTTACTGATTTTCCAATTTCGCTAATGGCACTAAAGATTGCATTTTGATAGGCAAATTTCTCAGCAGGCTTTGCTTCAATAACTGCATTTTTTAAGCCACGAAGAATACTAGTGCAAGACAAATTTTTGGTTATAAGGCTTGTGCCAGAATACTCTTTTAAACCCGTGGTATGGCTAAGTGTATGCCGAATTGTAAGCGCTTCTGTTTGTTTCCTGCTTCTCAACCTAAAATTAGGTAGATGTGCTTTTACCTTATCATTCCAGTTTATATAGCCTTTATGCACTAATAAGCCTGCCAAAACAGCAGCAAATCCTTTGGATACAGAAGCTAGTCTAAAAACAGTATGCTCATCTACAAGCGCTTCTTTTCCTTTTTTTCGAATGCCATAGGTATTTACACTGACAACCTCCCCATCTTTAACAATCGCATAAGCCAAACCAGGCAAATCCAATTCTTCAGATTTCCCTCGAATGAACTCTTCGTATTGCTTAATTAAATTACGCATTCGAATTTCTTCAGGGTCAGGCTCATTAAGCAACTTTGCCTTTTTTCCTTTTTCAGCTAATTTCAACGCCTCTTCTGAAGGTCCATTATTACAATTTCCAAATAGGACAGTAATCCCAACTAAAAGAATCCACTTCCAAACTATCTTCACTTCTTTATCTTGTTTTTCTTGTTTAGGTAAAAAATTAACCGTTAGGTTCTTTCAAGCTCCTAAGTAGTTAAGAGAAAAATTTATCCTATTGTCTGTCTATATTGTTAACACATCTTGCTTAGACATGTTCATGATTAGATTCATGATCTAATTTTTCGCCACAATAAGGGCAATAAATAAAAGCCTTACCAAAATGTTGCCCACAATCATGTTTAGCGTTGGTTCTTGGCACAGCAGTTGGTCTATCTAATTCTTCAGGAACGCTTTTTTCGCCTCCCTCATCCATTTTCTTGGTATTGATTTTTTGAAATTGAGCTTGTGGTAAATTTCCTTTGGGAACATAATTATCAATCTCTTCTTCCTTAATGGTGCCATCTTCCAATTTTTCGATAAAAGCAGAACTCAAAATACCTGCTGGCAAAGCAACCAAACCAATTCCAAGCAATGCGATTAAGCCCGACAAAAACTTCCCCAAGGGAGTAATGGGAAAAACATCACCATACCCCACCGTTGTTAAAGTAGCAATTGCCCACCAAAATGAAGCAACAATATTGGGAAACAATTCGGGTTGCACAGGTCCTTCTACGTACCACATTAAGGTAGCAGATACCAATAATAACACAAAGGTCACAAACATGGTAATTCCCAAATCGTGGCGCTTTTCTGTAAAAACTTCGGCAACCACTGTAATCGAATTGGTAAAGGAATTCATCTTAAAAATTCTCAACAAACGAGTAATTTTTAGGATTCTAATAAAACGAAAATCACTTCTTCCGAATTCTCTCAACCCAAAGAAGGACATAAAATGGAAGAAAATAGGTGCAATGGCTATCAAATCTACAATTCCTGTTCCAGAAGTTATAAACCGCCAAGCAGCAGCAGACCAGTTGTCAATGTCTTTGTATTTATAGTCAGCGGTAAAAACCCTAAGCACATATTCAACAGTAAAAATACCCAGTGTTATATTCTCAAATTGGTCAAAGTAATAGCCATATTGCGTTCTTAATCCTGCAAAGGACTCTAAGACGATTGTTACAATGCTCAACAAGATGAGTCCTGTAATAAAAATCTCAAACGACTGACTTCCTATACTTTGTTCTTCATCATTGTCTATAAAATGGTATATGTGTTCTCTTAATCCTCGTTTTTCAGACATACAATCAGCTTCTATAGTTTTTATGTTTTGTTCTTTGATAACTTCTAGTTTGTCAAAGCATTTAAGTCAATCGCTTTGTTTCGGCTACTTTGAGCTACCAAAGTTCCTTATTTTACAAGTTACAAAGCTTAAGATAAAAAACAAAACGCTTATTCCATATTAATCCTTCTTTTGTCATATTTTTTTATGATTTTGTAAAAAAAAACAGCTCAGTTTGTACTTCAAATCGCAGGTTAATAAGTTAAAAACATTGGTTCTTTGACAAATTGTGTGGAATCGTAAACTACCTTGCCTGCTTATTACTACTTTTGTTATAAGTTATAGGTCGTAAGTCGTATGCCCTGTATTTACAGGAACTAAGCATACAACTTACGACCTATAACTTTCTTCTAAAAAAGTAGTTAAAAGCTTACCCTTTTTTAGTATTTACCACACGACTTATCAAAGAACCAAAATATTTAAAGCCTCATTTATTGCCTTTCTTTTTATAGCTTTGTCAACACATCTACAAAAACCTATTTTAGTACAATGAAGAAACTAGCCCCCCTTATTTTTTTTATATTCCTTTCCTTTTTGTGTAAGGCTCAATTTTTAGTTCAGGGCACTATTATCGATTCAATTAGTAAAACACCGCTTCCTTTTGTTAACATTAGTTTTAATGGTGATCCTCAATTGGGTACTACATCAGATATTGACGGATATTTTAGTTTTGAACACAATGCTTCTTTAGGCTCTATCCAATTGAGTTATGTTGGTTATCAAAGTCAATCAATTCCACTTGATAGTTCCAAAGAATCCCTCTTATTAAGTATGCAAAAGACGGATTTTGCACTAGAAGAAATAGTAGTAGTAGCTGGCGAAAATCCCGCTTACCGAATTATACGTCGTGCAGCTAAAAACAGAATACAGCACGATCCCGATCAAATACCTGCCTACACCTTTAGCAGTTATCATAAAATGAGGGTTTTTGACCAAAATAATCATCCCAACTTAACAGAGGACACTACTTTTTCTCAAAAACTGGATTTTTATTATACCATGATGGAAATTCTATCTGAAACGCAATATATAGCCCCCGATAAGCAACAAGAAACCATCATAGCGAGCAAGGTATCTGGTTTTAAAGCTCCTACTTTTGTTACCGCTTTTGCAGAAATACAGCCCACTAGTTTTCACAAAGAAAACTTTCTCATTTTAGACAAAGAATACCTAAATCCTATCAGTACAGGCTGCTTAAAAAAGTATGAATATCGCTTAGAAGATACCATTTATCAAGCACAAGATACCGTCTATATGATTAGTTTTTTTCCTAGAAAGGGGAAAAACTTTGATGCTCTCAAAGGTATTCTATACATCAACACCAATGGTTATGCCATTCAAAATGTATTGGCAGAGCCCGCAGGAAGACAAAAAATTCATCTAAAAATAGAGCAACAATATACATTTATCGATCAACAAAAATGGTTTCCTACCCAACTCAATTTTGAAATTGAATTGGCTCCTAGAAAAACGGATACCTTTACCGTTCAAGGCAAAAAATACCTGAGCAATATCAATTTATCGCCCTCACTTACGCCTAAAGATTTTGGTCTTAACAAGGTCAATATTCGAGAAGATGCCCACCTCAAGGATAGTACGTATTGGATAGCACACCGAAAGTATCAATTGAGTGCCAAAGAAAAAAAGACCTATCAGGTTATTGACAAAGTAGCACAAGGGCTTCCCATTGAATTATTAATGGGGGTTATCAATGAATTGGGAGAAGAACGCATTCAACTAGGTCCTTTGTCTGTCAATTACACGCAAATAATGGAATTTAATTTGCACGAACAATTTCGATTGGGTCTAGGACTATATAGCAGTTACAAATGGTGTCCTTATTTTTCTGTTGGTGGTTATTTTGCGCATGGTTTTAAAGATAAAAAATGGAAGTATGGCGGCAGTATTACCTTTCGTCCCAATCCTACAAAAGATTTTGGTTTTCAATTGAGTTATATAGATGATATTATAGAACCTGCCTCGATTATTCAAAACACGCATTCTTTGTCCAAAATGGTGCTGCCCAACCAAAGTTTTACTCGACGCAATGTACTGGATCAGATGGACAAAACCTATGAAATGGAGGTTTCTGCTTATTTCAGATCCTTTCGTTACCTTAGAACACGTATTTTTGGCAACTGGAGTTACAAAATTCCACTTTATGCGTATCGTTTTGCACTAAATAGTGAATCTCATCAGCAATTTAAATTTGCTCGAATTGGCATACAGTTTCGCTTTTCTTACAAAGAAGATTATATAAAAATAGGTTCTAGCAATGTAGGCATAAGAAGCCGCTATCCCGTTCTCTATTTCAGCTACACCAAAGGGTTAAAAGGTTTTTTAGATGGTGGGTTTGATTATCATAAAATTGTTGCAGGCTTACAAAGTAGTTTTTTCATCAAGGGTTTTGGTCGCACCTCTTGGTTTGTACAAGGAGGCTGGGTAGGGGGCGAAACGCCCTATCCGATCTTATTTAATGGTCGGGGCAGTTATGACCGTTGGAGAATGTTTTTGATTAAAAACACCTTTCAAACCATGCGCCCCAATGAGTTTTTGTCCAACAAATTTGTATCTATTTTCCTAGAGCATAATTTTGGTAATTTATTGTTTAACAGTCCTAATTTTAAGCCCGAAGTGAAGCTTTATCAAGCCATTGGTTTTGGGTGGCTTGACCGACCAGAACAGCATCAAGATATTGTGGTGCAAGACATGAGAAAAGGGTATTTTGAAAGTGGCTTGATGCTCTCTAATCTC
The DNA here is from genome assembly GCF_026000115.1 of Aureispira anguillae. Classification (GTDB taxonomy): domain Bacteria; phylum Bacteroidota; class Bacteroidia; order Chitinophagales; family Saprospiraceae; genus Aureispira; species Aureispira anguillae. Next base: position 2,796,878 of record NZ_AP026867.1, read on the forward strand.
ATTCGTTTGCCCATTTTTAACTTTGGTTATTTTGGGCTTGGAGCAGGTGTTTTTGTACGCTATGGTCCTTATTATTTACCCAATGCTATCATGGATAATATTGCCTTTAAAATTGATCTATCATTTTCTTTTTAAATACATCGTACATTTTAAGGGTTCCCAATACCAATTCTAGCGTATTCCCATTGGCAGTTGTGACCAAGCGTTCTTTTCTTTTTAGGTTGGTTATTGCCTTGTTATAAATAGGATTGTTAGAAACCGTAATTAATTTGCCATTTTGATAATGAAAATAATACCAATTACCACTGGCTGCGGTTAGATAATAAATGAGTGCATCGCCGTCCCGATCATTGGGCAGAATTGCTAGTTTTCCATCTACTAATTGTCCAAGGTGCTGACTTCCGATGCTGACCAACTGTAACGATTTATTTTTAGATTGAAAGGACATCGTTTTAGCATTCCAAAACAAAGGATTATGGATGAAAAAGAAATCCTGTCTTTTATTTTTAGGCAATTGTAAGTCACCCTGATTTTTAAACCTTTTCCACAATCTATCAAACAAGTTTTTGTCCTTTATCCAATTTTGTAAATGCTGTGCAAAATCAAGCTTATTGATACGGTTATAATCCAAAGGGTGTTTTAGGTTTTCGTCAGACAAAAAATCAGCCACCATCAATGCCTTAAGAACAGTGGGCAATTTAAAATCAATTCCCATCGTTATTTCAAAATGACAGTCCTTTTCTGAGTTGAGTAGATAGGTACAATTCCCTACCATGTCCAAGCCGATTTGAGGCATTCCCTTTTTATTAAATCCCTTATCCCAATTAAATCGCCCATCAATGACAACTTTTTGGCGCTGTTCATTTATTTTCAATACATCTCCCACTGTATTCCCCGCTAACAACCTAGCAGCACTCCCCCAGCAATAATTGCCATGCTCTGAATCAAATTTAAAAATATCGATTGTTTCAAAAATGGCTCGATCACTTGCCCGCTTTGGAGCACCCAAAATAGTAGTGTACAAACCGATAGAATCCAAATTTAGGTACAAACCTGTATATAAATTTTTATTGCTAAGTTGCTTCGATCGTTGGAGTTGAAGATATACATTTTGCTTGTCTATGCTTGACTGAATAGGAAACCATTGTTGATTGGGGAAGATAGAAGAGGCAAGTTTAGCTTCTCCTTCAAAAGATAATAACTTAGATTGCGCATAAAGTTTAACCTTCCCCTTAAATTGAAGGTGCTGCCCCAAATAAAAACTAGCACTTTCATCTATTTTACCTTCTGCTGTTGTTACGGATTCGTGCTCAGATACTCGTTGCGTTTGAAGATTAGGCAATGCAATTTTTTGAAGCCTACCATTTCCCCAATCAAAGGTCAAAAAACCTTTTCCCTTATATGCATTCTTGTTTAAAATACTTATTTCAGCATCCTGAATTAGGTGATTTTGATGCAAGGTATCCGCAATAACAATGGCTCCTTTTAAGGGCTTTAGTTTAGCGGCTCCTTCTAGTAATACCTGCCCCTTATTAGGGTAAATAAACGCATCTGCTACCCGAATGTAATCCACGCCATCAATTTTAAGCTGCCCTGTTTCCAAATTATAATCCGCCTTTGTTCCTTTAAATTTCAAAGCGTCTTGCGCTGCCTCCGTTGCTAAAAAGAACCCCTTTTTACCATTTGTCCTTTCCATCAAGATATGGTTCGTTGCCATATTCCAATGAAATTGATCCAAAGAAGTTTGATATTTATTATAGGGCAATTCTGTAATCAAATTTTCTTCTTGAACAATAAAATCAGCGATCTTTTGCTTAAAGTCAATCTTCAACGCAACATTTTCATTTTCAAAACCAAATTTTTGTGCCCCATTTGCTTTTAGTATAACAGCAGCCGAAGATGAACTCAGCCCATTCTGTCCAAATTCATAATCTCCCTTAGGGTTTGACTCAATGGTAGCTCCTGACCAATCAAAAGTCCCTCGACCTTTTAATCCTTCGGTTGTCAAAGTTAGCTGACCATCTAAGGAACAATTTTGTTGCTCAAACAATCGAAAAGGGAAACCTTCCCCTAAGGCAGAATTTAGGCATAGGCTATCTTGGTAAGGCAACCAACGCACCTTTATATTTTCGCCTTCTACCCTAGGAAATTCAATTCCTGCCTGCACAGAAGCACTCAAACTAAACTGTTCAACAGCATTAGCCGTTAACAATTCTGGCAAAAAAGTAATCGCATTGGCTAGCATTGAAGCGCCTAAGCAACTGAATCTGCCCTTGCCCATCAAGCCTGCATTAGAAAGTTCTAAAACACCACTAAAGGTTCCCAAGCCATTTTTTAGATGGCGACAATAAATAGCCTCAGGCTTATGATTGGGAATAAGCATCCTAAACCCCAAAGACAAATCGTGGTACATCACCCTCAATGGCGTTGTTATAGGAGCAAAAATATTGGCAGCATACAAACTCCCATTAAATGACAATTGCGCTGGTTTTAACTCATCTAAAGCATTGAGAACAAATGGTTCTAACTGATAATAAAACGTTGCTCTAGGATAGCTGTTTTTGCCTTGAAGATTTCGTTGGTCATAATAGGCCCTAGAAAAAGTCGTTGATTCAAAAGAAGGAAATTTAGTCGCACTCTTTTTTCGTCCAGATTTATTGGTGGGTGAATCTATTGATAAAACACCTTTTGCTCCTTCTAAAACCGTCTGAATCGCTTCCAATTCTCTCGTCGGATTTCCTTGTGAATCAACCGCTCTTGCAGGAGGGGAATTTTCTTTTTGTTGCGCCCACTGGTTGTTGTATTTTTTGCGTTTATAAATAAAAAAATTTAGCCTATCGATCTTTTCCAAGCCCACTTGGTAAGTCGTATAATTAAACTTAAAATCTCGCCCTAAAAAATCACAATTTCCTGCACTTAATTGCCCCTCAAAATGTAGATTTCCCTTCTCCAAACAACGCACAGTCTTCTGTGGCTGCACAAAAACTTGTTGAGAATCGCTCAATAAAAATTGACGAACTCCAAAAACCGCAAGTTCTTTTTTATCAATATTTAAAACTGCATTGTTTTTTTTACTTTTTGAGTTAGAAGGCAAGGCTAACAACCTTATTTTATCATAATCGTGTTCAATTTTTTGCCGATTGGTAGATGTTATATAATGAAATAACTTTTTGCGCAATCGCAGCCTGCCCTTTGATTTATTATAAATCAAAAAACCATCTTTTTCCATCCGTAGATACAAGGGCAATGTGGTTTCTTTATTAAACGTTGAGTTGGCAATTAGAGTGGGCATTTTTTTTACATCCATTGCCGCAAATCGGTACAACAGACCACTTCCTCGCATAAAATCGCTAAAATCCTGTTGTTCTTCTATTATTTTAAAACTCGTATTTTTTCGAGCACGTTGAATCTCATTGGAGGTCATCAAAATGACCTTTTCCATTCGCTTATCCAAGACCAAAGCCAAGTCGTTTGCATCCAGCCAATGTTCAGATGGATTAAGATTAGTATCAATAGATGCGTTCAATTTTATTCCATACAACCCCATTTTAATAAGTGGATTAACCATTCCCAAGCTTTGATAAGCAGTGACCAAACCTTCATCAAAATAAGCCTCTGAGGAAAAGAGGGCATTTTGATTATTATCACCAAATGCTATCGTATTGCTATCGATCTGCCACTCTACCCTATTCGCAGTTATGTTCATCGCCTGTAAGGAGTTGGCATAAGCCACTTCCGAAATTTTTCGTTGGGTTCGAGTTAATAGGATGGTTCTTAACTTGGGGTCGTATAAAAAATTAATCTCAGGATGGCAGATCGAATCTAAACTTCCATTTACACCATGAAGATAAAGGGTTGTGGTTGCAGCAAGCGATTGAATCTGCCCATTTTTTAGCCAATCAAATGCAGCACTTTCAATCTTTGCAATACGCCGTTGCGCTTTATTTTGTAGGTAAATGGTTGCGGTTGTATCTACTTTGCCTAACAACTGAAGTTTTTCCCCTTCTAAAATCCAACCCCCTTTTGCCTTTATCCCTTTGCGTTCTTGCTCTAGTTCGGCAATCGCTGATTTAAAGATAGGATGGCGAAAAGAAGCAATACTTCTTTTCCTTATTTTATGGTCTAAAACTCCTTGCAAGGGCGGCGCATTTCCAAACCAATTATAAAGCCTTACCTCAGATGCACTATAAAAATCATGAACCGTATTGATCTGGTATTCGCCCAATAACGCATAGGGGCTTTGTTGATCCTTCTTCCTCCAATTGACCCTTCCGCCCAATCCTTCCCAATGCTTTTCCAAAGGAAAATAACTCCCCTGTGTATTTAGAATACTTAGCGAATCCTTTTGAGCATAACAATAAAGATTGGTTTTGGAGTAATTAACAGCCAAGCGCCCTTCTTCATAGCTCCAATCAAAAGATGAGCTTGAAGCAAGCCATTGATGGACTGCTTTTGGAGCTTCATACAATTGCCCTGTCTCCAAAAAAATACTAACCCATTTCAAATAGTCTTCTACTTTCGTATTAGCAGTTGTTTTGTCTAAAAATTGCCTAGTGATACGGAGCCACTTCTCCAATTCTGAAAACGAGAGCTGTTTATCTTTTGAAAAGGTATTTATAATGGTCAGTAAATACTGAAAAACAATAGCTTTTTGGGTATGTTTTAATAATTTGTTGCCAATTAAGGCGAGTGCCTGATAATGCGCTTTTGAGAGTTGTTGTTCTTCTTGCTGTCTCTTAAATTCGGCTAAGGTCAAGGCAGCAATTTTTGTTTTTTGAGGCTTCAACATTTTTTCAAAAAACTGATAGCAGGCTCTTGGGTCACTGGATATAGAATCTACATCTTGCCCCTTCAAACCAACATTAGTTAAACATAAGCAAACAAATAACAAGATTTTAAAACGTTTCATGCGAAAGGGTTTTAGTGTAAGGGTATTAGAAGTTATGACAAATGAAATGATATGGCTGCCAATTTATTTTTTCCTATACAATTCGTAATAACTTCTATTAGCTACGCTGATTTTTGGTTCCTAAAGCGATCATAACGGATGAAGATATTGCCTTTTTATACGAGATCTGGCGAAAAGTAACGTTCTAAATTCATTTTTATTTTGCAGATAATTTAAATTTAAATATATTTAATATTATTGCACATTTTAAAATTCCCCTCATGGCTAAGTTATTTAAAGGGCTTTTTTACCTGCTAAGTTTATGCTGTATTTTTATTGTTGGTTATGCGCTCCTCCAAAATTCGGGTGGGGAAAATTTATTTCAATCAACAACCCAAAACATTAAAGCGGCCAGCTTATTCTCCAATAATTTATCTGCACACAATTTGTTTTCTACTGTTGAATCCAAAATCGAAATTGACATCAAAAAGGGAAAGTTGTATTTGTATCCAACGCAAGTTGTCTATGCCACTAAAATAAACAATACCATGAGGATTGTTTATAAATCTGCTTCCAAAGAATACCGAACAGCAATTTTAAGCATTAATCTAAAAGACTTGTTAGACAAACTCCGCTCAACTAGAAATAGTGCTGATTTTATTGCCGAAAAAAGCTTTTTGGCAAATCTTAATTGCATTGAACGTTTCCAGAAAGAACTTAGAGAGGAATTTCGTTCAAAGGTTACCTATGATAAACATATCATCATGGAAGATGCTTTTAAAATAAAACTAACGCAAAAATTTGATGGTTCAAGCCTAATTGATAAGATTAATCACCGCCATTTTGTAGAAACAAACTAACACGCTCAAAAAAATTTAAAATTTTTTTTGCTGGATTTCAATTCAAAAACTTAGGATTTCAACTCTAAATGTTGGCAGTTCATTTTTCGTCTTTTTCTACCCCTTTTTTTTCTTATAATTTTATTTCATCTTTGTATAACAACAGATGGTCAAAATTTTGCATTGATCCAATCTATTTTTCACAATTAAAAAACTAAGAAAATGAGCAAGAAAATTGATCCAAAAGACAATCAATCGAATCAACAGAATGCCAACAAAGGAACAGATGGAACGAACAAACAGTACGATCAAGCCCAAGGCAATCGAGGAACACAACTAAATCCCAATCAGAAAGATTAAGGTAGATTTTAAATTATTTATTCCACAATTAAATCATTAATACGATGAGCAAGACTAAAAACCGCCCGTCAAATGGGCCAAGTACTACAGGCAATAAATCAGGGAAAGGAAGAGGCAACAATCCGCCTGCTCCAAAGCCTAAAAAAACGTAGTTTTACCTAAGTACAGAATGAGTCAATGCAATTGTTGTTAAATTGGCTCATTCTTAAATAACTAAGCACAATCAATTCTGTCCAGTACTCGATTAAAAAATAGTTAGAAATTTTTGTTACAGTGTACTTATGCTTAATTTTGCACTTTAGAAACAGGTCTAGGACGGATCAACTCCTTATAAAAATCCAGCAAGCGGTTGGCAATGGATACATTGTCATAATGCTGGTGAATAAAATCGGCCGCAGCCATTCCTACTTCTGTTACAAAATCGGAATTGTCGTAACAACGAATAATTTCACGAGCAAAAGCAGACGCTTCGTTCGCAATCAAAACTTCTTTGTTGTGTCGAGCATGGATTCCTTCTAGCCCCAAATCTGTGCTTAGTACTACTTTGCCCAATGCCATGCCTTCCAATATTTTAACTCGCATACCACTCCCCGAAAAAAGAGGCACGAGCATAACATCGTGAGAATTGATAAAATCTGATGCACTTGGAACCTCGCCATGAATGACCACATTCTTCCACTTTTTTTCGAGCAAAGTAGCGGGTGTGTTTCGCCCTGCAATATGAAAAACAGCATCGGGAACGGCTTCTAATACCTTGGGCCAAACCGCTTCCAAAATCCATTCTATCCCTTCTATATTGGGCATCCAATCTAAGGAACCTATAAAACAAAACGTAGGCTGTTTTTGCTCGGTTCTTTTTTGTTTATAGTCCTCCAATTCTAAACCAATAGGAGTTACATGAGCAGGAATTTTGCAGCCCAATTTTTTGAAAAAATTCAAATCTCGCTCCGTAATGGCTACCATCATATCATACTTATTCAAGTATTCTAGCTCAAAATTCTCTAGGCGTTTGGTTAACAAACTCAGATAAACCTTTTTGGCACCAATAGAGGTATTATCCGTTATTCTTTTCCAAATTTCATGTTCTACATTGTGCGAACGCATCACCACCTTTGCCTTAGAATACTTCTTAATGGTATCTACATAAGGGGCTAAATAGAGCGTTTCTAACTGTACAATATCGTAGTCGTTTTGAGTTAGCAGTTCGATTAATTTAGCATCAAAATGGGGTGAGATAAAGCGTGATATGTGATAAGATTGGCTGCTAAACAAATTCAGAAAGGCATCTTTAATTTTTAATCGATTATCAACATCTACCAAATGCATTGCTTCATAATGGTCAAAGCTTTTAGGCACCTCCTTTTCATCAAAAAAATGTTTGCTTGTATTCATCCCCAGCAAAGTTACCTCACAATCCAATTTATTCAAAGCCTTCGCTAAATAAGTAATCGCAATAGCTTCACCATCTTTTAATGGAAAGGGGAATTTTTTACACAACTGAAGTATTTTCATCTTTTATTAATTTTCTAAGGACAGCACCAACTCTGCTTGTTGACTCGCAAGCAAAGCGAGCTATATAACAGCTTAATAGGATAAATTACACGCTTAAAATAGCTCTATTCCAGCTATCAAAGTCTAAAAGTCTACCGAGTAAACATCAATTCACGCTCGGTAGAAAGCGCTTCATTAAACTGGTAACTATCTAAATCAAAGGACTTCATATCCTCAGGGTTTTGCAAACGATTTTTGACCACATATTGTGCCATCATTCCTCTTGCTTTTTTGGCAAAAAAGGAAATGACCTTATATTTTCCGTTTCTTAGTTCTTTAAAATTGACCGTCCATAGGTTGCCGTTTAGCTCTTTCTTTTTTATTGCTTTAAAATATTCGTTGGAGGCTAAGTTGACAATATCCTTTGTTTGGGTAGCATTAATTTGCTCGGTAATGGTCGATTTCCAAAACTCGTATAAATTATTGGCTTGGCGAATTTTAAGTTTTGTCCCCATTTCCAACCGATAAGGCTGCATCAAATCTAGGGGTCTCAAAAAACCATATAAGCCAGATAAAATCCCAATGTGCTCTTGTGCAAAGGCTAATTCTTTTTCATCAAATGTTTCAGCCGCCAAGCCTTGATAAACATCCCCCTTAAAAGCCAAGATTGCTTGTTTGGCATTCGATAGGTCAAAAGGAACTGAAAAATTATTAAACCGTTCTACATTCAAATCTGCTATCTTTTCGCTGACTCCCATTAGCTTTTGTAGCTTTGGGGCATCAAAGGTTTGCATTTTTTTGATCAATTTTTGACTCTGCGCTAACAATTGAGGTTGCGTGTAATTTTGAACGGATGTGGCTTGAAAATCTAGTGTTTTGGCTGGTGATAATAATAATAGCATGTAGATATAGATCGTAAATTTTAAATTGAAGTTGTCAGATGTTGTTGTCTAAAAAACAACGCCGCAAAAATAATACTAAAAAAAGAAATAGAGCATTTTTTATTAATTAAGAATCTATATTCATACAAAACAGCTAATAATATCGTTCTACTACCAAAAAGAATTTATTGCTTCTAAGTAAGTCGATGGACCATACCATTAGCAATACTGCTAATGTGTGGTTATCAAAGAAGCAATTTTCTATTTTACAGCTTGTTCTAGGAATAGCTCTACTTTTTTAGGGCAAATTCCATTTATTTTTTAATTTTAGGTCAAAATTATAATACTCCGCTGATTGGCTCCCTATGGTCATGAGATAGTTGTTTAGTTTTTGAAGAAAAAAACATAAAAAGCATCTTACATAAATTTGATAATCAGCATTTTAATACTTTGACCAACAAGATTACACGTTGCTAATTATCAAGTTGATACGATTTTCTAGCGGAGTAATGAATTAACTACCATATAGATATCAATACTTTATGTACAAAAACAAAAAAGTTGTGGTCGTTTTGCCAGCATACAATGCTGCTGAAACACTTGAAATGACATACAAAGAAATTCCTTTTGACCTTGTAGACGATGTGATTCTTTGTGATGATGCCAGTAAGGATCATACAGCAGAAGTGGGACGTCAACTAGGAATTAAGCATATCATCATCCATGAAAACAATAAGGGATATGGTGGAAATCAAAAATCACTCTACAATAAAGCACTAGAAATTGGTGCTGATATTGTCATTATGCTGCATCCCGATTATCAATATACGCCCAAATTAATCCCCTCTATGGTGAACATCATTGGAGAAGATTTATACCCAGTAGTACTAGGTTCTAGAATTTTGGGCAAAGGAGCCCTTAAGGGAGGAATGCCGCTATATAAATACATTGCCAACCGTTTTTTAACCTTTTCTCAAAATGTATTGGTGCGCTACAAATTGTCAGAATACCATACGGGCTACCGCTCTTTTAGCCGAGAAGTACTAGAAACCATTAATTTTAATGCCAACGATGATGATTTTGTTTTTGACAACGAAATGCTATCTCAGATTATTTACGCTGGTTTTGATATTGGGGAAGTCACTTGCCCAACTAAGTATTTTGAAGAGGCTTCTTCTATCAATTTAACACGCTCTATCAAATATGGCTTGGGCGTATTGGCTGTCTCAGTTAAGCACTTTTTTAATAAACTAGGTGTCCTTAAGTCGCCCATTTATAAACGATTAAAATAAGAATCGTTAAATTGAATTTAAAACGTTGCCAATTTGAAGGGAAACTCTGTAGCAACTTCTTCAAATTGGCAATTATTCTTTTGCCCCTCCTTTCCTTCCTACCACTACGGATTTTTCTAATTGGAACCGTTTTTTTATGTTAACCCGTTCCCACCCTAAACTTGCTTCTGCTTTTAGAAGCCCCCCTTAGCAACAGCCTCTTTGTAAGCTCCTCCAAGAAAATTAGAGAAATAAGACTTTTCTTAAAGGGGTATTCTTATATTGCAAAATAGACCTATCCTATAGTATCTATTACGTTAATACTTCAAAGAATCCACTTAGAGCCATTTTCTATTATGAAAAAGAACAACCCTAGACTTATCAATGCTTGGTCTTCTTACGATTGGGCAAATTCAGTTTATAATCTGATTGTAACCACAGCTATTTTTCCTTCCTATTATGAAAGTGTAACCAAAGCTGCTTTTGGAGGAGAAATGGTTTCTTTTTTTGGAATTAATATTTCTAGCGCTGTACTCTTTACCTATGCTATTTCTTTTTCCTTTTTAATTATTGTTGTTAGTTCTCCTATATTATCGGGAATTGCAGATTACACAGGAAGCAAAAAACGCTTTATGCAATTTTTTACCTATTTGGGATCGCTGTCCTGTATGGGGCTGTATTTTTTTGAGGGTCCCAATATAGAATATGGGATTGCTTGTTCTGTATTGGCAAGTGTTGGGTATGCTGGTTCTTTGGTTTTTTACAATGGATTTTTGCCCGAAATTGCCACCTCTGATCGCATGGATAGCATCAGTGCCAAGGGCTTTACATTTGGGTATATCGGCAGTGTTATTCTACTAAGTATTAACCTCGCTTTGATTATGAATCCAACTGTCCTTGGCTTTGGGGATGTTGGTGCTGCTACCAAATTTGGTTTTTTGTTGGTTGGGCTTTGGTGGATGGGTTTTGCCCAAATTGCTTTTTATTATCTAAAAGATCGCCCTACCGACAACAAAATGTCTTCCAAAGTATTGGGTCGAGGGCTTGGAGAATTAAAAAAGGTATGGGCACAAATCAAAGCAAGAACTACCATGAAACGTTATTTGCTGTCCTTTTTCTTTTATAGTATGGGCGTGCTAACGGTTATGTTATTGGCTCCTTTATTTGCTTCCAAAGAAGTAGGTGTAACAACAATTGAAATGATTTTGGTGGTTTTAATTTTGCAAATATTAGCCATTTTTGGTGCTTACTTTTTTGCTTGGTTGTCCAATAAAAAAGGCAGTCGTTTTACCATTGGTAGTATTCTTATCATTTGGGTAATGATCTGTATCATTTGCTATTTCCTAACCCTCAAAATCGGCTTTTATATTTTGGCAGGTGTTTTAGGTTTTGGAATGGGAGGAGTTCAATCCATTTCTAGATCTACTTATTCTAGGCTAATTCCCAAATCTACCAAAGATACGGCTTCTTATTTCAGTTTTTTTGACATTACCGAGAAATTAGCCATTGTAATTGGAACCTTTGCCTTTGGTTTTATCAATCAATTAACGGGATCCATGAGAAATAGCATGCTGTTTATGACGCTATTTTTTGTCGTTGGATTTATTATTCTACAACAAACTAATTTGGAAGCCGACATGAAAAAGATTGCCGAAGAAGATTTTGACAATCCTTGGGACGATGTACTAGAGGATGTGTTAGATTAATACTCTGCTTGCACTGATCTTAATTGGTTTCCTTTATAAATATTGGCTAAAAACCTACCGATAAGTAACTACGCAGCATTAATTATACGTAGTTACTTACTTAAATCGGTGGTAGGTTTTTAGCCAAATTCACAGCAGTAATCTATCCTTATTCGTTCCCTAAGGTAGCATTATCTTCCTTATCTTCAATTGCAAGATTCAAAACTCGTTCTAATTTAGTACCTTTCACCAAATTGGCAAATACATCCACAACGCTTTTGCCCCCAATGATAGAAAGAGGTGCCATTGTTTCAGCCATTTTTTCAGCTAGAGCTTTATCGCCAAATGCCTGAAGAGCAGCAATCAAATCAGGAGAAATAGCCGCTGCTTTTTTGACAACAGCATCTACTTCCGCTTTTAATCCCTGAAGGCGTTGTTCCAATAAATGCTGTGCTGTTTCTAGCTGCAAACTTTGATTTTCTTTTTCTTGTTCCAAACGAAGTCGATTAATCTCCAGTTGTTGCTGTTGTTCCTTTAGTTGAGCTTCTAGCGCTTCTTTTTTAGTTTTAAAATCGCTGTCAATTTTTGCCAATTCTACCTCCATGGCTTTAGCAATTTCTACCTTTTCTAATTCCAGATTAATTTGATGCGTCTCCGATTTGGTCACCGCCATTTCTTGGTTGAGTCCCTCAACTTCTTTGGTAAAGACCAATTCTTTTTGGCGATTAGACAATTCAATATTTTTTCGAATTTCGTGGTGCTTAGTCTGAAACAAGAGGCGCTCAATGTCCTTATCCAATATTTTAAGCCCCAAAACCTCTACTTCATAAATATGCATTCCATTTTCTTGAAATAACCAACCTTTTCGTTTGCCATCTTCTGCCCGTTCTCCTAAAATCAAGTCTCTCACAATCGCAATTCCGTTGGCATAAAAATCAGAAACCGTAAATTGTTTTAATGAATTGCGCAGAACAGAACGCAAATGATCGGTTAAAAACTTGACATAATTTTCAACATTAAACCATTTGTCCTTGTCACCTGTAAAATTGACCCGATAAGAAACCGAAATATCAATATCGCAAAAATCCTTGGTTTCTGCTCGAATCACATCCGATACTTTGTTGTTTAACACCCTCAAATAGACTGTTCTTAACGTCTGATCATCTGTCTTGGGCGTTCCTGTAGACAATTCAACTCCTTGAAGGGTCTCGTCATACTCCAACAAATAAGTTTGAGGGCCCGCAATGACCTTTCGTTCACCTGTTTTGCTCGTAACCAAAACCGCATAACCTGTCCAAAGATCAATGGTTACTGCCCCCTCGTATTTGTTGTTGAGCGTCAACATTCGGGGCTTAGTCATGTCGTTCTTACGGTCAAAAGTATTGCTCATAATCCCTTCAATAGCGGTTTCCTCGTCTGCGGACAACTCCATATCAATCAAGGCTTGTTTTTGTTGAATGGGAGGAATTTTTCCTTTTTTCTTCGTTTTGTCTTGCAATAATTTTTCTTGCTGACGATCCGAAATTTCTTGCAAACGATTATTATAAATCAAGGCTTCTTCATTGCCAGGAAACCATAACTTAGTTTGTTTTGGGGTTAAAATTCTACGCACAATAACGGCTTCTCTAGGATCGGGCAAAAACATACAGGGTCCTTTTTGCAAGCCTATTTTTCCTGTGTTTCGATTCAAGAAATAACGCCCTTCACCATGTGGGATGGCTACTGCATGATAAATTTCTTGCTCTCCGTATTTCACCAAGGCATGCTCTGGTCCTGGATAATAAATCATTTGATCCTTTCCTGTAATGAACAACTCATCCCCCACTTTATAGGTTTGTTCATTTTCGGTATAAGGAGCAATTACTTTTACATAAATGCCACTATTTTCATTCAATTCAATTGCTTTAAATTTTCGAGAACCTTGTTTTTCAACAAAACGCTCTGTTGGCTGCGGAAAAACAACAGCGGGTCCTTTTACATACCGTTTATTTCCGTCCTCATCCAATAAAATACAATATTCTAAACGTTCTAAGGTCACTGCCTTTCGCACATAATTTCCTGTCTTATCTTTTAGTACTTCTACGCCTGTTGGCGGAATATAAAACGAAACATTATTACCATGGATAACCAACAGTTGCCCCATTGACAATTCCTCTGCATTGATTTCTCCCGTTTTTCCTTCTTCTCCTATGTTTTCAGGGTTGGTATTTTGTGGGGTCATAACCGCATTATCCCAGTTTTTTCGGGCTTGTTCTTCTTCATAAACTCGAACAATTAGATATTCATTAGAACGCAAATGATGCCCCTCTGTTATCTGTGCCATTTGTCCAGGCCAAAGCGAAAAAAAGCAGGGTCCAGGTAGGTTAACTTTGCGTCCGATCTGTAATTCAGAAGAAGTATTGGAAGTTCCTACTTGGGGCTGTTTGCCATTTATAGAAGGGTTTTTAAGCACAATATACCACCCTTCTGGAGCAGTGGCAAAGGTCTTAATTGCTTCCTCTAAAGAGCAAGCATCAAAGGTTTTATTTTTTTTGTTAAAAAATACAGGCTGATCAGTATTGGCCATACTGGTTTTATAAGGTCCTACATAAGTAATGACATTTCCCTTGGTCTGATCAGAAATAAAAGCATATTCATTGGGGGCTAAAACTAAGTCACGTTCACGGTTATTTGACATATTTTATTGGTTGTGTTGGGTGAAAAAATAAACATCAGGTAAACAAATTGTCTTTTCATAAAATAGTAATAGTAAGTACTCCTAAAAAGGTGCATTATTTTACAGAATTACACTTTGCTTATTATTTAAACTAAGTATTTAAGCGAATAGTTCCCAATTCTACCAATAAATAAAAAATCCTAGCTGTACAAAAAAAAGCAACCCTAACAGGTTGCTTTTCAATTGCTTTAAAACTAAAGCAAAAAGGGATTTGATATTTTATATAACGTTAAATTTACTCGTTTTGTTATGCTAACAAAAGCTCTTTCTTGATTAAAGTGATGTAAATTTACTTTTTACACTTTTCTGAAGGGGCTTTATTTTAGAAGGTTTAACCTCATTGTGCACCAAAATTTCTCCTTTGGGAGTAATAAACATTTTTTTCGTGTCCTTTACTCTATATTCTTCGCTTCCCTCTTGTGCAACCATAGCATGAACCGTTAATTCCATCTTTTCAGTAACCTTCAATTTTACTTGTTCCTCTAGACCTGCATATCCCAAATATCTTGATGCGATCGGTTTACCTGTTGCATCAAAAGTTGCCAACTTATACGAAAGTGCTCCTCCATCAAAAGAACGAGATTCACTATAAACAACAGCACTATATTTTCCGCTCGATGCCAATGCAAGCACAGCACGATAAGTACTAGGTCCCATTCGGCTCATCATTCCCAAACCAATTTCTAGGATAAATTCATCATACTTAGAATCTAAAATAGAGGGATCAACAACGGGTTCTTCTTTTAGCTCTGTTTGCGCCTCTGCTCCATTCTCCAATGCTCTAAGTTGAGGGATATTAGCTCTTAGCATCACTTCATTCGGCAAGTTTATTTGCTTAAATTTACTTAAGAAATCTTTATACAACTGCTCCTTTCCGTCTTCTTGTGTTGACAATACTGCAAAAGAACATAAACTAATAAGCAGAGTTACAATAAAACTAATTTTGAGTAGCTGCATAATAATGAATTTTTAGAAATGAAATAAATAGACAATTTATAGGTCAAAGGGTATGCCAAAGCAATAAGAATCAACGTTTGCCTAATTAGATGCTAATCTTTCTTATTTTGGTGCATTGAAGAAAATGCTAACGCATTCCCAGCAAAACACCCTCTGTAGGAATAATTTGCCCTGTTGCACTAATCTTATAGGTAGTTCTTTCCTCTGCTTCTGCCATTTTTAAATCCTCATACTTCAAATAAGTCCCTTCTTGGTCACACCTTTCCTTTGCACTATTTTTCCATTTTAACTTATAATTGGTTATCTCGAAGGTATGATCGGGATGCAACACAAAACCTTTGCCCCTTTTAAGTGCGCCTCTTTTAGCTATTTCTAATGCTGCTACTTTGTTTCCCTTCCTATCATACGTCACCAGTTGGTATTCTTTAGGCAAAATATATTCTGACCACACCTCTTCCTTACTGTAAATAACTGCCACATAGTTTTTATTGTTTGCCAACACCATTTCATAACGATAATCATCCCCTCCTTCTCGGCTAAATCTATCCTCGTTAAGTCCCTCTACAAAATTTTCAAAATGTGTGCGGATGACAGGTCGATTTTTATAATAACCAACACGCTCTCGATGCGCATACTCCGTATTTTCAAACAATTCCATTGGTCCTACGGTATAATCCTTGATTAAGTTTTTTTGATTTCCCAATGCAATAAAAACGTTAAACATCATTTCCTGCCCCTTTCCAAACAATTCACCAAATCCATCTACAAAATCATATTTTTTTCTCCAGCCCTCAAAAGCCTCATCATAGAGCAGGACTTTATAATCCTCAAACCCCAAGGCTTTAGCCTGTTTTAAACAATCCTCCATAGAACCATAATATTCACCATTTAAGGCATACGTTTTTGCTAACTTAAGGTATAGCTGCTTCATATCTGTTTCCCTAATTTCTTCTGCTTCTTTATAAGCATTAATTGCCGCACTGTATTCTTGCTTTTTGACCCAATTATCCCCGTACTCCTCATAAGCCAAAGCAATCTCCTTTTGGCTTGCACCTTGCTCTATCAACTGAACAATTTCTATTGTTGCCAGCTGATTTAAATCTGTAGTTAGGGATTTTTTAAAAATCTTATTCCTTATACCTGTTTTGTGATCTAATGCCTCCTCTTGGGTAGGCAAATCAATCTTTGAAGAAGTCAGTATAGCCACAGGTTTCTTACCATCTAAAGGCTCTTGAGTTGGAATTATTTCAGCTTGATCTACTTCCTCTTGGACACATCCCACAGCGAGTAAAGCAATAATAATGGTAAGATGATAAATGATTGTTTTCATAATTTCGCAAGTATTTTGATTACAATTTCAGGTTCTTTTTAATCAATGTTATTTGTGTTAATACTTCGTGTATTTATGCTATATTAACGCACTTAGTGACCAAAAGATACGCTAATGCCAACTTAACTTTAGCCTGAATGAGTATTCGGCAAACTGAATGAGTAAAAGGAAGGTTATCCATTCATTATTATTCAATTATAAACTATAATTAGGCAATACACATAGTTTTTTATACCTTTAGAAATAAATGAATATTATTGCGCTTTAATTCGGTGTGGCTTACTCCATGAGCACTATTGCTTATAGTTCGTTCGTATATCTATTCGTAATAATATTTTAAATACACAGACCTCTTATACACCCCAATATTTGGTACAATGACTTGGCAACAAATTCCATTTGTTCGACTTCTTATTCCCTTTTTGTTTGGCATCTGCTTTTATAATTGGTGGGGAGCCAATAGTCTTTCATGGTTGTCCCAACTACTGATACAGTTGATTTTATTAACGGTATTGGCAATTGGAATCCCAAAAGACAGACCTAGTATTTCTACCATAAGAATTTGGGGAATTTGGCTTTTCCTGCCCTTATCCCAAATGGGCTATCTTATGAGTTACATTCAAGACGACCGAAATAACACCACGCACATTCAACAACAATTGTTGCCTAAAGCCACCTATCTTGCGACCATCAGTAGCATTCCAAAAATTAATTTAAAAAGCATCCGAACGACATTAAGTATAGAAGGGCTACAATCTACGCAAAACAAGTTAACAGCTTGTTCAGGAGAAGTACTTGCTTATTTTCAACTGGATACCATAAGTAGCAGATTAAACTATGGCGATCAAATTTTATTTCAGGCAGCAGTCAAGCCACTGACCCAACCACTTAACCCCAAAGCTTTTGATCAACGCAGCTATTACCATCCAAAAAACATTTACCATCAAACCTATCTACCAACTCAACAATGGGTTAAAATTAATACCAATCAAAACAAGTCTCTGTATCAATTTATCCATGCATGTAAAGGGCAACTGCTAAAAATTTTGCAGCAACATCTGCCCTCTCCCAATGAATATGCGGTTGCAGCTGCCTTAATCTTAGGCGCTAAAGACCAACTCAACAAAGAAATTAGAAACGCTTATGCCGATACTGGTGCCATGCATGTATTAGCTGTTTCAGGGCTTCATATCGGCATTCTAGCAGGCTTAATTAGTTTTTTGTTGGGGCTAATCCGAAGTGAAAATCGAAAGTGGAAAAAAGTCAAAACGCTACTTCTATTAAGCTTACTTTGGGGATTTGCTTTGTTAACGGGTGCTTCTGCCTCTGTTTTAAGAGCTTGTACGATGTTTTCTTTTATTTTGGTAGGACAATTATTGGGTAGAAAAATCAATGTTTATAACTCCTTAGCAGCTTCTGCTTTTTTATTGCTTTGTATCAATCCATTTTTATTATTTGATGTAGGATTTCAGTTGTCCTATTTAGCACTAATTGGTATTATCTACTTGCATCCCAAGATTTACAAATTTTGGTATATTGAACATACCGTAGGCAATTGGATTTGGAAAGGTTTAGCCTTGTCCATTGCTGCTCAAATCTCAACCTTTCCCATTAGTCTCTATTATTTTCATCAGTTTCCTGTCTTTTTTTGGTTATCAGGAGTAGTGGTAACTGCTGCTGCTGGTCTTATATTAGGCATTGGCTTATGCCTTTTCTTGCTCTATTTTGTTCCGGTTTTAAGCACAGCCCTTGGCTATCTTTTGTATGCTGCTGTTTGGTTAATGAACAGCCTCATTTTTGCTATTCAGCAATTACCAGGAGCGGTTTGGGATGGATTTTGGTTAGAATCTTGGCAAATGTGGAGCTGGTATGGGCTTATTATTAGTACAATCTATCTACTCTCCAAACGGCAGCTTAAATGGGCATTTATCCCACTTAGTTTTTGTACCATCTTACTGGGACATCATGCTTTACAGCGTTACGATCAATCCCAACAAGTGCAATTCTGTATTTATAACCATAGAAAAAATACGCTATTTAGCTACATAACGGGTAGGAATTGCATCACTTGGGCAGATTCTAACCTCATTGGAACGCCTCAAATGCAATATAGTCAACAAAATCACCTTTGGTCTATGGGAATCAATGACCATCAGATTTATTCCTTAGAAGATAGCATTCAAACAAATAAGGTTCATTACAGGAACAAAAAAGGACAGTTTTTTCGCCAGCGGTTAGCCTTATATACCCCTCAGAGCACATTGCAACAATCACATGCCATTTTAGAAGTTGATTATGTTTTGGTACAAGGTAATCCCAAATTAAAAAGCATCCGACAAATTGAGCAGCTATATTTTTATAAAAAATTACTCTTTGACGCTTCTAACAGTCCTTGGAAAATTAAGCAATGGGTCAAAGAATGTCAAGCCTTGAATATTGATTTTGTAGACATTTCTTCGGAAGGAGCTTGGGTAATTGATTGGTAAAATTACTCGTTATTTTTTCGTTTAACTACATAACAATCAGCCTTTGTATCTTGGGAAAAAGAAGCACTCTCTCCTATCAAATAATGAGCAGAATTGGTTAATAAAATGGCTGAAAACTTATCGGACAAATCACCGCCATAGCTTCTTTCTTCGACTATATTTCCACTAGAATCGGTATGTACAAAAAAACCACGTTTGCTTCCATTCCCGTGACTATCCGTTTCTCCAACCAACAAAAAATCTCCATTATCCAGTTCCACGGCATCCGTTCCCCCATCGTGCATAGCTCCACCATAATTTTTTTCAAACATCAATTTCCCATCTGCATCAATCTTGACCAAGTACAAATTATGCAATGGATCTACCCCCGAAGAATGCCCGCATAAAATAAAACCATTATCTTGCGTTTTATAAATACTATGTCCTTCTTCATAATAAGGAGTTCCATAGCTGGCTGTCCAAATGCTATCTCCCTGCCCATTGATTTTAATCGTATAAAAATCATCATCTCCCGCCTGCCTGCGCCCAAAGAGCAGATAATGATCGTTGCCTGCACGTGCGATATCAACACCATTGTCGTCATAGGGGCTCGTATAGACCTTGCGCCAAATTTCATTGCCCTGCGCATCCAAACGAATTGCTCTAAAATCACGCAATGAGCCATTGTATGCTCCTCCCAATAACAAAATACCTCCATCATCGGTTTCGATCAGTCCTTTTGCCGTATCAAAGGCAAGCAGGTCGCCATAGGTTCGAGTCCATAAAGTATCCCCATCGGGAGTTACCTTTAGCAAAAAAATATCATCCTGAGTAGTAGTTGAATTCACGGCAACTCTCGTTCGTCCTAACAGCAACAAATTACCATCTGAAGTACTAATAATATTACCTCCGCCATCTGATATATTACCACCATAAGATCGTTGAAATAGCTCTTTTCCCATCTGATCTATTTTTACCAAAAGCAGACCGCCAGAAATAGGTTGCCTACCGTTGGAGGTTCCAATCAAATAAATATAATCATTTAAGATGGTTCCTGCCATTGCATAATCTATTCCCCCTTCACCATATGTTTTTTCAAAAGAGGCAGTAATAGGTTCGGGCAATACAATTGGTTGGCAAGAAAAAAAAAGTAGTCCAAAAAAAATGGCAAGAATAGAATTTTTCATAGCATGGGTCTTCTGATCAGATAATTTATGAGCATAGACGCTTAGAAAGTTCTTGTGGTTGGATTTAGGGCAAAGGAATTTTCGTTCATTGATTACCTTTGGTACAACTATATCCAATTGAATATTTTTTTAAACAAACAAAGGTTAAGGCTCTATCGCCAAATAACGACTAACATCAAGCCCCAGCTCCGTAGCATATTGCTCAATTAATACCCGTTTATAATTGCGTAAATTATCCAAATTGCCAACTGCCAATTCATCCATCAAACGATTTCCAAGAATATAAGTCACTACATTTTCGCCATAATTTTGAGCAATGAGTCCTTGTATTGGTTTAAATATATTCTTTTTAGCCTCATCCCGAATCGCTCGTTGCTTTTTCCGAGCCTGATAAACCTCTGAACTCACTCGTTTTAATGCCCTTTCGGTATTGGAAAGCCCTAATTGTGCAGCTTCACGCTCCAACTGTTGACGTTTTGCCCACAATTCATCCTTAAAATCTTCATTTTTGAGCGACTTATAAATGCCCTTTATCTTACTAAAACGGTAAATTTGTTTTGGGCGCTCAGCTAATTCTCTTAGATATTCTTTATCAATAATTTGATAACTTGGGCGATTGTATTTTTTGGCAATGACCTCTCTAAATTCTAGGAGCCCTTTAAAAATGTAAAACTCCTGCTCAGAGAGCCCATTTTTATCTTTTTCTTTGAGATAATTATTGTTGTCAACATCTGCATAAGAAAGCCTATCAATCACTTTATTTTCTTCCTCTATCCAAGCCAAAATTTCTTTTTGTTGAGCATAGTCAACTAATACCGCCTTCATATCAATCAAATAAAGCACATCTTTGGCCGCATAGTCGATTTGTTTTTCGGAAAGAGGCCTTAAAAACCAGTTGCTTTTTTGGGCAGATTTACTGATTTCAATATCTAATACTTCAAACAAAGCGCTTGCCAAGGAAGCGGGCGGATAATCTAATAAACGCATAGCAATTGCTACATCAAATGTATTCTGGGGAAAACAGCCCAAAGAATGAAACAATCTCAAATCTTCGCCAAAAGAATACACTACTTTTTCAATCTTTGGATTTTCGACAATTTTAAATAAATCATTGAGTTCAATGCCCTTGCTCAAGGGATCAATAATAAAACATTTTCCTCCTGCAAAAATCTGGATCAAACAAAGATTAAATCCATAGCGATAACGATTTTTATCAAATTCTAAGTCAATTGCAATGGTCTTTTCTTGATTTAAAAACTCGACACATGCTGCCAATTCCTCATTACTATCTATATACTGCCAATTGTTCATATTTACCGTTCTACTCTATTTATCTTTTTAATAAAAAATGGCATTGGTTTTTGCAAGCCCAACCCTCATCCCAAGATTCCAAATATACGCATCATGCATTGCAAACTCATCATAGTTCTTTGGATTAAATCCAATTTATATCCAGTATAACTTACACATCAACCGTACAAATGTTCATTTTTTTTGCTAAAAAACCATTGATAAAAACGAACATTATCACAAAAGATTTTTGCTAAAAAAAGAAATGCTCCAACTGGGCTAGAGTCGGAGCATCATTCCTAAATACTATAGTTCAAATTAATAGGAATAGATAATTCCATCATTATCAATAGACATAAGACGAATCTTTATGAATGTATGACAATTTTCTTTGACATAAATTTCAAATAATCTTGATGGGCGTCAAAATCAGATAAAAAGCACCATAAAGTAATTCTTAATACCATCAAAAACAATGAAGTTTATCCATTACCTCGCCTAGGGCTTTTCCCTCGACGCTAATTCTCATGAAATGTACAAATTTTTTTTTCTTTATAAAAGAAAAAAAAGAATTTATCCCTTGATTATTACCAATATTCTAATAAAAAGTCTCTCTAAAGACAACAGAAGCAGGTTCTTGTCTTTTTTTTATACTCCAACCAGCTAGAAACTAAAATTATTACATCTTTTATAAGCATTCTTCTCAAAATAGTAAGTAAGTAGATGGACAAAATTAGTGTCCTATTAATTAACGTATATTTTTTTAGCCTACAAGGCAAAAACCAAAGCTTTAGCGGGCTAAAGCGAGGATTTTTAACGCAGCTAGGGTAGAAAAAGATGCTTAATTTATTCATAATTATTTTTATCCACCTACTTAATGAAGCAAAACTAATGATTGTAAATTTTAGCCGTCTTTTTGTACCAAATGAGACCATCAATGCTATTTTGTTTTCTGATTAAAAGAGATAAACTATCTCCATTTAATCATTGATGGAGTGGCATTCGTAAAAGTAACCCTTTGGGTTCCCTCTAAACAAAAAAAAATCCAAAGTTATATTACAAGTATTATGTAATATAACTTTGGATCCTTTCTATTAATTTTTTCGCTATCCAAAATGAGCTTACAAAAGAACGCTTTTTAATGTTCAATTTGGATGCGCTTGGCTACCCTAGCCTGTTCACTTTGGATATAAACAATGTACATTCCAGTTGGCAAACTAGAACAATCAATCTCGTAATCGTCTGTTGCCGCTCGTTCCCAATCGTTATAAAAAACAACTTGCCCTGCTAGGTTGTATATGACTACCTGTTGAATTGGGTCTCCTAGCGTTGTTACAGTGAGAGTGCCAGTAGTAGGATTTGGAAATATAAGGATTGGTTCTTTAGGAGAGGTAAATGCCTGATGCTGATTCGCCAGTAAGCAACTATCAATTTCTAGATAAAATGAATCAGTCATCGGACAACCTTGTCCATTGTTTGGAACGATTGTAAAATAATAATTTCCTGTATGAGCAAATGTTAAGCTGTCTATTTGTCCGCTAATAGGCCCTGAACTAATTGTCCCCAATGGACCAATCCAATCGGCTTGATAAACCAAGCCATTATTAGGCAAGATGCCCTCCATATTTAACGTATCACCAGTACAATGCCATAAACTATCATAAGTAGGAGTTACAATGGTTGGGGTATCTGCAAAAATATGAACCGTATTTAAACAAGTATTCCAATTGCCATTCGCATCTTCAACGGTTAAAGTATAAGTAACAGTCCCTATATCCTGACAAGTAAAAACAGAAGGCGTTAAATAGCTCGTATCAATTGTACAATTATCATAAGCTACCCCCACATCCGCAGGCGTTAGTATCCAAAGAGAATTACCAGTTAGATTAACATTTGCAGCATTGCAAACTATGGTCGGCTTAATGCTATCTCTAATGGTAACTGTTGTTGCGCACGTACCTGTATTTCCACTAGGATCTCGAATCAATAAGTAAACAGAATCTACCCCAACGTCCACACAACTATAGTTCTTAATATAATTTCCGTTTAGAAAAGTTCGAGCTGTTATGGCACAATTATCCGTGCTTAAGTCGTCAATATCCGCCGCTGATACCGCAGCATTTCCTGTGGTCGCCAAATACACTTCAACAGGCTTGCACTGTACAACAGGAGGAATGGTATCCAACACCTGAATTTGAGTGGCACAATTTACCATATTCCCATTGGCATCACCAATGGTTAAGTTTACGGTGTTGTTTAGTCCTATCTTAGAACAGTTGTAATTCCATACGCTGTCTCCATTAATATGAAAAAACAAATTATTGTTGCCACAATTGTCAACACTTCCAGCATCAAAATCAGAGGCAGCAACAGTTCCCTGTCCAAGGCTATCTACATAAACAGTTATAGTATTCAAACAAGATGCAATTGGAGGGATGTTGTCTACAATTGAAATAACTGCTCGGCAGCTATTTTGCCTTCCATGGTTATCAATTACGGTTAGACTAGCAACATGCGGAGAGCTTGCTATACTATCGCAATTAAATTGAATGCTTTGTTGGCCGTCAATTAATTTACTAGCAATCTGGCAATTATCCATACTATAGAAATCAATATCATCTGGAACAACGGTTACCAAGCCTGTACTATCCAAATATGTCGTTATATTTTGACAAGAAACCAAGGGAGCCAAGGTATCACGAACTTGAATCTGCGTTGCACAAGTGGCTGAGTTTCCTGCATAATCAAAAACCCTCAAAACAGTTTGCGCAGTTAACCCCACCACAGAACAATCGACTAAAAGAGAGTCTTGCCCATTTATGGTATAACGTTGTATGCCGCAATTATCGACGCTCCCTGCATCTATCCTACTCGCCCTCACCCATTTTGTGCCTGTATTGTTTAAGTAAACCGCAAGTGGCTGATTCCTACAAAATACAGTAGGAGGCAAAGAATCAGAGGTGCATTGTGCTTGCAATAAATGATTATTACAGAGGCATAACAGAATGCACCAAAAATACAATTTGTTCATAATATAATAGTATGTCGTTAATGTATGTGTGTGTGTGTTGTGTGTATTTAGCCTACTTGTGTGTGTGTGTGTTCCGTCAGAAAGTGGGAATTCTTTCTTAAATGATTCTCTATAAAAGTAGTTTATCAAACAACAAAAGTTGCTTAATTTTTAAAAAGAGGTGATTGATTGTAAAATGGAACTAAAGACTAATGTTTAGAGAAAGTCTAGACAATTACTTTTCTCTAAAAAATCAACTTAATAATAGGTTTTTAGTTTTTACTCTAAACAAAAATTATCCTTATCTTTTGCTTATACTCTTTAACCGTAATACTCCGTTAATTAACTGTGTTGCTACTACGTGGTTTTTAGTTTTTTAATGTTTTAAGTTACAAAAACATATGATACTAATAATCAACTGCGCAGCACTCATGCAATAATATGATACAATTTACTACGTGAGCCTTGTTACTCACTCTGTTCGTGAGGTCGCAAGCTCTGTTCGGGTTTTCAACGGAGTAATGTAACCGATTACAATTGATACTACAATAATACAATAAAAAACAAAAACTACCAACAATAGGCAGAATTTAATTTTAGACTAAACCTTTTGGTCAAAATTAAATTCTAATAAAAAATTTAGGTTTTTTATATAAAAAAAACAGCATTAAGAAAATGAAAAATAAGTGCATACTTCCGCTTACGAACTAGTTTTATTGCTTGCTGCTGTTAATTCCCACCTCACACTTAAAATATTCCCTATCCATTTTATAAGAATCAAAGGGATAACGTTTAGCCTAAAAAAAGAAGATTTTTAAGTTTTAACTTTTAAATTGTATGAATATTCAATTATTTTATTTTACTTTGTATTACACCGATCATTAAATACACAATGTTTTACAAACAAATAGATTTGTTTTTGCTACTAAAAACCTTGCATAAGCATTCAAATTTATTGCATATTTATTTCACGAAAATTAGTTTTATGAAAATTATTCATTGGTTATTTCCCCTTATTTTTATAACCACATTCCCATCTTTTCCCCCACTCAACAACAACAATTCCCCCATTGCCTTTTCAAGTTCTGTTTCTTATGGAATTGCGCCCCCTGCCGAAAAAAAAACCACCCATTCAAAAAAAAGAAAGGCAAAAAGACAAAAACACAAACGGAACCGCAAATACAAAAAGCATCCCAATAACGTCACTTCAAAAAAAGCAGGCTCTAGATTTTTAACCTTGGGTATTATATTTTCAGCGCTCTTTCTTGGCTTCTTGCTTGCCTCTATTATTATTTTGGCAGGATTTGGAACAGGAGCATTTGGGCTAAATTTACTCATTTTATTTCCTACTGTTTTGATGTTTCTAATTGGCACTCCTTTTCTATTTATTGGTTTATATCTAACGTTGAAAGCAAATAAAGTTGAAGAACCCATAAAAAGAAGTGAAACAGAGCTTCGAAAAGAAGTAGCCAACTTACCAGAGCGAGAAATTGTCCACTATTTGGAATTAAACGATGCTTTAGCAGCAGAGAAAATCAAAATTATAAATTTTGACCGAAACCTTAAATCCAGAAGAGCAGCAGGCGTGCCATTGTCAGAACTAAAAAGAGAGTTGGACGAAATTAATCGCAGTATGCGTGTTATAAAAAAAGAAATTTCTATACTAAAGAAGAAAGCCCAAAATCAACAATAAATTTATTTTCCCTTATTTCACACTGCATGTTCTACTGTATTAAAATCAGAGAACATGCAGACTAGGGTTTTCCTACCCTTCTATAAGCTTCAAAAAAGCTAAAACAAAGTCCTCTAACGACTAATTCATTTATAAAAGCACCACCAATGAAAAATTTAATCTTCCCTAGCCTTTTACTATTAACGCTACTATTTTTGACAGGTCTTGCTCAAGCTCAAACTGTCGCCATCCCCGATGCCAATTTCAAAACAGTATTGCTTAACAATACCGCCATCAATACTAATGGGGATACAGAAATCCAAACCATAGAAGCCCAATCCTTTTCAGGAAATCTTAATGTAAACAATAGAAACATCCTAGATCTTACAGGTATTGAAGCCTTTACGGCCCTAAGTGGTCTAGACTGTGGGGGTAATCAATTAACAAATCTAAATGTGACCCAAAATACAGCGCTAACCAGCCTCAGTTGTCATTCTAATCAACTTAGCAGCCTAAATTTGGCTCAAAATACAGCATTAGAACATTTAAATTGCTTTTATAATCAGTTGACAAGTTTAAATTTAACGCAATGTACAGCACTAACTCAATTGCAATGTAACAATAACCAACTTAACAGTTTAGACCTTAGTGCTTGCACAGCCTTACTTCATTTAGATTGCTCCAGTAATCAATTGACCAGTTTTAATATAACCAAAAACACCGCTTTAATAAGACTCGATTGTTCTCTTAATCAGATTTCAAGTTTGGATCTTACCGCCTGCCCTGCCCTTCTCAATGTTTCTTGCAGCATTAATCAATTATCTGCCTTGGATCTTAGTCAAAATCTCCTTTTAGTACACTTATATTGCTCTCGCAATCAACTAAGCAGTTTAGATCTTAGCCAGAATTCCGCCCTAAAAACCTTACAGTGTGCCAACAATCAATTAACCTTCTTAAATGTAAAAAATGGCAACAATCAAGCGATTACTAGTTTCATGACGTTTTACAACCCTAACCTAACTTGTATACAAGTAGACAATGCCACCTATTCTAGTTCAAACTGGCCCCTTATTGATCTTACAAGCCACTTTAGCACCAACTGTTTTACCAACCGTACAAGCTTAACAGCAACAGAGCAAAACATCAAAGTTTACCCAAATCCTATCGTGCAAAATTTCACCGTTGATTTAGGGCAATCACAGCCAACGTTTACGGTACAAATTACCAACACCACAGGACAAATTATTTTGAAGAAAACGTATACCAATACCCAACAAATAGAGATCGCCTTACAAGAACATTCTGGTATTTATTTTTTAACCATCTACAACGAAAAAGAAATATTCACGACTAAAATCATCAAAGAATAAAAATTCTATTAAAAACTCCTTTCAATTGACATAAATTTAAAACTTAGGCAAATTTCATTGCCTAAATTTTATTACCTTCATTTAGAATCTCTTGTTAATTGCAGTTGAAGCTCAATCTTCTTTATTTCGGTTGTTTCTATTATCTTCTTTGCCCAACTGCACCAAAAAACTACGAATGAAAAATATACTCATCTTTTTATGCTCTTTTATAGGTATCTGTTCCATTGTTGCACAAGAAACCCCAAGTCAAACAATTCGTGGAAAAGTTGTTGATAAAGTCAGCCAAATGCCTCTAATTGGAGTAGTAATTTTAGTGGCCGAAACCGATTTAAATACCACCTCTGATATTGATGGAAATTTTGTATTAGAAAACGTGCCGATTGGTCGCCAAATTATAACCACTCAGTACCTTGGCTATGAACCTTACATTTCCGAAGATTTAATTATTTCTTCTAGCAAGGAAATGTATTTAGAGATTGGGCTGACCGAACAAGTCGAAGTCACCGAAACCGTTGTCGTAACGGCCTCTGGAAGTGCAGATGGTGTAGGGAATCAAGCAATCAATGATTTATCGGTGGTTAGTGCTCGCTCTTTTTCGGTAGAAGAAACGAAACGATATGCCGCAAGCATTGACGACCCTGGGCGTATGGCAGCAGCATTACCTGGTATTCAAACCGATCAGGACAATGAAAATGATGTTGTTATTCGTGGTAATTCTGCTTTTGGGGTACTGTGGAGAATGGAAGGACTCGAAATTCCCAACCCTACTCATTTTGGTCGCCCTGGCACTACAGGCGGTGGAATTTCTGTTTTTAGTGCTTCTGTCTTAGGCAATACCGACCTCTCTACAGGAGGTTTTGCCGCCGAATATGGCAATGCCTTATCGGGTGTTTTTGATATGCGAAACCGCCGAGGAAATATGGTCAACAGAGAGCATTCTATCAAAATTGGACTAATTGGTTTAGGGGCATCTACTGAAGGACCAATTAAGAAAGGTCGAAGTTCTTATTTGATTAATTACCGCTATTCTACCTTGGGAATTCTCAATGCAATAGGTATGTATGTTGTTCGTGAAAATGTTGGAAATAATTTTCAAGACTTATCCTTTAACCTGACCTTTAACTCTAAAGATAATAAAGATGAATTTAAGATTTTTGGAATTGGTGGTTTAAGCGATGAAATATGGTTTACCAAAGAAGATACAACCGAATGGAAAACTTATTTGGATTATATTGACGAGAGAAACGGTTCTAATTTAGGTATTTTAGGCTTTACTTACCGACGTTTAATCAACGAAAAATCTTACCTAAAAGTAGTCTTAGGAACGGTATTGAATCATCATTATCTAAAACAAGCCATTCCCAATTTGACCACACTGGACATTAAAGACAAAGATGTTGTTGAAGATTATGATTATAAAACATTAAGAAGTCAATTGCACCTTACTTATAGCAATAAATTAAGCAATCGTTTTCGGCTAAAAGCAGGTGCTTCTTTAAGTGCCAATACCTATTGGTTGCGCAATAGTGTAGACAATGGCAATGGCGATTATAATTACTTGGATAATGTTAATGGCAATACTTTTTTGGTGCAAGCCTATGCGCAAGGGAGTTATCGCCCAATGGAAAAACTAACCTTTAACTTTGGTTTCCATGCCCTATTGCTTACCCTCAACAATACCTATAGTATAGAGCCTAGAGTTTCTATGCAATATAAGCCATTCAAAAATACAACCCTTAGTGCCGCTTATGGTTTGCATGGCAAAGCCTTGCCCATTGGGACTTATTTGTTGCAATTGCCTGATGCTTCTGGTGCAATTACACAACCCAATAGAAATTTAAAAATTGCCAAAGCGCACCATGCTATACTCGCCTTTCAACAAGTTATTGGCTTAGGCTTTCGCCTCAACCTTGAAGGTTACTATCAATATACCTTTGACAATCCAACCAGCCCCATTCCCAATAGCGGTTATTGGTTCCTTAATGAACGAGATAATTATGGAACTCAAGCAATGGTTTCTGAAGGGCAAGGACAAAACTATGGGGTGGATTTAAGCATTGAGAAGGCATTTAGCCGCAACTTCTTTATTTTGGCAACGGGTTCTTTGTTTTGGTCTCAATACAAATCTTTGGGGGATGAGTTTTGGAGACGTACTAGAATTGACAAAAGATGGGGCGTTGCTGTTATGGGAGGCTATGAATTTACCTTCAAAAAAGGCGGTGTTTTACAAATTGGTCTAAAATCCTTTGTTTCTGGCGGGCTGCGCTATACGCCTGCCGATGTTGAAGCCTCTAAAAAAGCAGGGGTGCTGGTAGAAGATACCAACAATTATTGGGGGGCTTCCTCTGGAACTTATTTCCGTTTAGATGGTCGCATTGCTTATCGAAAAGATCACAAAAAGCTTTCTTATACCATTTCTTTGGATGTACAAAACATTACCAATACCAAAAATGTTCGCTATTTTATTTATGATCGTACTGAGGGCACTTTAGTACCACGCCATCAATCTGGCTTGTTGCCTGTTATCAGTTTCCAAATTGATTTTTAAAACTAAGTGATTATAGCTTCAGCGTTCATCGATTGGAAACTAATTTTATATAGAGTTTTATATTGTTCGGCTTGCCTAAAAACTACTCTAAAAACAAGGCTTACAATATAAAACTCTTTTTTAACCCTTCATTGCCAAAGACGAGTTGTTGTTCTGATAGGCAGCAAGATTAAAATTTAAAATAAGCACTTTAATTGGATGCATAAACCTCCTCCTGCAATTATTTCTAAGTCATTCACTAGCCTATTCTTTTCAAAATAGCTACTTTTGCTTTTAAATACTGAAAGCCACTACAAAAGTTTAGCTAATGAAATATCTATTTTGCTTGTTTCTATATTTAACCTCAAGTTTTATTTTAGTTGCCCAAGACGACAAAACTCAAACCATCCGTGGTAAAGTAGTTGACCATGCCAGCCAGATGCCACTAATTGGTGTAGTCTTAATGGTTAGTGAAACAAATATCAATAGTGTTTCTGACGAAAATGGCAATTTTGTTTTGGAACAAGTGCCACTAGGCCGCCAAACCATCAATGCTCAATATTTGGGCTACGAGCCTTATACCTCTGAAGACCTGATTATCTCCTCTAGTAAAGAACCTTACCTAGATATTTTGCTAAAGGAACAGGTAGAAGTCACAGAGACGGTAGTGGTAAAAGCATCTAAAGGTGCAGATGGCGTTGGCAATCAAGCCCTCAATGATTTATCTGTCGTTAGTACCCGTTCTTTTTCGGTAGAAGAAACCAAACGTTATGCCGCAAGCATTGATGACCCAGGGCGTATGGCAGCAGCACTTCCTGGCGTTCAAAGTGATCAAGACAATGAAAATGATGTTATCATTCGTGGCAATTCCTCTGCGGGGGTATTGTGGCGTTTAGAAGGCTTAGAGATCACCAACCCAACTCACTTTGCCCGCCCTGCTTCTACGGGGGGTGGGATTACGGTTTTTAGTGCCGCATTATTGGGGAATACTGATTTTTCTACGGGAGGTTTTGCTGCTGAATATGGCAACGCCTTTTCTGGTGTTTTTGATATGAGATTCCGAAAAGGCAATATGACGCAACGAGAACATTCTGCCAAAATTGGTTTGGTGGGACTAGGTTTTGCAACAGAAGGGCCTATGAAAAAAGGAAGGAGTTCTTATTTAATCAATTATCGCTATTCTACACTTGGTGTTCTAAATGCTATGGGCTTGTATGTCGTTCGAGAAAATGCCTCTAACAATTTTCAAGATTTATCTTTTTGCTTCACTTTTAATTCTAAAGACAACAAAAACGAATTTAAGATTTTTGGCGTTGGTG
Source organism: Aureispira anguillae (assembly GCF_026000115.1). Taxonomy (GTDB): domain Bacteria; phylum Bacteroidota; class Bacteroidia; order Chitinophagales; family Saprospiraceae; genus Aureispira; species Aureispira anguillae. Next base: position 2,828,136 of record NZ_AP026867.1, read on the forward strand.
GTAATAGTGACGAGCTTTGGTGGGTCAAAGAGGATACCGCAGATTGGCAAAACAATTGGGATTATCAATACGAAAAAGCAGGCTCTAACCTAGGAGTTTTGGGGCTAAGTTATCGCCGACTTATCAACGAAAAATCTTACCTAAAAGCTACCGTTGGTTCTGTTTTTAGCCACATTTTTTCGACTCAGTATGAACCAGAAATCACAAATTTAGAGAATAGAGATACCTTTGAGGTTTATGACTTTAAAATTTTGCGTACTCAAGCACATCTAACTTATAGTTACAAATTTAGCAATCAATTTAGATTAAAAGCAGGTGGGTTGTTTCATGCCATTAGCCATTGGCTCAACCTAAGCGAACGACGCCCCACAGATGCCGTCAATCAGCAGTATTTAGCCCTTGGAGATGCCAATACGGATATTTTGCTGCAAGGTTACGCCCAAGGAAGCTACCGCCCCACTAGTCAACTGACCATTAATGCTGGGGTACATGCTATGTATTTTGCCATGAATAATACTTATAGTATTGAACCTAGGCTCTCGGTGCAATACAAACCTTTTTCGAAAACAACCCTTAGTGCCGCTTATGGTCTACATGGGAAAGTTATCCCAATTGGGACGTATTATCTTAGAATAAAAGATCAACAGGGCAATTATAGCCAACCCAACAAAAATTTAAAAATTGCCAAATGGCACCATGCCATCCTCTCTTACCAACAAGTAATCGGTTTAGGGTTCCGAGCAACGCTAGAAGCCTATTATCAATATGGTTTTGATATTCCTACTAGCCCTGATAGTTCTAGTACTTATTGGTTATTTAATGAGCGTCAAGCTTATGGCTATGAAGCGATGATTTCGGAAGGGCAAGCACAAAACTATGGTATAGATATGACGCTAGAAAAAGCGTTTGGTCGAAACTTTTTTATTTTGTTAACGGGCTCTATTTATCAATCTCAATACAAATCTTTAGGCGATACAGAGTGGAGAAACACTAGGGTCAATAAGGGTTGGGGAACTAGCTTAATGGGAGGTTATGAGTTTGTGTTCAAAAAAGGAGGCGTATTACAGGTTGGTCTTAAGAACTTTTTGGCAGGAGGCATACGTTATACCCCTGCTGACGAAGCAGCATCCAAAACCGCTGGCGCATTGATAGAGGACAGCAACAATGCTTTTGGGGCACAGGCTCCTATTTATTTTAGATTAGATACCCGAATTGCCTATCGAAAAGATCACAAAAAACTTTCTTACACCATTGCTTTAGACATTCAAAATGTGGCGAATCATAAGAATATTATTTATTATGCTTATGATCGACAAAAAAACAGCTTATTTCCTCGTTACCAATCGGGTCTTTTGCCTGTTATCAGTATTCAGATTGATTTTTAATGGTTTCTATGGCTTCTTTTAGCCATGTTTTACTAACAATAGGCGTTGCCGCTTCAAAAAATAATTCTAGTTTTTCAACTTCTTTCTGGAATTTTTCTTTGCGAATAAACCCTTGACTGTCTCTCAATTTGTAAATTTTGCGAATGACATTGATAAAGTTGTAGAACATTTCTTTATCCAAGTCTGTCATTTGTTGGTTTCGCTTTAGGTAATTCCGAAAAGCATCAATTAGAGAATACAGGGCTTCGCCTTCGTCTAGCTCATAATAGATTCTCAATTGAATCATTTTTGCTCCTGTATGATAAGTCCAATTGGAAAAAACGACATTGTACAAGGCTTGCAAGGCACCTTTATAATCCTTGGTAGAATACAATAAAAAAGACAGCAAATAAGAATAAACACTCTCCCGAACTTCGGGAAGCAGTGCATCCTTATAGGTTTCTATAAATTCTTCCGCCCATTTATAATCACCAAGATTAATGGCAATCGTGCCTATATTTTTAAAATCTCCCGCAGATAAAAAGCCATCTACAAAATTAATTTCATGCTTAACCAAAAACTTGGAAATACTAAGCAGTTCTCGCAAATATTTATTGCTTGCGGTATTTCTTTTATAAGCTCTTATGCAATGATTTTCTAAATAATCGTAAATGTTTTTTAGCTCCAATTTTGAAAAGAGAGCTTGATATTCTTCCAACCATTGTTTTACATTAAAATACTCCTCGTCTGTACGATCCCCATTTAATAACATTTTAAGGGTTGCTGCGTATATTTTAATGGTTGGTTCTTGAGCGTAACTGCTGTTTTGCTGGTTCAAATAAACAAATAGTTCGTCTACCAAACGATATTGATAATTGCTGCCGATGACCTTATTTCGGCTAACCATATCACAGGCAATTTTTAGTTTTTTGGTAATGAAAAACAAGTCCAAAAAATCATTTTTCATTTGCAGGTTTTCATTATAGCTCCTACCTCCTTGGGTAATAAAATTTACATCTAGTTCTTTGTAATAGGCAAATTTTTCCCAATAAAGATCTTCTATGTCGCTATACGAACTATCTGAACTACGTTCTATCTTACGCAGGATTGCATTGTAATCTTTGAATTGTTTGCGCTGTCTTAGTTCTGCTAAGATCTTGATTAAATGTTGATTTTTTTTATCCTCATGGGTCGTAATCACTAAAAAATCATGCAATAGCCCCAATAATTTAGAAGCCACGCTATGCAAAGCATTGCCATCAAATTGTTTATTGGGATACAAATGCTTAAATACCCGTTCTTTTTCGAGGCGATGTTGTCGCTTATTATTTGGAATATACTTGGCTAAATACAAACATAGCTTCTTAACCTCCGCATGTTTATTATAAAATGGCGAATGCACATAGTCCGAAAAACGAGTAATTTCTCTAGAATTTAAATACTGAAAAAGTGTTACAAGTTTAGTTTTATGCATGATTAATGATCGATATTAATTATTAATTTCATCACAGGTGGTATTCAATAATGCTCTGTAATGGCATTTCATAGTTAAGAATAAACCTCACATTTTTGCTAAACAAAACGCTACTATTAAATGTCCAACAGTCCTTCTGGCAAACTCATGGTAACCAACTTCTCATTTTTATCAACATCAATGATCCAAGCTGCCCTTAGTGGGATCAAAATTTCTTTTGTTCCTGTGTCAACGGTTGCCATTTCTTGTTGAGGATACTCATCCACATATTGGATGGTTCCAACTCTACCCGCCTCTTCTTCTTTCAAGGTATAGCCCTCCAAAAAACTATATTCCAACCCTGTGTCATTAATTTCCTCTTCGCTCAAAGAAATATCCTGTCTACGCAAATACAGTCGTTTATTGGTCAAAAGACTCGCATCTTCTTTGGTATCAATATCCTCAAATTTTAAAATTAAGGTTTCGGTTCCTCTCAAATCTTCAATAAAAAAAGGAGCCTTTTCTCCTCTTTGCTCTACAAAAAAAGCATCTACCTTGGCTACATCTCCCCAAAAACGTTCATCAATCGTTCCTTTTAATTCACCATTTAAACCATGTGGCTTTTTTATTTTTCCAATCTCAATATACTCCATTCTATTCTATGCTATTTTCTAAAAACTTTTCTAATTCTATTTCTGTTATACTAATAAGTAACTAATAAATGCCTACTTTTTTAAAATCTGATGGAATGGGCTTTTTCTAATCGGCTATTAGAAGCTAAATCCCTGCATATTTAGACATTAAATACAAGGCTCGATGGAGCATAATGCCTAAATTCCAAAAGCAAAGAGATCTAAAAATAGCCAAAAGCTAACCCAATTTTAATTTTTATAGAAATTGTCAGGTAAACAAATAATCCATATTACAATATACTAAATACATGGTGTAATAAAAATGGACGATATAAAAATAATGGTTCTTTGATAAATCGTGTGGTAAACACTAAAAAAGGGTAAGCTTTTAACTACTTTTTAGCTTCGCTGCTAGGCATCTCCGTTGGTACACCATACCAAACTCTCGTGCACTACGTTTATGTGGTTTAGTAGAAAGTTATAAGTCGTAAGTCGTATGTCCTGTATTTACAGGAACTAAGCATACGACTTACGACCTATAACTTATAACAAAAGTAGTAATAAGCAGGCAAGGTAGTTTACGATTCCACACCATTTGTCAAAGAACCAAAATAATTAAGTACAGCTATAGGCTAGGTCTGTTGTTAAATCCACTTAGTTAATTATCTTTATGGAAGCTTTAGGCCTAAAGTAACTCAATATTATGTTAAAAAAATTATACCAACATTTATTTAAGCAAAAAAAAAATATCAATATGAAATGGAAAGCGCTTAATACCATTCAGGACCTAGAAACGGCTCTAGAAGCGTCTCATAATCAGCCCGTAGCCTTATTCAAACACAGTACCCGTTGCTCGGTTTCTTTAATGGCAAAAAAAAGCGTTGAGCGCTTTTGGGACTTAGATATTGATGCTTATTATTTGGATTTAATAGCCCATAGAGATGTGTCCAATGCTATCGCCGATCAGCTTAATATTCAACACCAATCGCCTCAAATGATCCTAGTAAAAAAAGGAGAAGCAATCTATAATGCTTCACATGGGGCAATAGATGTAGATGCTATGGGAGAACTTCTATAATTAATTCAACAGCAGGAAATCGGGGATATCTTCTTTAGTAATTAAGACCAAATCCCCGATTTCATTTTCTTGAATTAGCAGCATTCCTTCGTTGGGTTTATTGCGCAACTCTTTGGTAAAATCATGCGCTACAAAAACAACCATTCTATTAACTAATTCTGTAATCTTATACAGTTTTCCTATCCTGCTAACCAAGCGATACTCAACGCCATTGGATAAAACCGTTAATTCTAAAAATCGCTTAGTCCCTTTTATTTCCTTGGCAGCAATGATTTGCCCATCTTGGAACTTCACATCTGCATAATAATCTGAATTAATAGCTTTGCGAATAGGGTATTTTAGACGACGAGTCAACACCTCTTGCTGCAACCACAAATCTTTTAGTTGTTCTGTTGCCGTTTTGCTATTACAAATCACCTTTACAGGAAAATTTTTGGGCACATAAATCTGAGCAATTACCTCATCTGTTAAGGCAATTCCTTGAACAGTAATTGCATGATGAATTTCTGGCAACTGAACTCGAAGAATTTTGTCCTTCCGTTTACCACGCATGCTATAACGTCCCTTTCTAGCCAGCCTTTTGAGAAAGTCATCGGGCAAACTAAAGGATTCTACCTGAGTAAAGGTTCGAACAATTTTTTTATCCCAATCAATAATCTCATAGGGAATTTGCAAATCAATTAAAATCGTATCGCTTTCTTTCAATGAAAACGAACGCACATATTCCTTTAGGAATTGTGTTTGTCCATTTTCACTCAATGCTAATACGGCAATCAATATCAAGAGTGCTTTTTTCATCATAGGGGCTTTATCCAATTCAACATTTATTATCTAAGTAACTAAACGGAATGGATTGTAAATTTACAATCCATCCTTGTGCTTCATTACTTAACAGCACCTCCATTCATAGCCGTATCTTTAGGACTCACAAAAATTAATTTACCAGCTTCATTTTCAGCCATTAAAATCATTCCCTGCGATTCAATTCCCATCATTTTTCGAGGAGCTAAATTAGCCACCAAGACCACTTGTTGACCAATAATTTCAGTTGGTTCATAATGCAAGGCAATACCAGAAACAACCGTTCTAGACTCAAAGCCTAAATCCACGGTTAGTTTTAATAATTTTTTAGCCTTTTTGACTTTTTCCGCAGCAACAATCGTCCCTGTTCTAAAATCAACCTTCACAAAATCATCAAAGGTGCATTCTGCTTTGACAGGTTCGGCTTCTTTGGCTGCCGCTGCTTCTGCTGCTGCCTGTTTTTGTTTGAGTACTTCTAACTTTTCTTTTTGAAGCTCCACCAATGCCAGTCTAGATTTATCTTTTCTATCGTTAATTTTGGCGAATAACAATTCAGGCGTATTGATTGCATGACCATTTTCCAATAGCGTTTTTCCCTCTGCAAGAAGTGTTTTAAGACGATCAAAATCACCTATCTGTAAAGCCTCTAGCCCCAACAAATTTCTTAATTTTGCAGCCGTAAAAGGCAAAAAAGGTTGGCTTGCAACACTCAAAACAGTAGCAATTTGCAAACTTAAATTCATCACTCCTTTCACCAACTCAGAATCGGGCTCTCCTTTCCAGATTTTCCATGGCTCATTGCGTTGCAATAAGATATTAGCATAACTAGAAATATCCATTAGTGCCTGTACCCCATTTTTAAATTCATAGTTTAGGATACAAGTTTCTAACTTTTCTACTTTCAAGAGTAAGACTTTTAAGGCCTCTTCAATAGTTGTTGTGCTATCTTCTTCCACATCCTTAATCACAGTAGTTGGGTTGGCCGCAGGCACCTTTCCTTCGTAATATTTGTGTGTTAATGTAATTACACGATTGATTAGATTTCCTAAGTTAGCAACCAATTCATTGTCGTGTAGTGCTACAAATTCATCCCATTTAAAATCACCATCTTTATTTTCTGGCAAAGTACGAATCAGAGCATAACGCAAGGCATCTTCTTTATTTGGGAAAGCATCAAAGTCATTTAAATATTGATGCTGTTCGATCACCCATCCTCTAGATTTTGAAAATTTCTTTCCTTCTAAATTCAAGAACTGATTGGCAGGAACCGTTTTGGGCAAGACATAATCGCCGTGCGCTTTGAGCATAGCAGGAAACACAATACAATGGAAAACAATATTGTCCTTTCCAATAAAATGCACCAACTCTATGTCCTCTCCTTTCCAATAGCTTTCCCAATCTTTATCATTCTCCAATGCCCATTGTTTGGTTGCAGAAATATAACCAATAGGCGCATCAAACCAAACATACAACACTTTGCCTTCTCCCCCCTCTACGGGTACTTTTATTCCCCAATCTAGGTCTCGAGTAATGGCTCTAGGCAGCAATCCGCCCGTTTTTTTTCCCGTTTCTTGATCTACCTTTTCCTCTAGCCAAGAATTGCACTGACCAATAACATGCGTTTTCCAAGTTTTGGGATCGTGCAACTGCTTGCCATCTACTTTTCCAGTATTAATCCATTCTTTTAGCCAATCGCTGTGCTTATCCAATTTAAAATACCAGTGTTTTGTCTTTTTTAACACAGGCAATTTACCACTCAGGGTAGATTTTGGATTGATTAACTCCGTAGGAGATAAAGTAGAACCGCATTTTTCGCATTGATCACCGTATGCTTCTGGATGGTCGCACTTTGGACAAGTTCCAACGATATAACGATCTGCCAAAAATTGATTAAAATCCTCGTCGTAATACTGTTCGCTTTCTTTTACCTCAAATTCGCCCCCTTTTTCTAATAAGGTTTTAAAAAAATCTTGAGCTGTTTCATGATGTAAAGCCGCACTTGTACGATGGTATTTATCAAAAGAAATGCCTAAACGTTCAAAGGTTTCTTTGTTTAAATTATGATAGGTATCAATAATTTCTTGGGGGCTTCTCCCCTCTTTTTTTGCTCGGATTGTAATTGCTGCGCCATGCTCATCAGAACCACAGATGAAGGCAACATCTTTACCTTGCAAACGCAAAAAGCGAGCATAAATATCTGCTGGTAAATAAGCTCCTGCCAAGTGTCCTAAATGCAAAGCCCCATTAGCATAAGGTAATGCAGCCGTTATGGTATGTTTTTTATTATTCATTGACTTTTTTTGTTTTTAACTTTTTAGGCTGAGTACAAGACAAAACAGGTAAAGGATACTGATAAAGTACAGTTTAAGCTAAAACTTATATTTCGATCTTAGATACTAGATCGCTTTGCTTTTAGATTATAGACCCTATAACAGCCTAATAGGGTCTATAATCTAAACGTATGAATGTAATGATCGAGCAGGCTTGATCTAAGACCTGAAAAATAGTTCCATTAATCCCTTACTTTATTTAATTCCTACTGTTTTGTCCTGTACACGCTTTTTAGGGAATAAGTTTTTTTGCTGAATGAATAATTACACCAAAAATGCTTCTTTAGTTCCCATAGGGGCAAAAATAAACACTAGCCTTAAAAAAGCTAGTGTTTATTGTGTTTTTTATATAAAAATCTTGCTAAGTTCTATCTAGCTCATCATTCTAGCATGAACAAAAGAATAGCCACTAATGATAGTATATCCTAAGAATACTAAAATGTGAAAAGGCAACATTCCAATTACACCACTATAGATAGAAACAATAATAGTAGACAAAAATACCAAGGCCAAAAATAATTCTGCTTTAGCAACTGGGCTTACCCCTTTTGACAAATATTTATTTTTCTTCCACCCCTTTGCTTTTTTATCTTCCAAATTGAATTTTGGCGTACGCACAAAAGGTGTCTTTTTGCCAATATAGCCTTCAAAAGCGGCCATAGCATTGTGCAATGCCATACCCATAGACAATGCCAAGAAGAAAGGAAATCTAATGACAAATGAAAATAGCGTTTGCAAAGAGAAACCGCCTCTTGTATGTTCATAAGACAACCAAAAGAAAAGCGAAACCATAATCATATTCAACGATCCCAAAGCAGCATAAGACAAAATATCATTATAGATAACATTTTGGTTTTGATATTCGTACTGAATCCAAACTAAAGGAATGCTACTCAAAGACAACAATAGGATGCAAATAAAGATACCTGTATTCATCAAATGTGATACGGCGTGCAATTTATCCACAAAGCCCATATCTTTGGCTTTAAAAACTCGTGGTAAATTCTTTACAGCACATTCAGCAGCACCTTTGGTCCAACGGAATTGCTGGCTTTTAAAAGCATTCATAGCAACGGGCAACTCTGCTGGAGTAGTTACATCTCCTAAGTATTTAAATACCCAGCCCTTTAATTGAGCACGGTAGCTCAAATCTAAATCCTCTGTCAAGGTATCTGAAGACCAGCCTCCTGCATCCTCAATACAAGCACGTCTCCAAAGACCAGCAGTTCCATTAAAATTCATAAAATGCCCAGACATATTACGTCCCATTTGCTCTACTACAAAATGAGCATCCAATGCCAAGGCTTGCATTTGAGTAAGGAATGAATAATCTTTATTCATGTGCTCCCATCTTGTTTGTACAACGCCAATTTGCTCATCCTTGAAATAAGGAATCGTTCTTTTTAGGAAATCAGAATGTGGAATAAAATCAGCATCAAATACTGCCACAAATTCTCCTTTAGAAATGGTCAAGCCATAAGCTAATGCACCAGCTTTAAAACCAACACGCTCAGGACGTCTTACTTGCTGAATGTCCCAACCATGGTGTTCTAAGCTCTTGATTTTATCTGCAATAATTTGTACCGTTTCGTCCGTAGAGTCATCCAAAACCTGAATTTCAACCTTGTCTTTAGGATAATCCAATAACACGATTGCATCCAACAAACGCTCTACTACATAGAGCTCATTGTATACAGGCAATTGAATGGTTACTGTAGGAACAAAATCGTCTGTCATAACAGCATTGTTTCTTTCTTTGCGGCGTCTCCACCAAAAGCTAATTGCAAGGTGCAACTGCACGCAACTATAAAGAAAAATAAAAATGAGGGGAAGTGCGTACAACGCAATGATCAATATTTCCACGTTTATCTATGTTTGAATATTGTTGTAATAATTTTATAACCTGCCAAAATAGTTCCTTTGATAGTACCTGAAATTTTTGATTTGCCAACCCTTACTCGATAAGAGACAGGGATTTCAGTCGTTTTAAGTCCATGCTTTGCAGCTTTGACTTGCATTTCTACTGTCCACCCATAGGTTTCATCACACATATTTAAGTCTATCAGTCTGTCGTATCTAATTGCTCTAAAGGGTCCCAAGTCGGTATAAATAACCCCATAAAACCATTTAATAAGTTTTGTTGCTAACCAGTTTCCAAACACTTGTTGAGGAGTCATAGACCCCTGTTGTTTGTTTCCTGTTGTTCGTGAACCAATTACCATCTCTACATCGCTTTCCAAAATTGGTGCCACTAATTGATAAGTCTCTTCAGGATAATCTGAATAATCAGCATCCAAAAAGACAACAATGTCTGGTTTCTTTTTCATTTTTTTTAAGTAGTCAATCCCTTTCAAACAAGCAAAACCATAGCCCTGCCGCAATTCATCCAAAACCACTGCTCCTGCTTTGGCGGCTACATTTGCTGTCTTATCATTCGAATTATTATTGACTACTATAATTTCTCTAACAAGATCTTTAGGAATATCTTTTATAACACGCCCTACCGAGTTTTCTTCATTGTAGGCAGGGATGATAACAACGATATCTGCTGTTTTTATCATTTAACGTTATGTTTTGTTATTCTTAAGATGATGCTAATCCTTTTGCGCCCCTATTCAACCTAAAATAAATCCGTCTAAAAAGTTGTTTTTGGTAGCGATCGTTTAAATATGCCGCAAAAGTAGTATAAAAAAAACAGTTTACAACAAATTTTTATAGCTTTTCTAACTGTTGAGCAAAACATTAAACATTAATTTAATATGATCTCAAAAGCTAAGTTCTACATTTCATGAAGAATTAAGTCATCTATAACGTTTTAGGTCACACTAAGAAATAATTTAGAAAAATTACCATCCAAAAAAATGAAGTGTTAAAATTTTGCCTCATTTTCTTTTATTTTTAAGCGTTTTAAAAAAAATAGAGTCAACGACAAGTGTGTAACTTCACTTTTTGGTTAAACAAAAAAGTAGAAACTGCATTATTACAGCATGCATCCATCTAAATTTTATTAATTACCTTTGCTAAACTGTAGCAACCCACAACAAATTTTATAAGGATTAATAAATAAGACTTATAAAGTAATTAAACTAAAGTTATTTTTTTTTACCTTGATATTAGAAAATGCTACGGCAAACTTAAAATCCCACCAGAGTTGCCAAAGAACCCAATATTATAAAATATTTATTCTATTATTATGAGTTTATTATTACCAATTTTAGCCATCGTCACAGGCTCACTTGCTGCCGCTTCTGTTGTTATCAAAAAATCGCCTGATGCGGCCAACCTAATCCAAAAAATCAAGCCCTACGAAGCGTTTATAGGTGCAGCATCCCTTATTGTAGGAACATTGTCGCTCCTAAGCATCACTACCTATTTTAGGGCCAACTTCATTTATGGGTCTATTTGCACAGCCTGTATTGTTTCTTGTATTGTTATGGGATTTTTGCTAGGTTACCCTGTTTTGCAAGACTTTTTGTTGGATGAACTTAGTGAAGATGCTAGAGCAAAAAGCAAAGAAATTTATGAGCGCCTAACTCCCTATAAAATAAGCTCAGGTTTAGTGGCAATGGGTACAGGTGCCTATTTACTGATTACAGGAATTTTATTCTAAGAAGTATACGATATATGCCAAAAACTGTTGATACCCAGCACTTGATTCGTCAACTGGAACGATTAAATCAGCGCCTATCTGAAATTGTTGCTCGAGATTTCCCTAATTTGACCAATGAGCAACTTAATTGGAGAGAAAAAGAGGGAAAATGGAGCATTGCAGAATGCCTAACGCACCTCAACTATGTAGCAGATTATTATTTTCCTGCTACCCTAAAAACAATTGCATCAGCTCAGGCAAGAAAAACAAAACCGCTTCCTACCTTCACTAGGGGCTGGTTAGGGCACTATTATGTGAGTAAATTTCGACTAAGACCTGACAACCAAGTCAAGAACAAGCTAGAGTCGCCCTTAAAATATAATCCACAACTCATTTCATCGAGCCAATTGAATGGAGCAACTGTTATCAAGGATTTTTTGGAACGTCAACAACTAATAGACAAAATGCTGTCTGATTCTAAGACGATTAATATACAGAAAGCACGGGTTTATGCCCTGTTTTTTGGCTTTGTTAATATTCGGCTTGGGGATATGCTAAAGATGCTAATTTATCATACAGAACGTCATATTGTTCAAGCTCAACGCATTCTTTATCACGATTATTTTCCAGGGAATTTTCCTTTGGATGCCCTATTTTCTGAGCGAGAAAATTAGATTCAATTGTTTCTGAAATTAAAAAATAGCTTGATCCTTGGCTAAAGCTAAAACACACCTACAAAACTGATAAACAAATCCCTACCTACTTTTTTTTCTTATTAATCTTGGAAATTCATTTTTTTTTGATTCAACTAGAATTGACAAAATTATCAAAGAACCAATTTTATTAATTACTTTTGCTTTCAAGTTAATTGATTTGAATTAGAACTAATGGAAAATTGTTTCATTCCAAACTCAAATCTTCAAACCTTCAAATTAAAATAAGTACTATGAGCTTACGCAACGATTGGACAAAAGAAGAAATTGAAGCCATTTACAACAAGCCACTTTTAGAATTAATTTATGAAGCGGCTACCATACATCGCAAGAATAATGATCCTAGTGAAGTACAAGTATCTACGCTTCTATCGATTAAGACAGGTGGTTGTCCCGAAAATTGTTCCTACTGCCCACAATCTATTCATCACAACACAGATTTAGAACCTGAACGTTTACTTTCCTTAGATGAGGTAATGACAAAAGCAAGCATTGCTCGACAAAATGGTTCTACCCGTTTTTGTATGGGAGCAGCTTGGAGAAACGTAAAAAATAACAAACAATTTGATCGTGTTATTGACATGGTTAAAGGAGTTAATACATTGGGAATGGAGGTTTGCTGTACGCTTGGCATGCTTACCAAAGAACAAGCTGAACGCTTAAAAGAAGCAGGACTTCATGCCTACAACCACAATTTGGATACCTCGGAAGGACATTACGCAGAAATTATAACTACTCGCACCTATCAGGATCGTCTAGATACCTTGGAACATGTTCGAGAAACAGGTCTCAATGTTTGTAGTGGTGGTATTATTGGTTTGGGCGAAACAACAGAAGATAGAATTACCATGTTGTTTACCTTAGCGAATTTGCCTAAGCATCCAGAATCCGTTCCAGTTAATGCCTTGGTCGCTGTAAAAGGTACTCCATTAGAAAACCAAGAGCGTGTTTCTGTTTGGGATATGGTTCGTATGATTGCTACTGCTCGTATTATTATGCCTAAATCACAGGTTCGCTTATCTGCTGGACGTCAAGAAATGCCGATCACTGAACAAGCCTTGTGCTTTATGGCTGGTGCCAGTTCTATTTTTGCTGGTGAAAAGTTGCTAACAACACCTAATCCAGAAGTTAATCAAGATAAACTTATGTTTGAATTATTGGGATTAAAACCAATGGCTGCATTTAAAGGTCAAGAACAAGAACTAGCAGCAACAGAATTCTAAATATTGAGCAACGTATAAGTTCCCGTTGGGACAAAATAAAAAAGCCAATTACTTTTGAAACAAAAAGTAATTGGCTTTTAAAATTTTGGTAGCTCTACGCAACTATTTGTTTATAAATCATGTTGTTAAAGATGTGGTTTTTGCTTTCCTTCTACAAAAAAGGCAAAAAACCCACAGGGTAATAGAAAAAAGAGCACATTTTTAGCCTCAAACATACTTTTACTCCGTTTATTAACGTTTAGTAAAATAGGACTAACCAATTGATTTTGTTTAGTAAAGCTGTTTAAATTATTCTTTTTGCGCTATCCTATATCTTTTTTTGTTTTTCTACGTATACAATAACAATTAACGCCTAAAGTAAAATTTTCATTTTATTTTGTTCCCGAAAATTGTTGCTTATGAACTTATTAATAATACCTATCTTTTTAATTTTAGGTCTATTCTTTTTGGGAATGGCTATTCTTGTCATTATTAAATTCAAACGAAAAGGAGATTCTGGAAACTTACGTCCTAATGAAGCGAGAGCAGATTCACCGTTCTCTCATTTTAGGCATTTAGACTCCAAGAATTTATAATTCTTCCCCATCTTTATTTAAAATCATTCTATATAATTGCGAGTATTCCACTTACAGTCAAAAAGATACGTCTTTTTTTTGCTATCTATCTCTATTTAGATTAAATTTGTGAAATCAATATTATATTAGAATAGAAATAAAAGTCCCGTTTATCTCATCCCCGAGAACTTTAGTTGATAGAGTTCTTTATCGCCCCGATTGTCTGGGCTGGGGGCTCCTTGGGAAAGTTATTTCTCTATCCTTGTATTTTTTAGTTCAAGGAAATGTGCATCCTGGTTAGGCAATATTGATTACCCACTCACACTTTTTTTTAGGCTTTAAGCCTAAAAGTTATAAGACTTTTATTACTCAAAGCCAATCTGTTTTAGGTTGGCTTTTTGCTTATTTCCCCTTTTCCTAAATCATCGCCAAAAATAAGATTCCCAATAGCATAACTATGATAAGCTGTGTGACAACTCCCAACCAAAAATATCGTTGTTGCCTAATACTTAGCTCCAAATCTACTAAATTAGAAGTTGCTAAATATTGTTTTAATGCTCGAGCTCCTTTGTATAACAAATAATTAAGGTACATCTCTCCTATTAAAAAAAGAACACAAACCCCCAATCCGACTTTGTCTATATACAGTTGTAAATTAAAATCATCCAATATAAAATATAGACCAAATCCTATCCATTGTGTTAGTATAAAAACGCTCAATACCAGTGCTGCCAAACGTTGCCAAAAAAGCATTTTTTGAAGATAAAAGCGAGCCGTCTCATTCATAGTTTGCCCCTAATTAATCCAAGTCACTTTTGGAAAACCCCAATTCCTTCAAATAAGCATTCATTTCTTTTTTTAAGGACAGCGTTGGATGCTTTCGAATCATATCAAAGGCAAAATCAAAATCTTTATAACTGTACTGAATTGGCTGAGACTCGCCCAATGCCTTCATAATAATCGTTGCATTAATAGCAGATAAGATTTTTCGGCTGGTATCTAAAAAGGGAAAGATATAGTTTCGTACAAATTCTTGATATTTTGGAGGATGCAATTCATAATATTGATCGGCCAAACGAGCATAACGATGCATGGTTTCTCGATACTCCATCACAAATACATTGCTCAACTCATTGCGACGAGACTTGAGCATCTCCATGTCATTCGCCTTTAACTGCGCTTCCATGTCCTTTAGAATAAGGCGAACTCGTTCTTTTTTGAGTTTGTATTCATCTTCCAAAGAAAAAAGCTTATCGTTTTGTTGCAATTGGATTTGTTGAATTTGAGCCTGAAGTTTTGCAATAGCTTCCATTTGTTGTCCTCTAGCATACAACCATGTAACCATTACTACGACTATAAACACTAAAATATTTACAGCATAAAAAATCCAATCTGCTTGAATTGCTTCTAAAAATGTCATTGTTTGAAATTAGGGGTTATCAATGTGATCTAGCTCAATACAAATTGTTGTGAAGTGAAGTGCAAGATTGCATTTTCAGCATCGCAACAAGCATCTACAAAAGATACAAAATCCTAGGTATTACTACAAAATGAACGAACTTTATTTTAAAATAATTCCCATTTAAGTCTATTTTTATTACTCCGCTAGAAAATCGTATCAATCTGATAATCAGCAAAACAGGCTTTCATCAACCAAAGTATTAAAAGTATTAAAAAACTGATTATCAAATTAATACATGAACACAGTGAACTGGGCATGCTTATAGCCAAAGCTATAAAAGTGAAGGCACTGCTTTTTTATGTTTTTTACTTCGTGAGCGCTATGCTTTAGTTGTTAAAAAACTATCTCATGACCGTAGGGAATAACTAAGCGCAGCGCTCATGACCACAGGGAACTAATCAGCGGAGTATTATATTTTATAACTACTTGTTTTTTTGGCAGCACTTCTTAAATTTTTTGCCACTACCACAATGACAGGGGTCATTTCTGCCTATTTTTATACTAGTTGACTGGTTTGCAGCAGGTTCTTTTCCCTCTACAAAATACCATCTGCCATTTTCTTTCCTAAAAAAAGAATCCTCAAAATGTGTTTTAAGCTGATTACCATATTTGTAATGCGCTTTAAATAAAACGGTTCCTATCTCATCTTCTTCCTTTCCTTTTGTCGTTTGAACAATTTCCAACCGCATCCAATTGGCTTGTTCTGCCCAACTCTCGATTGTTTTTCGATTGCTCTTTTCTCGATTGATGGGATGGACAGTATCCATGATATAATCGATTGCCAATTTTACATGTGCTGTATATCTAGATCGCATCAAAGCCTCAGCGGTAGGAGCTTGAGCAAGACCTTCTATAAAAGCACCACAACAATCCATATAATTCTTTTTGCTACTACAAGGGCATTTTTCCATGATGTTTAGTTGTTCTGTATCGTTTTGAGATATAAATTTTCCACTTTTTTTCTTGCCCAAGGAGTTCTTCTTAAAAACTTTAAGCTAGATTTAATGCTTGGATCATTATTAAAGCAACGAATATCAATTTTATACCCTAGGTGCTCCCAGCCATAATGTTCTACCAAGTACTCCAAAATCATCAATAAGGTTTTACCGTGAAGTGGATCATTAGATTGGTGTTTTGCCATAATTAAATTGTAGATTAATATCTGAATTAAACAAGTCAAAGTAAACATACAGCTTTTCAGATTATGTTGCTATATTTAGGAAAAGAATAAACCTAGCCTAAAGAAAGAATTTTAGAATCCCCACAAACAAATATTGTATTCAAAACACAAAGCTGTCCCCCAATATACCTAATCATGGAGATAAAAGAAGAAGCACAACAATTAGAAACAGTATTTTTTGCAACACTAGATTCCCTTCGAGGCATTTGGAATGCCAATAATGCTAGTAGTGTTCTACTTTCATTGGTTTTTTTTAAGCGAATATTAGCACTCAAAGATGAGCAGAAAATCGATGCTATCGAAACCAAAGCATCGGATTATCAGTGGGCTAGTAACTTTAGGAATACCGTTGTTGACGATCCAGAACAAGCCATGCGTCAATTGATTGGTACATTGGTATCTTTTTCCAAAAGAAACAAGATACTCAAAAACATTTTTGCGCCACTGGTCTTGGCCTTAGAAGAAGAACAAAACGTACAATTACTTATTCAGGCGATCTTAATGCTCGAACGTTTAGATTTTTCAACCAAGGCGATTTCCGTTAATAGTTTTGGAGCCTTTTTTAACGATAGTCTATATAGAACGGCTTTAAGAGCTGGGAAAATTGGCGTTAAACGAACGACTCCCAAAACGATCAATAGTTTATTGATTGAACTCGCTGCACCAAAAGATGGTGACACAATCTATGACCCTACCGCTGGGCAAGGTTCTACGCTGATTGCCTTATTAAATAAGTTGCCAAATATTGATATTATTGCCCAAGAACAAAATATACATGTTTGGGCGTTGTGCAAAATGAATCTACTGGCAAATGGAGCTTATCATGCACACATTACCAATGGGAATACCCTAACGGAAAATCCTTCTCAGCTTATAAAAGCTGATATTGCCATTGCGCATTTTCCTTTTGGACAATATATTTCTACCGAAATTGTAAAGCAAAAAGCCTATACTTCTATTCCCTTTGATGTAAAAACGCCACACATTCCTTCTAACAGTCTTTTTATTCAGTTGATGCTGTCTAAATTAAATCAAGAAGGGAAAATGATTACCATTATCCCCATCCAAACGCTGGTTAACGATAAAGAGGATAGAAAATTAAGAGAATTCTTGATCCGAAGAGATCTAATAGAAGCCGTAATTACCCTACCCTATGGTTTATTGCATACAACAGGCATTCCTATTTGTATTTTAGTCATCAATAAGAAAAAACGTGCTTCTAGAAAAGAACATATTTTGTTTATTAATGGAGCTAATTTAGCCGTTAAAACGCAATCTAAGCTATATAGAGAACTAACTCCTAAACATATAGAATGCATCAGTGAAGCCTTTCATCATTTAACCACCAATTGTACTTCTGAGTTGGATTCCTGTGTTTCTCACGTTCCTTTGCACCATGTCATTCTTAATAATTATAACCTAGATGCCAAGCGATACGCCTCTCCCTTTATTGCTCAACTCAAACAGTTAGATGATTATGGGCAGCTCATTCGGTTAAAAGAAATATTTAAATCAGAACGCCCTGCCCTTTGGTTTGACGAAACACCACATCAAGATATTCCTTATATCCGACCACAAAACCTCGGTACCTCCATCACGAACTATTTAATCAATACTCAAAATATTACCACGACGAACAAGGTAAAACAAGTAGCAGGGCAGTTAATTAATGAATCTATTTTATTGGTTAATCGCTCAGGAAAAAAACTCAAGACTAGCTATTTTACGTTTGATAAAACGCCCATTTTAGTCAATGAGGATATTATGACATTCCGAATTGATGAAAATAAAGTCTTGATTGAATATCTTCTTTTGCAATTGCACGATAGCCTTTTTATACAGCAACTCAATATGTATAAAACAGATTATCAGCACAAAATGATTAGTGAAGAACAATTTGAAGAACTTCAGATTCGCTTGCCTGCTTTAGAAGAACAGGCTCAAATTATAAAAGAAACAAAAATTCGCTTACTGCAAGAGGAAGAACAGAAGGTAGAACAACTGCGCAATGACCTTAATCTTGGTAAGCAAAGAGCCCAAAATGAACAATATAAAATAATTTCTTCGCTTCAACACGAATTGGGCAATCGACTACCAGCCGTTTTAACCGAAATAAAAAACTTAAAAGATTATTTAAAAGATAAAGAAGAAGAAGGCTCTCCCATTCTATTTTCTGAGCCTATTTTTCCACTTTTTGAAGAAGAAGATCTGGATAGCGTAGATAATTTAGGAACCGTTATCGAACGCATTGAATCTATTCTCGTCCATTCTATTAATAGTTTAGACTCGACAGGAGATATTATCAAAGCTGATCGAAGCAAGCTCAACTTAGAATCTACCAAAATCAAGGATCTGTTAGAGGAAATTCAGCAGATTTATCGACAAGAAAATATCTTTACGATTCAAATCGAAGTAGAAGAGGATGAAAAAGGAAAAGAAAGACCTATTTATACCAAATTAGACAAAACTCAGATTACGACTGTTATTACCAATCTAATTGATAACGCTAAACGACATGGTTTTGTAGAAAAAAACAAGAAATATACCATTCAATTTCGTATCGGTTTATCTTCTGACCAGCAAGAAGTAATTCTCATCTATAAAAATGACGGCAAGAGCTTTCCCAACAACTTCTCTTTTGAGGATTTTATTGGCTATGGTAACTATGCAGGGCAAACAGGGCATTCGGGAATTGGAGGTTATTTAATTCACCAAATCATAGACAATCATAATGGAAACATTAATTATAGAAAAAAAATTGATCACCGAGACCCTTTTAAAGTTCAATTTGAAATTACACTCCCTGTTTTGTAACTTTGGGCGTTATGAATTAAATTCATAAAAGGGGCGTATGATATAAACGTTAATACAATTCATCATAAAATAAAGAAGTAATTTTTAATTAATGAAAGTATCTGTAGGAATTGACATAGGAGGCACCAATACGGTTTGGGGACTGATTGATGAGCATGGAACGGTCCATGTAGAAGGGCAAATTGGCACAAAAGATTTTGACCATCCCACTGATTTTGTGCAAGCAATAGCCACTATTCTAAAAGGGGCTCTAAAAGAACATCAAGATTTTGAATTGATTGGAATCGGAATTGGGGCACCCAATGGTAATTATTTTAACGGCACTATTGAGCATGCTCCTAATCTCGTGTGGAAAGGAGTTGTTCCTCTCAAAAAATTATTTCAACAACATTTTCAACTCCCCATTTGGGTGACCAATGATGCCAATGCAGCAGCGATTGGAGAAATGTTGTTTGGTGTAGCCAAAAAGATGGATAATTTTGTCGTCGTAACATTAGGCACAGGCTTAGGAAGTGGTTTTGTTGTTAATGGCGAATTGATGTATGGCCATGATGCTTTTGCTGGGGAGTTAGGACATACGATTATAGAACGCAATGGTCGAAGTTGCGGTTGTAGTCGCAAAGGTTGTTTAGAGACCTATGCTTCTGCTACAGGAATTGTTCGTACGGCGAAAGAACGACTGAATAATTATACAGGAACAAGTTTATTAAGCCAACAAGCGCAACTTAGCTCCAAAAGCATTGCAGATTGTGCTGAACAAAACGATGCGTTAGCCTTAGAAATTTTTGATTATACAGGTCATCAATTGGGTTTTGCACTAGCCAATACCGTCGCTATTAGCAGTCCACAAGCAATTGTTTTGTTTGGAGGTTTAGCCAATGCGGGAGCACTCATTTTGAATCCTACCAAACATTATATGGAACAATATATGCTCAATCTTTTTAAAGGTAAAGTTGAGTTATTGATTTCTAGTGTTCCAGAACATCACGCTGCTATATTAGGAGCAGGAGCTTTAGTTTGGAAAAATGTTTATGGAGCCTTAGGCTAGTAGAATTAGGGTTGATAAATATATTTATTTACATTTATCAACCCTACGTTTTAGGAATCAAAGCCTACCACTCTAATCCAGGATAAG
This sequence comes from Aureispira anguillae, assembly GCF_026000115.1. Taxonomy (GTDB): domain Bacteria; phylum Bacteroidota; class Bacteroidia; order Chitinophagales; family Saprospiraceae; genus Aureispira; species Aureispira anguillae. The sequence continues at coordinate 2,848,464 of NZ_AP026867.1, forward strand.
CACGTTGCATCCATTGCATTTCAGTCAAAATGAACCCCATTTGCTCAGAATGTTTCCCTTGCTTTCCACCTTTCTGCATCCACCCATCTTCAGGTTTTGCTAGTGTTGCTTCGGTTAGGATGGCATCTACTCGTTCATTCCACAATTCCTTAACCGCATTTAGATCAACCCCAATGCCCAATTGGATCATTTGTTGGTCAATTTCATCCATTGCAAATAACTCTCCCACATAATCCCAAGCCTCATTCAATGCCGTTTGCATTTTCTCATGGCTCTCCTCTGTTCCATCTCCCAAACGAATCACCCATTCCGCACTGTATCGATAATGATAGGTTAATTCTTTGAGCGATTTTTTGGCAATAGCCACCAGTTCTTCATCTTTGCTATCACAAAGTGCTGCAAAGAAATGATAGTTAAAGGTATCAAATAAAAATTGACGTGCCATTGTATCGGCAAAGTTACCATTGGCTTGTTCTACCAAAAGAACATTTTTAAATTCACGAGTATCTCGTGTAAATGCCAATGCATCATCTGTTCTGCCCTTTCCTTCTACTTTAGCCGCATATTGCAATAAAACACGAGCATGCCCTACCAAATCCAATGCAATATTGGTTAAGCCAATGTCTGTTTCCAAGCTAGGCCCATGACCACACCACTCTGAAACACGATGCCCCAAAATCAGCGCATTATCTGCAATACGCAATATATATTCAAATAAAGCTTTGTTATTTTCCACAATTCAAATTATTATAATCATTAAAAAAGCCTACATGTGCCCTACTTCATCTGGAATATCATAGAATGTAGGATGGCGATAAGGTTTTGTTTTAGCAGCTTCAAATAACATATCTCCATCATCAGGGATAGAAGCCGTAATGTGTTTTGATTCTACCACCCAAATACTAACCCCTTCTTGTCTGCGAGTATATACATCACGAGCATTTTCAATGGCCATATCTTCATCCGCAGCGTGTAAACTTCCTGCGTGTTTGTGGTGCAATCCTGCTTTACTTCTTATAAATACCTCCCAAAGAGGCCAGTCTTTTTTAGACATAATTTTATACATTTTAATCGTTCGATAATTGTCGTCCAACGTCACGAACTACCCTATAGTTAATAATTAAGTTGTTTGGTCTTAAAAGGCTTTTTAAGCGTTGGATGAAACCATTTCAGCCTTTCTTTTCTCTGCTCTCTTTTTAGCGTGTGCCATAGCAGCCTCACGAACCCATGCTCCCTCTTTGTAAGCTTTGTTTCGATCTCTCAAACGCTGTTTGTTACAAGGACCACCACCTTTTACAACCTGCCAAAACTCCTCCCAGTCAATTTCTCCAAAGTCATAATGACCACGCTCTTCATTCCATTTTAAATCCTTATCGGGAATTGTTAAACCCAAAAACTCTGCTTGAGGTACAGTAGCATCCACAAAAGCTTGGCGCAATTCATCGTTTGATTTACGCTTAATTTTCCAAGCCATAGACTGAGCCGAATGCGTAGATGTTGCATCATTAGGACCAAACATCATTAAAGATGGCCACCACCAACGATTGAGCGCATCTTGCGCCATTTCTTTTTGTTCGGGGCTACCTTGTGCCAAAGCCATTGTAATTTCATACCCTTGGCGCTGATGAAAGCTCTCTTCCTTACAGATACGAACCATTGCACGAGCATAAGGACCATAAGAAGTACGGGTGAGCATCACTTGGTTCATAATGGCAGCACCATCCACCAACCATCCCACAGCACCAATATCAGCCCAAGTCAATGTAGGATAATTAAAAATGCTAGAATATTTAGCTTTTCCAGCGTTTAAGTCTTCAAACATTTGCTCTCTAGAAGTACCCAATGTCTCAGCAGCACTATACAAATACAAGCCGTGACCTCCTTCATCCTGTACCTTTGCTAACAAGGCCATTTTGCGACGCAAAGAAGGCGCTCTACTAATCCAATTGCCTTCTGGCAGCATCCCGATAATTTCAGAATGCGCATGTTGCGATATTTGTCGAACTAAGGTTTTGCGATACTTCTCAGGCATCCAATCCTTGGGTTCTATTTTTATTTCGGCATCAATTTTTGCCTGAAATTTCGCCTCTAAATTTTCAATCGTATTTTCCATAACGAACTTTTTTTGAAATCGCCAATTGTTGTTTAATCTCCATTGTTCTGTCCCCCTCTCTATTGATATATCTAACCAACTGTATTTATTTATTATACCTCATCAAAATCTACCACTACCTTTTCTGTCGTAGGATAAGATTGACAAGTTAAAATAAATCCAGCTTCTACTTCTTCTTTTTCTAAGGCATAATTTAACGCCATTTTTACTGCTCCTTCTTTTAATTTTGCCTTACAGGTACAACAAACTCCCCCTTTGCAAGCAAAAGGCAAATCTGCCCCTTGTTTTAGAGCCGCATCCAACAAGTTCTCTGAACCAAAAGGTAAGTCAAATTGGAATGCTTTTCCATCTAGATTAACGGTAACCTCTGTTATTTTGCCTTTGTCGGCTTCTTTTACCTCGATCTTTTTTTCTTGCCCTAGTTTTCCCAATGGAGACGTGAATAGTTCAAAGTGGATGTGTTTTTCATCGTAACCACGATCAATTAACGTATCTTTAACGGCAAAGATCATAGATTCTGGACCACAGGCAAAGCACTCATCTACATCGGATACATCCAACAATTTGTCAAAAATATCGGTGCACTTTGACGCATCAATACGCCCATTCATCAAAGGAGCATCCAACATTTCTCTACTCAAAAAATAATGCACAATTAGACGCTCCATATAAATATTCTTAAGCGCTTCTATTTGTTCTCTAAAAATAATTGACCCTGTATTTTTGTTGCCATAAAACAAGGTAAAACGACTCTTAGGTTCTGTTTCTAAGACCGTTTTCATAATAGAAATAATTGGCGTAATTCCACTCCCCGCAGCAAAACCAACATAGTGTTTCTCATTCGAGGCATCTAATACCGTATAAAAATTTCCTGTAGGTGTCATTACCTCTAAGGAATCTCCCGCTTGAAGTTGGTGGTTGGCAAAGGTCGAAAATTTACCATTTTCTACTTGCTTTATAGCTACTCTTAACTCCTCATCCGCAGGGCTTGTACAAATAGAATAAGAACGACGAACATCTTCGTTGTTAATATCTGCTTTAAGGGTCAAATACTGTCCTTGTACAAAACTATAAGCTGTTTTTAGTGCTTCAGGTACTTCAAAAGCAATGGAACAACAATCTACAGTTTCTTTTCGTACTTCCTTAATTTTAAGGGTATTAAATGTTGGTTTCATTGATAATCTCATTAATAAGTTCTGAGTTTAGGAGGCAAGCCTCCTAAACTCAGGAAATGTTATAATATAGTATGCTTTATACTTAACAAGCACTTTATAAATGTATTATTTGTGGAATGCCAGCAAGGGTAAATTAGTTTGCATGGTCATTTTTTTGGTTACGCTACCACCAGTAAAAATTTTATCCCACAATGTTTTTTTATGCGTTAACATAGCCAGTATATCAATCTTATTGACTCTACAGAAAGTCTCCAAGCCGTCCTCTATGGTAGAGGCACTCCATACAGAGTAAGTGACTGGCAAGTCGGCAAAATTTTCCTCAAAAGATTTTCTAAAAGCCTCTTCTTCTTTTTGTTTATACGGATAATCCGATGGATTGATGTGTATACAGTGAAGATTTGCTTTAATTGCGGTTGTAATCAAGGCTAATTGAAACAAAAGCTCATTGTCTTTGTCGTCAAAATCTGTTGCATAAGCGATGTTTTTGACTCCTTCAAAAGTGGCTCCTGTAGGAATTGCTAAGACAGGGCAACTAGCGTGTTGAATAACATTTGCGGTATTGGTTCCCCAAACTTTATCCAATGCTTTTCCCGATCCATGCGTCCCCATAATAATCAAATCTGCTTCATTTTCTTCTGCAACAGAAACAATTGTATTTTCAGAACCAGGTCGTACCACATAAGAAATTTCAACCTTTCCATCCTCATTCAACGGCGCTCTTGTAGCAGCCTTAAGATGCTTAAGAACTTCTTGCTCCTTTTCATTGATAATAGATTGAATCATATCGATCGGATAAGTAGATTCAACATAAGGAGGCCAATACAAATGTACAACCACTAAATCAGCACCAATACTTTTGGCCATATCATAGGCATAATAAAATCCCCAACTAGAAGCCGATGAAAAATCGACTGGCACAATTATTTTATCCATAATAGTTCAAATAGTTTAGTTCAAGAATAAATTATATCTCACTCAATTATTCGTGAAAAGCCAACAACGGTAATTTAGTTCTCAAAGCCATTGCTCTTGTGACACTTTTTTCTCCAAATAATTTATCCCAAGCAGAACGGTCATGTGTTAGCATCGCTAGTATGTCAATATTGTTTACTCGACAGAAAATTTCTAAACCATCCTCTACCGTATGTGCACTCCACACATTAAAAACTACTGGCAAATCGCCAAAATTAGCCTTTAATTGTTCTTCGAACTTGGCTCCTTCTGCCAATTGAGGTGTTTCACTAAACAAATTAACATGGATACAATGAACCGTTGAATTGGTAGCAGCAGCTACTACAGCCAGTTGTGCAATAGAATCAATGTCTTTAGAATCAAAATTTGTAGCATAAGCTATATTTTGCGCTGCCTTGAAAGTACTCCCAACAGGAATCGCCAAAACAGGACAATGTGCTTCTTTGATAACCAAACTCGTGTTGCTTCCCCACAATTTACTCGTTGTCTTATCTCCTCCGTGCGTTCCCATTACGATCAAATCAACTTTTTGTCGCTTAGCATAATTCGCAATATCATCTTTCAAACCGTAATCAATATCATAAGTTACGGTGACACTGGTATCATTTGCACTAGAAATAGGACGTTGAGTTGCGGCTTTCAAATGCGCTAAGATTTCTTGTTTTCTCTTTGGAGCATTGGCTTGCAATTTTTCTAAAGAATAAGTAGCTTCTGTAGCTGGCGAATACATGTTTACTACTAAAACCTGTGCGCCAATAGAGGCCGCTAATTCGTAAGCATAGTAAAATCCCCAACTAGAAGAAACCGAAAAATCAAATGGTACTAATATCTTTTCCATAATATGTATGATTAGAATAAAAATAAAAAAATAACTAAATGTTTTGTTATACAATTTTACTGCATTCTATAATCAAATAAAAAGACATTCAACAAGTTGAAAGATGATTTTCATCATCTGATGGCATTCTATCAAATAGAGTTGATACAAACTATAAATTCTTTTCAAACCTTACTTTGATTTGCCCCCCTTTTGAGGGCAAATTGTATTCTAATTTTATAACTAGTCGCTGAGTACAGCCCCAACTTCGAACTAATATTCTAATAAGTTCAAAATCGCATCGTGCACCTTCTCAGTAGATGGCAACATTGTTTTTTCCAACACTTGATTTAAAGGAATCGCAGGAACATCTACAGCACCTAGCGTACGCACAGGAGCATCCAAGTATTCAAAACAATTTTCTTGGATACGAGCAGCAATACTTTGTGCAAAAGTACAGTTGACGGCTTCTTCTGTGACCACCAAACACCTTCCGTGTTTTTTTACTGCATCAAAAATAGTAGCCGTATCCAATGGATATAACGTACGCAAATCAATGACTTCTACTCGTCCATCCAATTTCTGGGCGGCATTCAAAGCCCAATGGACTCCCATACCATAAGTAATGACCGCAATTGATTTGCCTTGTTCTACTTGTTTTTCATCTGCTTTTACTGTAATAGCGGCCTGCCCAAATGGAATCATATAATCCTCGTCAGGCAATACCGTGCGAGCAGTTTCTGTTCCTTTTACTTTTGACCAATACAATCCTTTATGTTCAAATATTACAACGGGATTAGGATCATAATAAGCAGCCTTCATCAAGCCCTTTAAATCAGCCCCATTGCTAGGGTATGCAATTTTAACCCCTTTTATATTAGCAACAACAGATTCTACACTTGAAGAATGATAAGGTCCTCCGCTTCCATAAGCCCCGATTGGTACTCTCAAAATCATACTCACGGGCCATTTTCCATTGGACAAATAGCAAGAACGACTAACCTCTGTAAACAATTGATTCAAACCTGGCCAAATATAATCTGCAAATTGGACTTCAACGATAGGTTTTAAACCTACCGCAGACATTCCTACCGTAGAACCAATGATAAAAGCTTCTTGAATTGGAGTATTAAAAACTCTTCCATCACCAAACTTTTGAGCCAAGGTTGCCGCCTCTCTAAAAACACCCCCTAAACGTCCTCCTACATCTTGCCCATACAACAAACATTCTGGATGTTTGCGCATCAACTCTTCAACCGCTGTCAAGGCACTATCAACCATAACGGTTGCTTCTGCTCCTTCTGGTTGGCGAGTTCCTGTTTCATTAATAACAGGTGTTGCCGCAAAATCGTGTGTATATAAATCATCTGGTCGAGGATCTTCTGCGGCCAAGGCACGCTCAAAATCAGCCAAAACCAATTCTTTTACTTCTGTCTCTATCTGCTGAATCGCTGATGATGTAAACCCAGCATCCAATAACTGTTGCATCATAATTGGATAGGGATCTCTGCTTTTGTGTTCTTCTAGGTCATCTCTATACCATTCCATCCTAACCCCTGAAGTATGGTGATTAAGCAATGGTACTTTAGCGTGTACTAAGAATGGGCGGCGTTCTTTTCTTATGGTTTCCAAAACCTCTTTTAAGGCTAGGTAACATTCTGTAAAATCATTTCCATTGATTTTTACGGCCTCAATTCCTTTAAACCCCTGAATAAATTCATAAGCATCTTGCGCCCGTATTTCGTCTGCACTAGCAGATATATCCCAATCATTATCCTGTACCAAATACAAGATTGGCAATTGTTTTAATGCTGCCATTTGAAAAGCCTCGGACACTTCTCCCTCTGTAACAGAGGCATCGCCCAAAGAGCAAACAACAACAGGTTGGTCTGCTACGGTCGCATAATCGACCATTTTTTGCTGTTCTTTATATTGAATTCCCATTGCAACCCCTGTTGTAGGAATGGCTTGCATTCCAGTAGCTGAAGATTGATGTGGAATTTTAGGCTTGTCATCATCTTTTAAACTAGGATGAGAATAATAGGTTCTTCCCCCAGAAAATGGATCATCCCGTTTAGCCAATACTTGAAGCATCAACTCATAAGGTTGCATACCTATACTTAATAAAATAGAATCATCTCTATAATAAGGAGCAACAAAATCTTGTGCTTCCAACTGCATTCCCAAAGCCAACTGAACCGCTTCATGGCCTCTAGATGTTGCATGAACATATTTAGAAGCTACTTTTACATTTGCCTCATAGGTTTCCGCCATTGTCTTTGCGGTTGCCATCAAACGAAATGCTTCTTCTAATACCGTTTTGGGCATTGTTTGGGCAGTTGTTTTAGTTTTTTTTGTGCGTGTTTTAGTTTTCGACATAGTGTTAGATGATTGATTGAATGCACCAAATATACGAACAAGTGTTCGCTTTTTTGTTTTTGCAAGTTAGTTTTTTTCAAAAATATCTCCTAATGTTAACAGGGCTATGTTTAAAATAGGAACCAAAATAATTTAAAAAAAAGGCTGTATAAGCTGGTATTTGCTAGAAACGTACAATATTTTATTGTAAAAAATAGTTATAAATAGATACTGTCTATACCAGCCTTCTTTTTCACCACTAATGCAGCTTTATGAAAATACATCCCCCCTAACTTAGCACTTTTTTAAGCCACTCTGTTCAATCCTTTCTCTTCATAAAAACACCACCTTATGAACAGCTTAAAACATCTAAAAAACCTAAGCATAGGCTGCCTTATGCTGCTGCTATTTTGCGCTGCTTCTTATCGCATTATTCCTGTTGTATCTCTAAATGGCATGACCAATGGTCCTATAGAGGTCAATAATTTTATTCGCAATACCCATTTAGAAATCACCTGTCCTAGAAGTCGAGACTGTGCAATTCATACCTATACGATGTATCATATTTCTCTAACCAAAGAGCTGCAAATTATCAAAGGAAAACAATGCGCTTTCTCTCCTTCTATCCAAGCAGCTATAAAACAAGCTGAAAAAGGAGACAAGTATATATTTATTGGCGTAAAAGTACGCTGCGAAGGAGACGTAAAATCAATTAGCGTAAATCCTCTCAATTTTAATATCAAGTAATTTTTTCTAAAAAAAGGGCACGAACCAACTTATTTCACTAAGTCATTTAGTGCAGTTGCCTACAAAATATTAGAACCATTTTGGGTTTACTTTTTAATGTAAACAAAGACCTATTTAATCTCATCAGAAATCTTGTTCTTGATGGGATTTTTTTACTTTTGCGCCATTATTTTAAATTTTAAACTACTAAAAACATGAAAAATTTTATTCAAGCCACCCTTTTTGTTATTGTAGCATTAGTAGGTGGTCTAATGACATCCTCGTGTGATCCTTGCGAAGGTACTGTCTGTACGGACGGATACTGTAGCAATGGAACTTGTATCTGCTATGATGGTTATGAAAAAAGTAACAACCAATGCATTCCCTTTAATAAGGAATATACTGGTGAAAACATGCAGGGAATAGAGGTTGAAGACAGCAAAATGCTTGTTCCTCCTAGCTCTAAACCCGTTACTTATACGATTGTAGCTTCAGAAACCGATCCACTCAAAATTATTTTGAAGGATTTTAACAACCTAGCTGGTAATGATGTCACTTTTACCATCAATTCTAGTAAAAGAAACAGGCTGATTGAAGAGGGAGTTATCTCAAAAATTGGTCGTTTTTACAAAGTGAGTGGCTTTAAAGAAGAAAATGAAATAAAATTAACATTAATAGAAACTCAAGGTCCAACTTTTATGCAGACATTTGGTCAGTTTAACCTTACACTACAACAATAATCTAGGAGATTTAATGCGCTCCAGTTTTGATAAAAGAAGCCCTTTGGAATTACTCCAAGGGGCTTTTTCGTAAAACAATATTTTATTTCTAATGGATGTAATCTAAACATTAAAATATACTCAACAAGCCAGCCCCTCCAATAACAAGGTTGCTATTTGAGTTTTGAGCAAGTCAGGACTTACCTTCCTGCTGGGTTTGTACCAATAATGTAGCCATCGAACAGAAGTTAGAATCGTGTACAAAGCAACATTAGAATCAATGTCTTTGAGTTCCTTATTTTTAATTCCATGAATAATAATCTGCTGGAAACGGCTTTCATAATCCTTTCTAAGCTTCAAAAATTGATTTAAATTAGATTCGTAATTATCATTCGTAAGATGTTTCCATTCGTCATTAAATACCGTCACAGAAGTAGGATTAGTGATTGCTATGTCCACGTGCAAAGCAATAATCGCCTTAATTTTATCAATTGTGCTGCCCTCCATCCGCTCAATAACATCCATGCCATTAATAAACAAATGAGCATTGTCAAAACATATTTTCTGAAGTAATTCTTCTTTAGATCCTATGTGACTATATAAGCTAGATACTTTTAAATCTACTCGTTCGGCAAGATCCCTCATAGAAGCAGCTTTATAGCCTTTTTCTCTAAATAGACGAGCAGCCGCCTCGTAAATTGCTTCCTTTTTACGTTTTTTGGGTTTGTTCTTTTTTATCATAAATATTAGGTCAGTAGCTTAGTTACGTCCATTTTTTTGCATAAATTATTGGTAGCACTAATTATCGTGGCACAAATTTAAGTAAAATTAGGGTGAATAATAAAAAACCATTAGTTTTGCGCTAAACTTAGGATTTTAGCAATCCTTGCATTGAATATACAATACTTTTTCACACGACTTACAAAAATAAATCAAAATGAAATTTTTTGTTGATACTGCCAACTTAGCGCAAATTCAAGAAGCCTACGATTTAGGTATTTTAGATGGAGTAACTACCAACCCATCATTAATGGCAAAAGAAGGTATTAGTGGTCAAGAAGCAGTACTAGAACATTACAGAAAAATCTGTGCGATTGTTGATGGCGATGTTAGTGCAGAAGTGATTGCAACAGACTTTGAGGGTATTGTAAAAGAAGGAGAAGCTTTGGCTGCATTGCACCCTAATATCGTAGTTAAGGTTCCAATGATAAAAGATGGAATCAAAGCAATTAAGCATTTTTCAAGCAAAGGTATTCGCACAAATTGTACACTAGTTTTTTCTGCTGGTCAAGCTATTTTAGCTGCTAAAGCAGGTGCTACTTATTTATCTCCTTTTATTGGACGTGTTGATGATATTTCTTGGGATGGGATGGACTTGATTGATCAAATTGTTCACATTTATAACTTCTATGGCTACAAAACAGAGGTTTTGGCAGCGTCTATCCGCAACCCATTGCACATCATCAAGTGTGCAGAAATAGGTGCAGATGTTGTTACTTGTCCTTTAAATGCTATTTTAGCCTTGTTAAAACACCCACTTACAGATATTGGACTTGCTAAGTTTTTAGCAGATCATAAAAAAGTGAATAGCTAAACGAACGAGTTATCAAAAAGCATAAAAAAGGCGACCGTGTGTTTCACGGTCGCCTTTTTTTATGCTTTCTATCGATCAAATCACCTTATTATAAGGACCAATCCATAATTTTCTTTATCCACTTTAGACCCAACTTATAAGGAGCATAGCGAATAGGTTCCTCAACCAAAAAAGAACGGTGCAAAACAGCTTTTTTGTGTGAAAATAAATCAAAAGAATGTGGTCCATGATAAGCGCCTATACCACTATCTCCTACTCCCCCAAATGGCAAATGCCCATTTGCCATATGCATTAGCGTATCATTGATGGTGACACCACCTGCCGAAGTTTCGGACAAAATTCGGTCAATTTTTTTATTGTTTTTAGAGAAGATGTACAAAGCCAATGGCTTGGGTTTTGATTTAATTAAATCAATGGCTTCTTTTAGGTTTCCATACGTTACAATTGGTAAAATTGGTCCAAAAATTTCCTCTTGCATGGCAGCAGATTCTAGCCCTACATTTTCTAAAATAGTTGGTGCGATATACTTGTTAGCACGATCCATTTGCCCACCTTCTGTAATGTCGCCATCTTTTAGATAAGCCGCCAAACGATCAAAATGAATTTCATTAATAATTCTGCCTAAATGTTCGCTTTCTTGAGGGTTTTCGCCAAAAAATTGATGGATATAAAACTTTAGTTTAGCAACCAAAGCATCTTTTATTTTTCGGTCTACCAATAGATAATCTGGTGCAATACAAGATTGCCCACTATTAATAAATTTCCCCCAAATAATTCGTTTAGCCGTATAATCCAATTGAATATCCGTATCTACAATACAAGGACTCTTTCCTCCTAACTCTAGCGCAACAGGCGTCAAATGTTTGGCAGCAGCCTGATAAACAATATTGCCCACTTTAGTGCTTCCTGTAAAGAAAATAAAATCAAATTTCTCGTTCAACAACAGTTGGGTCTCAGGAACAGCCCCTTCTATCATTGTGATGTATTGAGCATCAAAAGTAGCATTGATCAATCGGGTTAATAAGGTTGAAGTATGTACAGCATATTCTGACGGTTTTAGAATTGCTGTATTTCCCGCAGCAATAGCACCAACTAATGGCGCTAACAATAACTGTACAGGATAGTTCCATGGAGCAATAATTAGTATATTCCCATAAGGATCTGGTTTGATATAACTGCTTGCAACATAATGAAAGGGAGGTGTCTTAACCTTTTTAGGTCTTGCCCAAGTCTTTAGTTTAGCAATCGATTTATCAATATCAACCAATACAAAACCTATTTCGGTAGCGTAAGCCTCAAATTCATGTTTGTGCAAATCTTTATGAAGCGCATCTAATAAAGCACTTTCATTGTCCAAGATCATTTGCTTTAACTTTTGTAATTGCTGCTTCCTAAAATTTAAATCTTTGGTGGCATTGCTTGCAAAATAATCTCGTTGCGCTTGCAAAATTGTTTGAACCTGATTTGCCGTCAAGTTGGAATTGGTATCTGTAATTGTGCTCATGATGATGAATAAGACTTGATAAATTGATTGATTGTTTGCTACAATAAGACTTTGGTGATTGTTCAATATTGTATAATACTATAACCATTTTAAAAGAAAATGGTTTTAATGGAATACCATCCACTAAAACCATTAAGATAACTTATCTCGGTTAGAATTACAAATACTTTAGTACTAAAACCCATAGCTTGCACAATCTGTTGTAAACTCATTGCTAGCAAATTTAGGATAAAGAGATATATTCTTGTATTCATACTTTTCAAAAAGCCCTTTTTCGTCATACAACATCTGTACAACGGGCATATACGTTTTTTTATCAATATACACAATTACCTTTTTTGCATAGGCATTGGGTACGGTTAAGGTGGTTCCCTTTTTGATTGTTCGAGTATAAGAAAGGCGATTTTTTTCTTTCATTAAAAAATCAGAAGCAACAATTCTACGAGAAAGTTGCATTAAGTTCTGATCTCGTTTGGTTGTATAAGAAATATACTTAAACTCCGTAGGTGGTACAATATAGATTTTATAACAAGAACGTCCTTCATAGGTTACATCTCCTTTATAGGTATACAAAGAGCTCTTTTCTTTGCCTGCTTTTTCTACAGTCGATTCAAAACCATTTAGCAAGGTATTAACAAAGCCCAAACCAGCATCATCTACCGTGTGATGGTTTTCGGCAACTACCTTTGAATCATAAACACTTAAACTTACGTTAATCCAAGGGAAACCATTGGGATTGATGTATCCTTTGTTGTTGTTCCAGCCAACAACATAAAGCAATTCTACTCCCTTCTCTAGATCTTTCATATAAACCTTTTTAGGGCTTTCTTGCATATGAAATTTCATTTTCTTATAAACGTACTTATCTCCAAACCGCTCTTTTGAGTGTAGTTCAAAAGAAGATTTATTGATTTTACTAATTGCAGTGCGCATTTTCCCAATAATGGTCACAGCATCCTGCGCTGAAACAGAAACAATAGAACAAAAGGAAAGTAAGAGAATGGAAGAGAATGATTTCATTATTTGATTAAGTATGTTAGACGTTAACAACCTGCTATTTTTGATTTTTACAACAACTACTATTTAACTAAAAAAGCAATTGTCATACATTGACACAGGTCATTGATTTATTGAATTAATTAAAATTAAACCATTCTAAAAAACCGACAGAATGGTTGGTTTGTTCTTATAAAATACAAATACAATACCAACCCTTTTAAAACTTAAAAACAAGGTATTGTACTCCACTAATAATAAACCTATTACAGCCTATATTCATTTAAATCAAACGAGTCTAGATAAAGCAAGTAAGTGCGCATTCATCAATTGGGTACACTTACTTGCTTCTAGTGGTTATAAATTATTTTCGAAGAACTATTTTTCGAGGTATTACCTGATCTCCAACTCTCAATTGCAGCAAATAAACGCCCTCAGATTGGTTGGTTAAATCAACTTGTCTATTATAATCGCCCTCAAAACCTTGTATCTGTTCTGTATAAACGGTTCTTCCCAAGACATCACTAAGTACAAGTTCAACATTTTCCTCCAAACCATTTAGTTGAAACTGAACATGGACAAAATTTGAAGTTGGATTAGGGTAAACCAATAAAGAACGATCTACTTTATTAATATAACTAATTGGAACATTGCAATAACGAACCAATACACTATCTACATAAGTAATGGTATCGATATAATGAGAGATGGTCACCTCTACTGTCATAGATCCGCTTGTCAACGTATGTACCCCTGCCCCCAATGAAGCACTCAAAGACATAGGACCACTGCCACAAGGATCATCATTATCCAATGGACCTAAGGCACTGTCATCATCCCATATTTCCAAACTATAAGTTTGTCCTGCACTCAATTCAATTGGACCAGGAAATACCATGGTGTCTCTTGGGTATTCGTTGTTTTGAGTATTCCCTATTAAGGCAAAATTAGGGTCTGTATTAATGGTATCTCCTCCTCCTATCAGAACAATATACATATCGGGAGCACCAGGAATTACAAGAGGAGCAATCCCTACATCGTCATTACAACTATTGCCAGGATCTGTAGCAACAACAATTGATTCTAACAAATAAGGAAAAGTGTCAATCACAACCTGCTGCTCAATTGCTACTGTTGTATCTGAAGTCATATTGAAGTCATACCATACCGTGTCAGGGTTCTCTAAGGTTGATGTATCCCCATTGTTAAAATCCCAGAAGTAAGAAAACCCAGGATTCCCATTACTTGGAACAAGGTTGTTAATCACAACGCCAAATGGTGCACAGCCTGCTGAGGTATCCACGGTAAAAGAAGCATTTGTATCTGGAAAAACAGTAAATTCTAAAGGAATTGGAGGTGAAGGGAAAACAAAACCACTAATTTGAATTTCTAAATTAACATTCACAATAAAAACCCCTGAAGCACCAGGAGTTCCACAGAGTGTAATACAACCATCTCGAGTCTGTGGAGCCGCCTCATTATAAGTCATAGGAGCAGGTCGATCACCTATCCAAGAAAGCCCAGGAGGCAAACCTGTAACGCTTAACACTTTAAAATGATCAATTGTTAATCCTGCTGGGACATTGGTACCTGGAGGCGCTACAGCCGCTAAAGGATCTGTTGTATAAGGCAGACGATAGCTCATTGATTCTTCATAGTAGGCATTCTTGTAGGCCGCAGGCAAAGAGTCAACAACAATTGTATCCGCAGGAATTCCAGCAGGCAAGTTGATCGTACAGTTAGGGCACTGTGCGCTAAGGCTGTTTAGCCCCATTATCCCCAAGCTTAATAGCAACAAACAAGTTAAAAACAAGTTATTGTTCTTCATTCTTTCTTTTTTTAGGTAAGGAAGTTGTTTAATTTTTCTATTGCTTTCCTTAAAAATTTTAAACCACTTCAAAATGTATAATTAACCAACCTATTATCTATCCATTATAAACCTGCATCTTATATAAAGAGTCTTTTTAGAGGCTTTATCCCTATTCAGAACATCAAATAATAGCATAAATCTCCAAAAATTGTACAATAAAAGACATCAACTGCATTCGTCATTATCATAAACTGCGCAGCAATCCTATCGTAAACCAAGTTCATACAATAATTGAGTTTGTGCTAATGACGATTAATAGATAGTAGGTTATCCATTGTGCAAAATAAGTTTTTTTTTATTCTTTTGCAATCCTTTTTAACTATTTGGTCAACCCGCAAGCAAGATTGTAATTACCGTTAGCAATTTTTTTCTTGTTTTTCTTATAAAAACGGGGGGCTACAACCTAAGTAGCTATAAGCAACAGAGTATTACTTATAGTCTCTTAGGCTTAACCATTAATTTGTTTGTTTTTTTTACCTTTGGTAATCCGATTGATTAATCAACCAACAACCTCTGTGCTTGGCTATTGTGACCATCTGTCAATTCAATAAAGTACATTCCTGATGCAAAATCACGAATTGGGA
Organism: Aureispira anguillae; assembly: GCF_026000115.1. GTDB lineage: Bacteria > Bacteroidota > Bacteroidia > Chitinophagales > Saprospiraceae > Aureispira > Aureispira anguillae. The sequence continues at coordinate 2,863,892 of NZ_AP026867.1, forward strand.
TTGTTGTCGTAAAATCCCCCAAAACATTGCCTAATGTTTGGCTATGTACACATTCTCCTAAAGTATTAAATACCTTAATGCTCAAATCTATGGTCTTGCTGGTTGTAAAATAAACAGTTACAGCAGCAGCCTTGGCAGGATTAGGGTACAACATAAACAAAGACACATCACTTAAGGTTCTTACTACCAATGGATGATCTACAATATAACTATATCTTTTGGCTCTATTAATTCCATAAGGAAGAAAGTCAACGGTTCCCAATCCGCCACAATCAGAAGAGATTAAGTTGCCATTATCATTTAATAATTCTAGTGTTTCAACAATTGTTTTTACAGAAGCTTGCCCATCTCCAAATGCTTCAAAAATTGGCAAGGCTTCTTCCAAATTATTAAAATCATTTGCCGTATAAATTCCTTTATTATTGAGGCTGTCACAAAGCCCAGCTAAAAAAGGAGCATTGGCTGCTGTAGCGATAAGCGAAAATACCCCACAACAAGGCTGCCCTCCATTATCACCATTCAACAAAGAATCCATTAAAACTTCCAACGTTCCCAAATCATATCCTATGGCTACTAAATCAAAAGTATCGCCAACAGCAAGCTGTATTCCATAACGAGATTTATCCATTGGCATAAAAATACCATCTACATCTGCTCCTATCACAACCTCTGCTCCTGTGGTGTCCATTTGGCCTTGATTATCCAATGCGACCGTCCCTCTTTTGGTAATAAGATACTCTACATTTGGCAAATCAGCCGAAGCATTTACCGTCAAAACAGGAGTGGGAGTATTTTGATTGCTTTCAATTGGTGTTCCGTGTACCCCAACAGCCAATTCGGGAGCAACCGTTGTTCCCAAACAGCATAAATCAACCATGTTTCCGATTTGGTAACCATATCGTTTATTCGGGTGAATGCCATACGGGATAAAATTATTAGCTCCTACTCCCCCACAATCTGCCGAAATAAAGGTTCCATTTGTATTTAACAATTGAAAAATAGAAATAATAGACTCAACTGACAATTGCCCATCTACAAAAACGCCTAAAACCACAAGTACTTCTTCAAAAGAAGTAACGTCCGAACCTGTATAAATACCTGCATTATTAAGCGTGTCACAGAAGCCTGCTAGAGAAGGTTGTTGCAAGGCTATACTCAATAGTGTGAATAAATCGCAACAAGGAGAAGATCCACTATAACCATTCAACAAAGAATCCGTTAGTTGTTGCACAATTGCCAAATCATAACCAATAGCAATAAGATCAAGTGTATCTCCTACAGAAAAATCGATATTATATCGAGTGATATTGGTTGGAATAAAGGTACCATCTGCATCTGTTCCCAACACCACATCACCACCTCCGCCAGTGGTATCTGGTTGCCCTTGATTGTTGAGTGCGGCTGTTCCTCTTTTGGTAATAAGATACTCTACGTTGGGCAAATCAGACGAGGCACTGATGGCTAAAGTAGGAGGAATTGTATTTTGATTTAAGCCGACTACTCCTGTATTTAAATTAACCATTACTTCTGGAGCGACTGTTGAATTTAAACAACATTTGTTTTGGGCAAATAAACCGTTTATTAACAATAGGATTAGGCTCAGACCTATTAATAGTGGTTTAGTTTTCATGAATATTCGTGTTTTGTTGCGATATGTTCTACATCAAATTACTAGAGACTTACATATCTTTATAAAAAAATAATTTCATTACTCAGCTAAAGTAATGAAATTATTTTTTTGTAATTGCTCAACAAAACAATTTAACAAAATATCGATTCTTAATCCACCAATAATTTGTGTGTTTGGCTGCTGTGACCATCTGTTAATTCAACAAAGTACATTCCTGATGAAAGATCACGAACAGGGATTGTAGTATTAAAGTCACCAGAAACATTACCCAATGTTTGGCTGTGTACACGCTGCCCTAAAGCATCAAATACGTTAATGTTTAAATCTACTGTTTTGCTGGTTGTAAAATAAACATTTACAATAGCAGTATTAGCAGGATTAGGATACAACATAAACAAAGATACATCGCTCAATTTTTTAACAGCAATGGTTCCTTCTCTATCATAACCATATTGAGCAGTTCTATTAATACCATAAGGAACAAAATTAACTTGTCCTGTACCAATTCCTCCACAATCTCCAGAGATGAAATTACCATTTTCATTAATAATAGCCAAAGTTGAAATTACGGTTCCCAAAGAAGTTTGCCCTTTTGAAAATACATCAAAAATCGCCAAAACCTCGTTCATACCGTGAATATCTGAAGAATTATAAATCCCTGCATTATTAACACTATCGCAGAATCCTGCAATAGCAGGCTCTTGCAAAGCAATAGACATCAACCCAAAAAGTTCACAACAAGGTTTACTTCCAGAGTACCCATTCAATAAAGAATCGGCAAGTGTTCTAATGATAGCAATATCATAACCTACGGCTGTTAAATCAAACGTATCGCCAGCATTAAGTGTTACCCCATAACGATTCATATCATCTGGCATAAAAATACCATCTATATCCGCACCAATAATGACATCACCACCACCACCAGTAGTATCTGGCGTTCCAAGGTTGTTTAAAGCGGGTGTGTTTCTTTTTGTTACTATATATTCTACCGTTGGTAAGTCCACAGAAGCATTGGTAGCTAATACAGGTGCAGGAGTGTTAGCATTTCCCGCAATTTGGTTGGCAGAATGAAAACCTGTTGTAATTTCAGGAGCAACCGTTGACGCTCCACAACAAGTTTGACCATAACTTGTTGATGCCATCAATCCCAAACATGCAGCAAACAAAGTAGCTAGTTTTTTCATAAGAAAAATTCTTTTTTTTAATTGATATAATAGGTTATTTTTTAGAGATTTTAGGTTCAGAGCCTAGCAAAAATAGTAGTTTTTATTTGATAAAACAACAATCCTTTAACAATTATTTCACAGTTCGGCGGTTAGGTAGAATAAAATATTGAGCTTTTCAAAAAATATACTTTACCTCCAAAATGCTGTCTGATTGAATCATTTTTTTATTGGTTTATAACTCAGGGAGTAAAATCAAAAAGAAATAAATTTATCTTTAAAGATATCCTGCCCTTCTAATAAAAGGTTTTGTGAAAATTATATTTTTTATAAAATTTTCTCTTTCTTAAAAAAAGCAATAAATTCTCACAATAACTAATTTATGGTTTAACTTAAAAGTTAAATCATAGGCAAGCAGCACTTCACCTTAATTATTTAATAGCTCTATTCGATCTATTTTTATTCTCCTAATTCAAGCAAAAAAGGACTTATCTATCTATACTTTTGAAACACCTTGACAGAGTATATTTAAATATTCGCTTGCAAAACACAAATATTGTACTATTTTTACTTGATTTTAGCATCAAAAATTTTATTCAGAAGAAGAAAGAGTCCCATTTTAGAAACATACTATTAATTTATATTCAATTCAATTAATAACAAAGACTTATGAAAAGACAATCCCTATTATATTGGTTATTTAGTTTAACCTTAATTTTGATGAGTTCAATTGCTTGGGGGCAGGGAACAATCAAAGGAATTTTAATGGATTCTATAGAAAATGAGCCAATGCTAGGTGCAGAAATCCGTATCAACGATACGGAGGGAAATTTTGTAACGGGTGGTGCTTCGGATTTTGTAGAGGGAGCCTATGAAATAGCGGTAGCTGCTGGCACCTATGATCTATCCTGTAGTTATATGGGCTATTCAACAGTTACCAAAAGAATTACTATAAAAAATGGCGAAACCTTAAGCCTAAACATCAATATGGCTGAAGAGGTCAATGTATTAAAAGTAGTCACCAAAACGGCATCAAGATTTGAAACCTCCGTTGGTAAATCTTCGATTTCTATTGATGTAGTAAAACCAGATTTGGTAGACAACACCAATGCAACAAAAGTGGATGAAGTCGTAGATAAAATACCAGGTGTTGCCGTTGTTGATGGGCAAGCCAATATTCGTGGAGGTTCTGGCTTTTCTTATGGCGCAGGTAGTCGAGTATTGCTATTGGTAGATGACTTGCCTCTATTGACGGGGGATGCTGGACAGCCCAACTGGCGTGATATTCCTGTTGAAAACATCTCTCAAATTGAGGTGGTCAAGGGAGCAGCTTCAGCGCTTTATGGTTCATCTGCTCTAAATGGAATTATCAACATCCGTACTGCTTATGCCAAAAACAAGCCTGTCACTAAGGTATCTGTTTTTCAAACTTCTTTTTTAGATCCAAAACGTGTTGAGACAGCTTGGTGGAAAAGAGACTCACTAGAAGTTTGGGATGCAGCAGATAACGACCCGAATGATGCTGATACCATAACCCCTGCCCTTTTGTCTGGGCGCAATGGTTATCGAAAGCCTATAGAGATGGGAGTACAATTTGCTCATAGACATAAAATCGGCAAATTTGACTTAACATTGGGTGGTAATTATTTTTATCAAGATTCTTATAGAGCGGGTTCCTATGAGCGTAAATTCCGTTTTAACGCCAATACACGTTATCGCTTTAATACAAAAGTCAACGCAGGGATAAATTTAAACTTTAATCATGGTTTATCTTCTAGCTTTTTCTTGTGGAATAATACAGGAATCTGGTTTGGTGGTTTCAGAGGCGAAAACAATGCTAACCATATCTATGAACCATTGGCGGGAAGTATTACAGAATCAACCATTACTCGTTTTAATGTAGATCCTTTCTTAACTGCTTATGACAAAAAGGAAGGTCGCCATAGATTACAAACACGTTATTATTATGTAAATAATCAAAATGGTCAAAATCAGTCTAACTTATCCCACTTGGCTTATGGAGAATATCAATACCAAAGAAAATTCTCTATTAATTCTGCTTTCTTTGGCGATTTCAAACTTGTAGCAGGAGCTGTTGGAACCTATACTTTTTCTCGCTCTCAATTATTTGGAAACGCAGATTACAACATTACAAATGGAGGGCTTTATGTACAGGGTGAGCAAGGTTTCTTCAAAGAAAAAAACTCCGAGAACACAAAGCTTAATGTTACATTTGGCATTCGTTGGGAAGTATTTAATATCCAAAGCCCTGATTCTATCCAGGTAGATGCAAGAGATGGGGTTTTGGTTAAGAATCCTGAAGTAAATTCTATCGACAGTACAGGAATACCAAGACCTCGATTCCGTATTGGTCTTAACTATGAACTTACGCCTTTTACCTTTGTGCGAGCATCTTGGGGAGAAGGTTATCGCTACCCTACTATTGCAGAGCGTTATATTACAACTCAAATTGGTAGCGGAAGTCAGAAGTTAGCTATTCTCGCCAATCCTCGATTAAAACCTGAATCGGGCTGGTCGGCAGAAATTGGCATCAAGCAGGGTTTTAAAATTGGGAATTGGAAAGGTTTTGCCGATTTATCTGGTTTCTGGACAGAATACCAAGATATGATGGAATTTACCTTTGGAGGCGGAGATCCAGCGGCAACAGATGCTCAGAATATTTTCTTTCAATCCATCAATGTAGATGATACCCGAATTAGAGGCTTTGAATTTAGTTTAATGGGTTCTGGCAATATTGGCCCTGTTAGCATGAATGTTTTGGCAGGTTATACCTTCATTGCTCCAGAATTTCAAAACTGGGATCAAGACACAGTTATTCAAACCTTGTCCACTTCCAATTACAATATTCTAAAATATCGTAATGTCCACAACTTTAAATTTGATGTTGAAGCTTTCTTCTTAAAAAACAAAGCCTTGTCTGTTGGTTTTTCTTTAAACTACAACAGCAGGATGGAAAATATCGACAAAGCATTCGAAGATATTGTTTATATACTTCCTGGAGATGATGATTTATTTGGTATTGGCTACTATAGAGACAATTACAATAATGGCGAATTTCTTAATCTAGGTGCTCGGATTGGTTATCGCCATGCTTTCAAAAATAGCGATGACAAGGAAATTGCAGCCGTTAAGTTATCCCTTGTTGGCAAAAATTTATTAAATCAAGAATATATGATTCGCCCAGCATTGGTCGATGCGCCTGCTAATATTACGGTTCGATTAGATGTTGAATTTTAACTCCGTTTAAAACCAAATCTAAATTAGAGCTTTTCTCAGAAGCCTTTTGTTGTTGCAACAAAAGGCTTCTTTTTTTTCATCCCCTACCCCCAAAAAACAATGGAATACAACAAGTTGTATTTTAAAAAATAAGGTTTTCTTGCTTAAATCATTTTAGTTCTTTATTTTTGACACACAATTACTATTTCCCCTTTTTAATACGTTTTTTTGAAATTTAAAAGTGTTTTCTGTTTTTCGAACACCACTAATAATATCTAATTGTTTAACTATGCAAAGTCCCAAAATTATTGGTAAATAACCAACCACTCTTCTATTTATTTTTTGACCATTCAAATACTAACAACCCGTTGGAGGAACCATTTACGCCCTTATTGGTTTCTTATGCAATTCATAAATTTTTCCAGCAAGTTTTTAGGATCAAATAAAAATACTTATTCCCCCGTTGTAGATTTTGGTGCCAATATCAATTGGATTAAGTCTATCGAAATTGAAAAGCTACATGAGACTAAAGTTTTTAACTTGGCTATTACTTTTACTATCCTCAACTATTAGTTATTCCCAAGATTATGTCTACGAAGAAAGACAAAAAAAGCGAATGCAATATATTCCTCGCTATCCAATTGAAGTTGGGCTTCATTTGGGTACAACACAATTTTTGGGCGACTTAGGAGGTACCAGTAGTGCGGGGCAAGGTTTTATTGCGGATACTGATTTTTTAAGTATTCGATCCTCTTTTGGTCTTTTTAGTCGTTACAATATGGGTGGACACTTTTCATTTCGATTAGAAATGTCTTATATTAATCTCGCAGGAAACGACAAATTTGCAGGCAAAGATTTTTCTTCGACTAAATTCGGTTCTGAAGATGGATGGTTTAGGTATTATCGCAACTTGCACGTTCATACCCATGTATTTGAACTCAGTAATAGTTGTCAGTTTATTCCGTATAATTTTAAACTAACAGGTAGTCGCTATACCAATTCAAAGCAAAATGTCCTTTCTCCCTATTTCGTTTTGGGAGCTGGTTTTATTGTTTTTAGCCCACAAGCAAAATACGATGGAAAATGGGTAGATCTTAAACCCTTAAGCACGGAGGGACAAGGAATCATAGCGGGCAAAGATCCCTATAGTTCTGTTCAATTTATCATCCCTACTGGTTTTGGCATTCAATGGGAACACAATCACGATTGGTTGTTATCCATAGAAATTAGCCACCGTTTTACGTTTACCGATTACTTGGATGATGTCTCAACAGATTATGTCCACCCTTCTATTTTTGCGGATCACTTTAGCCCCGAAAAAGCAGCCCTTGCTACAGCCCTCGCTCGCCGATCGCAAGAACAAGATCCCCAAGATATTTATGGTTATATCACTGCACCAGGAGCACAGCGTGGAGATCCTAAAAACAATGATGCTTATTATACCATCGCTGTTCGCTTTGCAATTTATTTAAAAAAGTCTAGACCTTTGGCCTTAGTTAAAGATTATTGAGTTGTTCTTAAATGTTATTACTCTGCTAAGCTGCCGTGTAATCTTGAGTTGAATTTATGCCAATGGTAATAACTACACAAGGACAGCTATCTAGCAATAATTTCTATTACCCCAATAACTTACTCTCCTCCAAAGTGCTATCAAAAATAGGGAAATTAAATAATAGCCTCCTCTACAATCCGAGAAAAAACTAAGCACTTTTTAGTATTTTTGCCTTCCAACAACATTGTTACATCTGCCAAACTTAAATACATTCTTGTGAATTTTCAATACAACAATCAATCTTATACCATAAAACGGTATCCGCTCAGCAATAATTCTTCTTTACAAGCTTGGAGTGCAGCAGATGAACACCTACTAAAATACATAGAGCACTTACCACAAGCTAATACAAATGTTACCATTATCAATGATCGATTTGGCTTTTTGAGTTGTTTGTTGCATCCCTACCAACCGAATACAATTTGGACGAATAAATCGCACCAAAAAGCAACCGAATACAATTTAAGGAACAATAATATTGCGCCCTCCAACATTACATTTCAAACCATTCTATCTCCTGATTTGGGCATAACGGATGTTGGTTTCTTAAAAATTCCCAAATCCCTAGCCCTTTTTCGACTATTTCTTTATCAATTGTCTCAAAGTGCCAACAAAAACACGATCGTATATTGTAGCTTTATGACTCGGCATTTTAGCCCTAAAATATTACGTATTGCAGAAGATTTTTTTGAGCATATCGAACAAAGCAAGGCTTGGAAAAAGTCAAGAGTTCTTTTGTTAAAGCAACCCAAAGCACATCAAATAGAAACGCTAACGCACAAAATTAATTGGGAACAAGAGGTCTTTCATCAATATTTTGGCGTGTTTTCGGCTGGGCACATAGATTATGCTAGCCAATTTTTGATTCACAACCTACCACCTGTTTCTTCTTATAAACGAGTGTTAGATTTAGCCTCTGGCAACGGAATACTTGCCGCAAGTATTCGCAAAAGAAACCCTACCTGCGAATTGCACTTATTAGATGATTTTTTCTTAGCGGTAGAATCCTCCAAATTAAATCTAGAACAGAATAATACATTTTTTCATAATAATGACAACCTAGAACACTTCCCAGCCAACCATTTTGACTGCATTATATCGAACCCTCCTTTTCATTTTGAACACGAAGTTAATATTGACATTTCGCTGTCTTTATTTAAAGAAGTAAGACGATCTTTAGCGCCCAATGGGCACTTTATTTTAGTTGCAAACAAGCATCTTAACTACAAAACACATCTAGATTTGCTATTTCCTAAGGTATTTATCATCAAAGAGAATAAAAAATTTGTTGTTTACCAATGTAATATTTCAGTATAACATATATGTAAATCAACAACTACATTAAAGGTATGGCTTGTAATTAAGTGTACTATTTTACGCCATTCAAAAAACAGCCTGACGACTTAACAACATTACGTTTTTTTATAAAAAAATAAGTATAACAAACAAATTTTTAAATAAAAAAATCAGAAGTTTTATTTCTATACTTTTTATTTTTTTTATCTTTAAGCGTCCCATTCATTAATACAATAATAACAATTTAAGATTTTCCATCTCCCCCTAACACTTAAATTGTTTCCCAAATTACAAATACATGTGATCAATATTGATCCAATAAAACAGCCCACAATGAATGATGATTTCAATGAGGAGTCTCTCTTTGATAATTTAAAAATCAAGCACCTTGCTAATCTATTTCCAGATGCAATTTTATTGATGAACCTTAATGATGGCTTAATTTATTATGCCAATAAAGCTGCTGCAAGCTTAACGGGGTTTGATGTCACCGAATTAAAAGGTAGCTTTATTGCCAAATTATATCCAGAAATTATTTCTTCGGAAAAATTTTATAAAATAGCTGATAAATCCATTAAAGACCCACTCGTTCTTCTAGAAATTGACCTAGAAAGAAAGGATGGAACCTCTATTCCTACAGAAACTAATTTAAGTTATTCCTACGATCAAAAATATATTCTTTTTGTTATTCGGGACAAATCTTTACACAAGCAAAAAACGACTATTTTACAACAAATTCAAAATGAGTTAAAACAAAAAAACAAAGCACTAGAAGAGAGCAATTTGGAACACCAACGATTGAATGCAATTATCAATGCTATTGACGAAGGTGCTCAAAAGAAAATAGGAGAATCCTATTTTAAAACAATTGTTAAGCTCCTTAATAAAAGTTTGGATGCTGATAGTACTTTTATTGCCGAAGTGAATAAAGATCGGCAGCAGGCTAAAACCTTATACTGGTTTAACAAAATTGAACAGTTAGAAAATATAGTTTATGATTTGAAGTATACTCCCTGCAATGATTTGTCAAATTATAAGACCTGCATATACCCTGACAATATACAAGAAGCCTTTCCTCTAGATCTTTTTCTAAAAGAAGAAAACATCGTTGGTTATTTAGGAGTTCCCATTTATCAAGAAGGGGAGCAGGAGAAATCTCTTATTTTGGTTTCTTTATTCAAAACACCAATACAAAGACCCAGCGAAAAAATAAAGATTCTCAATATTTTTAGCCAAAGAATTAAAAATGAACTAGTTAGAACTCAGCTAACATTGGATTTAGAAAAGCAAAATGAAAATGTTTCTGAGAAAAAAATGCTCCTAAAAGAAATTCATCACCGAGTAAAAAACAACTTGCAGGTCATTACTAGCTTATTGAGTTTGCAATCTAGTTTCTTGAAAGATGAGCAGACCAAAGAAATATTTAAGTCTAGCCAATATAGAATTAATGCGATGGCAATGGTACATGAAATGCTTTATCAATCCAATGAAATTTCTAAAATAAACTACAAGGATTATTTAGAGAAATTGGTCAATAATCTTGTTCGAGTAATGCAAAAAGACCACTGCCCTATAGAAGTTATTGTTGATTCGCCTGGTGTGCAACTCAATATAGATACTGCTATTCCTTTAGGCTTATTAATTAATGAAGTAGTTACCAACTCTCTAAAATATGGTTTTCAAGGACGTACTTCAGGAAAAATAACACTTACCTTAACCGCCTTAGAAGCTACTAACTTTTGTTTAACGATAGGTGATAATGGTGTTGGTTTCCCAAGCAATTTTGATTTTGACAATATAAAATCTCTTGGACTAAAATTAATCAAAAGATTGTCTGTACAATTAAGAGGAAAGTTAGAACGTGCTTCTAATAAAGTTGGCACGCACTATATTTTACATTTCAAAGAGATTGAGCAAAAATCTTAACCTTGCTTTAAATAATCAACCTTTGCAAGATCGACAAACAAACACTATTCATTACGAACAACATACACTATTTATTAATTATAATACATAATTGTCATTTTTGCGACCAGAAAAACAATTCACCCCCACCCTACTGGCAATCAAACCAATACGATTTTATATAGATCAATACGACAAAAAAGCAATCTATTAATTACGTATACTGATTAATATTAATTAAATTGGAGGTAGACGAATCATCTCCCCTATAAAAATGAACACTAACCTAAAGTAAGAATGGAAGGAAAAAAAATTTTTATCGTTGAAGACGATATGATCATTCAGATGTTTATTGAACGAATCCTAGGCAACTTAGGATTGGACATCATTGGTGAGGCTCGAACTGGAGATGAGACACTTGCCTTTCTAGAAACCAATCGCCCTGATTTTATTTTGATGGATATTGGTCTTGCAGGAAACAAAGATGGCATCGAAACTGCTGAAATTATTAATCAAAAATATCAAATTCCCATTATTTTTTTAACGGGGAATTCTGATAAACCCACTTTGGCTAGAGCACAAAAAACCCGCCCAATTGGATTTATCAACAAACCCATTGATGAAGCAAGCCTAAAAAGTGTGATGAAAAAATATTTTAAGGACTAAATCGCTCTAAAACAGTGTAAGGAATCAAAAATAAGGGGTTATTGGCTTATTTTTTTTCATTCTTGGTACAATAGCTAATCCTACACTTGGAACAAAACGTTGTGTTGAGAAATCATAGTCAACTTTGGGTTCTATTTTCATACTCAAATCATCGTCTATATCAAAACGCATAAGGTGAGCATCAACAAAAGCATCTATAATTGTTAATCCATAAAAGACCGTCAATCCCAACACAAAAAGCTCTGCTGTTTCCTGAGCATTATCTCTATAAATCTTTAATTCATTTGCCGTTGCGGTAGGTGTAGAAGGACATACATAGGTAGTGTTAGGATTGTCATCTACTGCATGTAAATAAGCCCTTTTAAAACAACCATAGTCGATATAATTACTCACTGTAAAATACCCTAAAGCCCCCAAGCCGCCATATACAATAGGCAATTTCCAGAAACGACGGTTATAAATTTGACCTAGTCCTGGAACTAAAGCTAAAAGAGTCGCTGCTTTGGCATTGTGTTTTTTAGGGAGCGTACTAAGGAATTTTTCTCTGCGAGCTGCTTTTTTAGCCCTTCTTTTTCTTGCCAAATTTTCTCGTAAAAACTCGGCATCTTCAATGGTGCCTCCCAAGCTTTCTTTGACGGTTGAATCTTTTTGTGCATAAGCTGAATTGTTTTTGATAACAAATAATAAAAACACCAATCCAAATATTCTTGTAAACACAAGGACTTTTGAATCGACAAATTTTGATTGGTTGAGGCTAAGCATTTATTCTCTCTTTTTTTTAAAATTAGCACTCAACAAAGAAACGGAAAAGTATTCAATTGCTGTTAAAGATTAACATTCTTTAATACAAAAAGCATCGTTCTACTTTTCCTGTGTTTTTACAACACAACTCCACAAAAAAAAGTTCGCCTTATCTAGATTAGTGTCTTAACAACATCTAAGGCCTTGACAATATGTTCTTTTGCTTTAAAATCTGCTTGATAATGTTTTATTAGTTTTCCCTTGGCATCAAAGATGTAAGTAACTCGCCCTGATAGCAGCCCAAAAACGCCTTTAGGAACGGCAAATAATTGGCGCACCTCATCTTTTTCATCGCTCAAAATATCAAACGGAAGTTGGTATTCTGTGGCAAACTTGCGATGTGAAGCGACACTATTGTGACTAATTCCTATAATCCGAACATCTAAGCTTTCAAAATCATTAAATCGATTTCTAAAAGAACAAGCTTGTGCTGTACAAATGCGTGTATAATCACTAGGGTAAAAATAAATTACGACTGGACTACCAATCCAATCTTGACTAGTTATCAATTCATTATTTTGGTTTCTTAACGAAAACGCTGGTAATTGGTCTCCTATTTCCATCCCTTTTATTTTTTTGACTTAACATTAGCAGTCCGAAAGTTACTTTTTGTTGCTCCTAAAAGCTAACAAATGGGTTGGTTTTTAGTTTATCTTATCCAAGTTATTGAGCAAAAGATTTCATTGCTTATCTTATACTATCCTCAAACCATCTTTGTTTCGTCAATTTGCTAATGAATCCAATGATTTTTTTTATCATCTTCCAATAAATATCATTATATTGAGGGCATTATTATGAAGTTGTTTGCTAAAAATTAGCAAATGGCTGTATTATATAAAATGCTTTGTATGATCGTCTATTATTCGACAAAGCTAAAATAAATTAAGAAAGAGATATGGGAAGAGCGTTTGAATATCGCAAAGCACGCAAAATGAAGCGTTGGGGACAAATGGCAAAAGTATTCACCAAAATTGGTCGTGAGATTGCCTTAGCTATCAAACAAGGTGGTCCTGATCCTGATGGAAACCCCAAATTGCGCTTGGCGATCCAAAATGCAAAAGTGGCCAACATGCCTAAAAAAAATGTTGAAGCAGCGATCCAAAGAGCGTCATCCAAAGATGCAGAAAACTTAGAGGAAATTGTATACGAAGGCTATGGTCCTCATGGCGTTCCCTTCATCGTTGAATGCCTAACCAATAATACGACTCGTACTGTTGCCAATGTCCGTTTTTATTTCTCCAAAGAAAAGGGCTCTCTAGGGACAACGGGTTCGGTTAACTTTATGTTTGATCGCAAGGGAGAATTTATTTTTGAGCTGGGCGAACTAGACATGGACGAATTGGAATTAGAATTAATTGATGGTGGTGCTGATGAAATTGAAATTTCAGAAGGTAAAGTATATGTTTATACTGCTTATGAAGATTTTGGTGCCATGCAAGCTGCTTTAGAAAACCTCAAAATTGAAGTGGAAGAAGCTTCTTTACAACGTTTCCCACAAGTAACCAAGGAGTTATCAGAAGCTGAACGAGAAGACATTGAACGCTTGATTGAGCGTTTTGAAGATGATGAAGATGTACAAAAAGTCTTCCATGGAATGGCTTAGAATGCTGCTCTTTTCAGCATTAACGATATACGATATAACCTGAACAACTAGTAATTCTTGCTAGTTGTTCAGATTTACAGATAAGCGCATCATTATTAATATGCTCAAAGAATTACTAGAAGAAAAGGTTCAAGAATTTAATCAGACATCATTTATCTCAAATGATCCCATTAGTTTGCCGCATCAATTTACTCAACTTCAAGACATAGAAATCATTGGCTTTTGGGTCGCTATGTTGGCTTGGGGCAGACGAACTATGATTATTAATAGTGGTAAAAAATTGATTGAGTTAATGGATGGGGCTCCTCATGATTTTATTGTCAATCATCAAGAAAAAGATAGAGCACGTTTTCTATCCTTCAAGCACCGAACATTTCAGCCGCTAGATACGCTTTATTTTTTAGAATTTTTGCAAGCTTATTACCAAAAAAACACTTCTTTAGAACTAGCTTTTAGCCAACATATTAATGCTGAAGATGAGACCATAGAAAAGGCATTAATTGGCTTCCATGATTTGTTTTTTTCCTTGCCTGATGCCCCTCATCGTACTCGTAAACATATTGCTACACCCAAACGAAAGTCAACTTGTAAACGGCTTTGTATGTTTTTAAGATGGATGGTCAGAAAGGACAACAAGGGGGTAGATTTTGGACTTTGGAACCATATTTCGCCTAGCCAACTACTCATGCCACTCGATGTTCATGTAGATAGAATTGGTCGTCGTTATGGTTTAATTCAACGCAAACAGACGGATTGGAAAACAGTGTTAGAACTAACCAATAATCTGCGTCAATTTGATCCCTTAGACCCTGTTAAATTTGATTTTGCCTTATTTGGAATTGGTGTCTTAGAAAAAGACAGTTGGGCTTAAAATTGCCTGTCTATTGCTAAGGTATCTTCTTGCCCATCATAAATAGAATCGGTAACACAAACGATCTCTATATCCCAATCTTTTTCCTTCCAATCAATAGTAGAATAATCTACCTGAAAAGGAATACTTAATTGTTGAAAAAAATAGGTTGCTTTTGGAATTCTAACATTCCCCAACATTGGCAGTGCTAAGGCAATATCTTTGGGGCTATTTTTTAAGGCAAGCGAATCTGATTCTGCCGAATAAGCCATTTGTGCATGGATTGCAGAAGTAGAAAACAAGAGGACGATTAAAAAGGCTAAATGTTTCATTAAGATAGGATATTTGATGCTCAAATAATTTTTAGTACGAACAACCGTAGCCAATAGCAATATTAATCTACGGAGTATTAGTTACTAATACCTCTTAATAATAATTTCGTGCCAAAAGACCTCAATAAATGGTGTAAAAGGCAAAATTGCTTTTTACACCACCTGTCGATATTAGCGTTGAAGCAAAAAATCTCTTAACTTAGTAGTTGCTCGCCCCCTATGACTAATTTTATCTTTCTCGGCAGCGGTCATCTCTGCAAAGCTTTGATCAGACTCTATAGGTAAAAAAACAGGATCATAACCAAAACCTCCCTCGCCTCTTCTTTCTTTCAGGATATTTCCTTCAACAATTCCCTCAAAAGTATATTCTTTGCCGTCAATGATAAGTGCAATAACGGTTTTAAATTGAGCGGTTCTATCTTCTTTGCCCGTTAATTCTTTTAATAGCTTATTAATGTTGTCATCTGGATTCTTGGCAGGACCACCATAACGAGCGGTATAAACTCCAGGAGCTCCATTTAAAGCCGATACTTGTAGACCTGTATCTTCCGAAAAACAGTTCATTCCATATTTTTGATAAACATACCGTGCTTTTTGCAATGCATTTCCCTCTATAGTAGGCTGTGTTTCTGGAATATCCTCTGTACAACCAATATCATCCAAGGACAAGAAGTCATACTGCGCACCCATTATTTGTTGAATTTCTCTTACTTTGTTCTGATTTCCAGTTGCAAACACCAACTTGCTCATTATATTATAGTCTAATTAATTAAATTGAAAATGATTTCATTATAGCTCTAGCACTAGCATTACTTTTGCAAATTCTCCTTCCACTAGCGAGCTGCTTAATTTTTATTTAAGGCTAATTCTTTTAACTCATTAGAAACATCTTCTCCTAGATAACGATCAATTAAGTTGTGAATAAAATATAAAATAGGGATAAATAAAATGGCAACTAATACCTTATAGATGTAATTGGCTGTACCTATTGAGAAAAGCATTTCCATTGACCAATCTGCTCCCAAAACAAAAGCGATATAAAGCACTAAGTAGCTATCAATTAACTGCGAAACCATTGTTGAGACGGTAGCTCTTATCCAAATTCTATTATTTCCTGTTTGCTTTTTTACTCCCCTAAACACAATAGCATCTACAATTTGCCCAACCAAAAAAGCTACTAAGGAGCCAACAATAATCCACATTCCTTGCCCAAATACTCCCCTAAAAGCAGCTTGCATATCAGGAATTCCTTTGTTCGTGTAACCTTCCACCCACCAATCAGCTGGCGCCAAACCAATGGCTGCAAAAATCATAACAAAAGCATAAGCGATCAAACTTGCGGCCAAAACCGATAAGAAACGAACGCCACTTACTCCAAAATATTCATTAATAACATCTGTCATAATAAATACCACTGGCCAAAGTAAAACCCCTGCTGTAAAATTGAGCGGGCCATCTCCTCCCATTGGATCCAAGCCTAAAGGCGCTATTCCTAAAGAGCCCTCCAAGGAAAAAATCTTTACGCCTATGAATTCTGCAATAAAAGCATTTGCCAAAAAGAAACCACCTAGGATAAAGAACAAGCGATTACTCTTGAACTCCGTCACTCGCTTGGTAGAATCATCTAGTGATTCTTCCTTGGGCGCTGTCTGATCTAGTATTTGTTTGTCTTCTTCTATTTTCATTTACATTCTGTCTTTAGCACTTCTCTTTTAAGGCAACATAATATTAGAGGGTTCAAAAATTTGAGGAGAAATAATAGTTATTATAAGGACAAACTACTTTTAGTATTGGTTCATTGACAAATTGTGTGCTACTAATATAGGCTAAGGTGAAATTATTCGATTCGGGGATATTAATACCTAGACCACGTTGTTGTTAGATCCAATCCCCAAACGGCATAATTAAGACCGTTAATTAAAATTTCCACACGATTTGTCAAAGAACGTTATTTTTTAATTAAAACATTAAATACACTTTGTAAAAACTGTTGGAGTGTATTATCTAGCTCCTATAAAAAAGGAGTTTAGGTATAATTTGAGGGAATATTTATTCACAGCAATTGTTTGATTTCTTATCACTTTAATATTAAAAAAATACAGATAAAACCAACCTTTTCATGCGAACTAATGTCAATTTAACCAAAAAAAATATCATTTTAGCATTAAAGTATAAACTTTGTTTGATTCATTAAAAAAAAAATCAAAATAACAACCTATGATTAAGCTAGGAATTACGGGAGGATTATGTTCTCCTGACCCTAATCGAAATGTTTTTTCAACAAAACAGTTGTGTTATATAGAATCTGATTTTGCCAATTATTGGGCTTCTTTTGGGGTGATGCCAATACTTATTCCCAACCTTTCAATAGAAACGTTGCCTTCTTTTTTAGCTCAACTCGACGGACTTGTCTTGATGGGAGGAACCGATATTGCGCCGTCTCAATACAATGAGGCTCCAATTGGGAAATGGCAAGGTGACGCACTACGGGACAACTATGAGTTAACGATTCTTGATTGGTGTTTCAAACAGGATTATCCTATTCTTGGGATTTGTAGAGGTTTTCAACTTTTAAATGTTTATTTTGGAGGAACATTATATCAAGACCTTGAAACTCAACAACCAAGCAAGGTTAAACATAGAGATCCCTTAACTTATGATCTAAACCTCCATCCGATCAACTTAATTCAAGGAGAACTCTTAGATCAACTAAAAATGAACCGTTTATCAACAACCGTAAATTCCATTCACCACCAAGGAATCAAAAAATTAGCTCCTAATCTGACAGCTATTGCTGCTGCCGAAGATGGTTTAATAGAAGCATTTTATCACCATCAGAAACCCAAAGGCAAAATTATCGGTTTTCAATGGCATCCTGAGTTTTTTGTCCACGCTCAAGAAACACTGCTAAATGATCGCCCAGTTATAGAGCATTTTTTATCCTTCTGTTCTTCTAAATACCTAAACCCTAGTTTTGTCAAATAATCGACATTGCTCTAATATGGGGCGTTTTTTATCTAAAAAAAACCTATCCCATAGCTACTATCGTTAATATCTATTTAATTTTAGATTCACTTTTCCTAATACTCAAAATTCTTTATTATTTTTGATCTTTTAAAATAATCATTACTCTGTGGGGTTACGTAGTAAACACGGACGATTCTTATCTCCTAAAGGAGTAAGTAGCAAGGTAGCTAAATTTATTGCCAACTTGAGCCCCCATCCTACTAACTTCAATCGTGTAAGTTATATAGATGGTGTACCGTATAGCCTTATAATAAAACGATATAATTTTATCTTATAAACATCAAAGTTTGAAAAAATCACATTATACCTTAATTCTTGCGCTTTCTGTTTTAATCTTAGATCAAGCCCTCAAAATCTGGGTTAAACTCAACATGCCCTTGGGCGATTACTTTGAAGTTTTGGGGTTAAGTTGGTTCCACATCCACTTTATAGAAAATCCAGGTATGGCATTTGGCATTGAATGGGGAGGCGAATATGGGAAATTAGCACTAAGCCTATTTCGTATTGTTGCCATTTCCTTTATTGCATATATGCTTTATAAATTAGTCAAACAAAATGCCTCTTTTGTTGTTCTCACTAGTATTACCCTGATTTTTGCAGGAGCAGTGGGCAATATCTTAGATTCTGTTTTTTATGGGATTTGTTTCTCTCAAAGCACTGCTATCGAAGTGGCTACCTTTATGCCCGAAGCAGGCGGTTATACTAGTTTTTTGCACGGCAAAGTAGTCGATATGTTCTATTTTCCTTTAATTGATTCCACTTTTCCTAGTTGGTTCCCTATTTGGGGAGGCAGACCACTGCGTTTCTTTGAATTTATTTTTAATATTGCAGATGCTTCTGTATTTATTGGTACAGCAATTATTTTTGTATTCTACAAAGATTTCTTTAAAAAAGAAGAAGAACTCATCAACTCAGAGGCATCTAACGACCCCTTAGCAAAAGAAAACTATTCGGTCAGCGACTAATTTTTTAGTTTTTATTTCTATCCAATATATTTTGTTCTTTTTTTAAACTCATAAAGCACAGCAGCAATTGAAACGGTCTCATTTTGTTATCGGTCTTATTTTTTTAGTCTTACTAATTGATCAAGTACTCAAAATTTGGGTAAAACTAAATATGCCATTGGGGGAATCCTTTAAGGTCTTGGGCTTAGATTGGTTCCACATCCATTTTACAGAGAATAAAGGAATGGCTTTTGGGATTGAGTTTGGCGGGAATTATGGCAAGTTAATTTTAAGTTTATTCCGTATTGGTGTTGTCTCCTTTATCGCCTATTTCCTAGTCAAATTAATCCGAAAGAAGGCAAGTTTTTTATTATTAGCTTGCATTGCGTTAATTTTTTCAGGAGCAGTTGGCAATATTCTAGACTCTATTTTTTATGGCGTTTGTTTCTCTGATAGTGGCACCTTTCACAATCCCCGTCTAGCTACCTTTATGCCAGCAGAAGGAGGTTATGCAGGCGTGTTGTATGGCAAAGTAGTTGATATGCTTTATTTCCCATTAATTGAAGGGTTTTGGCCCGAATGGGTTCCTTGGGTGGGTGGAAAATATTTTATGTTCTTCCAGCCTATTTTTAATATTGCAGATAGTGCCATTAGTCTTGGTGTTTTTATGGCGATTATATTCTATCGTCGTTTCCAAAAAGAATTAGAACCTGCTACCACTACTACTAATGGATTGGCAACAACAATGGCTAGTTCACCTGCTTCAGAACCCATAGAAAAAGACGAAGAGAAGGCTTAAATAGGGTGATTCAGTAGTAAAACAAAAACACATTTTAATAATTTCATTAAATTATAAAGTGTTATTTATTAAACCATAGAAGTAAAACTAATTGTTTCTTTTTAATGAAGTGAATATTGAAAGTTTTAATCTAGCCCCCATTTTAGAGGCAAAATCGCAAAAGTGGGGTAATCAATACCTGTTGTTCTTTTTGCATTGCCCAAAAAGAACCAAAAACGCTAGGACTGGATGACTTCTTGGACAAAGTATCTTCTTAAAAGCTTAGGCTTTCAGAAACTCGCTTCGCTCAGACACCTGAAAACCTTATTTTTCCACAGGAAAAATAACAGCTTTCTGCGGCGTACTTTGTTCCCAATCAGTCATATGCCCCCAAAAAAACTCTAAAAATGGGTTATGTGATGCTTAGAAAATGATTCAAAGAAAACTCATTGCCAAACGTCTCGTTGCAAAAATAGTGGCAAATATACTAGGACAAATACATTTCTTTTACTCCTGAAAGTCCCTAAATAAGTAGCAAAATTAATGCGATATACGCCAAGCAAAATAAACGTTTGTAAACATTAATTTTGCTTGGTTAAGTTAATCCCCATAAATTACACAATTCATCTATTCTTCAAAAAGCAATTTAAGCATTGGTAAGATGGTTTGAACCCTATTTTTATCCAAATCAACCTGAAAAGTTGAGGGCTGTTTAATATGACCATTCTTAACTAATTCCAACATTTTTTGGCGTTCTGCTGGAGCAAAAGTAGCAAAGGTACGGCGCAAGGCGGGCAACATCTGTTGAAACTCCTCATCCTTTAAATTATTGACCCAATCATCAACAATTTCCCAAAGTGTAGGATTGTGAATTAGCAAGAGCCCACTACCATGCAAAAAGCCCTCTAACCAACTGCTAGACACCAAAATGGCCACACTTCTAGATAAGGCATAGCCCATTATATCAACGACCTGCTCCATCTTTAGAATTTCGTGGTCCAATAGCATACGAGCAGCAGCTCCTCTTATTTTTCCATCAATGCGTTCTTGCTCAACAATTCGAGCCAACATTTCTTGCCAATTAGAAAGGTGTTTCTCATCATCGAGTAACAACAACGATTTATTAACCGATAATAACTGATCAAACATTTCCTGACTAGCATTCTCATCCAAAGAAGAACAAGCGTTTGGCAGAGAAATGCAAATTCTAGGAATCATCTTTTGCAACAAAGCATCTACCATCCCAATCTCTGTATTTCGAACATCGCCATAACGATAAATCCGAACCAAAGGGGGCAATGCCCTCATCAAATGATTAATGTCCTTGGTAATTGCAGCTAAGTTTCTTAGTTCTTGCACCAAATCATTCATGGCCGTTGGCAAATTTGCATGAATGACTTTTTCTAGCAATTGAGTTAATTCTGTCAATGTTTCAGCGGATGCAGATTGATTGATTACCCAATTAACAGCAGCTTGTTCAATGGTGTTTCCCCACATCCCTGCCTCAATAATTTGCAAGGCAAACTCAGGTCGCCATTCCATCTTCCAATATTCATTTTTGGTGCTTAGCTCCCTTCCTGTTGCCGCATCTGGAATGCCCCATCGGATCGACAAAAGATTGAGTCGATGCAAAAATTGGCTCTGTCTTAAATCGTGTTCTTGCCTTAGATCCAAGCCTCCTTTGGGCTTATTGGCAGTGGCTTTTAGCCAAGTTGCTTCTGTTTTTTTATACTTTTTTAGTTTTAAAGCTTTGATTTTTAGCTCTAGATCTTGTTGCAATGGAATAATAGGAATCGTATCGGGAACTTCTCCCATTTTATCACCAACAACTAATTTTTGCCGAATTAAATCCAATTGGCTACGATAGCCCCCTGAAAAAATAGTTAAAACAGCCTCTGACAACTCATCAATTCCTGGCATTTCAAGCCCACGTAAAGCAGCCAATGTTTCTGCCAAACGGACAGCTTCTATAGCATGAGCAGAACTTGTTTCTAAATCCTCTTGCTTAAACAACTGTGACACATTTGCCATCCATTGAATCGTTGCATTTTCTCGATTATAAAACAATAGTTCGTACCAAGCTGGCGATAATACTCCTGCTCCATAACCACTTGAAGTAGCAATTCTATCATAAGTCCATGGAATCCATGTAGCTTTGGTTTTAATTTTTGGAATTCCCTTAAGTAAGGCGTTATCGTCCTTTGTTTTATAAGCCTTCAAATCGTCTAAGGCAGGAGTATGCCAAGCGCCACAAACCACAGCAATTCGCTCATAGCCCCCTTTAATTGTTTTGCGTAATATTTTGCGCATATAAGCCTCCCGAATCAAGTTGTACGCCTGTCCTATATTTCCTACTTCCGCTCTTAGTGTTTTCATCAGGTTCAATATCGTTTCAAAAACATCTTCATCCCCTTCTCCTTGTTCGAACATCGCTTCCCACCAACGTTCACTATCTCGATACCCTGCCAAGTTAGCCATATAACCTAAAGGGTCTTTAACGATTTCATCCACTTCATTATCCCCCTCTGTTTCCAACGTTTTTAATGCTGTCAATCGATCGGGAACCTCCTCTAGCCCCAAACGCATAGACTGTGGCAGATCCATTTGCACCACAGGAATATTGTGCTGTCCTGCAAACAAAAAAGTTTGCCACTCTGGCGAGAAGTCGGTATAAGGATAATAAACGGCCTGTTGTAAATTCTTAGGATTATAAATTAAAGCTGCAACGGGAGCCTTTAGCCCTTCATCCATTACATAAGGCAATAATGTTGTTAATTCCTCTGCCCCTTCAATCAAAATCACATCAGGTTGATATGATGTTAATGTCTTAATTAAACTTTTGGACGATCCTGGCCCATGATGCCTTATTCCTAATAATTTTATTTCCATTCTTAAAATACATTACGCTACTACAAAATCGTATACTATTGATATTCAAAAATACGACTCCACTAATCAAAACGCTAAAACATTAATTATCAGTAAGATTAATACAATATATTTATCCAAAAAATAAGCGGAGTATTTCAAATACTCACTGTGAAATTATAAAAAAATCAACCCATCTTAATGGTGACTTTTCCATCCGCCAAATGCAATATATACTCCTCCCCAGCCTTTAGATCCTCAACCGAACCAATTAATTTACCTTCTGCATTACTAACAGCCGAAAAGCCCCTAGCTAAAATGGTTCTAGGGTCCAATAAATGCAATTTTTCCGCTATCGCCTCCAAATCTTGATTGGCTCTTTTTAAACGTTGTTGGGCAGAATGTTTCAAGTGTTCTTCTAGCAAATCTATCTTAGTGGATTCCTGGCGTATTCTCTCTAGTGCTATTCTTTTTATATCTGATGCATATTGTACAATAGTAGATTCGAATGTCAACATTTTATGAATCAAATAATCTGCTACAGCAGTAGGTGTTTTTAGTTTTTGATACGCTACTAAATCGGCTAAAGTCTCATCAATGTCATGACCAATTCCCGTTAGAACAGGCAATTCACAAGTAGCTAGTGCCACACATAAGTCATAATCATCAAAGCCCATCAGATCTAATCTTGCACCGCCACCTCGAACAAGTACAATGCAATCAAAATCTGCTTTCCTTGCTTCAATTTTTTCAATTTGTTGCATCACTTCCAAAGGAACATTTACGCCTTGCACCACCGCTTCAAATAATTCATATTGAAATTTATACTGGTGAGGATTGGTATTGATTTGTTGCAAGAAATCTTGTAAACCAGCAGCAGTACTTGAAGAAATCACAGCAATTCTCTGCCAGACTAAAGCCGTTGGCAATTGCGCATTTAATGCTGTAAAATGTTCCGCTTCTAGTTTTTTTTGCGTCTGTAAACGCTTCAATTCTAACTGTCCTATTGTAACAGTAGGATCAATGTCTTGAATTGATAATTTCATTCCAAAATATTCGTGAAACTCAACTTGAACACGGAGCAATACTTGGCGTCCAACTTGAAGAATAGACCATAAAGAGTCTCCTATTTTTCGAATAATTTTGTCTAAAGAACGCCCCCAAATCATAGCTTCTGCACGAGCCGTAATTTTAAAATCACTTCGCTCTACCAATGACAAATAAACATTTCCTTTGCTGTTTCCCACATCTGCAATTTCACAATTAATCCAAATGGTCTCCCGCATATTAAATGCTACCACACGTTTTAGATGTTCGTTCAATTCAAAAAGAGAAAAAGAGGTAATTTTATCTTGCCCAGCCATTTTTGAGTATTTATATAAATTGATTCAGAATAGAATAAACAGGATCATTGTTCACTCAAAATAATTAACTTTCGTCAAATTCAAAGATGAACTTAGAATTATTGATGGCTCTTTTGAATAGGTGTGGATAATGGCTCTGCATACCTGATTTGATGGTTTCAAATGGAAGATCAGCAAAGGTACCGTGATCTGTAATGTATTCCATAAAAGGCTTGCCCTCCTTGTCCGACTTTTGGAAGATGGCATCTTTTTCCCCATCAAAATCTAGTGGTTCTACTCCTAATTTATGGCACAATTCGGTATTAAATACAGGAGTCGTTTTTATCCAGTTGCCCTCTAAATAGACCTCAGCATACCCATGATAAACTAATACATCTGTTTTTAATGTTTCTTCTAATATTTTTGTCCCCAAATGGTTTCGGACATTTCCATAGCCCAACCGACAAGGCACGCCCAAAGAACGCACACAAGCCGCAAACAAGTTAGATTTTTCAATACAATGCCCATAATCCTTCGTCAACAAATAACTAGCTTTTAAAGCATAGGGTTTTAATATAATATGATAAGGAGAATACCTAAAACCATCTCTAATGGCATAATACAAGGCAATGACTTGTTCTTTTTTATCCTCAATTCCAATAACTTGCTGTTGGGCATACGCAACCACATCGGGATGATCGCTATTGGTATAAATTCCTGGTCTTAGATACTCTTCAAATAAATTTTCCATTCTTAACAACTAAAATTTAAGTAGAGGACAAACTTAAAATATAAACATAAGCAATAACAAATCGCTTAATCTAGCATATAAAATGCTTTTATTCCCCTATAAAAGCAAACGGTACTATAAACGTTTAAAAGTAAACATAAAAAAACCATCTTGAACTATTTCAAGATGGTTTTTTTAGAAATTATTGTTTGGCAATTATTTAACAACGTTTGCCTCAATATCATAAATAATCATATCATCAGGAACATTTCCGTAGATATTTAAGCTAGAAGCATAAGCAGGATCAACTTTTGCTTGAGAAGAATCAAATCTAAACTTGATAAATCCCTTTTGTCCTGGTTTGATGGCACCTCTAGACCAATCCAATGGTTCTGTACAAATACATCCCCCTTCTAAATGGAAAATTTTAAAATCATTTTTGCCTGTATTGGTAAATTCAAGCGTATATTCTTCTATTTCTCCAAATTTTACTGGTCCAATTTTCATAATTGGTGCATCAAAGCCCAAAGTTGTTCTAGGTTTATCACCAGGTTTATTTGAGCTAGAACTAGTTGATGCTGCAACCGTGTTAACCTCTAGTTTTTTTTTTCAGGCTCTGTTGTTGTTGCTCCCAACGTACCATTGACAATTTTGAATTCTACACGACGGTTAAGTGCACGTCCTTCTGGATTATCTGAACCATCTGTTTTTTCGTTTTCTGCTGCTGGTTCTGCTTCACCCAAAGCTTTAGGCTGAAGACGATCTTTAGCAACACCTTTACCTACCAAGTAAGCAATGGCAGCAGTAGAACGTTTGTTAGAAAGATTCATATTGTATTGATCAGAACCTTTAGCATCGGTATGACCTCTTACCTCTACTACCATTTCAGGATTTTCATTCAATGTTTTTAACACCATATCTAAGGTATCAGCTGCTCCTTGTCTAATATCTGATTTATTAAACGAGAAATAAACATTGTAGAATACTGGAGGAGGAGTCAAGTACATTTTTTGCAACATTCCCAAATCCTTCTTAGCGATAACTCTGCTATCAGCAATATAACCTTCACGGTTAGCAAAAACTTTATAATCTTTATCACGTGGTATTACAAAAGAAAACTCATTGCTACTTCCACCACTCAATTGCTTAATCTCTTTTCCTGTAGCAGCATCATAAAGAATTACTGTTACGCCTTCTAATGCTTCATTGGTTCTTTTGTTAAATGTTTGAACCATCAAACCAAGTTCCTTGATTTTAACTTCCTTAGACAACTCCATAGGTTTTGTCAAGTCTAAACCAGCTTCTGTTAAAGCTTCTTTAGTTGCATCAGCAGTTTCAGTACTTCCGCCATGACCATCTTTTTTAGCAACAATGTCATACTTTTTACCCATATCTAGCATAAAAGTATAATCATTACCTTCTGTATTGGTTTGCTCGTCAACTACTTTTCCTGTTGCTTTATCAATCAATTGAACAGTAGCGCCAATCATAGGCTCTCCAGTTACCTCATCCATTACGTTAACATTCATCGCAATGTCACAACGCTCAGGCATAATAATAGAGAAGATGTCATCACAACAAGTTTCGCTTTTCAACGAAATCGTACCAGGACGGTTAGACAATACATAAGCGTAACAATCATCGTTACCTACTTTGTTAACAATAAAGCTAAAGTCATCTACATAAGTATTGAACCCAGCACCCATGTTAACGATTTCGCCCATTGTTCCATTGTCAGAACGGTTAGAACGGAAAATATCCCATCCACCATATCCAGGATGTCCATCAGAACTAAAGTATAAGTTTCCATTTCTTTCATCAAAAAATGGTGTTACATCATCTCCTATTGTATTAACAGCTTCTAGGTTTAACGGCTCTTTAGTAGTACCATCTGCATTGATTTCAGCATACCAAATATCCATTCCACCTTTACCGCCTTCCATATTAGAAGTAAACAATAAGTAGTTTTTGTTGTCCCAAGTAGCAAAAGCAGGATCTTGACAAGAATAAGAACTAGAGTTAAAATCCAATAATTTAGGATTGCTAACTTGGCTACCATCGTAATCAGCTACATAAATGCGGCTATTTTCCAACTGGTTACCAATCAATTCTGCACGTACAAAGTAAAATTTAGTTTGATCTTCGTTAAAAGTAGGCTCAACAACGTGCATTCCTTCTTTTTGAAGGGCATCTGCATTAAATTCTGTTGCTGCTTCCCACTCTCCTTTATCATTTGCTTTAGCAGTGTAGATTTTAGCATGCTCATAATCTTCTCCTTCCTCTTTAACAATAATAGTATCTACTCTCAAAGAAGCATAAATAATTTCATTACGACCAATTGGGAAAGCACCTCCCTCAGTAGATGGAGAGTTTACGTTAGGACCAACATTCTCTATAATTAATTCTTCTGTTGGTTCAGCGTTATTTTTAGCCCATTTAGCACCATCAATATGGATTTGAGCCATTTTTTTGTAATAATCTGCCTTTGGCGCATCATTAGGATATTCTTTGATAAAAGCCTCAAATTCAGGAATACAATTATCATAGTCACCTGTCATCTTCATGGTTCTAGCATGTTGATAACGGCTTAAAGGATAATTGGCTTTTTCGTTTAGATCAACTAATTTTTGATACCACTCAGCAGCACTTTTATAATCTCTTAACATTTCATGTGTAGAGGCGATTTTATAAATAGCTGCACCATCTTTGTTGTTATGAGAATAGGCATTCATGTACCATTCTAAAGCGGTGTAGGTATTTTTTTTATTGAACTCTTCATCACCTATTTTTTCCTTGGTATCCTTAGATAGGTTATTACTTACGGGTTGTGCATAAGCCGAATGCCCAATAAATAAGAATGTAATAAGGATTAATATATTATTCAGTTTCATTATCCGAAATAAGTTTAGATTAAGTTGTGGATTACTATACTATATTTAGAAGCTGCTTCTTTAGCTTCTTATAATAAAACAAGATTAGAAATTCACAGTAGCAAATTTCTAATCTCAAATTGGAGTTATATTAAAAACGAGGACAAATCAAGACATCGTCAATAACAGGAACTTTATAAATTTTAGCAACATACGAAAGTGCTACTTCAAAGGCCATTCCTCTGTTGTTATTGTTGAATAATTTATAATTTAATCCTTGAGCGTGTGTATTTATATCATAAGCAAATCCAAATTTTAATCCTTTAATGTCTAGTCCTATACGAGCAATAGCGTCACCACTTACACGATAACCACCACCCAAGTACAAGGTAATATCTTGCATGTCATTGAAATGAATTCCCAACAACAATTGACCATTCAAGTCAAATGCACTTAAACCTTCTCCTTGTCCAGTTGTATTTAATGTATTTTGGAAGAAGAACAACGGTCTTAAGAACAAGTTACCTTTTTGAGTCAATGCAATTTTCATCGCCAAGTTGGCAATAATTGTCATTGGCAATTTAGCCTCATCAGCCTCGTTTTGGTCTGGAGTTTTAAAGCTATAGTTCGGGTTGGTGAAATGGTTTAAGGAAGCAGCTGCTTCCAATCCAAATCTTCTACCTCTATGGCTTACCATCAAACCTCCTGAGAAATCAGGCAACGTTTTAGATACATTTCCACCAACATACAACGGATCTGTTGTTGGTGCATTATTATTAAGCAACTGATCTTCGAAGGTGTAATCACCAGAGATTCTGCGCTGTAAAATACCACCTTGCACGCCTAAAGAGACAATTGTATTGCCTTTTTGCCCAAGTCCTAAATGATAAGCCAAGGACAAGCTAGCTGCTAAGTTTGATACATTACCAACTGCATCATAATAAAATGAGACCCCAACGCCAGCCCAACTTTTCATATTTTTGCTCTTGTCTTTGGGAGGAATACCAAAAGGGACATCAATATAAGCAGATGGTGTTTGAAAACCAGAAAAGCTTTGAGAACTATTATTAAGAGAAGGAGGAGTAGAAACTGACAAACCAGCCCACTGTGTCCTGTAGATACCTCCAACTCTAAAAGTACCTGCATAATACCCTGTATAAACAGGATTTAACTCAAGTGGAGCCATGTCAAACATTGTATAATGTATGTCTTGGGCCTGACTACTGGATGTACAAAAACCTACTATAAAAAGCAGGCATACACTCTTTAAAATTTTCATCGTCTAAGAGGAGTTTTTAAGTACGAATACCGTAATTTAATTCAATAATAAGATTTATACCGCTATAAATAACTTTGGGTAAATATACAGTTTTTATTTACAGAAAGTAAGCAAACGTCTGTTTTAGTTGTTAACTTTTAACAAAAAATCATTAAATAGCTACTTTATTGGCTTTTCAAAACTACATTTCGTCAAATCCCCAAAGAGTTATTGTTGATTTCCTCTGTTAAAACAACCTTAACATTTTATTAAACGCTAATGTATGCTTTTTCAAAATATTTTCCCCATTTCATCGCAATTAATTCTCTTTAAACCAATATATAGCTCTATCTTATTGAAATAAGGAGCAAAGTTGCTTTTTTTTACTCCTCCTACAAAATGTTTTCTAAATGTTAAAGTTTGTCCTTTGCCCTTTAAAATAAAAAAATATCTTTGCTTAAAAAATTAAACAATTTGAAGATCTACCGACCTTAACACATACACATAAAATGTCTGCATATACTACTTTATTGTATTTACTTTTATTTGCTCTAATGTCCGCTTGTTCAAGCAATAACGAATCCAGCATTAACCACAAAAAGATTACCCTCTCTCCTTGCCCTCCATTAGACTCCAACATCCTCTATTCTGATGTCCGTTTACAAAACTATACTTATACAAGAAGTAAGATGATGTTTATGCCCCAAAACCTACGTTTGGGGGGAATGACTCCATTTTCCCAAAACAGAACCACTTCCACCACTAAAAAAGGAAACCATCTGCACCTATGTATAGATGGTATTCAGCACCATATTAGCAATGAAAATATATTTGATTATCCTCTCGAAAATGGAAGATACAAATTAGTCGCCTTTATTGCTCGCTCTTTTTATGAATCCATCAAAGAACCTGCTGCTATTTTAGCAAAAGAAATCACCGTTCAAAATGGAGAATTAATTGCTAGCAAAAACCTGCAAAATGTAGACCTTGTCTATAACGCCCCCCTCGGAACTTACCAAGAAGAAGAGGCTCAACAATTGCTGCTCGATTTTGTGCTTGTTGGCACCACTATCAACGAAGGAGGAAATACTGTAAAAATTACAATTGATCAAGAAACGACCTTTACAGTTGATCGCTGGCAGGCTTATTTTATAGAAGGATTGACCGTAGGAAAACACCACATCCAATTAGAGTTATTGGACGCAACAGGAAAACAAATTGCAGCCCCAACCCATCAAGACTTTGTCATTGTTGCAGCAGCTCCTGCTAATTAAATACTAAATACACTATTTTTTACTCTACACGATGGTTTTTAAAATTTAACAAAATGGGCTTTTTCTAGCCCTATCTTAGACCTTAGATCCCAATTAAGTTGTAATTGGGATCTAATAAGGGCAAAGCGATCTAAAAATAGATAAAAGCTAACCCAATTCTAATTTTCACAAAAATCATCTAGTAGAGAAACTATTTTTATTCCTTTTATAAACAAAGAATTGTAAAAAAACAGCAACATATAAAAGAATTTCCAATTCTAAGCAACTTCTAAATAGGTTCTGCGTTCTTGTAAGAAAGATTTATCATTTTGGTTCAAATCCCCCATTTACTTATAACTCAAACTTGTATTATGAGGACACTTACATCTATCTTATTTTTCTCCTGTTTATTTCTGTCCCTAACTTCAAAAGCCGCTCCCATAAAAGATGCCGCTGAATTTTTTAACCATGCAGATGATTTTTTTAAAAACTATGCCATCAATGGAAATATAAAGTATGCCAACCTTAAGCAAGACCCTTCTAATTTGCAGCCACTCATTGATTTCATTGGGCTAACCCCTGTCAAATCAATTGATGTTTATCGACGAAAGGCTTATTTAATCAATTGTTACAATCTTGTTGTTATCAAGGCTGTTCTAGACAATTACCCCATCAAAAAAGTAAAGGATACCAATAAATTTTTCAAAAAAGATAAGCATAAAATTGGCAACGAGATGATTACCCTAGATCACTTAGAGTACAAAATCATCTTTAAAGAATATAAAGATCCTCGCTTGCACTTTGTTTTAGTTTGCGCCGCAAAGGGTTGTCCTCCAATTCCTTCTTTTGCCTATACTCCAGGTGATTTAAATTATCAGATTAATAAACAGTGCCAACTGGCATTGGACAATCCTAATTTTTTATATTTGGAAGATAAAGATGGTATTGTTAAGCTTTCTCCTATCTTTAAATGGTATAAGAATGATTTTTTTCCTTCTATCATTGATTTTATTAATGCACATCGCAGCCAAAAACTACCTTCCAGCTATACGTTAGATTATTATGAATACGACTGGAATTTAAATGCTTGGGAAGAGCTTTAGTCCTCCCACAAAACAATAAGCCCATGAAATTTTTTCTTTTTATTGCGCTATTCAGCCTATTGTTGCACCTATATGGTTGTCAGAATGCAACTGATAACCAAACAACCGTCAGTACCCCAACTCCCCCTGCCCCTATGCCTGTCGCTCACCAAGTAAATGGTATTGCCAAACCAGATAGTGTCATTCCCCCTCTAAAAGAAAAAAACACTTCGACTCCTACGAATCCCTCGACCACTATCCCTGCTGCTTCATCCCACTTTTACCAGTGGTTAGATGAATATCCTAAAGAACTAGCGCTAAGTCGTCAAATTTCAACACCTTCAGGATACCAACGAATTTCCTTAGACCAAAATTCATTTGGAACTTGGTTAAGAGGACTCCCTTTATTACCAAAAAGTAGTAAAGTAATGCTCTACAATGGTAATACAAAAGCTTACCAAGCAGGAGCTCATCGAGTACTTAATATAGATATTGGAAAACGTGACTTACAACAATGTGCAGATGCTGTTATGCGATTAAAGGCAGAATACCACTATAGTCAACAAGATTATGAAGCTATCCATTTTAATTATACCAGTGGTCACACCATTCGTTTTTCGGATTGGAGCAAAGGAAAAAAGCCTAAAATAAAAGGCAATAAAGTAAGTTTTAGTAGCCCTTCTGGAAGTGTCAATTCTTCTTATGCTAACTTTAAGAAATATCTAACCAATGTTTATTCTTATGCTGGTACAGCCTCCTTGTCCAAAGAGTTGCGATCTAAACCCGTCAAAGACATTATGCCAGGGGATGTTTTTATTTGGGGTGGTTTCCCTGGACATGCTATCTTAGTTATGGATGTTGCCAAGCACCCAAAAACAGGCAAAAAAATATTTTTAGTTGCTCAAAGTTATATGCCTGCTCAAAGTATTCACATTCTCAAAAACTTAAACGATCAAAGTCTATCCCCTTGGTATTCGGAAGATTTTGGAGAACAACTAAATACGCCTGAATGGACTTTTGATCGAAATAGCTTAAAACAATTCTAGTTATTCTATGTGTACCTTTTTGCTAATTACTCCTTCTTGGTTGACTAGGCGAAGTAAATAAATCCCTTTCGGTAAGTGCTTTAAATTAACCGTCATTTCCTTAAGAAAGCTATGCGTTTCTATTAATTGACCAGAAATCGTGTACAACAACATACGGGTCTCTTCACTACTTTCCAACCGAATATTGAGCCAGCTTTTTGTCGGATTAGGAAATAATTGCACGCCTTTTAACACCTTGGTTGGTAGCGTAACAAGGCTATTTACCGTCCAATTATTGGTACTAGGCGTCGTTGCCTCTGATTGGGTTACCGATTGATTAGCGCTATTTTGCAACATAGCAAAGGCAAATATTCGACTAAAATCCCAAGCTGCATTTGCATAGGCGTTGTATTCATACACTAGAGAATCTCCAAGGGTGGTTGGTAAGGTCACTGCTCCCAAATCTAACTGCGCTCTAAACACATCATAATGCGTTCCTTCTCCATTAGGGGCATTGTAAAATACAGTATCTTCTGCCAAGCCAACCCACAATTGCTGTGCTCCCAAATTATGATTTGCCACTGTTTTTACAATTACTCGCAGCTTCAAGGAGTCATTTCCATATTTTTGTTGTTGTAACTGAATGCTAATGGGACTAGTCTGCCCCTGAAAAGGGGTAAAAATAGAGGCTTGGCTATAATCATTAGATGAAGGAATACTAAATCCGTTCATCACTAATGTTGGCGTACTATTTACAGTATAATACGATCTTCTAGCATCACTTGGACCAGAATTTTGTTGATACAACAGACATTGTGTATAGGGAGCGCTAGAATGAATGGACAAATGCAAGACATTTGTTTGGTTGCTCAAATTAGTGTAAAAACCTGGATTTCGACTAGCACAAGGTGGACAAAGGGTATTGGTAAAATGTTCTACCAAAATTTTTCTAGGCACCTGTGCTTCCAAGCTAAAATAAGCCAAAAAGAGCATAGAGCAAGCGAGTATTTTTTTCATATCTTTTTATTTATTGTCAAAATAGCATTTCTCATTATGCTACAACCCCACTCTAGTAAAAAGGTTGCTGAAAGTTGGTTAAGATTCATTTTTTTTAGCCTACAATTCCTTAACTTGACGCAATATTGACATTCCAATTCATCTCATTTCGAAAGACACTAAATTTAGAACAATATGAACCAAAAACTGTCATTAATCCAACGGGCACAACAATGGAAGACTCGAACGGCAATTGTTTCCAACCAACAGGCTTATAACTATCAACAACTATTGGATAGCTCGGCACTTGTAGCAAGCCATCTACTAGGAGATCAAACCGATTTGGCAGAAGCAAGAGTTGCCTTTTTAGTTGCTCCTAGTTTTGAATATACTGCCATTCAATGGGGAATTTGGAGAGCAGGCGGAATTGCGGTTCCACTGTGTGTATTGCATCCGCTTCCTTCTTTACAATATGTTATCGAAAATACTCGATCCAGTATTCTTATTGTCGATGAATCACAGTATCAACTGCTTGCTCCATTAGCAAAACAGTTAGGTATCCAGTTGTTTAAAACAAACGATTTATTGGATTCCATTAAGCTTCGCCCTTTACCCTCTATAGCGGAAAATCGCCGAGCAATGATCCTTTATACCAGTGGAACAACTAGCCTTCCTAAAGGAGTTGTTACCACTCATGCCAATATTAATTTTCAAATCCAAACACTCGTCACAGCTTGGGAGTGGCAAAAAGAAGACCACATTCTTAATATACTTCCGCTCCATCATGTTCATGGCATTATTAATATCATGAGTTGTGCGCTTTGGGTAGGCGCTTGTTGTGAATTCTTACCAAAGTTTGATGCAGCCAAGGTTTGGGGCTTGTTTACAGAAGGCAAGATCAACCTATTTATGGCCGTACCGACCATTTATTTTAAATTGATTGCGCATTGGGAAAAAGCCACTCTTACCCAACAACAACAATACAGTCAAGCCCTTCAACAATTCAGATTGATGGTATCGGGCTCTGCTGCACTTCCTGTCCCCATTTTAGAAAAATGGCGTAACATCAGCAGCCATACTTTGTTAGAACGTTATGGAATGACAGAAATAGGAATGGGCATTTCTAATTCTTATCGAGGAGAACGACGTGCAGGACACATTGGGCAAGCCCTGCCAGGCATACAAATTCGCCTAGTTAATGAGCAAGGGCTTGTTCATGCTGAAAATATTGCAGGAGAAATTCAAATCAAAGGCCCCAATGTTTTTAAAGAGTATTGGGAAAAACCAACCGCTACTCAAAAAGCATTTACCCCTGATGGTTGGTTTTTAAGTGGTGATATTGCGATGCTAAACAATGGTTATTATAAAATTTTGGGGCGAGACTCTGTTGATATTATCAAATCTGGTGGTTATAAAATTTCAGCCTTAGAAATTGAAGATGTACTTCGTCTGCATCCTGCCATTAGCGATTGTGCCATCGTAGGCATTCCCAACGAAGAATGGGGCGAAGTTGTTGCTGCCTGCCTTATTCCTATTGGTAAGACCAATATTAAACTTCCCGCCCTTCAAACATGGCTCAAAGAACGATTGCCTGCCTACAAAATACCTCGTCAGTTTATCCTCCAAAATGAGTTGCCTAGAAATGTACTGGGAAAAGTAACTAAAAATGAATTAAAGAAGTTGTTTTAGTAAACTAACTACATTATCATTTTATTGAAATACTTTTATAAGTAGTGATTATGACCATAAAAAATCTTGGGCTATTTAGCTAAAATTTCAACTACCCTGTTACTTTTTGAGAACTTAATTTTAAATATGCCTTTCATATCATTGAAGTGATTAATTTTTGATCTAAAAAAATAATTTGTTTCCTACATTCTCTATTCTAATTTATCGGTTTAAAATAATGCTCCACTCATAAATTATATTGTTCCGTTCAATGAACAACACAATCTATACATTCTTCTCCTTTTTTCTTATTAAAAGAAAACTTATGTTTGCAAAAACATACAAAACTCAATATCATGTTAAAAATATTTTTTTTAGGTTTATTATTATTTAGTTGTCGTTCTATTTCTTGGGCTCAATCTGCGAGTCACTTCGACGGTATAGATGACAAAGCTACTGTTTACCATCACAGTGATTTCGATTTAAACAAGCATAATTTTACTATAGAAGTAACAATTCGAAATGTTCCTATAGATAAAACTATACGAACTATAATTTCAAAAAGAAATAGTAGCACTAACGGTTTCGCTCTCATTATTAATACCAAAGAGAATATCGAATTAATTGCAGAAATTGGAACAAAAAGCTATAAAATTGATGCTACCGTTCTTAAAGAACCTGGTTGTCACTCTATTGCACTTAGACGAATGGAAGAAGAAGTCACTTTATTCATAGATGACAAAGCATATTCTAGAGGCCCTAATCTTACAAATATTAATACTAAAGAAAATCTAATTATTGGAGCTGATGGCGCAAATATCCATACTCCTTTTAAAGGTTATATAGAAGAAATTCGTTTTTGGGAGGTTGCTAGAACCAATCAAAATATTTTTGATTGGAATCAAAAGTGCCTCCCCAAAAATTCCTATGGCTTATTAGCACATTGGGATATCAATGAAACTAGTGGTCAATTTTTTCATGACATTGCTCTAGTTCAACACCATGCTTATTTAGGAAATAGTTTAAACAATGACCATCAAGATCCAAAATGGACTAGCAATAAATGTATTATAGAATGTTGTGGTTCTAATGCTAATTTCTTGACAACAACATCTACCCCCTTAGCCTCTCAATGGGTTAAATTTACCAATACCTCAATAAATGCTGTTAGTTATGAGTGGAGTTTAGATAATCAAATTCTTAGCACTAACCAACATTGGCAACATTCATTTGGAAAAGGCGTATTTATCATTCGACTTAAAGCAACCAATGAAAACGGCTGTTCAGCTTATCATAGTGAAGTAATTGAGGTAAACAACTCTAATTTTTCTTATTGTGGGGAAGAAAAAATCGCCTCTGATGCAGTACAAGCACTAGAAGATTTTGAAAATACAATTCCACTCCCTAATCCCCTACCTACCTTAAAAATGTATGATAGGTTTGGTAATCGTTACCTCCCTAAGGAAGTAACTATCCCTGAGCCCCTAGAGTCTATCGGTAGCACCCCAAATTCCTGTAGTTGTGGAATTTTTGAACTTCATTTTGAGGATATGATTCACAATAGGGATTATGGTTTTGATGATCCAACTTTAGGAGCTGACAGACGTGCGGTTACATGTAGAGTTTTTGAAGACTTAAGCCTATTGGTTAATCCAACAGGTACACTTTCCTCTAATTTAGTTCAAATCCAAGTAAAAAAATCTGATGGAAGAGCTCCCTTAGAAAACACTTCTGTCAATAAGATAGATCAAGGTGTTCTGGCTGTGGCTAGTCCTTATATAATTACTAGTTATAACAATGGTACTATAGATGGGTTAGTTCACAAAACCATTAGATCTGGCACCAATGCTATTGCTAATACTCCAGGATGGAACCCTAATTCTTATCATGGGTCTTTTCGTGTAGATTTCGAGCTACCTAATTTTTTCTTAAATAATACCAATTGGACTAACACAACACCAATTAACCAAACAGACTTATATTCAACAATATTACATGAGTCCTTGCACCTTCTAGGTTTTTATTCATTGATTGATGTTAATACTAATTCAAGCAAATTAAATGGATCTCAGTTATATAATAGATTTGATACTTATTTACAAAATGCTGCAGGAACTCCTTATATCAACTCAACAACAGGCATATTAAATCCCGCTAGTGCCTTCCTTGGTACAGCGAATTGTACTGCTGATGTAAAGTTTAATAGTACTACTAACCCAAATCAAGATATATATCTACCTTCTTCTTGGAACTTTTCAATTTTAAGTCATTTTAATTGTTCGGTAACCAATGGTCAAGGGTGTGCTTCTAATAATGGTTATATAATGAACGCTTGTCTCCCCCCAGGAGAAATGCAACGTGCACCTAATCAACAAGAATTTAATACTTTATGTGATATTGGTTATCAATTAGGGACGAGTTATGGTAATTCAGCTGTGGGAACTCCAGCCAATAATGTTCCTTACCAAACTTACGCAAGTTGTAGTTCTCCATGCCCTGTTTCAGGAATTGATGATGACCTAAGAACTACTATTGTTGTACCAAATGGAGGAACCGTTACAATCAATGCTAGTGACTTTTTGACAAATGATGGTAATCCAGGAGGCTCTTATAATCTCACTACTCTTCTAACGAGTTTTGGAACAATTAGTAATGCAACTACAACAGAGTTTAGCTTTACAGCAGATCCCACTTTCTGGGGTACAGCAATCATCCAATACACACCAATCTGCCTCAATGGAAACAGCGGATCTAATGCTTTAATATTCATAACAGTATCCCCTCCTCCTTTTCCTGCCTGTAATTTATCTACCAGTAGTTGCAATTTACTTTGTTTTGGTGATTTCGAAACTATAACAGGAGATGCGACAGGTCATACAGTTGGCATTTTTGATGACTTTAAGACAACCTATGAAAATTCAGGAATTCCTACTTTTGGTAGTGCGACAGTTGTTGCGACAACTGAATTAGTGCGTTTTAATACAACGACTCAATCACCTAATTGGTCTATGCTTAATCAAAATTTATACGGATGTACAGGCAACTTTGTTGCTAATCCTCCACTTCCGTTCCCCATTGGCTTTCCTAATAAAAATAGCTATATAGGAATGATTAGTCTCAGCTCTACAATTCAAAACTACGACCACATATATCTCCCTCTAGCAGCACCTCTAGACATTTCAACAACAGGAACGGATAATTATAGACTTACCTTTTGGGCCTTCACACCCTGTATTGATGTGGATTTTCGAATGGCATTAAGTGATGCCCCACCATGTATTAATGGAGTAAATAACCTCTACGATCCTATTAATGCCCCCTATTTGCCTACATCTCTAAGCAATTGTCCATTATACTTTGACGGAAGAAATACAACCTGTTCAAGCTACACTCCTGCTTTAAACAAAGGTATTACCATTAATAATCCTCCCGACACTACAGGAGCATACTCTTGGAAACAATACACCTTAGACTTCCATGTAAACACTCCTAATATTCAACATGTTATCTTTCACCCTGCTTTTGGATCCGGATTTCGTCCTCCAGGAACGCCAACCTCCTGTTATTCTAAATATATATTATTAGATGAGATGACCATAGAAAAAATTACCCAACCGCAACTAACCGTTACTTCTACAGTTGTTGGCACACCTTGCCCAGGCAACAAAGTAGTTATAGAATATGATATTTGTTCTGATGTTCCTGTATCAGGGCTTGATTTAGAGGTTCAATTACCTCTAGGAAGTGGTTTATTATACGCCAATACTCAAGATTTTGTAAATGGTCAAATTACAGGTTTGAATTTGGGAACTGGTGGGAATCCGCTTTGTACTTTATTACAAATAGAAATAGAAATTCCTATTGGAGCAAGTACCCCCAGTACTCAAGCTGTTTTTATGGATATTTCAGGCAGTTCTGCTTGTACCAATACAGCTTCTAACCTAACTACAGACATTGATATTGTTGCAGGAAGTACAATGTCTATTGCTATTATTCCGTCAACAGCGGCACCGCTTACTATCGGAAATAGTTTCTTTGTAGATATTACCATCCAAAACAATGGCTCTTATGATGTTCAAAATGTAATAGTTGATCTACTCTCTGGTCCTCTTTCCGCAGGACTCTCGCATACTTTTACCCCTACGAATGTTGGAACAATTCTAGCTGGCGACCAATACACCATTAGCAATGTTCAAATTGATGTCCTAGGTCCTTGTGGAGATGCTCAGGTCTGTGCTGAAGTTTCTTCTGCCGATGGAGCTACCTGTAACCTTCCTGATGGATGTAGTCCTTTGTTAAGTATACTAGGTGTTGGCACTATTGGATTTCCTATTGAAACTGAAAATCCCACTCATACGAACCCTGCTCTTTTCACAGCAACTGCAATTAGCAATAATGATGAAATTTATAGTGTTGGGCTTTTTAGTAATGATATCCATTTCATAGAAGGGGCAAATGTAGATACTTTAATAAAAAGCCATACCTGCACTAGTCTTCTTAGTCCTTTCTTAGTCAAATATAGTGCTTGTGGTTTTGAATGGGCTATAGAAATCCCAAGTTGTAACTTAATAGATCTCAAAACAGGTCCGGACGTAGAAGTTGGATTCAATGGAGATATTTATGTTTCATTTTCTTTTATAGGCTCTTTTATAATCAATGGAATAACATACATTAGCCAAGGTGGTGCAGATATAGCCATCATTAAATATGATGCTACAGGAACCCCTATCTGGGTTAAAGTAGAAGGAGGAATAGGCGAAGACTGGGTTACTGATATTGAAACCTATTACAATGGTACTAATGAAGAGGTTTTTATCATTGGGTCACTATTTGGTTCCTCATCAAATGCAGTTACATTTACAACTATCCCCAATACCGTTATTAATTACAACAATCTAGGAAATTTTTGTTTTTCTTGCAATGCTCCTGGGGGAATAACCTATATTGCAGCGTATATTGATAATGGAGCATCTATTTCTACAAATTGGGTCAATTCTCTGAATAATATAGCAACATTCTCTGGAAAATTAGCTATTGATATCACAGGAAATGTATACGCTATAGGAAGCACCAATACTAGCTTTAATTTTAATGGCACTGTAGTTGGTTCCACCTCTACCTCTTTAAATGATGGAATGCCTTCTTTTTCTAATAATGACATAGACATTTTTGTTTTAAAATATAGTAATAATGGGAATGAAATATGGGCAGAAGTATATGGTAGTCGCAGTATAGATATTGGATATTTAGAAGCTTCTAGTTTTGAGTTTGACATCGAATGTGAAGGTAACACCCATTTAGGTATCCTATTACCTAGTACAGCACAACCACTGTTTTCAACAACTCAGCCATATATGCATAACTTTGGCACACATCTACTAAGAATCAATGCTCTAGATGGTAGTTTGAGTTGGGTTCAACCTATAGCAACACCAACATCATCTCCTAACCCCAATATAATAGGTAACTATACATACCGTTGCAACTTAAGCATTAGTAATTCTTCCTATTTAGTCAATGGTAGTTTTTTATTAGGAAACCCATCTGCAGTATCTCCTCTTTATTTTCCTAGCATTACCTTTCATGGTACAACTATTAATTATACAGCAATGAGTGCCTATCCAACTTTTGATAGATATCAAGGAGCTTTTACTCTCAATTTTGATAATACAGGAAATCTACAATGGCTTAATACAAATACTTCTATTATTCCTCTTTCACCTCCATCAGATATACATTCTATTTTTAGCAATTTAGATATAGAAACAGATAACTCTGGTAATATATATGCTCCTTTCTACCTTAGAGGCACAACATCTCTAGGCAGTAATAATTTAACAGGAGGTATTAATGGAAATCAAGATGTTGTAGATGGTTTTATATCTAAAATCAACCCAGTAACAGGAGCTTATTTACGTCCTATGACTGTTAACAATTCTCTAGATTCTGATATTACATTAGAACCTAATAGTTACAATTTATTAGCAACAAATCCAATTCCTAACAATACAATTTCTACCAAACTCACCCCTAATCCAACAACAGGAAAAGTAATTTTAGAAATCACAAGCAGTTCACAAAAAAATGAAATAGATCAGATTGAAATTTACGATATAACAGGACGCAAAGTTCAAGCAATAAATAACAACAATCAAAACACCTTTGAATTAAATTTAAATCAACAACAATCTGGAATTTATATCCTCAAAATGATGATTAATCAAGAATACATTACCAAACGAGTTATTTTAATGAAATAACAACAATTCTTTTTTTTAATCGAAAAATAGTAGCCTTTAAGCGATTTTTGCTTAAAGGTTTTTTTTGTCCTTTGCCAAAAGAAAACCAAATACTTATCTTTTAATAAGCGCAAAATTAACCAAGGGTTAAACAAAAGAATTATTATTAAATACTTTCAAAATGTTAAAATTTTCCTAATTTTAAAGGCTAAAATAAAATCCCCTGCTCTTCAAAAATCCATACAAAATATTTTCAATCCTAAAAAAACAAAATAACCTTTCTTAATACAAACTTGTACTAGAATATGATAAAAACTACTTACGAAAAACTGCAACTCTTACTTTGTTGCTTATTTCTCTGCTCGATTAGTTATACGAGCTGGGGGCAGGGAAGAGTAAGAATTACAGTTACACAATTAGAAGCTGTTAATAATAGCTATTGCACAACATATATCCCACTTCTTAATATACCTCTAGAAGGTGGCCAAAGTGATTTTGTTTGGGAAATCAAAGTTGATGATGGTCAAGGAAATAGTAACACATCTCCTTCTGTTCCTAACTTAAGTCCTCTTCCCTCTGGGCAATTAGGAGGAGGCTCTAATCATTTTTATAAAGACAATGACAATGGTCCTTATTTAGGAACTGTAGCAGCTCCTAACGGAGTTAATTTTAATCCTAATAATGGAGTTATATTTGACTTAGAATATCCATGTAATGCTCCAACTTCATTTGACATAGATTGGATTGGATATGATAATGATGATCCAGGTTCTTATAGTACAGTATTAAATGAAGGAAACACAGGTGTTCAGAATATGTCTTTAAGTCTACCTACCGTCGGAAATAGTAGCACTCAAGTTTATTCTGCAACAGGCAATAACAATTGTAATGCACCTCAGGAATATCGAATTACGCTTTTAATTGAGCATCTCCCACTGCCTGTAACTTATGTTGCTAACAATATCTGTAGTGCAATCCAAATTCCGGTCAACAATACGACTCAACAATTTGCTTGGTGCGGCAATCAATTACCTTTAGAGCCCAATGAACCAAGACTAGGAAACATCAATGCACATGGTTCTGCATGGTTTTATTTCACGGCTCCTGCTAGTGGTCAAGTAGAAATTGAAACCAATTTAAATAGCACCGATTTTGGAACAGAAATGGTGATATATCATGCAGCCGATGGTGCGGGCTGCCTACATGGTACTAATAATTGGGTAGTTTATGCAGCTTCTCCTCCTATAAAATCAAAATTTGAATACCTTTCTTATCATGGTGATGCCAATGATAACTTCCCACTTACTGATGGGAAAGCAACAGGTTATTTTTGTGACATACTTAATGTCCCTGTTTCATTTCCTCCACAAGTTCGAGATGGCCATGCCCTAATTGCAGGAGAAACCTACTACATTCAATTAACAACCGACCAAAGCAATGAGAGAGGTTACGTTAGTCTTAAAATAGAAGATTTAGGAGGGACGCCTTTCCACAATCATGACATTCCCTGTTTAGGAACAGATGTTTCTGCTGATGCTCAATCAACAACTGTTCGTACAGAAGCTGGAGGACAAGCTTTCTCAACTCAATTACAAAGAGGCACTTTTTTGGGTGGTTCTGCTGTTAGTGACGAAGAAATTGGCGCTCCCTATACAGGAACAGATGCCACACAATTCCGTGCTTATGACTATACGCCAACCTTATCAAACGGTTTAGATGGTAGTATGTGGATTCAATTTACAGCTGCTAATAGTGGACGTATTTATTTTGAGGCTGATTTTGACAATGCACTTGTCAATGAAAATGAAAACACAGCGCTCTATGCCCCAGATCCTCGCTTTGGTGCAGGTACTCCTGCTGATTTATTTTGTTCTAACATTACGCAAATAGCAGATGCAGAAGGTGGCATTGGTGGCATTTTAGGTGGTACTAAAACCGCCATCATTATGGAACAATGCCTTGAGCCAGGCTATACTTATTATGGTCTAGTAGATCCTCAAGGTGCAACAACAGCAGATGAAGCAGAAGTTTGGGTCTATGACCCTAGCGCCTCCGATCCTGCCAATAACCCTCCACCAAACGATATTTTATGTTTGAGTATGCTGGATACCATCTTTGAAATTCCAGTAAAACCAGCCAACCAAACCATTCCTTTTTCTGCGGTAGCGGGTGACAACACCAATGCTTGTATTGAAACGCTGGCAGGAGAACCATTCTCTCATCCCAATGCAGCCAATCGTGCCGATCAAACGGTTTGGCATTATTTCACAGTACCACCATCGGGGGTAGTTGAAATCAAATTGAGAGCTTATGTTGGTTTAGATAGCCTAAACTATGCGATTTATCCTTTACTTCAAGACAGTTTGTGTTATGGAGGTTTGCAACCTGCCACTTATACATTAGATGGCACACAAGGAACGGCTCAAATTGCCGCAGAATTTAGCGGCACAACAGGTTTTAATGGTGATATTGTAGGACTTTGCTGTTTAACACCAGGTACGGTCTATGCGATCCAATTGGATGGTAGTCATCCTGGCGATGAGGGGCAATATATCATTGAGTACATCAATGAAATTGAAGTCTATGCTGGTGATGCTCAATATACCGTGCTAGACGACACCTTTAACTATACGGCTGTTGATACAGGGTATATTTGTTTTGGGGACACCCTCTATCCTAGCGTTATGGTAGATGGCAATGGTGTTTCTACTACTCGTATTGCGAATTGCTTGGACATTGGTTTTGTCATCCAAGATAGTGTGAACATTCCTGATTCTATTATCAATGGTAACTTCACCTTTATCGATTCTGTTTATGCTCGTCCACAATATTGGGTCAACGACGGAGCAAATCCTGTCTCTCTAAATGCAGTGCATTACGTCAGTCCTATGGCAGATGAAATCAATACTTGGGGAGCACTAACTTGTCCGAGTGCAAGTGCTGAAAATGGAGCACCATTTGTATTTTTAGCGCCCATTAACATCGCTACGACCTACAATTCAACCAACTGTATAATTGACTTTACCATTACAGGAGGGTTTCCTGCTTACAATGGAACCTTATTTGATTATTTAATTACCAATGCAGCAGGTGATACGGTTCTAATGGGGCAATCTGCTAACGGTGCAACCGTTCAGTATGCCATCCCTACAGCAGATATTTACACCATAACCGTAACAGACAACAACGACTGTAACCAAACGGAAATTGTAAATGCAACGCCTTGTCAAGATCCATGTGTTAATAATCCAGTTATTATTACACCTGATCCGATTGACAGTTCTATTTATACTTGTTACCCAGGAGGTGATTCTGCCTTAGTGACCATTTTCCTTAATGGTGGACAACCTACGATTACTGCGGGACAAAATTACACTTCTACCGTAAGTGGCTCTACAACTCCTAATGGTAATGGTACCTACACTACTCCTGGAACAGGCGCTCCTGCTGCCACTCCTTTCTCTTTTAGTGTGATGGATGGCGATGCTTGGATGGTAATTGTTTTAGACAACAATGGCTGTCCTGATACGGTTTCAGGCACCTTTGATTATAACTTGATCAATTGC
This sequence comes from Aureispira anguillae, assembly GCF_026000115.1. Classification (GTDB taxonomy): domain Bacteria; phylum Bacteroidota; class Bacteroidia; order Chitinophagales; family Saprospiraceae; genus Aureispira; species Aureispira anguillae. Next base: position 2,908,577 of record NZ_AP026867.1, read on the forward strand.
CCTGATTATTGTCTATTAAACCCGATTAACAGTACATTTAGCTACAACTGTAATATGGATGGAACTGCTTTAGTGCAAATTACCGTTAACGGTGGTCAACCTAGCATTGATGGTTCTAACTACAGCGTTAACATTGCTGGTTCTACTGTATTTGGTCAAAACTACCAAAATGCACAATTAGCAGGGGTAATTGGTGGTGCTGCGAATTTCTCTTTTGTCGTTAACGATGGGGATAGCTGGACCTTTGATGTATTCGACATTAATATGTGTACAGATACCTTGATGGATAACTATACTTTTGATACGGCACACTGTCCAATTTGTAACATGATGCCTGTTCAAATACTACCCGACCCTGTTGACAGTACGGTTTATACTTGTAACTCTAATGGAGATGCTGTTGTAACACTCTTTATGACAGGAGGTGCGCCATCTTTTGATGGCAGTCAATATACCATTACAACTTCTGGATCTAGTATTGCAGGGCAAAACGGTTCTACACAAGAAAATGTAGGCATCTATAACTTTAGCGTAGCGGATGGCGATGCTTGGATGGTCATAGCAGTAGATAGCAATGGCTGTGCAGATACCGCAGCGGGCACCTTTAATTATAACCCATTGGCACTAGCAGTACAAGTAGAACCTTATGTTTGTTTGACAGACAAATCTGCTGATGTTACCATTCGTTTGAGTGGCGGTTTACCTGCGACAGATGGTTCTAATTATTTAGTAACCATCATTGGAGCAACAACAACAGGAGCATCTGGTTATCAAATTCCTGTTTTAGGAACCATTGGCGATACCACAGATTATACCTTTAATGTTCAAGATGGAGACAATTGGTTGGTTGTTGTAACTGATAACAGTCAATGTGGTGTTGATAGCATTGGTGGAACCTTCCTTTGGAATGCAAGTAATTGTGGCAATATCTGTAGCGATCCCACCTATGTTGGCGTAGCTATTAATGGTGGTTCTGGTACTTATAATTACAGCTGTGATTCCGTAGGCAATGGTTTGTTGAGTCTACAAATTACAGGAGGGTTGCCTGCCCTTACCAATGGCAATGATGATTATATTGCCAATGTAACGATTAATGGTACAATGACTGCTTACTTAGTGAATTCTAATGGCACTTCAGGCACGCTTAATGTCAACTTAAGTAATGGTGACAACTGGTCTATTGTAGTATTTGATGCTTTGCAATGCGATACACCTTCTTTGGCTGCGACCTTTACTTCTATTCAAGCCGTTGCCAATGCTTCTACGCCTCCTAATATGTTAGTGGGGCAAATAGCAACCTTAGATGGTAGTGCTAGTACGGGCAATATCAACAATTATAGTTGGACACCAACCAATAATGTTAGCAATCCATTGTCTGCCACAACGAGCACACAACCACTTAGCACGACTACCTATGTATTATCTGTTTCTGACACATTGGGTTGTGTAGATTCTGATTCTGTTTTGGTAGAAGTTGGGCGTTGTATTCCTCACCATGCAGGCTTTACGCCGAATAATGATGGGGTCAATGACTTGTGGGAAATTCCTTGTTTAAATTTATATACCAATAGAGTACAGGTATTCAACAGATGGGGACAACTGGTTTTTGAAGCGGAAAATTATGACGGTACTTGGGATGGCACCAACCTAGGACAGCACGTTCCTGATGCCACCTACTATTATGTTATTTCTGTAGACGATCCACAATTTAATAATCCTACTATTTACAAAGGAACAGTTACTATTATTCGATGATTTTGAGTAGTCAATGCTCTAGTTATGGAGCATTGGCTACTTATTTAAATAACAAATGCTTTTCAGTGCTTTTTCGAAGTGCTATAATGCAAAGCATAGAATATTATAAAGAATATGATTATGAAAAATTTCATTATAATATGTATTGGCTTCCTATTTCTTTGTCATGAAGCAAATGCACAACAAGACCCATTGTTTGCCCAATACAATAGCAATGCGTTCTTAATAAATCCTGCCGTTGCGGGCTCAAAAGGCAATCATTCTTTCAGTCTGTTCCATCGTTGGCAATGGGTTCGTTTTCCTGGTGCCCCACAAACCTTTGGTTTGACTTACCAAGGAATTTTGACTAAAAAAAGCGTTGACAAAACATTTTTAGCATTAGGTGCTTTGGTATTTGGAGATGTTACAGGGCCTAGCTCCCGTTGGGGTGGAAAAGTATCTTTAGCGTCTCACATTCGTTTGGCGGAGAAAGTGCGTTTATCGGTTGGTCTTTCAGGACGTTTAGCGCACAACATTATCCGTACAGATATGATCCATTTAATTGATCCCAACGACCAAGCTGTCACCAATGGCGATCGAGGCGTTACTAGTGCCGATATGGAACTTGGTATATTTCTTTATACCAAAAACTTATCCATTGGTTTTGCTGCTCCTAACTTAATTCAAACAAAAATTGATTATGGAAATAGTGCCAATGGTAGAGATCCTATTGGGCATGGCTATCGTCATTATTTCTTGACTGCGGCGTACAAGTTTAGATTACCAGAAAAGAAAATGATTATTGAACCTTCTCTGATGGTAAAATACGTTCAAGGTTCTCTGCCTCAATTTGATGGTGGTATAATGGTGCATGTATTAGACGAACAAATGGCGTTTGGCTTGTTTTACCGCTCGCCAGCTTTCCTTTCTTTTCAATGCAAATTCTTATTTGACAAAAAAGTTCCTGTATTGCTAGGTTTTGATATTGCATTAAATACCTTTCAACAACATAGCCTAGGCTCTACAGAGTTGATGATTGGTTATGAATTTCCTAGTAGCGACTTATTTGCTCCTAAACAAGCCTCTGATGAACCAGATGGAACCTTGTAAACAAAACAGTTTTTTCTAATAAAAAAGACAAGCTCAATACTTATTTGGTATTGGGCTTTTTTTAATGCATTAGAAATCATACATTATATAATAAAAAATATAATTTATGTGAATTAGGCTTCTTTTTACATTTAAAAATCCTTACATTTATGGCAATATGTGACATAAGAGCACGATAGAAATTATGTTTTATTGATAATATGTATTTCCACTTACCTACTCATCATTTGTTGCCTAACAGCAATTAATAGGGATTTTTGTTGTTGAGCATTGGTGAACTGATTCTTATCAAAAAACTAATTTTGCTTATTTATTGGGGATAATAAAACAGCACATGAAGTATCTACTAGAAATTTCTAAAATTGTAACTAAAAAGAAGGTAAAAAAGATTGAAATCTTCGATGATCACTCTTTGAAACAAAAAAATTCAAAATTCAATGATTTTTATGGTCTCTTGATGGATGGGGCGTTAAAGGATGATCAAGAAGCTGCTACAAAGCTTTACAACAGCAACCCTACCGATGACAAATACCGTCAATTAAAATCTAGATTCAAAAAGCGATTACTCAATACTTTATTCTTTTTAGATGTCAATCAATCAGCAACTTCTAATTACAACCGTGCCTATTATTGCTGTCACAAAGATTGGACTTTGGTAAAAATATTGCTCTCTAACAATGCACAACAAACAGGTGCACAGCTAGCTCGAAGTATTATATCTATTGCGCTAAAATTTGACTTTGCTGATATTGTGGTTAACGCAGCTAGAATACTGAGAGAGCATGCCATGTTGGAAAAGAATGAAAAATTATATGAGGAATACAATAACCTTTGCCAGCAATATCAAATAATTCTGACAGCAGAAATCGAGTCGGAAGAGTATTACCAGCGCATCGTTATGAACAGCCTCAAATCAGCTTCTAAGCTACAACCATTCATTCCTCAATTTGAAAAATACTGTGCGAGGTTGCTAGAATTATCTCAGCTACATAGTTCTCCAGTTATTGTATACAATTATTATATTGTCTCTGCTCATTATTATGAGATGCAAAATGACTATCAAAACTTATATAAAATTTGTCAACAAGCAGAGCAATACATTGAAGAAAATCCTCGATTTTATAGAGAAGATAAGTTGGCAGAAATTGCCTCCAAAAAGATGCTTGCCCTCTTGCATCTGCAAGATTTTGCACAGGGAGAAATTGAAGCAGAAAAATACCTAACTATTTTTGAGCGAAATGATGTCTGCATGAAATTGATGGAATATTATTTACTATTAGCGCTGCATACTCAAAATTACTCCAAAGCTCACCGCATATTTGGACGAGCCTACGAAGATAAACGCTTCAAGAAATTAACGAGCGACGAGAAAGAAAAATGGAATGCTTTTGAAGTTTATCTTTGTTTTTTGCTTTGGAATAATCCTGAACAAAGCTTTGAAAGACCTAAACGCTACAAGCAGTTCAGGGTAAAACGTTTTTTGGAGGAGCCTGTTATCTTTCCTAAAAACCAACGAATTTTTACCGTTCTATTGGTCATTGGGCAAGTACTGTTTTTATTAAAAGAAGAACGACTGGGGGAAGCATTTGAACGGATTGAACGCCTAAAAGGCTACTCTAACCGATTATTAAAACAAGAAGAACACTATAGAGTGACTCAGTTTGTTCGTTTGCTGCAACAATTAGCGAAGGCGCATTTTGATTACAAAAATATTGGAGTGCATCAAAAATACCTTGATCGTCTAGAAAATAAATCATTAAAATACAGAGGCTTGATTCATGAATTAGAGATCATCCCTTATCAAAACCTTTGGGCAATCATATTAAAAACAATTAACTCCAAGACAATGTTCAGATCATAAATATGGTATGTAAATAATTGACCCCATAAAAGTATACACCATTCTTACAATTTACTTAGTCAACCCTTTAAATGATGACATTGCCCCTGATTAGCATCCTTATGCCCGTTAAAAACACGGCTCCGTTCTTAGTTGAATGCCTAGATTCTATTCTTGCGCAAACCTATTCCAATTGGGAATTAATTGCTGTTAACGATCATTCTACTGATGCTAGCTTAGCTATACTACAACAATATGCCAAAGATTATCCACAGATTGTTGTCCTTAATAATCAAGAACGAGGAATCATCCCTGCGCTCCGTTTGGCTTATTCTCACTCCAAAGGACAATTGATTACTCGAATGGACTCGGACGACATAATGCCTGTTTTTAAATTAGAGCGTCTAAGTACTTCCTTACTTAGTAGAGGAATGGGGCATTTAGCAACGGGTTTAGTAGAGTATTTTAGTGCCGAAACGCTTGGCAATGGCTATCAACGTTATGCGCAATGGCTGAATGGGCTCAGTAGTACAGGAGAAAATTTTAAAGAACTGTATAAAGAATGTGTGATTCCCTCCCCTTGTTGGATGATTTATCGAACTGATTTAGAACGCTGCAATGCTTTTAATTTGGATCGTTATCCAGAGGATTATGATTTGTGTTTTCGTTTTTATGAAGCGGGGTTAATTTGTATCCCAACAACTGAAGTTTTACATCACTGGAGAGATTCGCAAGGTAGAACTTCTAGGCATGATCCCAATTATGCGGACAATAATTTTTTAGCAATCAAAATTCATTATTTTCTAAAATTAAGCAACAACAACAAGCGCCCTTTAGTGCTTTGGGGGGCAGGAAAAAAAGGAAAATGCATTGCCCAAATGCTTACCAATGCCAAGGTGCCTTTTACTTGGATTTGCAATAATAAAAACAAAATTGGCAAAGATATTTATCAACAACGCCTCTATCCGACCTCCCATCTTTCAACCTTAATTCAGCCGCAAATTATTGTAGCGATAGCAGAACCTATTGCTCAAAAAACAATCAAAGAATCATTTAGCAAACAAGGCTTAACAAGCATGAAAGATTTTTTCTTTTTTTGCTAAAAAATTTATTTTTTTGGTTAACAACCTTCATTTTTCTTTCCAAAAGCATGTTTTATCCAAATCTATTACTAATTTTGTAGTCGATTACACTTAAAAACTCCCCGTTTACCAATAATGCTGTATTAAAACTGCTTAATACCCCAACAAACATTATATTGTATGCTCATATAGTATAATAATGTCCCTTTTAAGTAGTTTTATTTTGTATAAAATATTCCTACCAATCAATACACAAAAACATGGAGTACCATACAAAAGAGCTAACCATTACGGTCAGACCTGATGATATTATAGAAATAGCGACCAATAAAAATTTCAAAGGAGAATACTCAATAGAAGCCGTAGCAGAGAATTTAGCAACCTTTGAAAAAGCAGTTGATGGAAAAGTAAGAGCTACACTGCTCCATTTTCCAGATCATTATGTCAAAAAGGAAGTAATGAAAGGTTATGCTAATTCTGAAATTAGTACCGCAGCTACTGCTTTATTTGCTAAGTCATTTGCTTCTAAACTAATTGGGAATCTTTTTTTATCCCTAAGAAAACGGCTTGTTCAGTCTAGAACAATCCCTCCTACCAAGGTTTTTACAGATAAAAAAAATGCCATAGAATGGTTGTTAAAACATATTGAAGCGCACAAACAGCAACAATCTTAAACGAATTTCACCATTAGAGCATTGAGCTTCAGAAGCTAAAATTTCTAGGCATACATTCATAGGTTTTTACGTTATAAATAGTTTTTTCATTTGCGCTAAAAAAGCAAAAAAAAATCCCTTTTTTTTGCCTAAAAAACCGAAAAATATTCTACATTTAGTGTACATGTTCTACTGTATTTCTAGTTCTCCTCATTCCCCAAATCATTTTTAAAATTTGTACCACAGGAATGCAATACCACACCAAAGAAATGACGGTCACACTTAGACCAGATAACATTCTAGCTGTAAAAATCAACGAAGGATGCAATGAGTTAACCACAGAGGGAACCGAAGAATGTCTCCAAGCAATGACAAAAGCGTTAGCACTTAATGACCACCCCAAAGCCATGATCTTTTGGATGGCTCCCTTTTATGTCAAAAAAGAAGTAATAAAAAGCTACAGTACCAGTGAGTTTGATGAAGTTGCAGTTGCACTAGTTTGTCATTCTTATATTTCTAAATTTGTGGCTAGTGTTGCTCTAAAAATGAGAGAGCGTTTTACTAGTTCAGAACATACCAACCAAAATGCTCCTATCAAAGTCTTCTTAAAAGAAGAAGAAGCATTTGAATGGTTACAAGAATGCTTAGCCAAGCGTCAGGCTATCTAATTTTAATGACTTCATTAAACCTTTCATAAGTCTAAGAGTCTCAATAACAAAAAGTTAAGATTCTTCACCCAATAGACTTTATTATGAAATCATTTTTTATTCTTCTAAATTTATTCGCAACGCTCCCCTTCCTAGCTCAACCAACACTACAACCTAGCATTGGAATTGGAGCTTTGCCCAATGATAACGATACCATCTGTGCGTTTCCTACCTTTACTGGAAATTTTGATGCAGTGGGGTATGCCATTGGTGATACCGTTCCTGATTTTACCTTATATACAACAAATGGAACCCCTGTTAATTTACAAACGGTTTTAGCTCAGGGCAAACCCGTCTTGTTGATTGGTGGAAATTTGACTTGCCCAGTCTTTCGCAACAAAATAGCAACCATTAATAATATGGCTACTATCTATAATGGGCTACTAGAAATTTATATTATCTATGGAATGGAGGCTCATCCTACAAGCCCTAGCCCCTATAGTGGCACTATATGGATTACCAATTCAAACCAACAAGCAGGTATATTACACCCTCAACCCACAACTTATGGAGCACGTAAGGCACTTATTGATACGCTTTTGACAACTGAAACAATCCTTCCTCCTATTTTGGTAGATGGAGTTTGCAACGAATGGCTAAGCCATTTCGGTCCTGCCCCTAACAATGCTTATTTGATTGATACAACAGGCGTTGTTTATGAGAAACAAGGCTGGTTTCACAAATTACCAGATGATATGTATTGCGAAATTGATAGCCTCTTGGGTACAACAAATGGATTGTGTAATGCCACAGGCAATAATGGTTTATTTACCTTCGCTTATGTTAACGATACCATTGAGTATGGTGCAGCAGGAACTATCCTTGGTGTAGAAGCTACTCTAAACAATGTCTCAGCAACAGATAACGTTGTCATTGATATTATTCGGAGGTTCGTTAATGTACCCCAAAATTGGCAAACAGCAATATGTGTAGACATTTGCTTGCCACCTACAACCGATACTACTCAGGTCACTATCCCCCCAGGAATGACCCAAGATTTCACTTTTTACTTTTATACGGCCCCTACCATCGATAGTTTTGGCTTTGCTCAACTTGGGTTCAAAAATGTCAATAATAATCAAAATAAGTTCCTTCGTTATTTTTGGGCTGAGACAGGCAAAACAACTTCCTCTCCAAAAGTAAGCTCAGCAGAGAACGATCTTCTTTTTTATCCCAACCCTTCATCGGGAATTGTTTATTGGACAGGAACAAAAACCGTTGAAGGAAGCATCCAAATCATAGATTCCAAGGGCGTAAAAGTCAAGCATTTTACGCCTAAAGTTTGGCAAGACCAACAGATACTCAATTTAAGTATGCTTCCTAGAGGCTTGTATTTCCTCCAATTATCCAGTAAAAAAGGTCAAATAACAAAAAAAATAATACTTCGATAGTTTTGAAAACTAAGTCAATGTAATTCAATGGTTACTGCAACAGTTTACCAATTATAAAACTTCTAAACCAAGGAATTACATAAATCAATATCAAACTTTTATTAATTTTAATATATTTTATATGCTTTTCATTAATTTTATCAAGCAAAAAAAGCTATATTCGCCAACCAGCTGACCTACTATTACATTCCCCATTTTTCTTTTATAAAGAAGTCTATTTTTAATTTTCCAAATTTGCTCAATAGGAATGCAATACAAAACAAAAGAGTTAACAGTTACAGTTAGACCTGATACTATTATCGAAATTACAACCAACCCAGAAATTTCTGAATATACGATACAAGGAGCAGAAGAAAATGTAGCCCTAATGCGAAAAATTGTAGACAAAAAACCTAGGTCTGTTATGGTTTGGATGCCTAGTGCTTATATGAAAAAAGAAATTATAAAATACTATAATGAATTTGAAGAGGATAATGTAGCAACCGCCTTATTGACCGAATCTTTTGCGTCTAAATTAATTGGAAATCTTTTTCTCACACTTAGAACTCGACTTGTCCCCAATCAAAAAACCAAAACCAATCCAATTAAGATCTTCAAAGATCCAAACGAAGCGACAGAATGGTTGCTGGAACACCTTGCAAAATATCAATAAGCCAATCTGAATGGTTCTTTTTATTTAGTCGTTATTCCGTCAAAAACTATGCAGTAGTGGACAACTTATCGATAGAACCACCTTATTATTCAACATTACTCTGTTGAAAAATCGTATTCGATTATTACATGAGTGCTACGCAGTTGATTATCAAAATGATGCAATTTTACCACTCAAAATATTAGTTATTTGATAATCAATTGAATACAAGATGTTTTTTTGTTTTTTTTTGTAAAAAAGCAAAAAATTAACGGAGTATTAATTCAAAAAATACAAAGCTTAAGACAGAAACTCCGAACTAATATTAGTATTTTTGTGTACGATATAGAAATAATCGTCTAAAATCACAATGTTCTTTCATGGAAACTTCTAAAATAACCATTGCTGTCGATGGTTTTGCGGCTTGTGGCAAAAGTACCTTAGCCAAAGCACTCGCTAAAGAATTGGGGTATGTTTATGTTGATTCAGGAGCAATGTATCGTGCTGTTACGCTGTATTTTCTAGACCACCAAATAGATATACAAGATGCAATGGCTGTTGATGCTGCCCTCGATCAAATTACCATTCATTTTGAAAATGTAAATGGTCAAAATCAAACTTTTCTAAATCATGTTAATGTAGAGGATGCCATTCGAAGTATGCGTGTTTCTAGCTACGTAAGCCCTGTTGCTACTATTTCTGCTGTCCGAAAGGCAATGGTTAAATTGCAACAAACAATGGGAGCAAAAGGTGGCATTGCTATGGATGGTCGAGATATTGGGACTGTTGTTTTTAAGAATGCTGAATTGAAGCTTTTTTTAACGGCATCGATAGAAGAACGTACCCGTCGCAGACTTGCTGAATGGTCAAGCAAAGGAGTTCTAGACATCACTAAGGAGGAAGTAGAAAAAAACTTGCGTACTCGTGACCACATCGATTCTACTAGAGCTGATAGCCCTTTATGTCAAGCAGATGATGCTATTGAAATAGACAATAGCCTATTGACACCAGAAGAACAACTTCAGTTTGCGCTTTCCTTATCCAAGGAAGCAATAGAAAAAAAGTCCATGGGATTAGTGGCTAGCTAATCCTACCCTACTTAATTGTTGAAAAAATCATTTTTAAGATAAGTCAAAAAGTTCTTATTTTAAAAATGATTTTTCTAGCATTCAACCATCGTTACTCTACAATTCCAGTAGCATGTCCATCTAAGCTAATGCTGTTTTTTTCTTTCCAATAAGCCTCAATTTTTTGCTTACCTTTCTTTTCAGCCCAAGTTTTCAGAATGGTTCGTTCTTCCTTATAATCCATAAAAGGTATTCCATACCCACAAGAAGTTTGCACCAAATCAATCTCCATTACAATAATTTGACGACTACCAACATCCTCAGGGAATAGATCAATATGCTCGTGAAATTCTTTGTCTCGCTCATGATAAGCCTTGGCTGTTCCATATAAACGCAAAATTAATGGCTTGCCCTCAAAAGCACAGAACATAATCGTCATTCGGCTACTATCCAATAAATGGGTAGCGGTCTCATTGCCACTTCCTGTTAAATTCAACCACACGATTCGATTCGCCCCCAAAACTCTAAACGTATCCATTCCCTTGGGAGAGATATTGACACGTCCTTCTTTCATTGCTGTACCGACAAAAAACATTTTTTGCTGGCGAATAAATTCCGTTAAATTCGTTGTTAAACTTTCTAATTGTTTCCCCATCGTTTGGTTTTATTTTGAGTGATGATACGAAATAAGTTCTTGAGTAACTAAAAACCATAAAACCAGGCTTATTGTTCTAGATTCATGACTAATCCTAGTTTTTTTAACATTATTTGGAGTGGTTCTAACAATTGTTCGTACTTGGTATCAAAGTCTTTCTCCAAGGTAGTCAATGCTTTTTTAAGCGCCATTTGTTCCAATTCCATTTCACTTAATAGGGTCTTATATTTCAAATCAAGCCGTTGATTTAAGAGCATTTTTTTATTGAGCGCTAAGCTTTCAATCGCATCCAATTGTTCACAATAATTGTGTACCGAGTCTTTTATGATTTTTTGTTGCGCCTCATAATATTGATTCGTTTCCTTTTTTTGAGCTTGAATCGCATCAATAATTTTTTGCCTTGCTTCCACAAAACGATCTTCTGCTTCTTTTTTTGCCTTGACCCTTTGAAATGAGACGTTTTTGCTAATTAGATCTAACTCTTCATAAAATTTATACTCCAAATCTTGCCAAATTGCTTGATGTTCAGCATCAATTGTTTTGATCTTTTGTTGCTGTTCATCTGCTAAATTTTGTAAACAGCTTGGCAAGTATTTTTTCTTTAGAAAGCGTTGTTTTTCTTCGGATGTTCTACCGACAAATTGTTTCCACAATGGCTGCTGATTTCGTTCTTGAGTGATTGCTACATTTTTTTGCCATTTCTCTTGATTCAATTGCCTGCATTTTTTTTTGTAGACCTTCGTATTTTCCTCCCATTTTTTTTGCAATTCGCCAGACGTTTGATAAAAAGAAGAAATGAGTTGTTGGTACGCCTTTTTTTGATTCTGATACCCTTCAAAAAGCAGTTGTATTTTTTCGTTTAACAACGGTTTCCATTTAGTCGCCACATGCAGGGTTGTCGGCAAAAAAATAGGCGTTGGATCTTGCCTCTTTTGTTTTCGTTGGTTATACCATAATAATAGCGCAGCAATAAAAACAATGGGCAAGACGAAATAATATTTTATACCTAAAAAAACAACCGTTCCTAAAGCTGCCACTCCCAATAGAGATTTGCCAATTAGTTTTTTCCAACTTCTTTGTTCTTCCTTGATCTTGTCAATAAGTTGAGACGACTGTTTGCTAATGGTTGCTCCAAAAGTTGCTTCAAATGAATGCACAAAAATAGAGTTGGAGGCGATTTCCAAAGCAGGAGTTTCTAAGGTTAAACCATCCATAGGGATAAAATAAGTTGGCGCTTCTGCTTCCTCTTTTTCCTCTCCTAAGGCCAAACACCAATCTTCTGCTGTTGGTCTTGCCCCTAGCCGCTGAATGCCTTGTATAAAACAGCGATTAAATAAATATTGTAAGACTGTGGGCAGTTGATAAAAAGCAGCATGTGGAAAAGGAATCGTATCAAAATAATCTTGGTATACTTTATTGTGTACGTACAATCCATGCTTTACCTTTTGCCCTAAACCTACTGCGGTTTCATATTTTCCTTGGGTGGTTGCTGCAAAAGGATGAATGCCTAGCAAAACTTTATAAAAAATAATTGCGATACTAAACTGGTCCCAACTAATTGGGATTGCCTGTGTCCTTTTTGTTAGTTGATGAAATTCTGGCGGCGCAAACTCTGGTGTAGCCATTGCAGCAGCAAAAAGAGTTTGGTTTCCGTTCACTATCTCAACCGAATCCATATCAACCAAAGAAACCAAGCCATTTTGCTGAATTAAGATATTATCAGGTTTCAGGTCTACCATTACATAGTGTCCCGTTTTATGGATATGATAAAGTGCTACTGCTATGTTAAAACAAACCTTTTGGCGCAATTTTGAAGCTTGAATGGTTCCTAATTTAAAACGCTGCCATTCTTCAGACAGGTATTGTGGTAATTTGGTGGTTGCCAATACCTCTAATAACTCGCCATTGGCAAATGGCATCAAAAAGCCCATAAATGCCTGTTTTTTTTCTAACAAAGCAATGGGCCAGCTTATCAGCATGGCTTGTTCTTTATTTTCAAATACAGGAGGATTTTGAACCAAATAACGCAACTTGTTCCATCGTTCTTTTGTTCTTTTTGGAGGATGATATATTTTAGCAACAATAGCTGCATATCCTTTAGGAGCAACAACTCTATAGAGCAAACCTTCGCCCCCTCTGGCAAAAGGAGTCGATGCCAATTGCAAAATTTCACTAGTAGTGGTGTTTCTAACTTTCATTAAATTGCTGCTTTTTTCAAAAAATCAGCCAACTATTAATTGACTAATTAATAGAAAATGTACCTTTGTGCCAAGATTATGATTCAAAACAAATGTAATTAAAAAAATGGAGATGGTAGTTTTAAACTACTCTACTATTAACACATAAAACATACTCAAATTATGAACTACGATGTAATTGTAATTGGAAGTGGTCCTGGTGGCTATGTTGCGGCTATTCGCGCTGCTCAATTGGGGCTCAAAACAGCTGTTGTTGAACGTGAGTCTTTAGGCGGTATTTGCTTGAACTGGGGATGTATCCCGACCAAAGCATTGCTTAAAAGTGCACAGGTATTTGACTACATCAACCATGCTTCTGATTATGGTATTGAAACGTCTGAGGCAAAAGCTGACTTTGGCGCTATTGTAAAACGCTCTCGTGGAGTAGCAGACAAAATGAGTAAAGGGATCAAGTTTTTGATGAGTAAAAACAAAATTGATGTCTTGATGGGGAGTGGTAAGTTAGTTGCTGGCAAAAAAGTAGCCGTTACCGATGACAAAGGAGGAAGCAAGCAGTATGGTGCAAAACATATTATTGTTGCAACAGGTGGTCGTGCTCGCCAATTGCCTGGAATCGCAATTGATGGTAAAAAAATAATTGGCTACCGTGAAGCTATGGTACTACCTGAACTGCCTAAGAAAATGGTGGTAATGGGTTCTGGTGCAATCGGGATGGAATTTGCTTATTTCTACAAAACACTAGGTACTGAGGTAACAGTAGTAGAATACATGGACGCTATTTTCCCTAGAGAAGATGCTGATGTTTCTAAAGAAATGAAAAAAGTATTCAAGAAAGCTGGCATGGGCATCAAAACTAGCTCTGCGGTTACTCAGGTAGATACTAAAGGAAAGGGTTGTAAAGTAACCATCAAACACAACAAAACGGGCAAAGAAGAAGTCATCGAATGTGATGTAGTATTGTCTGCTGTTGGTGTGGTTCCCAATACTGAAAATATCGGTCTAGAATCTCTAGGGATCAAAACCAACAAACACGGTTTTATTGAGGTAGATGATTTTTATCAAACCAATGTTGCTGGCATTTATGCTATTGGTGATGTATTGGCGACACAAGCTTTGGCGCACGTTGCTAGTGCAGAAGCAATTACTTGTGTTGAAAAAATTGCAGGGCATCATCCTGAAAAAATGGATTATAATAATATCCCTGGCTGTACTTACTGTATCCCAGAAATTGCTTCTGTTGGTATGACTGAAGCGGCTGCCAAAGAAGCTGGTTATGAATTAAGAATTGGTAAATTCCCATTCTCTGCTTCTGGTAAAGCAAGTGCTTCTGGCGCTAACCATGGTTTTGTAAAAGTTATTTTTGACAAAAAATATGGTGAATTCCTAGGTTGTCACATGGTGGGTTCTAATGTAACGGAAATGATTGCTGAGGCTGTTGTTGCTAGAAAACTAGAAACTACTGGTCTTGAAATCATCAAATCTGTACATCCTCATCCTACTATGAGTGAGGCAATTATGGAAGCTGCTGCTGCTGCTTATGATGAAGTAATCCATCTATAGGAAGTCCTTCATTTGGAGATTTGAAAATATGGAATGGTAACAATTGATTTATTTCCGTACTTTCAAATCTCCAAATTAATTTTTTTTAGCGATACAACTACAGAGCAGCTGTTCCAGCTTCGGCTACCGCATGATCGTTCTCTACTGTACTTCCACTAACTCCAATTGCTCCAATCACTTCCCCTGCTTCATTTTTGACAGGTATCCCTCCAGGAAAAGTAATCAAACCACCATTGGAATGCTCAATATTGTACAATGGACCTCCTGGCTGAGATAATTCTCCAATTGCGCCAGTATTCATATCAAAAAAACGAGCTGTTTTTGCCTTTTTAATAGAAATGTCCAAAGAACCTAACCAAGCTCCGTCCATACGAGCAAAGGCAATTAAGTTTGCACCAGCATCTACTACTGCAATATTCATTTTTGTGTCCAATGCTTTTGATTTTCGTTGAGCTGCCGCAATCATTTTCTCTGCTTGCGCTAAAGTAATTGACATAATATATAATGTTTTATAAGATGATATAATTAAAATGCAAAACTATAACAATAGCATTAAGTTTAAGTTTATTTTTTTCTTAAAAATAAGTTAAATTGTTTTTTAAACAAAAAACAAACGCTCTATAAAAAACTAATAGTCAGCACCTCAACACTTTTTTATTAAATAAGCACATTAAAATAAAAGGTTCTTTTTTTCATCTGGCTATTCTTGTAGCAATTGGGCAATAATTTATTGATTTTATAGGATCAACACAATAAGACTTAGATAATATTAGTAATTTAGATGTAATTTCAGCCTAAGCATAAAAGTAGTTCATCAAATATTAAAGTCAGCTTCACCTATCTATAACAAACAGATTATCTAACAATTACATTGCCCCCTTTTCTCCTATTTCAACATAAATCATTGTCTACTTCATCGTTGAGGCAACTAATATTACCCCAATTTTATTTATTCGTTATAAGGATCAATTCTTTAGTTTTCTCCTTAATAATTCTTAAGAATAGTTGTATCTTTAAAAGCAGTTCCATTTTCTCATTAAAATCCTCAAGATCTAATTCCCAACAACGTCTAAAATTCAAACATCATTTTTTATCAAAACAGTTGACGAATGTTGAAGCATATCTATTGGTTAGTATTTTTTTTAGCAAGTGGAATACTTAGCTCTTTTGCGCAGGTTACAACAATGGAATTAATCACTTCTTTGGAGCAAGAAGCGACTCAGTTAGAAGAACGACAAATGAGTTTATCGTTAGAGTTAGAGACTTTGCGCCTAAAAAAAATAAGAGAAGACCTGCACCATCTAGGGCTTCCTATTGTCAAAGAAGGTTCGGACAATGAAGTGGTCGAGCATAGTGCTATGGTCTTAGGGTATAACGAAAGTCACGAACAGGCAAATTGGGTGGCTCATCTAGTTATTCCTGCCGTTCACAAGGGAAATTTGTCTAGAACCAATGATTTCCGCAAAGATTCCTTGGTAACAACGGGTTCTGCTGAAAAGGCGGATTATTGGTATAGTGGCTATGATAGAGGGCATTTGGCTCCCTCTGCTGATTTTCGTTGGTCAAAACGTGCCATTAGCGAATCTTATGTCTATTCTAATATGGCACCTCAACGACCTGAACTTAATCGAGAAATTTGGGCTCGTTTAGAAAGCTTTATACGAAAACATGTTTGGGTACAGAATGAGCAACTCTATGTGGTTACAGGTCCCATTTTTGACAAACAAATAGAAACGATTACACAAGGCCCCAATGTAATTTCAATCCCCAAAAGCTTTTACAAAGTAGTATTAGATCTCAGCGGGCAGGAAAAAAAGGCAATTGCATTTGTTATGCCAAACGAATTGTGTAAACAACCTTTGGTTAGCTATGCCACATCGATTGATGAGGTAGAAAAATTAACAGGGATTGATTTTTTTCCTAAGCTAGAAGCTACTTTAGCTGCTCAATTAGAAGGCAATTTTGATTTTGGAAAATGGGAAAGCCTAAAAGAAGGAGAAATTTCGGCAAAAGCTCCCCTAAAGGTAAACGAGCGGCCTAAAAACACCCTCAACTCCTTAGAAACTGATTTGTTTATGAACAAAAAAGCTTGTGTTTGTGGTACGGTAGTTTCTACTCGAAAAACCAAGAGTGGGCTTGTCCTTTTTAACTTCGATGCTAAGTTTCCCAATCATACTTTTTCGGGGTCGGTATCCTCTAGTAATGTCAAAAATTTTAGTTACGATCCAGAAATTGAATTTTTAGGCAAAAAGCTATGTGTTACAGGAAAAATTACGGATTATAAAGGTAAATCAACCATGTCTGTTGAACATGAAAAAAAAGTAAGCTTCTTAGACGACCAAGGTAAAGCCTTACCAAGATAATTATCTCATCTAAATAACTTCAGCATGTTAAAAGTATTAATTATTGAAGATAATGCGACAGGAGCCGCACTGCTAAATGACAAGATTGAAAAAAACTTTTTGGACAAGCTCACAGTAGTAGGCATTGTTGGTACGGTCAGTGAAGCAATCCGTTCTATTGAGACCCAAAAACCAGATTTGCTATTTTTAGACATCCATTTATTGGATGGAGATGGTTTTGAGGTACTTGAACAAACCCAAGGAAAACAGTATGATGTTATTTTTACAACCGCTTATCAAGAATACTCACTAAAAGCCTTTGATTATTCAGCCCTTCATTATCTACTCAAACCCATTGAGGAGCGAGAACTAATCAACGCCATTCATCGTTTTTTGGAGAAAAAAACAAGCCTTTCCTACGATCAAGTCCAGCTCTTTAAGCAACAGATACAGTCTGGCGTCCAGAAAATAGCCATCTCTTCTATGACAGAGATTGTATTTGTTTTGGTAGACGATATTATGTATTTTGAAGCAGATCAGAATTACTCAAAGATTTACCTAAAAGATGGTAAAATGATTGTTTCTACCAAATCACTTGCCTTTTACGAAGATTTGCTTCTTGAGACTGCCTTTTATCGAATTCATGGCAAATACCTCATCAATACCAATTGTGTGATTAAATACATCAAGGGTAAGGGGGGATCTGTTCTTATGCCCAATAAGATGGAATTGCCAGTTTCTGTACGAAAAAAACAAGGCTTTATTCACCAAATGCTTAAATCCAATGCCTGATTTTTTTCTTTATTACAATAGTTTTACAACAACTTTGGTATGCTTAAGATGACTTTGGTTCCTTGCTCCAAATCTATAATTTCTAAGGCAAATTCTTTTTTATAAATAAGGCTAAGGGTTTTTAGACGAAGCTGCGTATTTTTAATTCCCATGGGCTGATGTCGAATTCTTTTGGCATTTATTTTTTGAGAGGCTGCTCGACCAATTCCATTATCTATGATCGTAATTTCTAGATTTTCATGAATGGCATTCATTGCAATATGGATGCTGCGATCCCCCTTTTTGGTCGCTAGGCCGTGCAATATAGCATTCTCGACCAGCGATTGTAACAACATTGGAGGAATTTTATACCCAAAAGCATTGGGGGGAATAGGCGACAACTCAAAATTGTGTTGGTATCCTGTATTGTGCTCCTCCATTCGCAACTTTTCCAATTTGAGATACTCCTTCAGTGCTTCCAGTTCTTTGCTAAGCAATACCAAATCATGTTGAGAATTTTCAAGAATTCGCCGAAGCAATCTAGAAAAACTACTTAAATATAAAGCCGCTGACTCCTTGTTATTTTTCTCTACAAAATAGAGGATAGAATTCATGGCATTAAAGATAAAATGGGGTTTGATTTGGCTGTGTAATGCTTTTTGTTCGGCTTGAACCTTTAGCTTTTCTAAGCGATTCTGTTTTAGTTTCATTCTCAACCAAAACCCAATCAAAAGCAAGATAAGTAACAACAACATCAACTTGAACCCCAAGGTTTGGGTATAATGAGGTTTTATCAAAAATTTAATGCGGCTGACTTGGGGGCTAATGACTCCACCCTTTAAAGCCACCCCTACCTGAAATTCGTATTCCCCAGGTCCCAAATTAGCATAATGTACGGTGTTTTCATTGGTTAAATACCAATTTTCATCTACCCCTAATAAGCGATAACTATAGTCAAACTTTTGGTTTCCAAAATAAATACTTGCAAATTCAAATTCTAAATGATCCTGATAATAGTCGAGTTGTTGTTGTTCTGGGGTAAAAACTTGACCGTTTGCTTTGGCAGACAAGAAATACGTTCTGGGAACCGTTGCTTCCGATGAAAAGAATTGATTTAAGTTATCAATATACGTCAAGCCATTGTCCGTAGCAATCCAGACGGTATTTGCATCGACTAAAACATCATTGACGCTAGAAGAAGGCAAGGCATTGTTACTCGTCAGTAAGTTTACTTTTTTAATAGAAAAATCAGCATTAAACTGTATTCTATTGCAGCCATTGTTTGACCCAACCCAGATCACTGAATCATTTTCGATGGATATATTTTTGATAAAAGAACTTATTAATCCATTTTTGGGCGTGAATTGCCGTTCGACCACTAAGCGGTCATTGACAAGCAGCAAACCTGAGCCTAAGGTACCCACTATATATTTGTTGTTAGCAATCCGCTCTATGGAAGTAATACGCTCCTTTAGTGCCTTATGGCTTTCCCCTAAAAAATAAGCTGTGTCAAGCCTAGGATCATAAGAAAACAAACCGTCGTGTGTTCCCAATAATAACAAGCCTGAAGAATACGTTGTAATAACATTGGTTCTTAACGTTACAGCAGTGGCTTTTAGTTGTTGTTGATCTTGTTTAAAGAGCCCTGTTGTCTTAGCAAACCACAATGTTCCCTCTCTATCCTTGAATATACTTTTGGTCGTCATGCGTTGACGATAAAGCGTAGAATCAATTGTCTGTAAAGCAAAATTAGTTCCGTTCAAAATCGTCCCATCTGAACATAACAACCGATCATTTTCCAACAATATAACATCCGAAATATAGTCTGAATAACTCTTAGAAATTGTACTAGGCGGTAAGGTAGACAACTGGTAAACAATCCCCTTTCTCGTTATACCATAGTTCTTTTTTTCTTGCTGAAATAAGCGGATAAAGGGAGTCGAGTTAATAGGCTGTGAAGTCGGTTTAAAAAAATTCTGAATGGTTCTATCAGGAATCCAAAATACTCCGTTTTTATAGGTTGAAAACCACAAAGCGCCATTGGAAGCAATTCGTACACTCGTGACAAAGTAATCTTTGAATAATCTTTTAGGAGGATAATTTAGTTTTCCGTTTTTGTAAAAAAGAAGCCCTTTAGTCGTTGACAACCAAAGGTTTTCTTCTTGATCTTCATGGATTTTTATAATAGAGCTCGTTCCGCTAGAATCTGGAAAAACACTCGTTATAATTTCTTCTGTTTGAGGATCAACAAGAATTAGTCGTTGCGTATTAAAAAACAATAATTTCCCATTGGATAAGGGTAATAATCCATGACCTCCCCTTTCCCCTGCTGCAACAACAGCTCCTTTTCGTTGGTATGTAAATTTAAGATTACCGCTTTTAAGACCAATAGTATGTCCAATATGGTGTTGTATACCAACTAGCAACATTTTGTTTTCTGTCAACAAAAACAACTGCTTGTGAGGCAAGGTATCGCTTACAAAGCTAGTGTTGATATATTTGGTTTCCAGTTTTTCTTCTGATGGAGAAATGTAATAATATTTATTGTAATCTGAAGTATCGCCATTTTGAGGAGCAATTAAAATTCCTCCACTGCTGTCAACCACCAAATAGGGCATCACGCTATGTTCTCCAAATTTTTCTTTTAGTGCTTGGCTAAGCGGGTGTTTGTATATTTTGTGTTTAAAATGATAACACAATTCATTCCGAAGGGTAAAAAACCAAGTCCGACCTTTATGATCACTTACTGCATTAAAAACAGTATTGCTCACCAAACCATCCAAAGAACTAAAATGCTTAAAATTTTGTCCATCAAATCGAACCACCCCTCTATCGGTACAAATCCAAATAAAGCCTTCCTTGTCTTCATGAATTTGATAAACCTCATTACTCGGTAAATGATTCTCAGAAGTAAAGTTTTTAAAGGGCATGGTTTGCCCCCAACTATTTAGCTGTAAAAACATCAAAAACAACAATGGGCTTAATCGAAACAGCATAGTTGAGTTGGTCAATAATGGGGTAGAATGGATCAATTTACAATCATTCGTTCTCCTTCATTAAGGAATTACATTTTTATATAAAAGTACTACCTATTTTTTAATCAAAGGTTCTCTGCCCAATGATTTTTGTGAAAATTAAAATGGGGGCAGCTTTTATCTATTTTTAGATCGCTTTGCTCTTAGAAATTAGATATTAGATCCCAATTACAACTTAATTGGGATCTAATATCTAAGCGTGAAACGATCTAACCTCTAAAATAGGGCTAGAAAAAGCCCATTCTGTTACATGTTAAAAACCGTCGGTAGAGGGAAGCAAAGGCTATTCCTCCATTCAAAAAGAAAGAGACCACCCTAAAATGGGCCTCTCTTTCTATCTATTGAGGAACAATTACTCTATTTTATAAAGCAGTAGTCGTATTTAATTGTACTAATCCTATTTGGCTCGTATTCGTATTCGCCTCAAAGGTTCCAGTAAATGTAATCACGGCTTGGTTGTTGGCCGAATTGGTAGCAGCAATAACCGTAGCTGCCAGCTCATTGCTTCTATTTCCTATCGTTCCTTGATAATAAGGCCAACCACTTCGCAAATCAAAATTAGCCTCCAAATTCACAATTCCAATGTCTGTACCCAACTGATCTTCATGCGTTACTGCAATTACAAACCCTTCATTGTTAGGCAACCAATCAATAGAAGCTGCTTCGTAAGTAGATCCAAGTGACAAACTAGATGGCGCCGTAAGCCCTAAAAATTTAAAGCCGTAGGTGCTGCTATTGGTTCCATTCGGATACTGTGTATTTAAGGCTTCATCTACTTGAAGAACAAAAACCTGATTGGCATTGACTAAGCTGCTATTTTTAGCATGTCCTGTTATTGTTATTTTCTGAGTGCTAGGGTTGTAGGTAGAATGCCCTCCTGCTAAATCATAATCTTGATCTCCAAAATACTTTGGGCTCAAAGGCATTCCATTATCCTTTCTCATTTTAATGGCTGCCAATTTGCTGTTGAATCCATTGTTGCCATCTTTTTCTTGAACCGTACCAATTACCAAATAAGCATCTGGTAAAATCTGAATAGAAGTCCCATAATCCTTTCCTGAAAAGCCATACGTTGAGTTTCCTGCAAACCAAAGCGGGGTAAAAGAATCGTCCAATACTGTCGTAAAAATATCCGTTAAATCATAAATTCCATTGTCTGGGTCAATGGGCTTGTTGGTAGTAATATCTGTTGTGTATCCTGTCAATACGTATTTGATTACGCCATTATTTTCATCCAATTTAAAATCAGACAGCATCTCTGTTGATTCTTTTCCTTCTTTTAATTCGGTTCCATTAACAACACTAAGTCCTCCATTCAAATCCAACTCATACAGCACAATTTTACTTTGGTGTTTGGTTCCTACAGTACTTGCTGCATTAGGATAAGCAACATACGTTCTATTCCCAGCAATAACATAACCTCCATTATTGGGCAACAATTCTACCTTAACAGCTAGCTCGTCATATCGCACATATTCATTGCTCAAAGCCCCTGTTCCCATTCCTGCTGCTTTGCCCAATAAAACCGACCATTGCTCGATGCCAGCCGCATCTGTTTTTATCACCAATATATCTGCTTCCACCTCTGTTGCTTGCGAATAAGCACTGCCCACCATAATATAACCGCCATCTGGTGTTTGTTTAACATCTGCGGCGATCTGCTTGGAAGAGCTGCCATACTGCTGGACAAAATCAATGTGTGCATTGGTTGGTGTAAGATTGGGGTCTTGCTGACAAGCAGTATGAAACCCTAGGATAAAAATTAGGAATAACCACGATTGTATTTGGGTTGTTTTTATCATAATATTTATTTTTTTAATTAAAAGAGATAACCTCCATTTGTTTTAAGTCAAAATTTAAGGGCATTCAGGCCCCATTGGAGGGATTGTTACTGTTGTTCTAGTTTGGATAGATCTAACAACAGTTGTGACAAGATCAAACTTCACTAGATTATCTTTTACTCCCTCTCTCTCTGCATCGGTTGCTAACCATGCAACACCATCTACAGCACGCCCTCGATTGCTCTTCGTTAGGGTAACATTAGGTACCACTTTCCGTATTGCTTCAATTCTATCACTCATAATTGCAGGGTTCCCCCCCCAACCTCTTGCTCCTGTAAAGACAGTTACTTCAATCGTAACTTGTGTAGAGACCACTGTTCGTTGATCGGTGACGATATTAATGGTATTTCCATTGGGACCAACAACTTGTTTGGTACTGCTATTTGTCCAAGGTGAAGTATCTCTAACAAAGGAACCTCCCCTGCCAGCTACTGCGTCCCGAATTGCTTTTGTTGCAGTACCAGTATTTATAAAAGAAGCCAATCCTGAATTAAATTGTACCCGTCCAAGCGATTTAGATTCCGTATTAATCGTTGGTTTTTCATTTTTAGTTGTTGTATTGGTAGAGTTGACCAACCAAACTAATGGTTTGACTTTAAAATCAGTCGCCTTTAGGTTGATCGAAAAATGATTGCGGGCAGCCGTAAAATCACAAGGTCTTTTAGCACGACTAGGAATTCCCTGTCCATTACCTAAAATTTGAGGAAGATTCTTATTTTCTAGATTCCCCTTATTCTGCTCATATACATTATAATAAATGATATTTCCTCCTTGGTTGCATTGAGGATAATACTTTTTGGTAATAATTCGTTTTGCAGTATATCCTACCACAATGCCATTTTCTACTGTAACAGGCTCATAATCTTCATCCGTAATGATAATATCATAACATAACTGTCCATGCGTAATAAAAGTTAACTGTTTAAAGTCAACATACCCTTGTTCGTTTTTGCAAGACAAAATAACCTGGTGTTTTTCCCTAGGCTCAAAAGTATGATCTAGTTGGATTGTTCCCGTAACGGTTACGACATTCTTACCTTTCCATTGCCCTGTTTTTTTTCCATTCTTATCCAAAATAGGGGTAGCTTTTTCTGTTTGCACCAATTGTTGGTTGATAATTTCATTCGTATCCCCCGTTCGAACATTTTCAGATTCCAGCTTAATTTCTACATAGTTATCTTTGGCAGGCAAGATGATATTTTCTATCGTTGCTTTAAAAGGGATTTCAGTTGCCCCCAACTCTTTTTTAGTTTTATCAAAAAAGTATATTGACTCATTTTTAGGAGTAGGAGGATCGATATTAATTTTCAACTCATACCCTTCAATTACTTCCTTTTTAGGAGGTTGAGTAGTTCCTACTTTTGAGGTAAAATAATCTATATTGGGTGCTGCAACGATACCATTTATTCCCTTACAGTTAAACTTTAAGGTATATTGATGTGAAGCATTCCCAGCTGGAACAGGAGGAGTAATAACAGCAGAGTATTCAACAATATTGATGGTATTATCGTTTTCAGATGCAACTTGTGTCTGAACAATTTTCACCTTTGTTTGACTAGAAAGATTTACTAGCTTGCCATCTTGCCAAATACTTAAATAAAACTGTTGATCACGTTCTTGGATTTTGCAAGGATCTGTTATGTTTAGTTCTTTGGGACAAGACATATTTTCTATTCGGAACTTTACTTTGATGGAAAAATTAGCGTCTTTATCCGAAATAACAATAGGATTCGAATTGCCCGAAGGAGTTGTATCGGTCGTTACAATGGCAATCTTTAAGGGCAACTGTTTTTTAACGGTAACGTCCTTCTTAGCTTTTTTTTGCAGTAACAAACAAGTTTTTTTAGCCTTTTCTATCGCTACTTTAGCAGCTTTTAATTGATCTTTTTCTAGGACATCCGCATGCGCTACTAATTCTTTGTAAGCAACCGTTGCTGCCTCGTAAACTTTGCGTGCTTTGAGATATAATTCTTGATAATTTTTATCTGACATTATTAATTTAGTTGTTGTTATAAAAAAGCTTATACTTGAATTCCTAATTTTTGCATTAGGCTACTAAAAGTGGCAAAAGTGGCTTGTGCCTTCTGCTTTTTTTGAAGAATTTCAGCAGGCTCTTGAGCAGCAAGTGGCGTTGTATCTTCCTCTTCTTCAGATTCTTTTTTTGCAGGAGCTGCTTTGGCTACAACCAACTGCACATTCGCTTTATTGAGTAGCGCTTTGGCTGCTTTGTTAATTTTATCTGCCTTCGCACTCCCCTTTTCAACATTAATCTGCAAGGTAGCCTTATTGCTAGTCGGCAACTTTTGATAATAAGCTTTGCCCAACAAGGTAAATTTTTTGTTCTCTTTAACTGCTGCTTTAGCAAAGATCTCCCATGGCATTGTTGCTGTACACAACATTACTAAAGGATGCACTGTTCCATCAGGAAATTGATGCTTCTCGTTGGCAAAAAACCAAACGGCTTGCTCTGCTGTAGCACAGGATTGAGGAGCTAATTTCATCAACCTAATAAATTCTTTTTTGTAAGCTTCGAATTTTAATTCAACTGCTTTGGGACTTTTTAACTTTGTTTTCATCGATCTATTTACTTGAATGAATGCAATAGAATAGCCTAGGAATAAAATGTTATTTCCTTTATGCTTGCTACTCTAAATTTATTGGTGGGGAACAACACAAAGATAGGGGATAAAAGGAGCCTTTTCTAGCACTTTGAGTAAGTGTAGAACCTCATTGTATAAGTGTTGTTCTTTGTTGTGTAAGTGTTTTTTGGGGTAAAAAAGCAGGCTTTTGTTAAAAATTAGGGCTTAAACCAGATGCTTGCTGTTATAATCTTCCAACATGATTTGATACATTTCCCACCAGCCCTTAGTGCGATCCATCGGGCTATCTGTCGGGCTCAATAGCTCATCTGCTTCTTTCAACAAATACCAAGGAATATAAGGATACTCATGATGTACCCAATGATAGCCGCCATTGTGAAACATAAAATTCCAAAAGAAAGAAGTATTGGAGCGTGTTGCTGCCTTAGCGAGATAATGATCGGTTATTTCTGACCAATAAAGAATTGAAGAATAAGCCCAAATTAGAGGGATTATCCAGTACCAAAACAAGAAAGAAAAACTATTGGTCAACCCACAGAACACCAATAAAATGGCATAAAATAACAATACACCTTTGTGCTTAAAAAGTCCCCCTAGTTCGCTTCGTAACCAATGAAATCCAACCCACCCCAATAAAGGTTGTAAAATCCATGTAATAAAAGGATGGATTCCCTTATATAATCGATAATCAATATAATCTTGCGTCAAATGGTCTTGTTCTGATAATAAGTACCCATGATGGGTTTGATGTTCGGTTCGCCATTCGTCCAAGGTAGTTAATATAGCGTATGCGATTAAGTTTCCCACCCAAACATTCATTTTTTTGGTCTTAAATAGATTCCCATGACTCGCTTCATGCAGTAAGGATTCTCCCATAGCAAACTGAATCATACCAATAAACCAAATTAATAAAATTGTAAGCCACCAATGCTGTCCCCAATAATAAGCGATCCCCAATGCCATCCCCAAAAAGATTAGATCTCTAGTTACAACTAAGCCTCCTTTCCAATTGCTTTGTTGTCCAAATTGTTGTCGTATCTCTATTTTTGATAACATTTCTAATCTTTTTCCTATTAAAATTGTTTCTTATATTAATAAACCACTGGTTTCCAACTAAAATGCAGCTCTTAGGCATTTCAGCTTAACTTTATTATTTCAAAAGTGCAAGGATTCTACTAATGGTGCATGGTCAAATATAGCAATACTTCCAGAAAGTAGCAGGTTACAGATTTAATAGAATCAATTATTTTGCGTTTTGCTGCATCCTTTTTTGCTCTTTGCCCTATTAATGAACTTTTGAGCTTGATTTATCAAAAAAAAAGAGTATAATTGGAGTTGTTAATACCAAAACAATCAAGAAAAAGAACATGACAAAGAATAAATCTTTTGTATTTACCCCATTAAATAATTCCCAAAAGATTGACAAAACTAACGAGCTTGCCGTTCCCAATACTCGTTATTTTAAATCCAAAGAAGCATTTGATGCAGCAGTAGGGCGAGATTTTATTGATTATGCCAACGCAACTACTTCGCTAGGTCAGAAATTTTTAGTAGGCTTGGCACATGGGCAATCCCCTGCTGGTGCTTATCAATATATCTTAGAACATTTTCATGAAATAAAACGCTCTTCATTAATTCGTTTTACGTTTACTAATTCTAGATTAAAACGCCAAAGGGGCTTAGAAGGGGTCATGGACGCCCGTGCCCTATTGACCAAGATGCTACGCAAGGGGCTCATCACCAAAGATCAGATATTAGGTCGAAGTTTGGATCGAGAGAACATAGAACAATATGCCATTGGATTTAATACCAACCTAAGAGACTATTTAAGACAAAACAATAAAGTAGGTTACGATTATGTCTTCCTTAGTTTTGACCCTACAGGTAGAGTCGCTGGTATTTCTAGAAACTCTGAAGCTTTTGATTCTAACGAGCTTGTTATTATAGTAGATGATTTAGGAGAGCCAGAATTAACAGGAACACCTCAATTTTTGGCAAAGGCAAAACGAATTGCGTTTTTGGCCACCAAATCCGATAAGCGCCGCCCACTGGCTTGGTTGTATTATCGCTGGGGAAAAGTCAACGAAAGCCCTAGTTTTTTGAGGCATATTGACCAAGTAAGGGAACGAATGACTGTATTTATTGACGACCATGCTTTGACTTGGCCTCAGATAGAAATTGTTCGTCAAACCCCTTATGGTTCAAGTACGATTCGGCTTGACTTTGCCAAGCCTTATGACCCCAATGCCACAGAAAAGCTGCCAGTAGTTTTGCTCATTCATGGCTTTTTAGGTCTCAACTCTTTTGATAGCATCCTAACGGCTTTGCCTACCCACGATTATATTGGTACTGCCATGCATTATGGCTCTATTCCTCATGACCTCCCTCCTAGTCTTTATTCTGATCATGTGGTCAAAAATATTGACGAGGTGATTAGCTATTTTGGAAAAAAAGGACATCCTGTTTATATCTTTGATCATTCTATGGGAAATACTTACTTTATGCTCATGGACAGAGATTATGACCAACTACCTGGCGTCAAACACTATTTGTATGGTCGGATAGGCTCCAATCCTTTCTTTTGCGAACACGCCAAACATGCCTTTGTTGGTTTCTTAGATAATGTGTTATTACCTGCGGTGTCGTTTCGTCAAAACATTGGTGTCAAAACCATGTTAATGACCCTCCGTCGTTTGGTTCCGCTAGACACCAAAAAAGGAGTTCGCCAAAGGGGTATTAAATTGACAGATTGGCTCATACGAAAAGATTCCTTAATGCGAGAAAAATTATGGCAAGCGGTAAAAGAACGAATCTTGCACCTGATGACCAACTTGGAATCGGTTCCTCATTTAGATAGAATTCCAATTGAACGAGCCTTGAGCCGACTTCCAGCCAAAGTCTTTGCCATACAAGTGCATGCTGCTTTGTTAGAGTCTAAATCGCACGACAAGCAAAAGTCAATGCCCAATATGGCAAAACACAATATCCCAATCTTGATTTTAAAGAGTAAAAAAGATGCCATTGCTAAATTCTCTCCTCAGTTGCACAAAACGCCTAATATAACGGTGATTGATGTGACCAACCCAGATGAAGATGATTTATTTAGGGAACATTTGTACCACATGGTCAACCCTGAAAAGTCTACGAGAATTATCATTGATTTTATAAAACGTGCCGAAGCAAAACGAAAAGCATAATTCACTAGGTTGCAACTAGCCCTAAAAGTTTTAAGTCGTATGCTTTGTCTATAGCAAAACATACGACTTAAAACCTAAAAATCATAGAGTTCTATCACTGAAGATAATGTACTTAAGGAGCCAATAGAACGATTTTTATTGCGGTCTACTACCCTCCAAAATCTACCGTAAAGCCTCCAATAAAACGAATGGGGTCTTGTGGTGATGCTCCTAAAGAAATCGTAGAATTATCGGTTGTATGGTAATATTGATTATTTAGCACATTGTTGACCTTAACAAAGAGATTTACCTTTGCTTTTTTCTGTTTGGCAAAACTATATTTAGCAAATAGATTCCAAACAACAAAAGCAGGATTGCCTGCCTGTATTAATTCGCCATCAATGTCAATAGATCCATTGTTGTAACTAGCAGAACGATATAGAATATTATTGCTTATGCTAAAGCTTTTCCACTGAAACAACAAACCTGCTTTCAGAGTATGCTTGGCTGTAAATGGTAGGTATTCTAGCCCTTCCATTTTTCCATCGGCATAGCTATAACTGGCATGGATTTTTAATTGAACTTGTTCCTCTTGACCAAACACCAAACGATAGTCTGCTCTTAAGGTTGTCCCATAAGTAATGGTAGGAATATCACTATTAACAGATTGTTCTGTAGCAGTAGCAGGAATCCCCACAAACATAGGTTTTTCATAGTTAGTCCTTGAAACAATAGCATTCTCTATCAAATTAAAATAGGTATTTAATCCTATTGAAAAATCTCCCTTTCCATATTTTCCAGAAAATTCTGTTGTACGCACCTTTTCAGGCAACAAATCCTCATTGGGAACATGCCAGAATCCGCCTGTAATGTGGGTATTGTTTCCAGCAGCATCTTGTACGGGAAAGAAGGTGCCAAAATGCTCGTATTTTTGTTCTGGCGCTGGTTGCAAAAATCCTTCGCCATAAAATAATTTTATATTAAAATTATTAAAAGGCTTGTAAATTAGCCCCAACCTAGGATTCAATGTATTATAAGCACGTGCTTCTTTATTGGGAGAATACTCACTGATGTCAATAATTTGATCAAATCTCAGACCTAAGGTCAACAGGAACTTCTTGTTTAAGTTCAAGCGATATTCGGCAAAAGCTCCCAATATAATTCTACGGATATAATAAAAGTCTTGATAGATTTTCAGGCTATTTCCGTCCAAATCTGTATAGTCTGTTCCTAAATAATAAATATCGTAATCTGGTGTATTTGCCATAGAAAAAGGCAAAAAAGGATTGTTATTTTGATGAGGCACATCATCACTTTTGGGCAGTGTGATGGAATGTTGCATCGTCATCCCAAATGCTAATTTGTGTCGCTTGCTAATTTTATAATTAAAGG
Source organism: Aureispira anguillae (assembly GCF_026000115.1). Classification (GTDB taxonomy): domain Bacteria; phylum Bacteroidota; class Bacteroidia; order Chitinophagales; family Saprospiraceae; genus Aureispira; species Aureispira anguillae. The sequence continues at coordinate 2,938,362 of NZ_AP026867.1, forward strand.
TCTCTGTCAAACGAACCCCAAAATCAGAACCGATACTGTAGGCATCTTTATAATTCGAGAATGCATTGATGTATTTACTATTGGTGGGAGTAAACATCAAGGTGCCATTTAAAACACTTTTTAAGGTCCATTTTGAAGATCTTTTGGGCAAAAACACATGTTCTATATTTAGTCCTGTTAAGGAACTCCCAAACCTAGATTCTGCCCAATAAGGAGAGTAATGAGATTTGGTGCTAACGGCACTGCTATGTTGCTCTTGATTATGAAAAATACCAATTTTCCACTTTTTGAACTCTAATTTACCTTCTACAAAGTAAGCAAAACGGCTCATATCAAACGGCTTAATAGGAAGCGTCTGCATATTTCCTTCTTGATCGACAGGACTATTTAAAATAGCTCCATCTTGCAGGTATTTTTTGTTGTAAAACCTAAACTCATCCAGATAATAGTCATTTAATTTTGCACCTTCCGAATAATAAAACCCACCTGACATAGAGAAAGAAACATCGTCATTTCCAACGCCAAACTGAAAAGCATTACTGGTTGTATGATTCATACCATAACTTCCTGTCAATGAAAACTGCTCGCCTTTTTTACCTTCTTTGGTAATAATATTGATGACTCCCATATAGGCATCTGCCCCATAAAGCGCTGAAGCAGGCCCCAAAATTATTTCTACTCGTTCTGCATAGCGAATGTTGTAGTTTTCGAGCAGCGCATATTTGCTATTCACCATACTACTATAACGAATTCCATCAATCAAAATTAAGACTTTTTCATTGCCATGAACCCCTCTTGCAGAAACAGAATTATAATCCTGAGAAGCATAACGGTCTTGAATTTCAATCTCAGGTATATCTCTCAACAACTCATTGATTCCCATATAACCTTGCTGTTCTATCTCCTCCGCTGTGACCACATAAACAGTAGCAGGTGTATTTTCTATAGATTCTGTGGTGCTCGCTCCTGTTTCAATGGCCGTTTTTTGTTTGGCGGCTAATGCAGCATAACTATAAATATTGGTTACCTCTGCGGCATATCCTCTTGACAGTTTAAAATAAGCTAATTTTGTCCGATCTTCACGAACCTGAATTCCTATGATACGAGTTGTTTTAAACCCAAAGGCGGTACACTCTAAATTATAAACACCAGGCTTAATATCTGTAAAAATAAATTCACCTGCATCTTTAGAAAAAGACCTTTTTTCTTTTCCATTGCCCTCAAAAGGCACCAGTTTAATCGTAGCTCCTCGTATGACCTGCCCTGATTCAGCATTGGTGACAATCCCTCTTATACCACCATTAATTTCGGTCCAGCCAAAAACAAAACTATAAGAAAAAAAGATTAGTATTATACTACAAAAAATTTTCATTTCAATTTATGGATTAATGCATCTAATAACCAATAAAGTTATGCACTGTTCTTTATAAGTAAACAGCTCAGATTAGGCAATATCTCCCCACATCATCTATTGATATAAACAATGTGCATAGCTAATTTGAGCTGTTTACTGTGAAAACAATGTTGGTGTTTATAGACTGTCTTTAAAAGGAGTTAGCGTAGAAAAAGAATTGGCTATTGTATCAATGACATCATCAATATCAGAAGCCGTTGTTAGATAAAGATTAGCCTCTAGAGGATCAGCACTGCCAGCAAGCACTACCAGTAAGTTATTGATTTCTATATTGGATAATGTTTTCTGCATTCCATATTTTAGCCCTGAAATAATTCCATAAGCTTGCGTTAAATGATGGTAATAGATAGCAAGATCGGAAGTGTTTTTCTTAGCATCATTGAGGTAAGAAATGGCAGTGGCAGCAAGCAATTTTTCGGTTTCTATTCGTAGCAACTGACGCATTTCATCTCTGGTATCGTAATCTCTAGCAGAAATTGCTGCTCTTCCTTTTAAATAGGCATCCATAAGCCTAGAATTAGATCCAACATAGGCATTTACCTTATTGGAATAAGCTCCTAAAAAAGATAAGTTAGAATTGTTACTAGGAAAATTAGTCGGTACATTATAATAACCAAATGCCTCATCCCAGTAATGCTCCATATTAGTTCCTCGGCCAGAAAATACCCTCTTATTATCTGTATTCATCTTTGTCTCGCCTAAGTGCACCACTGTAATTTGATAATAAAAACAAGCACTAACCAATAGTTGCTCAATTATTTCGGCTAATTCAATGCCATTTCCATTCAATAAATAGCCCTTATTTGTAGTGGAACTGCTCATGATTCCTGACAAACCAACGGAAGCAGTAACATTGAGGCATCTACTTGCTGAATCTAGTGCAGAAATATAGGTCTCTATTTCGTCTTGGATAGCTGGATTAGTTTTGTTCTTTAGCTCTACCCCTGTAGTATTTAAATCTAACTCTGAGAAAGGAGCATTGGTATTGCGATACATATCAAGCATGATTTGCTTGCTGACATGCGGTACACTATAATCCCCTGCTGACTTAGCATAATCGGTTAATTCAGTCAACATCTTAATTCTTGCTTTCTGCCGATCATAGTTCACATTTTCAAACTGATAACTGGTTGGTATTGTATAATCATTTGCCATTTTTTGGCAGGCAGACAAACTAACAAGGATCATACTCAAAAAGAGTAAGGATTGGATACGGATTTTCATAATGGTGTAGTGGATAAAGATTCGTTTTTTTTTCTGAACGATACAACAGACGAGTATTCTATAATTCAGAAGGATAAAAAATAGTTTTTTTCACAAAGTTAAGCAATAGCGTAGAAAGTGCTAATTTATAGATTAAAGTTGCTTTACTTTAACATATAAAACCAACTCTTATATCTTATAATAGAATCGGTTATTTAACCTTATACCTCTGTTGTCTTCGAGCTTCCAATATCTCATCTAATTTGACTCGTTCCTCACAAAATATATCCGTAATCAAAACACCTTTATCTGCTGCCCCCTCGATAGATTCAATATAAAACTCTAATGTTGTATGACTGTTAGTCGCATTAAAATGCGCTTTCTGATAAATAAAACTGCCTTCTTCTTTATTATTTTTAATCGTTTTTTGGTAGATCACTTGATTGTCAGCGACCACAATCAATTTCTTATCCCCAGCATTCGGACGATGCGAATAAGCAAAAGTTAAGGTATAATTGGTTTGAGTCGTTTTAATGGTTTGCTCAAGGCTTGATTGTTGATCTAATTCTACAAAGCTAGTCTCAATATAGTTATCGGGCAAACCATACAAATCGCCATAGTTACTGTGCTCAATTGCTTGTTTTTCTATTGTTACTCTAGAAGAAGCAATCAACGGCTGCCATTCGTTGGTGCCCAGCTTAAAGTTGCCATTTTGTATTAAGTTCTGCGCAAAAACAGTAGTACTATTCAATAAAATAAGTAAAAAAATTGTTTTCATAATTTGTAAAAAATTAATAAAAATTTAGATCTAAAACGATGAGATAGCTCAAAGCACGAAATGAAGGTTAGCTTTGCTTGAAGTCCTTATTAAGAAGAGCTGTCAGAAAGACCGACAGCCCTTCTTCATGGATTTGTTATTACTTGCGATTGATGGTTACAGTAGTTGTTTTCTCTGCCCCTGTTTCATCCGTAATTTGAAACTTATAGGTACCATCTTCCAATGTTTTTACATTTAATGCGTTGTAATTGTTACCCGACTCTAATTTTAGTACACGGTTAGCTGCCAATTCGTAACCTTCCTCATCAAACATCTTTAAAGCAATCTCTTTCTGTTGCTCTGTTTTTAATGAAAAAACAAAAACATCATCGTTTACTTCATCTTCTGCGATAAGTTCTACTTCTAAAATTTTGGCTACTTTCTCTGCTGCCATTAAAGAAGTATAAATTGTACTGATAATTTCTTGATCATCGCCATCGTCCATCATTAGGACAACTGCCACCATTTTGTCTTCTTGTTGGGGTGTATCGAGTGAAAATCCAGTATTAATAAATAATAAGAATGTGAATAAAAAAGTTAAAGTTTTCATCGTATATTAAATTATAAATGAATAAAAATAGTTGTTGTTATTAAGTTTTTTTTAAGCTATTGAATCGCCACTTTTTGGATGAAACCAATTCTGCCATTACTGTATTGAATGAGATAGGTTTCAATGATATAGTTGGAATAATCGATTACGCTTTCTTTGTATTTTTATTTTGCACACAACAATAGATATGTTCATATATTCATATCTAGATGTAAAAAAATGCTACCTTATAACTTCAGCTTTATGGGTCTCTACTACTGGATTTAAAACTTCAACCATCAGAACATTATCGGCAAGCGATATTTCTTTGGCTAGTTCTACAGGTTCATCTACCTTAGTTCCTACTTCTAACAACACTCGTTCGCTAAACTCATCCATTTTTATCGTTTCAACGACCTTCAGTTCATAAATCTCCGTAAACGTTCCCAACACACTATTTTTATTATTCATTGTTTTTAATATATCACCTTCATAATAGATAATAAACTGTAAAGTCTCTTGTTCTCCTGGAGGTGGCGAAAAACTATTTGAGGCAAATCCTTGTGTTACAAAAAATGTTGTGAACAATAATGCGATTAAAAGTGTTTTAAGTTTCGTGTACATTGCGTAGATATTATCTAATTTTTCAAAAAAAATACATTTATAAATACTTAATAGCGAAAATCATAGGGTCTAAACTATACCAAACCAAGTGGTATTAAAGCCTTAGTCCAAAACCGACCCAAAACAGAAGGCGCTATTTATCAACAAGATACAAATTGAATATATTTTAATACATTTCAATAATGAAACTCATATATCCATTGTTGACATATTTCAAAAAATCTATTTTTTGGTTAATCCTAAAAGATTGCCTTGCCTGCCTTATACTATTGATAATCAACTTTTTTTGCTACACATTCCTATTTTCTTTCCAACTGCTTCAAAGATTAATTAAAACAACCTTCGTTTCAAAACGCCATGCTATTAGATTAATCCTTTATTCTAAACATTTTTGTTTTGGAATTAAATTCTAAATCTTCTACAAAAAAAAAGCTTTCTACTCTTATCAAGTAGAAAGCTTTTTATGATTTATTTCAAGTTGGATAAATCCTATAAACCTTGATCTTTTCGAATTTTATTTAATGCAGAACCAGCATTTACCCATTCAATTTGAGCAGCATTATACGTATGCGCTACTTCGAAAGAATCCTCTGTACCATCTGCATGATGTAGTACTACTGTTAAGTTTTTACCCTCTTCAAAAGTATCAAAACCTAAAATATCTACTTTATCATCTTGACGAACCAAGTCATAATCAGCAGGATTAACAAAAGTTAACGCCAACATACCTTGTTTTTTCAAGTTTGTTTGGTGAATACGAGCGAATGATTTTACGATTACCGCTTTTACTCCCAAGAAACGAGGCTCCATAGCAGCATGCTCACGAGAAGAACCTTCCCCTAAGTTATCTTCACCAAAAACAACCGTACCAATTCCTGCTTGTTGATACTTGATCGCAGAATCAGGAACAGGCATATAAGCAGGCTCATTACTAGCTGCATAATTAGCTACGTTATTCGTTTCTTCATTAAAGAAGTTTACAGCACCAATGTAGCAGTTTTGCGAAATATTCTCTAAGTGTCCACGGTACGTCAACCAAGGACCAGCCATAGAAATATGATCTGTTGTACATTTCCCTTTCGCCTTAATCAACAGACGCATGCCTGTTAATTCTTCTTGGTTCATTGGCTTAAATGGAGTCAACAGCTGTAAACGCTTAGATTCTGGATTAACAACCACATTAATTCCTGAACCATCTTCGGCAGGAGCAACATAACCAGCATCCTCTACATCAAATCCTTTCACAGGTAATTCATCCCCTGTAGGAGGATCTAATTTTACTTCTTCACCATTTTCATTAATCAAAGTATCTGTCAATGGATTAAATTTCATATCTCCAGCAATTGTCATAGCCGTCACCAATTCAGGAGAAGCTACAAAAGCTTGCGTATTAGGATTACCATCTGCACGTTTAGCGAAGTTACGATTAAACGAGTGGATGATTGCATTTTTCTCTTGTTTTTCAGCACCAACACGTGCCCACATACCAATACAAGGGCCACAAGCATTTGCCAACACCATTCCGCCAATTTTCTCAAAATTGTCCAACAAACCATCACGTTCTGCGGTAAAACGTACTAACTCAGAACCTGGAGTAACTGTAAATTCGGCTTTTGCTTTTAAATTCTTTTCAGCAGCTTGCTTAGCAATAGAAGCTGCACGTGTCAAATCTTCGTAAGAAGAGTTGGTACAAGAACCAATCAAACCAACAGACAATTTAGAAGGAAAATCATTGGCATCTACTGCTTTAGCAAATTCAGAAATCGGCCAAGCACGATCTGGCGTAAATGGACCATTCAAATGAGGCTCTAAAGTAGTCAAGTCAATTTCAATTACTTGATCAAAATAATCACTAGGATTTTCGTATACCTCAGCATCTCCAGTCAAATGTTCTTTAACTCCTTCTGCCAAAGCAGCAACATCTGCACGATCCGTTGCCTCCAAGTAGCGTTTCATAGAGTCATCGTAACCAAAAGTAGAAGTAGTTGCTCCAATCTCTGCTCCCATGTTACAAATAGTACCTTTACCAGTACAAGACATGCTAACAGCTCCTTCGCCAAAATATTCTACGATAAATCCAGTACCACCTTTAGCCCCTACAATCCCAGCTACTTTTAGGATTACATCTTTAGGAGAAGTCCAGCCATTTAGTTTACCAGTTAGTTTTACACCAATCAATTTAGGCATTTTAAGTTCCCAAGGAAGTCCAGCCATAACATCTACAGCATCCGCACCTCCAATACCAATAGCCACCATACCCAAACCACCAGCATTCACAGTATGTGAGTCTGTTCCAATCATCATTCCACCAGGAAAAGCATAGTTTTCTAGTACAATTTGGTGAATGATACCAGCACCTGGTTTCCAAAAACCAACACCATATTTGTCAGAAACAGAACTTAAAAAGTCATAAACTTCTGCGTTTTTATCATTAGCTGTTTCCAAGTCACTTTCAGCACCAACCTTTGCCTGAATCAAATGATCGCAATGAACAGTAGATGGTACAGCAACTTTGTCTTTGCCCGCCATCATAAATTGTAACAAAGCCATTTGTGCAGTAGCATCTTGCATGGCTACACGGTCAGGAGAAAAGAATACATAATCCTCACCACGTTTGAAATCTTGAATTGGAGAATCTTGATTTAAATGAGCATACAAGATTTTTTCTGCTAAAGTAAGTGGTTTTCCAAGAGTTTCGCGTGCAGCCTGAATTTTTGAAGGCAAAGAAGCATAGTGCTTCTTAATCATATCAATGTCAAATGCCATAGTGCTATAAAATGATTTTATATAATTAACTAATCTAATTATTGGTTTCCTATAATTAATAACCTTTTAGGAAGGCTATGGTTGCGAAAATACATTTTTTTTGTGAAAAAATGTATTGGGCTTATTATTTAGACTAATTCTATAGAAGGATCACTACTGATCCCTCCCTCAAAAGATTTTCTTCCAACAATTGCCCTAATCAAAAATAAGCGACTTCATCGCTATTATATTCACAAAAAAAATGTTCTATTCTTAGCCCATTTTAATCCTTATAGAATAACATTACAATGCTTCAGAGTTTTCTATCATTGTTATAAATTGGGTTGCAAAATTGTAAACATCTCCTGGCCACCTTGCCGACAAGTAATTTCGATCTTTTACAACAAAACCACATTTTAGATTTTGTGCTGTATCTCTCTGAATAGGGCGAGGTCCTTTCAAAAAATGCTCTTTTGTTGCCAAGACCCTTAGCACTTCATCTTCTGTTGTTGTTTCGGGATACGTTAAATAATAATCCCCCATCCAAAGTCTGGTTAAATTAAATGCCAATAACTCTTGTAGTTTTAACAAAGCTGTTGTCTTATAATTAAAAAGAACAGATTTTTGGGTTGCTGGATCGATGCTTCTAGCAATTAAAATAACCCCATGACAAATGCCTGCAACGGGCTTCTCTGCTCTAAAAAAATCAACAATAAGCTGTTGTAATAGCTTTGATTCTAGATATTCTTTTACCTTCTTGTCGTGTCCTCCTGGCAACAGAATGGCATCAAAATCCGCTGCATTCAGCTCACTATATTTTAATGGATGGCAAAAGGAATTCTGTTTTTCCATTTCAGTATATGCTTCTCTAGCATCTTTTCTAGCCCATAACAACGATTTAAAAATGCCCAAATGCTTACCTGTTAACATAATTTGATCTGCTGTCCCCTTCTCTCCTGTAGGCGTACTAAAAACAAGGTCGTAATTTTTTTTGTGCATCAATTTCCAAGGAATCGCAATTTCGGTAGGATCAACCCCATAAGTTGGCAAAGGAATCAAGACTCTTTTTCTCATGTTTTTAGTTTTTATTGGGACATTAGGGGAAATTTATTTCGAAAAGTAGTGCTTCCCCCTCCTATTCTACCAGTGTATCATAAATAACAGCATCGACAGGAGTATCATGAGGCTCAACAGGTATTGTTTTTAGCAGTTGAAAAGGGTAAGCCACTGCTGCCTTATAAGCAGTAATTTGCTGCGCTAAGAAGTTATCGTAATATCCACCACCATATCCCAAACGATTCTTATTTTCGTCGAAAGCCAAACCAGGAACAATAATTAGATCAAATTTGCCTTCATAGGTCTTAGCTGCTATAGGATGTTTTGTCCCCCAAAGACCAGATTCTATGGCATCCAAATTGGTTAGTTCCAGATGTTCTAGCTTTCTATTTTTTAGTGTTTTGGGCGTATATACCCTTATCTTGGTCTCTAACAATCGTTGGAGCAAAGGATAAATATTAACCTCTTCACCCATGGGTAAATAAGCATGTACTGTAGCACATTTTTTAGCCATAATGAGTTGCTCCAAGCTCAAACAAATTTTTTGATCGTAGCGCTCTTTGTCCTTACTATTTAATAGGGCTCGCTGCTTCAATAATTGTTTTCTTAAGTCTTTTTTTTCTTTCATTTTGGCTCTTTGACAAGTTGTGTACTACAAATATAGGCTAAGGCTAAATTATTCTATTTGGGAATATTAGCACCTAGGGTACCTTGTTCTTAGATTCCTAAAATCTAATACCCAAACGGCATAATTAAGACCGCTAATTAAAATTTCCACATGCTTTACTGCGTGAGCCTAAGGGGTATTAAAGAATGTCATTTTTTAATAGGACTCAAGCCCAACTCTTTTGCCTTTTCAAGCATAAAATTAAAGGCTTCCTGATAGTCGTTCTTAATCTCACCATCTAGGATAGCTTCTCGAATGCTATTTTTGATTTGCCCAACCTCACGACAAGGTTGTAGCCCAAACGTTTCCATAATAATTTCTCCAGAAATAGGCGGCTGCCAGTTGCGCAAACGATCTTTTTCTTCTAAGGCTGCAATTTGAGCCGTTAGTACTTTTAGATTTTTGGCATATTTATCCAACTTCCATTGAAACTTAGACGTAGAATCTGCTCCACAAAACAACAACAAATCATCAATATCGTCCCCAGCCTCAAACATCAAACGACGCAAGGCAGAATCGGTAATCTCCTCTTTGGTCAAAACAACAGGGCGTTGGTGCAAGCCTACTAGTTTTTGGACGTATTTCATCTCATTGCCCATTGGCAATTTCATTCTTCTAAAAAACTTGGGTACAAAACGAGCCCCCAAAGCTTCATGACCATGAAACGTCCATCCCTGTCCATTGATAAACCGCTTGGTTAATGGCTTTGCAATATCGTGCAGTACAGCCACCCAGCGCAGCCAAATATTATCACTCACCTTAGCCACATTGTCCAAAACCTGCAAGGTGTGGTAAAAATTATCTTTATGCCCTTGACCATTTTTATATTCCACGCCATACATAGCATCCAAGGCAGGAAAAATCAACTTCAACAAACCTGTATCAAACAACAACTTATAGCCAATAGATGGTTTTGAAGCAGCCATTATCTTTTGCAATTCGGTCGTAATACGCTCTTGTGAGATAATCCGAATTCTCTCCTTTTGATCAGAGATTGCTTGTATGGTGCTTTTGTCAATTGAAAAATTAAGTTGAGTTGCAAAACGAATGGCTCGCATCATCCGAAGGGGATCATCCGAAAACGTAATATTGGGGTCCAATGGCGTTTTGATTAGTTTTTCGTCCAGATGAACAAGCCCACCAAAGGGGTCTACCAAACTACCATAGTTCTCCGCATTCAAACTAATTGCCATGGCATTAATGGTAAAATCACGCCTATTTTGATCGTCTTCTAGCGTTCCATCTTCTACGGTTGGTTTGCGAGAATCTTTGCGATAAGATTCCTTTCTAGCACCAACAAACTCCAGTTCCAGATCTTTAAAATTCAACATAGCTGTCCCAAAACGCTTGTAAACGACAACTTTGGGTTTGGGCTTTAATTTGGAAGCTAAACGCTTTGCCAATTCAATACCACTCCCCACACAAACAATATCCATATCTTTAGACAAACGATTCAGTAATCGATCTCTGACATAGCCGCCAATTACATAAGCAGGATAGCCCAACTCTTGGGCGGACTCACTCAATAATTTAAATATCTCTTGCTCTTTTTCTTTTATCTCGATTTGCATATTAATAAGCTATAGCGTTTATCTAAAGTAGCCATTTGGTCTATTTTAAAATGGTACTTATTCCCTTTCGTTGGTTTAAATTTTGCGCAAAGTTATAAGAATTGTTCTTCGCCTCCTCATTCCTTTGACTAAATTTTATGAAAAAAACACATTTTTATTATTCAAAAGGAGTAATGATTGGGTTACTTTCTAATAAAAATTAAATCCTTCCCATCTACTACCTTAACAATAACGGAAGGCAAGGCATCCGATTGTTCGTATTGCTTGTGTTGTGCTATTCCGTCCACTCCCTTTTTGATGGTAGCATCTACCTCTGAAAAACTCTGAGGATAAGGCTGCCCACTAATATTAGCAGAAGTAGAAACAATTGGTTTGCCAAAAGCATGAATCAAAGCCTTGCAAAAGGGATCTAAAGTCACACGAATGGCAATGGAGCCATCTTCTGCCAACAAAGACGATGGCAAATTTTTCGGTTTATTATAAATAATGGTCAATGGACGAGTATGAAAAGCGATTAAGTTATTCGCTTTAGGAGGGATATAATCTACATAGTCAGCCAATAATTCAAGGCTATCAACTAAGAGAATATAATTTTTTCCTGCTGCTCTTTTTTTCAGTGCATCGACCTTTTGTATAGCAGCTTCATTGGTAGCATCACAACCAATTCCCCAAATGGTTTCTGTCGGATACAAAATGAGATTCCCAGCTTCTAATTCTTTAACTAAAGTTGATATGTCCTTGGTAAAATTCATCGCTTATATGATAATACTTAAGTTTTTTTATTTTTGTTTTTTGACAACCTATTGGCTCATGTAGTAAACGGTTTGAAGTAGAAAAAAGTAGTTGAAAGTGTACCCTACCCTTTATTAGCATTTACCACATGGCTTGTTAAAGAAGGCTATTTTCCTCAAACATTACTCCAAAAAACAGCTTCTTATTCGCTTAGTAATTGATGCTGCAAAATACTGATTAAAGTAGTTAACTACAACTTTAAGCAAGAACTAATTTATTTTCTATATATTTAAGGCATTAATAGCATCCATTAAGATGCGTTTTTATATTTTTTATCAATAACAACATGGCTTCTTCCAAAAAAAACAAGAAAAATAAAAAATCGGCTCGCCCTATTGAACAAGCTGCCCCTTCTCCTAGTCAAGAAACCAAACAACAGAAAAATACCAAAAGCGATTTGAACAAGCTATTACCTGCTGCTATTTTTCTGCTATTGATAACAATATTTGTCTATAAAGGAGCCTTAGATAATGACTTTGTCGATTGGGATGATTTTACTTATGTCATTGAGAACAATTTAGTTCGTTCGGACAGCGATATTATGGCCTTTACCAATCTACAAGGAAAACCACAAAGTGTTGGCACTACTGTTGCCCCCTATAATACAGATTTAGGAGATGTTTTTCATCGAGCTGTTTCGCTGAATTATCATCCTCTAACCATACTCACAATGCGTTGGAATAACAATGCCTGCCCAAGCTGTTCGCAAGGAATTTCAGCACGACCATTTATTTTGTGGAACATCATTCTGCATCTTCTAAATACTCTCTTAGTCTTGTTGTTAATTTATCGGTTGAGCAGCAAAAATCTACTAGCAAGTATTTTTGTCGCCACTATTTTTGCCTTACACCCTATGCATGTAGAGTCTGTGGCTTGGGTATCGGAGCGAAAAGACGTTTTATATACCTTTTTCTTTTTGTTGGGCTTGCTTAGTTATTGGAACTATCTAAAAACAAGACTTCCTATATGGTTAGTGCATACCTTTGTCCTCTTTATTCTGTCTTGTTTGTCCAAAGCCATGGCTGTAGTCTTTCCATTGGTAATGCTTTTGTTGTACTTTTGGGATCAACAAAAAAAGAACGGAGTTGAGGCCTTTACACAGACACTTAAACCCGCTTCTTGGATACATAGCATTCCATTTTTTGTGGCTTCCCTATTTTTTGGTTTGATGGCGGCTAGTGTTCAAAGTGGTGGTGATTTTGGTGGTTTGCTAGAAAAAGGAACCAGCGCAGTGGCCATCAATTCTTTTGATACCTTTAGTCTATTGCAACGCTTTCAATTTGCTTGCTATGGATTCATACAATATATCATCAAATTTTTCTTACCAACAGATCTATGTACGTTCTATCCTTACCCCGATCAACAAAGTTACGACGATAGTTTGTTTTTTAAAGTCGCTCCATTTATTGTCTTTTTGTTTTTAGCAGGTGCCGTATGGAGTCTCAAATTTACCAAAAGTATTTTTCTAGGGCTCGGCTTCTATTTCATAACGATTGTTTTGGTCTTGCAATTTGTTTCTGTTGGGGCGGTTATTATGGCAGATCGTTATACCTATCTTCCCTATATTGGAATTGCCTTGATGTTAGCTTTATTGGTCGATGAATTTGTCCCCAAAAATGGGCAAAATGCGACTTATATAGGACTAATTGCTTTTGCTCTGTTGCTCTGCACCCAAACTATTCCTCAGATAGAAACTTGGCAGGATAGTGAAACGCTTTGGACAAGGGTGATTGATTTGCACAAAGTAGGCGACAATGTTCTACAACAAAATATGGAGCAACCACTCAGTATTCGAGGCAATTATTATGGCAAACGCTCCGAAAAAGCAAAAACACCTCAAGAACAACAAACCTATATCAACAAAGCGTTTGATGATTTTGTCCTTGCTGCCAAATTGGGCTCTAGACGCCCTGATGTTTACGAAGGAATGGGCAATACTTATGGAATGCGGGGCAATACCAAACAAGAACAGGCTAAGGCTTTAAAAAAACAAAATAAGCATCAAGAAGCAGAACAATTGATGCGTTTAGCCCTAAAAGATTTTGACGATGCCATTAACAATTACACCAAAGCTTTAGAAATAAAACCAACCAAAGGAAGTACTTACTTTAATCGTGGGGTGACGTATAGCTTGCTCAGAAAACATAACAATGCCATTGATGATTATACCAAAGTATTGCAATATGCTCCCGAACAGGCTATGATGGCGCACTTAAATAGAGGGATTTCTTATGTTGAAATTCAACGTCGCCAAGAGGCAATTGCAGACTTTCAACAAGTCTTAAAATACAATCCCAATGAAGCACTGGCCAAACGCTATTTAAAAATGTTATTGGGGAAGTAGGGGACTAAAATTGCCAAACACCCCACAGACCATCAAACCCCTTAATCAAATTCTTTTTCAGAAAAAATAGAATAGTCATTGAATAAAAGAATATTTTTCCTATCTTTTTCTTTTGTTTTTGCAAAAAATTACTTTTCCAAAAACAAAACCCAATCCCATATTAATAATCCTAATAAAAAATAGAAAAATATATGACTACAATGGACCGTGTTTGGCTCGATAGCTACCCCAAAGAAATACCTCATGATGTAAATATTGACCAGTATTCTTCCCTAATTAACTTTATTACAGATAATCTTAAGAAGTACAAAGATAAACCTGCTTATACCTGTTTAATTGGAAGCAATCAAAAAACACTGACCTATGGCGATGTAGATCGCATGTCAAAAGCAATGGCTGGTTATTTACAATCGCTGGGATTAAAAAAAGGAGATCGTGTAGCCATCATGTTGCCCAATATAGTACAATACCCTGTTGCCTTATTTGGTGTAATGAGAGCAGGATTAATTGCTGTCAATACCAATCCCCTTTATACTTGCCGAGAAATCAAGCATCAGTTCAACGATTCGGGGGTTAAGGCTGTTATTATTGCCGAAAACTTTGCACACGAACTGGAAAAAGTAGTCAAAGAAACAGGGGTTGAGCATATTGTTACCGCATCCATTGGCGGTATGTTTGGTGGGTTAAAAGGTTTTATTATCAATACCGTACTCAAATTTAAGGGAATGGTCAAAAAATTTAACCTCCCTGGAGCGGTTAAGTTTCCTGCTGCACTCAAAGCAGGAACAGGAAAACCCGTTACTCCGCATCAATCTGAAAAAGAGGACATGGTTTGTATTCAATACACAGGAGGAACAACTGGTGTGGCCAAAGGTGCCGTATTGACCAACAAAAACTTATTGTCCAACATGGAACAAATGAGTGCTTGGATGGCAAATGCTAATATAAAAGTTGGTCAGGAGGTTATGTTAACCCCATTGCCCATGTACCATATTTTTTCGTTTACAGTCAATTGCTTGTGTATGTCCAATTTTGGAGCCTTAAATGTATTGGTTCCCAATCCTAGAGACATTCCTGGTTTGGTAGATGTCATTAGCAAAACCAAACCAAGTTTGATGACGGGGGTCAATACCTTATACAATGCCTTATTAAACAATGCCGATTTTAGAGCCTTAGATTTCTCTCAACTTAAATTTGCCATTGGTGGTGCCATGGCCATACAAGGTCCTGTTGCCAAACGTTGGAAGGAAGTAACCGCTAATGAATTGGTAGAAGGTTATGGTATGACAGAAACCTCACCTGTTGTTAGTGCCAATCCTTTTGGGAGTGTGCAAATTGGTACAATTGGGCTTCCCTTCCCTTCTACTTATATGCGTATCATGGATGAAGATGGCAAGGTGCAAGGTCCAGGAGAAGGACGAGGCGAGATTCAAATCAAAGGTCCTCAAGTCATGAAAGGCTATTATAATCGCCCAGAGGCAACAGCCAACAGTTTTACAGAAGATGGCTGGCTAAAAACAGGAGATGTTGGGGTGATGTTAGAAGGTGGCTTTTTTAAGATTGTCGATCGGATAAAAGATATGATTTTGGTTTCAGGATTTAATGTTTATCCCAATGAAATTGAAGATGTTTTGGCTTCTCATCCCAAGGTTTTAGAAGTTGCTGCCATTGGTGTCCCTGATCCAAAATCAACAGAAGCAGTAAAAGTCTTTATTGTAAAAAAAGATGCTTCTTTGACCGAACAAGAAGTTCGAGAGTTCTGTGTTGAAAACTTCACTGGATACAAAAAACCTAAACATGTTGAGTTTAGGGATGAATTGCCTAAAACCAATGTAGGTAAGATATTGCGTCGTGCCTTGCGAGATGAAATCAAAAAAGCTTAAGTTGTAAGTCGTAAGTTGTACACTATTCATTTTCAGCCATAAGGCGTACAACTTACGACTTCTATTATTTTACAATCGTCATACTTCATTTTTCACAATCAGATGGACTCATTTTTTGCGCTTTAGTTCGTACAACAAAGGTCCTAATTCAGCCTGTTCAGAACAGTATAAATCATTTGTAGGGCATTTTAATTGATAAATGTACAATGTATTATCATTAAATTGAAAGCCATATTTTTGGTAATTTTCTCTTTGGTTTAACCACAACTGATCTAGTTTTTGATTGGTATTATAATGATTAATTACGGGATTGTAGTTTTTTATCCCAAGCTCCTCCATTCCTCTAATTTTTCCATTAGCGCTAAACTCCACTCGTTTCCCATCCCAATAATAAACTCCCACAAATAAGATTTCTTGCACCAACTGAACTTCTTTAGTCGTAGAGGAAGATGGAACAAAATAGCGCACGAAAATATCCTTCCCTAATTGCATTTTTTTTCTAGACAACAACCTAGTTTGTAATTGTAATTCTGTATCAAAAACATGGCTAAAAAATAAACTTACGCTGTCTCTTCCAAGCATCCAATAGTCCCCTTCCCGAAAAGACAAAATTACCTGAGTAGGATTATTCATTAAGGTATCTTTTCGAATGGTAAGGGTATGAATTTTTACAGCTTGGTACGCCCGTTGGGGAGATTTTGTAATTTTTAAACTGTCTAAATAAGTTTTGTTGACCCAATTGCCCTCCATTTTTTGAGCCGTTTTGAGTAATAATATCTGCCTATTGCAAGCCATAGCCATACAACAATAGCCCATTACAACAACAGCATATATTATTTTTTTCATAGTTTATGTTAATACTCTGTGGATTACTAAGCTGCTTGTTTATGAGGATGTTTTAAATAATGTTCATCTATCAAACGCATTAATTCTAAATTTAAGGCTCTTTCCGTTTTTACTTCACAACTAGATCAATTGATATTTAACGCCTTTTCTGCTTTACCTCCCTTATTCGCTGTAAAATATTCTTGATTCCTTCCAAAAATTGACGTTTTCAGCTACTAATTTGAGTTGGAGCTAAGTCATATTTCTTTACCAAGTCTGATAAACTAAACGCTTCTTCCAAGGCTTCTAATACTACCTTGGTTTTGAACCTGAAGGCTCAGCGAAGCTAACTTTGTGGTAAACTTTCTTTTTTCACAGCTCTAATTTAAGCTTTTTTATTCACTTAAATAGTCGTCCTGTTTTTTTTGGGGTACATGGCAAATGTTAGGGTATGCCTATTTTAAATTGCATGATGTTTATTCCAATAATGATTATCAAAGAATTTCTTTTTGAGTTTAAAAGAGTACATTTGTGAGTTTTTTTTATTTAACTTCGTATTAAAACTGTCCCCTATCCAAACTGCATTTAGGGAACTATAAAGATTAAAACCATTTATATTTTTGCCTTACAGCTAAACATCAGAACGATTCCCTTCTAGAATCCTCTTTCAACTCCATTTAACCATGAAAGTCTTTAAAACAGTATTCTATTTTTTATGTATTTTAATTCTAGCCCAAAATTCTTTTGCTCAATCTATTACCCTTGTACAACCTAATGGTGGGGAGGTTTTATATGCCTGTGAAACCTATCCTGTCCAATGGACTCAAACTGGAACGGTCTCAAACTATTGGAATATTGATTACTCATTAGACGGGGGGATTATTTGGACATCCGTTGCTAGTAATTACCTATCTACCAATGGACAATTTAACTGGACTGTTCCTAATGTTCAATCCTCTACTGTTTTAATGCGTGTTCGAGATGCTTTGAATACAACAACAGAAGATACAAGTGATGCTGTTTTTACCATCAATATTCCTATTACACTTATTTCTCCAAATGGTGGTGAAGTGTGGAAAGGGCGAACGGTTCAAAATATTACTTGGAATGCCGCTGGAACATCCAACTCTTATACGATTCAATATTCTACAGATAATGGAACAAACTGGAACAATCTTGCAATAGGATATAACAGTCCAACAGGTACTTATTCATGGACTGTGCCTAGCATGGACACTACTACAACTTGTATGGTTAGAGTGATGGATCATGTCCAAAATTGTATGCAAGATGTCTCAAATGCTGTTTTTACGATTGTACCTCCTGATCCTGTCCTTACTGCTCCTAATTCTGGTACTTTGAGACCTCTATGTAATTATAATATTAGATGGATTACATCTTCTTTCATTTCTAATGTCAAGTTAGAATACTCTCTAAACAATGGATCTACATGGACATATATCTCTACTGTACCAAATACAGGCAGCTATTCATGGGTCGTTCCTAGTACGGCATCAACACAATGTTTAGTAAAAGCTACCAATAGCCTTCATTCAAATCTTTATGACATTTCATCTAGCAATTTTACAATAACTCCACCTGTTGAAGTTACCGCTTCCAATGGTGGTGATACCCTCTATGGCTGCAATAATTATGTCATTTCATGGGACAAATCGAATTGTTTATCCAATTGGAATATTTATTATTCTACCGACAATGGTGCTAATTGGAATACCATCGCTACAAATGTAACTAACGGCAGTTATTCGTCTCAAAATTATTCTTGGGCAGTACCCAATGGTATAAACTCTAGTCAATGTTTAATTAGGGTGGCAGAAGTTGGCTGGGGCGGTCGTTCCGATATTTCTGATGCTACTTTCACCATACTGCCTTCTAACTCCATTACCGTAACTTCTCCTAATGGTGGTGAAGTTTGGCAAGGGCTAAGTACTCATCCCATCACATGGACCCATACTTCGGATGCATCAGGGCAATTTAGAGTGGAATATTCGGATGACAATGGAACTTCTTGGTCTGCGCTTAACAATGGTACCTCTAACAATTCTTACAATTGGAATGTCTCTGGCAATCCTGGAACTTCCTATTTAGTGAGAGTCCTTGATTTTAACAACACTTGTCGTTCAGATGTCTCGGATGCCAACTTTACCGTTACACAGCCTACCCCTGTTTTAACAGCTCCGAACTGGGGCACACTAAGACCAGGTTGTAATTACAATATTACTTGGAATCAAGCTACTTTTTCTACTTCCATCAAGTTAGAATATTCTTTGGATAATGGAAGCTCTTGGAATACTATTGCAACCGTTTCTAATACAGGTAGCTATTCATGGGTCGTTCCCAGTACGGCATCAACACAATGTTTAGTCAGAGCAAGTCATTATAATGATCCTTCTGTTTTTGATGTCTCTAATAGCAATTTTACGATAATTCCACCTGTTGAAGTTACCACTTCCAATGGTGGTGATACCCTCTATGGCTGCAATAATTATGTCATTTCATGGGACAAATCGAATTGTTTATCCAATTGGAATATTTATTATTCTACCGACAATGGTGCTAATTGGAATACCATCGCTACAAATATAAACAACAGCAGTTATTCGTCTCAAAATTACTCTTGGACAGTACCCAATGGCATAAACTCTAGTCAATGTTTAATTAGAGTCGCAGAAGTTGGCTGGGGCGGTCGTTCAGATATTTCTGATGCTACTTTCACCATACTGCCTTCTAATTCCATTACCGTAACTTCTCCTAATGGTGGTGAAGTTTGGCAAGGGCTAAGTACTCATCCCATCACATGGACACATACTTCGGATGCATCAGGGCAATTTAGGGTGGAATATTCGGATGACAATGGTACCTCTTGGTCTGCGCTTAACAATGGTACCTCTAACAATTCTTACAATTGGAATGTCTCTGGCAATCCTGGAACTTCCTATTTAGTGAGAGTCCTTGATTTTAACAACACTTGTCGTTCAGATGTCTCGGATGCCAATTTTACCGTTACACAACCTACTCCTGTTTTAACAGCTCCGAACTGGGGCACACTAAGACCTGGTTGTAATTACAATATTAGATGGAATCAAGCTACTTTTTCTACTTCCATCAAGTTAGAATATTCTTTGGATAATGGAAGCTCTTGGAATACTATTGCAACCGTTTCGAATACAGGTAGCTATTCATGGGTCGTTCCCAGTACGGCATCAACACAATGTTTAGTCAGAGCAAGTCATTATAATGATCCTTCTGTTTTTGATGTCTCTAATAGCAATTTTACGATAATTCCACCTGTTGAAGTTACCGCTTCCAATGGTGGTGATACCCTCTATGGCTGTAATAATTATGTCATTTCATGGGACAAATCGAATTGTTTATCCAATTGGAATATTTATTATTCTACCGACAATGGTGCTAATTGGAATACCATCGCTACAAATATAAACAACAGCAGTTATTCGTCTCAAAATTATTCTTGGGCAGTACCCAATGGCATAAACTCTAGTCAATGTTTAATTAGAGTGGCAGAAGTTGGCTGGGGTGGTCGTTCTGATATTTCTGATGCTACTTTCACCATACTGCCTTCTAATTCCATTACCGTAACTTCTCCTAATGGTGGCGAAGTTTGGCAAGGGCTAAGTACTCATCCCATCACATGGACACATACTTCTGATGCATCAGGACAATTTAGGGTGGAATATTCGGATGACAATGGTACTTCTTGGTCTGCGCTTAACAATGGTACCTCTAACAATTCTTACAATTGGAATGTCCCTGGCAATCCTGGAACTTCCTATTTAGTGAGAGTCCTTGATTTTAACAATACTTGTCGTTCAGATGTCTCGGATGCCAATTTTACTGTTACACAACCTACTCCTGTTTTAACAGCTCCGAACTGGGGCACACTAAGACCTGGTTGTAATTACAATATTAGATGGAATCAAGCTACTTTTTCTACTTCCATCAAGTTAGAATATTCTTTGGATAATGGAAGCTCTTGGAATACTATTGCAACCGTTTCTAATACAGGTAGCTATTCATGGGTCGTTCCCAGTACTCCATCAACACAATGTTTAGTCAGAGCAAGTCATTATAATGATCCTTCTGTTTTTGATGTCTCTAATAGCAATTTTACGATAATTCCACCTGTTGAAGTTACCGCTTCCAATGGCGGTGATACCCTCTATGGCTGCAATAATTATGTCATTTCATGGGACAAATCGAATTGTTTATCCAATTGGAATATCTATTATTCTACCGACAATGGTGCTAATTGGAATACCATCGCTACAAATATAAACAACAGCAATTATTCGTCTCAAAATTATTCTTGGGCAGTACCCAATGGCATAAACTCTAGTCAATGTTTAATTAGAGTGGCAGAAGTTGGCTGGGGCGGTCGTTCAGATATTTCTGATGCTACTTTCACCATACTGCCTTCTAATTCCATTACCGTAACTTCTCCTAATGGTGGCGAAGTTTGGCAAGGGCTAAGTACTCATCCCATCACATGGACACATACCTCGGATGCATCAGGACAATTTAGGGTGGAATATTCAGATAACAATGGTAGCTCTTGGTCTGCGCTTAACAATGGTACCTCTAACAATTCTTACAATTGGAATCTCCCTGGCAATCCTGGAACTTCCTATTTAGTGAGAGTCCTTGATTTTAACAACACTTGTCGTTCAGATGTCTCGGATGCCAATTTTACCATTACACAACCTACTCCCGTTTTAACAGCTCCAAATTGGGGCACACTAAGACCTGGTTGTAATTACAATATTAGATGGGATCAATCCACTTTTTCTACTTCCATCAAGTTAGAATATTCTTTGGATAATGGAAGCTCTTGGAATACTATTGCTACTGTTTCTAATACAGGCAGCTATTCATGGGTCGTTCCCAGTACTCCATCAACACAGTGTTTAGTCAGAGCAAGTCATTATAATGATCCTTCTGTTTTTGATGTCTCTAATAGCAATTTTACGATAATTCCACCTGTTGAAGTTACCGCTTCCAATGGCGGTGATACCCTCTATGGCTGCAATAATTATGTCATTTCATGGGACAAATCGAATTGTTTATCCAATTGGAATATCTATTATTCTACCGACAATGGTGCTAATTGGAATACCATCGCTACAAATATAAACAACAGCAGTTATTCGTCTCAAAATTACTCTTGGACAGTACCCAATGGTATAAGTTCTAGTCAATGTTTAATTAGAGTGGCAGAAGTTGGCTGGGGAGGCCGTTCCGATATTTCTGATGCTACTTTCACCATACTGCCTTCTAATTCCATTACCGTAACTTCTCCTAATGGTGGCGAAGTTTGGCAAGGGCTAAGTACTCATCCCATCACATGGACACATACTTCGGATGCATCAGGACAATTTAGGGTGGAATATTCAGATAACAATGGTACCTCTTGGTCTGCGCTTAATAATGGTACCTCTAACAATTCTTACAATTGGAATGTCCCTAATAATCCTGGAACTTCCTATTTAGTGAGAGTCCTTGATTTTAACAATACTTGTCGTTCAGATGTCTCGGATGCCAATTTTACGGTTAGTCCTAGTGATCCAGTTTTAACAGCTCCCAATGGAGGGCAAACACTCTATTCTGGGACTACCTATAACATTACTTGGTTAGCATCTACATTTTTCTCAAGTTATGTCAAATTAGAGTATTCTTTAGATAATGGTGCTACTTGGAATTATATAGGGAGCGTTTCCAATACGGGTAGTGAAAGTTGGACGATTCCAAATGTGTATTCTACTCAATGTTTAGTCAGAGCAAGTAATAGTACTAATCTTAGTTTGAATGATGTTTCTTACAGTGTCTTTACAATAAAACCTGCTGTAACGCTTCTTACCCCTAATGGTGATAATGGAACAACTATTTGGGGAGGTTGTACGGTTACCTCTATTACGATTGACAGGTCTCCTGCATGGAATAGTTATGAGGTAGAATATAGTTTGGATAATGGTTCAAATTGGACGACAATAACCTCTAATTGGACAACCAATGCAAACCCAGCCACTTATAATTGGACGATGCCCAATACTCAAACCAATCAAGCAATGGTACGAGTAAGACCTAATTTCACTAGTTTTTCAGACAGGAGTGATTCCACTTTTACCATTACAAAGCCTGTTACAATTATTCAACCAAATTTTGGTGGTGTTATGACAGTCGGAAATGTCTATAATATTTCTTGGTCTTCGGATGGAATTTCTAATATATATGACATTTTTTATTCTACAAATGGAGGCGCAACATATACCAATATTGTTACAGGATATACAACTTCTACCAATACCTATGCATGGACAATTCCGAACACGCTTTCTAATAACTGCGTTATTTGGGTAAGAGACAACATCAACCATTGCAAAGAAGACATTAGTGATCAACTATTTACAATTAGCTCAGGACCTCAAGTAGTTCAATTATTGGCTCCTAATGGAATAGGTGATACGCTAGTTGGCTGTCATACCAAGACAATCAGATGGACAGACTTAAATTCGAGTGGCTCTTATAGTATTGACTATTCTGTAAATAGTGGTGCTACCTGGATTAATATTGCTTCAGGGAGTATGAGCTCTAATCTTATAGCCTCTACTAATTATTCGTACGATTGGATTGTCCCCAATAACATTTCTTCCAATAATGTACTCTTACGAGTTCGCTCATTAACAACTCCTACTTTATTTGACCTAAGTGATGCTTTTTTTAGTGTTATAAATGGGAGTTTATCTGTTACACCTACCGATACATCCGCTTGTTATGCAGTTCCAATTCAATTGAACGTCACAGGAGGCGAGGTTAATAATTATAGCTGGTCACCTAGCATAGGATTAGATTCAAGTAATAGCGCTAGTCCCATTGCAGCGCCTTATGAAAGCACCAACTATGTCGTACAATGTACCAATGGTACTTGTATTTTAACAGACTCTATTATGTTTACAGTTACCTTTGACTCCTCAATCGTTTCAGATGTTACAATTAGCGCTTCTGTTTTGCCTACAGATACAGTTTGTGCTGGTACAGCAATTACTTATACTGCTACTGCAACCAATGAAGGGACAAGTCCTATTTACCAATGGAGAGTTAATGGGGTTAATGTAGGTAGTAATGCTGCAACATTTACAACTTCAAGTCTCAATAATAACGATGTAGTCACTTGTATCCTATATTCTAATATGCCTTGTGTATCAGGAAGTCCTGATACGTCTAATGCCCTTGTTGCTTCAATTTTGCCCAATGTAACCCCTAGTGTTACTTGGTCAACAACGCCTCACATAGATACAATCTGTGATGGAGTGCATGTAACTTTCACGGCAATTCCTAATCATGGAGGTACAACACCCAGTTATCAGTGGTTCTTAAATGGCTCTACGGTAGGGAATAATGGGAGTTTTAGTAGTTCTACCTTAAATAGTGGAGATATTCTTGAACTGATGATGTCTTCAACAGCTAGCTGTGTTACTAATTCTATAGCCACATCAACAGATACCATTAATGTTAAGACTGTTCCTGCACAGCCCTTATCTATCACAGGCGCTCCATCTATTTGCACAGGTACTTCAGCAAGTTATACCATTCCTCTCGTAAATCATGCTACATCTTATACATGGACTTTGCCTAGTGGTTGGACAGGAAGTTCGACAACAGATAGTATTTCTGTAACAGCGAATTCCAATAGTGGGATCATTTCTGTAACTGCTAATAATGCATGTGGTGTAAGTAGTGCAGCACAATTAAATATAACGGCAAACCTATTGCCAGTAGTAACATTTTCTTCTCTTGGAGTTGTTTGTGAAAATACTCCAGCCTTTGTTCTAACTGGCGGTAGTCCAATTGGAGGAATATATTCTGGTATTGGTGTAACAAATGATTCTATTTTTACACCTACTGCCGTGGGAAATGGCTTATACACTATTACTTATACTTATACAGATTCTTTTTGTACCAATAGCGATACTTCTACCATTCAAGTAGATATGTGTGCTGGAACGATTGGTTCAATTGAAAACGAAGCTATTTCTGTTTATCCTAATCCTCTTAAGGATTACACCGTTTTCTATTTTGATGCATCTATACAATTTGAAAATATTCAAATACAGATCTTTGATGTTTTGGGAAGGGAAGTAAAACGGATTGACAATATTAGACAAAATAAAGTAACTTTGAGAAGGAACAATTTAGAGAATGGCGTATATTATTATCGTGTAATGAATCAGGAGAAAGAAATAAAATCAGGAGAATTAATTTTTGCAAAATAGAAGTTAAAACTTTATAAAAAGGACATTGTAACCTTACCCTAAGCACCAAAAATTCGTACGCATTAGTGAATGCTATAGTGTTGATGGTGCTTAGGGGGTTTTAGAATAGTAGAAAACTTATCCAAAAGGGAAAATGGAATTGCCATATATATGTGGCTTACTATATATATCCTTTGAAATCAGGTTTTTAAATTGACTACTCAAAAAACGATTGTGCAACATTTTGCAAAAAAAGATCAAACCTCAATAGTAGAGACCTTTGTCTATAAGAACTAATGATAAGTTCTAACCCCAAATAACAAAGAACCTACTCTAACCAAAGTACTCCCCTCTTCCAACGCTATTTCATAGTCTCCAGACATTCCCATTGATATTTCGTTAAAAGTATCTGAAGCAGCAAAAAATTGTGCCTTGAGTTCCTCAAAATATTTTTTTAGTGTTTTAAACTCTGCTCTTACCTGCTCCTTGTCTGCTGTAAAGGTTGCCATTCCCATCAATCCAGCAATACGGACATGTTTCATTTCTTTAAAGGCAGTAGAAGACAACAGCTCCACTGCTTCTTGGAGCGAAAGACCAAATTTTGTACTTTCTTCGGCGATATGAAACTGCAATAAACAATCAATCACTCGTTCGGATTTGGCTGCTTGTTTATTGATTTCTTTTAATAATTTCAAAGAATCAACCGAATGGATCATAGTTACAAAAGGAGCGATATACTTGACCTTATTTCGTTGCAAAGTGCCAATAAGATGCCAGGCTATATCTTGCGGTAATTCTTTTTGTTTTTCAACTAATTCTTGTACCTTATTTTCTCCAAAAATACGTTGCCCCAACTTGTACAAAGCTTGGATATCTTCCTTAGGTTTTGTTTTAGAAACGGCTACTAAATTGGCAGTTGCTCCTTGAGTTTTAGCCAATACCATTCTATAATTTTCCTGATTTATCATTTTTGTTTAACTTTTTTCTTGCTCAAATTGTAAAAAAAATTCTCTTGAGTTTATTTTTAACACACAACACATAAAACACAAATATATACTCAATTTGAGTATTTATTTTTTTGAAGATTCGTAACAATAACTTAATATTACATTAACCCTCCATACTCATTGAAAGCTTACTTTTGCGGTATCACAAGAGGATTTGATAGATTCTAAAATTAGAATCAATTGTATTCAATAATAAACCACAAAATTAATAAATGAAAAACTAAATCAATCACTTATTTTTAACAAAGTTCCTTTATTCTAATATCCCTATAAGAAAACTTCGTTATCACTCACACCCCATTCTGTACAATTTCATTAGACTATTCAAAAATATTTTATATTTTGGGTCATCAAACCTATTTTAATTTAATTTAACAATGAATTCAAGCGAGTACAAAATACTAATCGCAGATGACGAACCCGACATTTTGGAGTTTGTTTGTTACAACCTTACCAAAGAAGGTTTTGAAGTGACTAGCGCTACTAATGGTTTGGAAGCTTTGCAAAAAGCGAAAGAAATTAAGCCACATTTAATCTTACTGGATATTATGATGCCAGAGATGGATGGCGTTGAAGTATGCAAGGAGCTTCGGGCAATTCCTGAATTTGAGAATACAATCATTGCATTTTTAACGGCTAGAAGTGAGGATTATTCTCAAATTGTAGGGTTTGAAGTTGGAGGAGATGACTACATCACCAAACCCATCCGCCCTAGAGTTCTAATTAGTAGAATTAATGCTCTATTGCGCCGATTCAATAAAAAATCGCCCAAAACGGATAAAAATGTTATTCAAGTATCTGATCTTTATATCAACAAAGAACAATTCATTGTTCAAAAGCAAGATACTGACGATAAAATTACCTTAGCAAAAAAAGAATTTGAACTACTTTGCCTATTAGCATCCAAACCTGGAAAGGTATTTACCAGAGAAGAAATTTTCAATAAAATCTGGGGGAGTAATGTAATTGTTGGCAATAGAACAATTGATGTTCACATTCGGAAAATTCGCGAAAAAGTAGGAGAAAATTACATCAAAACTATCAAGGGAATAGGATACAAATTTGAGTTTTAAGCATTAATACTAGCATAACGCTCTTTATAAACGGTCAGATTTATTCAATTGCGATAGGCTTATTTGATAAGGTACCTATTCGTGGAATAAATTTGGCTATTTTTTTTGTGTATTTAAGAATTAATACTCCGTTGCTGCTTCGTGGTAGCTGCAGCCTTGTTACTCACTCTGTTCAGGTTTTTAACAGAGTAATATAAGACACTAAGTAGCCCTAATCATTGCAAATTTTACGCACAACCAATGCTACTTAAGTTATTTAACAATTGACCTATTTAGTATCTCTAATTCATTTTCGAAAATGCTATTTTTTAAAACAAAAAATCCTAGTCCAGAACAATTGGCTTGGCTTACAGCAGCTAATAACTCAGGCATTCTATTGGTTTTCACGCTTGGAGCCAAATTACTCTTTAGTGAAAGTATTACTTGGGCGCTCGTTTTTTTGATTCCTTTGGTTTCGCTTGGTTTTGGATATTTAGCGATTTACGATTCGTTGCGTCGTTTTATTTATAGAAAAATAAAGCTGATTTATAAAACGATTCACAGCATGAAAACGCCAACGACCAATGCTGTTGTTAGTGTAAACATGAAAAATCATATGATAGATCAGGTAGAGCAAGAAGTGGTAGAGTGGGCAAAAAATTGGACCAAGGAAATTTCATCGCTCAAAAGCATGGAGGTCTATCGCCGTGAGTTTATGGGCAATGTATCCCACGAATTAAAAACGCCCATTTTTAATATTCAGGGCTATTTACATACCCTTCTGGATGGAGGAATGGAAGATCCCGATATTAATTATAAATATTTGACCCGTGCTGCCAACAATACAGAGCGAATGGCAAATATTGTTGCTGATTTGGGATATATTTCAAAGTTTGAAGCAGGAAAGCTTCAATTGCATTTAGTTGATTTTGACATTTGCCAGTTGATTAAGGATGTTTTGGACGATAGTGAGTTAAAGGCTTCCCAAAAGGGAATTAGCTTGGCGTTTAAAAATCCTAACCAAAAACCGCTAATCGTTAATGCTGATGTGGAAAGTATTCGCCGAGTAATTGTCAATTTAATTAGCAATTCGATCAAATATGGCAAAGAAAATGGAGAAACGCTAGTTGGGTTTTATGATTTAGATAGCAATATTTTGATTGAAATCTCAGACAATGGCAAAGGAATTGCTCAAGAGCATATTCCTCGACTTTTTGAGCGATTCTATCGAGTAGACAAAGGACGTTCTAGATCGGAAGGTGGTACAGGTTTAGGCTTGGCAATTGTCAAACATATCTTGGAAGCACACGAGCAAACCATCACTGCTAGAAGTCGTATTGAAGTTGGTTCTACGTTTGGTTTCACCTTAAAAAAGGCAAATTAAAAGCAGTCGAAAAAGTCATTTTTAGAACAGGACACAGTGTATATAAAACAGGCTGTTGGAGTTTTTCTCCAACAGCCTGTTTTTTTTAGTGCTAAAAAATTTAAACCACTGCTATGATCTATTGTTCTAATTTAGCATTGATATTTTCTAACAATTTCACGGTATCCTCTGTCCCTGTATCCATGCCAGAATCTTTTGCTGCCTTTAAGGCCTTTTCTGCATATACTTTAGCCGCTTCATAGTCTTTTGTTTTATACAACAAGGCCGCTTTAGTATCTAAATTAAAAAAATTGGCCTCAATTTTAATGGATCGATCAATCCAGCCCAAAGCTTCTTTTAGTTTTTTGAGATCGTCCTCATTTTCATAGACCTTCCAAGCGACACTATTTAATTCATTAGCATCATTACACACCTTTAAATATTGAGTATATGTTTTTTGGATTTTTGCTTCGTTTGGAGGGGTTTCCATTGATGCCTCTACATAAGCTAAACGCTTCTTAAATTCTTTTTTAGCATCAGGGAATACCGCTAAGATTTCTTTTGTCAATTCCTTTTTCTTCTTTTTATCCTCTGTCTTTGCTATCTTCCAAACAGCCGCTAAATAAGTATTGGTAAGCAACATGGCAACATTTCCTTTGCTAGTCGCCTTTTCGTAAGCCGCTTTATTTTCCAATAGATATTGCGTGTATTGGTTCTCCAATTCAGCAAAACGATAAGAAGCTGCTGACATAAAAGTTAGGACTTTCTCGGTTTGTTTTTCTTCATCCGTTAACGTTTCCCAAAACTTTTCAAAAGGAGCAGAAACATCCTCTCCACAACTCACCAAGACCTCCATATATTCTGCTAAAAATGCTTTTTCATAGTTGCCACTTTCATATTTATTAACAAAGCCAACCAATTGTTTTTTGGGATCCAAAGCGTCATTACACAATGCAATTAAACCTTCTGCATCTCTAGCACCAACTCCTTTGTGCATTACTTCACCCTCTGCATTAAAATACAACAAAGTTGGATAAGCTTCTACCCCATATTTCTCAGCAAAAGCAGGCCCCTCTCCCTTTTCCATATCCATCTTATAAGAAATAAAGTTTTGGTTCAGGAACACACCAACTTCATCCTGCACAAAAATATTTTTTGCCATCCACTTACAGGGACCACACCAAGTGGTGTAAGCATCCACAAATATGGGCTTATTTTCTTTTTGAGCTTTTGCTTTTACCGCTTCCCACGTTCCGTGTTCAAATTCAATGCCTTGAGCCTGCATGTTTCCTGCTGCAAGCAACAATAAACCCAATGCCACCCATTGCATTAAATTACCATTTTTCAACATAATTGTATTTTTTAAGATTTGTTGTTTAAATGCTGTCTTTAATAAAATACGCTTCCCTTTATAAGAAGAAAACAAATTGACTATCAAAAACTTTACACCTAAACACACTGAAATGATAAATATAAAATCATTTCAATTTTAATAAAATTGAAGCTCAAAAATACAAATAAATAATTAGACCTACTTTGTCATTTTTGTTAAAGAATTTTAACATACTCTACCCGACGTTTTTTTTAAATTTAACCGAATGGGCTTTTTCTAGCCCTATTTTAGACCTTAGATCGTTTCACGCTTAGAAATTAGATCCCAATTAAGTTGTAATTAGGCTCTAATTTCTAATTTATAAGAGCAAAGCGGTCTAAAAATAGATAAAAGCTGCCCCAATTTTAATTTTTACAAAAACCATCGGGTAAAGGGAGCATATTCTTATCTTATATAAAGATGATTTTAGATTTTTTCTAGAATATGGATAACAAAAAAAAGAAATATCCGTAAGCCAATCCATTGTAATTTTTCATCAAAAAATATGTTTAATGTACGGAATAGAAAATTGGGAAGTCTTTATCTTTACAGCCTTATTATTTATCATGACCCCTGGGATTGATACAGTATTTATTTTAAACAAATCTATTAGCCAAGGACGAAAGGCAGGCATTTATTCAACAGTTGGAATAAATGGAGGCATCCTAGTCCATACTATTTTTGCTAGTTTGGGGCTTTCATTGGTTATTGCACAATCAGCTATTGCTTTTATGGTTTTGAAATATGTTGGTGCCGCCTATTTGATTTATTTAGGTTTTCAGCAATTGCTGTCTAACAAAGAGCTAAAACTCAAAGCATCTAATCCCCCCCAATTATCCAATAAACAACATTTTTTTTCAGGCTTAGTGACCAATACGTTGAATCCTAAAGTAGCTTTATTTTTTTTAGCATTTTTTCCTCAATTTATATCAAAAGAATTAATGGGGAGCCCTCTACCATTTATAATTTTGGGGACAACTTATGCCTTTATTGGGCTATCTTGGTTTCTTTTATTAACCTTATGTGCTTCTATTTTTTCTAAACAATTAAAAAACAATACAAAATTCAATTATTGGTTAAACAAGGTTTCTGGACTAATTTATATCCTAATGGGCATCAAAATAGCATTAACTAAAAAATGAGTTTCATTCCACAATACCCATTAAGGATAAATTTCAACTATATTTTTCTTGCTTAAAGAACTAAATAACCACAAATTTTAATTAACTTTGCAGGCAATATAAATCCTGCTACTTGTTTATCAAGCGACACAGGGTATTTTTGACTAAAAATAAAGTTAAACCAAAATGGCTTTAAAAATCCGTTTACAGCGTAAAGGACGCAAGAAAAAACCTTTTTATCACATTGTTGCGGCTGATGCTCGTGCTCCTCGTGATGGTAAATTTATTCAAAAGCTAGGAATCTACAATCCATTGACAGTTCCTGCTACCATCGAGTTGGACAGAGATGCAGCTTATGACTGGTTGATGAAAGGTGCTCAACCAACAGATACTGCTCGTGCAATTCTTAAATTCAAAGGCGTATACTACAAAAAACACCTTCAACGTGGTGTTTCTAAAGGTGCTTTTGATCAAGAAGCTGCTGACAAGATGTTGAATGAGTGGCTTGAAGCTAAAGAAGCAAAAGTTGAGAAACGTAAAGTTGCTACTCAAAATGAGCTTGAAGCACGTCGCAAAAAGATTTTCGGTGTTGCTCCTGTCAAAAAAGTTGAAGAACCTGTAGAAGAAGCTGCAGAAGAAACAACTCCAGAAGCTGCTGTTGAATCAACTGAAACTCCAGCAGAAGACAACGCTGATCAGGCTTAGTCTAAAATTGTTACTTAATTTAATATTAAGAACAACTAAAAAAGCGAAATTCATTTTCATGAATTTCGCTTTTATATTTTTTATACCATTGGTAGTTACTCTTCTTCAAATCGCATTTCCTGAATCAAATAGTTTCCTCCAACCTTCTTAAAAAAGATGTATACTCGGTACTTATTGCCTCCCGCAGATAAATTACCAATACAATAATAAGAAGCTCCATCTCTCGCCGAACCACTATGCACCAAACTACAACTATTGGGAGCATTTTTTTGAAAAAAACTGCTAATTACGGAAATGGCTTGCCCTTTGTCATAACTGCCGTCGTTGTCCTCCACAGTTACTTCTACATTTGCATCCATGTAGTTCGAAATTTCCATTGTATTCCCTGCCTTTATAGCTGTTACCACAGCACTAAAATTAGGCTGTGCATAAAGAGTGGCAGTGGTTGCAGTTAATAAGATTAGTAGTATTGTTCTCATAATTGTTTTCTTTGATTTATCCTTTTTAGATAACTTATTAGTTTATTATCATGCAATAACAACATTGTTAAATAAGCTATACCATAGATAAAATGGACTACTTTTTAGGTTATAAGTTTTAGCTTGCTAAGTTCAAGCCATTCACCCTAAAAAAACACCACTTTAATCGTTCTATTTAAAGTCATTTTTTTAGGTCTTCACGGTTTCTGTCAAAGCATATAGTCTCTAGCGTTACTAAGATAACGATAAATATAAATTTTTATTGTTTTACTCAAAGATAGATATCTCATTTATAAGATCTTTCTAGCTCTTTTAAATGTACAATCAAATAGGCAAAATTCATAAAATATTCAATGTTTTTTTCTACCTTTGCCCTCTTTATTATATCTAAATTTGTTCTACAACCTCTAAATAAAGATCCCATTATGTTTGGAAAAAATGGTAATGCTCCTAAGCCCAATGCTAGTGTTAATAACAGTGCTCTTGAAGTGTGTAATATCGGCTTAGGTACTACAATTAATGGTACTTTCAAAGCAGATTCTAACATAAGGCTAGAAGGTAGTATATACGGTTCTGTTACTTGTGCAGGTCGTATTGTAATGTCCAAAAATGCCTATATCAAAGGAGATATTGTTTGTCAAAATATTGTATCGGAAGGAAAAGTAGAAGGTGACATTGTAGCCAAAGAAAAAATTCATTTACAAGCAACGGCTATTGTAGAAGGAAACCTAAAGTATGCTACTTTGGAAATTGATTCAGGGGCAATATTTAATGGTCAAGCAGTATCGGCTAAAAGTAATTCGGCTCCCAAACTAGAAAAATAATCTTAGAAAATGCTTAAACAGGCACTGATTCAAAGTTTACACACTTTTTCTAGTTTTATTCCCCTAAGTTGGCTTCAACGACTTAGTCGCCAATCCTTATTTTCTTTGTTTTATCATACGGTTAGCGACCAAGATCTACCCCACATCAAGCATTTGTATAAGGTGCGGAATTCCCAATTATTTGAAGCTGACTTAGATTTTCTATTGCAACATTTTAGCCCAATTAGCTTAGAGCAGCTCATTGATCATGTTCAGAACGGGAAAACGCTTCCTCCCAATGCTTTTTTACTAACCTTTGATGATGGATTAGCAGAATGTTACCACCTTATTGCTCCCCTGCTCAAACAAAAGGGTATTCCAGCTACTTTTTTTCTTAACTCTGACTTTGTTGATAATAAAGCATTAATGTTTCGCTATAAAGCTAGCTATCTGATTGAGCAATTAAAGACTCGCTCCAATGCCACAAAAATAGCCGCCCAATATTTTGAGCAATATCAACTTCCTTTTGACAGTCTTAAAAAAAGCTTATTAGCCGTTCGGTGGCCTGAACAAGCCCTCTTAGATGATTTAGCGGTGGCTTTTGATATTGATTTTGAAGCATTTCTACAAGAACAAAAACCTTATTTAACCCAAGAGCAAATTCGTGCAATGCTGAAGGATGGCTTTACCTTTGGTAGTCATAGTCAAAACCATCCTACCTACAATAAGCTCAACTTAAACGATCAAATTCAGCAAACTATTCGCTGTCAGCATTATTTGGACCTACACTTTGATTTGCCTTATAAAACCTTTGCCTTTCCCTTTACTGATTATGGTGTTTCTGCTGCTTTTTTTCATCAAATTCTAGGCAAAGAAAACTTTCAGCTCACCTTTGGTGGAGCAGGATTAAAACAGGAACAAATCAAAGGACAACTACAACGTTTTGGAATGGAAACCCAAGCACTAACCTCTGCAAAACGGCTTATTCATACAGAGTATTCTTACTATATTATAAAATCTATTTTCAAAAAAAATACGATTCATAGAAATTAGAATGAAATCAAAAATTACGATTATAGGTGCGGGAAATGTAGGCACACATCTCGCTCAACGCCTGTATAAATGTGGTCATCAAATTTGTCAAATTTTCAGTCGTACTCCAAGCAAAGCAACTGCTTTAGCAAACCGTGTTAACAGTCAAGGAATCAACCAACTAAAAGAACTATCACTTGATGCCGATATTTATATCTTAGCAATCAAAGATGATGCAACAAAAACTATAGCGGAGGAAGTTTCTTTTTTAAATAAGTATCAAAAAATTATTGCGCACACCTCTGGTTCTGTTCCGAGTACCGTTTTTAAAAATCACTTTGAGCATTATGGTGTTTTTTATCCATTGCAAACTTTTTCTAGTGCCCAAACGGTAGATTTTGAGCAGCTTCCTTTTTGCATTTATGGCAATAGTCCTCAAACCCAAACAATTCTAAAAAAACTCGCAGAGAGCATCTGCCCCAATGTATATCTAATCAATGATGAACAACGGGCAATACTGCATGTTACAGCAGTTATTGTTAATAATTTTAGCAATTATTTATACCATATCGCTCATGATATTTGCACAGACAATAAGGTTTCTTTTGACATTCTAAAACCATTGATTCAAGAAACCGTTCGAAAAATCAGTCTAGCTTCCCCCAAAGAAGTACAAACAGGCCCAGCAGTTCGAGGAGATGCCAACACCATTGCTCGACATTTAGCGTTTTTAGCTCAATATCCTGAGTATCAAAAGCTATATAAAATACTGAGTTCTAATATAGAGCAACAATTTAATAAAGACAGCTAATTTTGTATCTTTACCTAGATAAACTCCAGCCCTTTAACTATTTTGGTTCTTTTTATTCAAATTTTGGTTCTTTGATAAATGTCAAAGAACGCAAATTCTTACTTTACATGAAAAAGATCTACTTATTAGGCTTGTTATCTACGTTGCTATTTTTGGTCATTTCCTGTGAAAAAGAAATTGATCTGAAAGCTCAAACTCCTCCAGGGCAGCTATATGCCAATTGCATTCTGAATCCAGACAGTATATTTCGAGTATATATTGGTTACTCTACTCCTATTACTGCGCCGCCAGATGTGATTCAAGATCGTTTATACGATGCCATGAGTGCATTGGTATTGATAAAAGATGCCAACGATTATATTATTGATACCTTACAACTTACAGGGGTGCTTTATCACAATACCCAATCGCTTATTTTTGAATCAATCATTGGTCAAAAACCACTGCCAAATACAAGTTACCAATTAGAAATATCAGAACCCTTTGTTCATCATAGCAAAGAGATTCAAGCAGAAACCACTTTGCCCGTTTCAATTCAGCCTATTCGAGCAAGAAAAGCATTTCCTTCACGAGAAATTACAGGAGAAGATGAAACGTTTGGTATTCATTTGACTTGGGAAGATCCTAACCCACAAGAAGAAAATCTATTTATTATAGAAACAATTTGCAGAAATATCGATTACTCTTTCTTTTATCCCACACAATTGATTCGAAGTGAATTTTATGCGATGGGTTCAGAGAATGACAATCAAGAAATTGGGAAAAATACAGATAAATTTCTATATATATTTATCAACGATTCTAAGATTCCAGCACGACAAGATCCAGATAGTATTCACACCAAAATAGCGGTCGTCAGTAGTACGTTGGATCAATGGCCAGTAGGGCCTAATATTAGCAACGAAATTCTTGTCAATATTCATCATGTCAATCGGGAACAGTATGAATATTATAAAGATGTAGAAAAATATCGTATCAACACCAATGGCAATGACATCTTTGCACAACCCATTCCCGTTCGTGGCAATATGCAAGGTGGTTTAGGTTTTTTTGGAGGTGAAACAAGCCAACAAGCTGTATTAAGTTATTACTAACCCCTTACAACAATCGAATACCTTTATCCTCTAATTGTATCCTTTTCTGTTTGTATAAGGTACCAATTGACTTTTTAAACGTTTTTTTGCTCATTCCCAATTGTTTTTTAATCAATTCTGGAGAACTTTTATCGGTTAATAAAAGATAGCCATCTCTTTTCTTTAATAGGTCTAGAATGCGTTGTGCGTTATCCTCCACCTTGGCGTAGCCATCTTTTTGCAATCGAACATCAATTTTTCCATCTTCACGAACATGGTGAATATAAGCCGTTTTGACCATTCCTACCCTTACTTCTTCAAACAGTTCATTGGTATAAATTAGCCCCTTATATTGGTTATTAATAATAACATTAACGCCCAAATCTGTTTTGGTCCAAATCGTCACTAGCACTTCATCTCCTTTTTGAAAGGTTGCCTCTTCATTGTCCAAAAATTGATCAATTTTTGTAGAACCTGCCAATCGATCTGTTTGACCATCCAAATACATATAAACCAAATACGATTTGCCAATTTCCATAGGGCTTTTTTGCTCTCTAAATGGAACAAACAAATCTTTACCTACTCCATAATCAACAAATGCACCATGCTGATTCACATCCGAGACCTTTAGGCAGGCAAATTCGTACAAGGTCAACTTAGGCTCCTCAGTAGTGGCTACCAAGCGTTCCTCATTATCCCTATAAATATAAACTTCTAGATAATCTCCTACTGCCGTTCCTTCAGGAATAAATTTCCCTGGCAATAAAATGCTATCTCCTTCTTTATTTTCCAAAAATAAACCATGTGGCGTACTACGAGCCACTTCTAACAAATTGTATTTTCCTAATTCCATGCTATTATATTTAGAGGGCAAAAGTACAAAAAAAGAGCCTCCTTATTCAGGAAGCTCCATTCTATTTTTCAACTAGTTTTTAGATCAAGAAAACCAAATCATTTAGAAGTGCACTATCGCCCTCCAAATCTGTCTATTCTATCCTTATTTCAACAACTTCTTTTTGCCCTTCTTTGCTCATTTCTACCCAATAGATCCCTCTTACAAGATTCTCCAACATTAAATGGTGTCTTTTAAACGGTTCGAGGTAAGCATCCTCTTGATAAACCAACTGCCCGTGCAGATTTATCACACGAATTTTCCAACGGGCACTTTCGCTTTGACTTTCAACAAAAAAAGCACCTTTACTGGGGTTTGGGAAAACCTGAATAACAGTACCTTTAGCTTCTATTTCATCAATTTGACTAGCAATTGATTCGGTCAACACAAAGGAAGCTGTTGCACTAAAATCATCCCCTTGTGTAGACCCTGAACCATTAGAAGCTAATCCTACCCCACTAATCGTAATCACTCCTGTTCCTGCAACTGGTGCTCTCCACGATGCACGAAATAGCCCCAAGTCATTCAATCCTTTGTGTTCAACAAACGACCTGCCATTTGAAATCGTTGTAATCTGCGTGCTGTCGGTAGCAACAGCCAATAAAGTTCCTGCATTGGCGTTTAGTCCGTCCAGCAATACTGCCTGCATCCCATAACCACTAGGACTTCCATCGCTACTAACCGTAAATTCCAATGTATAAACCTGCCCTGGTATATAAGAAGTTACCCCAAGACCTGTAGCATCCTTAACTTCAATACTCAGCTGAGGATTAGGAAATAACCCTGCACTCGTATGACAATATCCTCCACAGGTTCCCGATGATCCTGGCGTTCCCGTACAGTCCATTTCACCATTGGCAGCACGACCACCAGAAGCGCTTTGCAAAATAAGCATTGAACTCGCTACCATCAATATGGCAATTATTATTTTTATCTTCATCTTCACTATTTTATTCTTTTAGTTTATACTTCAAAGATATGGCTTGATTGACAAATAGTCCATGCAAAAAAAATGCTTTGAATTGCAAAAACAACTCAAAGCACTGTATTTAAAATGTGGTTATCTATTTATGTTTTTTTTCTAAAAAACCATCATCTGTTGTGTTTGTTGTACACCATTACTTTTTATGGTTATCATATACGTTCCTGGTATCAAATTTTTGCAGTAAATAGAATGTGTACCAAAGCCATCTACCATAGCGGATTCTGAATAGACGGTTCTTCCCTGCAAATCCAATACATCAATGGTAATAGCACCAGCAGCTCCTCTATTTTTTACCTTAAAGCTACCGTCATTGGGAATTGGAAAAATATCAAAGTTATCTGTTTCTAAATCCAATAAATCAACAGAATTTGTAAAACTTTCTGTCAGAACCAGTTGGGTTGTTGGTGAAGTATTGTCTCCTGAAGTAGAAACGCCATCAACAGCTATTCCAATGCCATAAATGGTTACCGCTCCTGTCCCCAACATTGGAGCTTCCCAAGTAGTAACAAAACGCCCGTCCAAACTTGTCCCATCATGTTCTATAAATTCTCTACCGTTTGCAAGAGTTGCCAATTGAGTATTTGGGGTTGATGTGAGCACCATATCCCCTGCATTATTATTAGAAGAATCTAGTACAACAGCTTGCATTCCATATCCCACAGGAGTCCCTCCACTACTTACAACAAATTCTAAAGTGTAAGTATTGCCAGGAATATAGCTGGAGACAACTGTTCCTAAATTATTCTTTACGATAATTTCAAGCTGAGGATTAGAAAAAGCTCCTTGATTAGGATGGCAAAGGGTACAATCTGAGGGCAAAACCCCTGGCGATCCAGTTCTATCCTTTCCTGTATACGTGGCTGGTCCTCCAGAAACACTCTGAAGCATAAACATTAGGGTAGCTCCAACAAATAGAGCTGCTAAAAACTTTGTTTTCATAATTTTGAGTTTATAATCAAGCCAAGATGTTAAATTGGGTCTAACATATCAGCTGCCTTGGCAATTGCCAAAACGCCGCAAAACTATAGAAAATTATGACAGAAAACAATGCTTTTTTTTTATTCTTCTTATTCTTATAATAGATCTTTTTACCTTAACCAAAGAGTTAGAACTAATTGATAATCAACCATCAAATATCCACAAAAAAAAATGCTTTGAATTTTAAAAATTCAAAGCACTCCATTTAAGATACGGCTATCTATTCATGGCATTATTTTTATGTTTTTTTTCTAAAAAACCATCATTTGTTGTGTTTGTTGTACACCATTACTTTTTACAGTTATAATATACGTTCCTGGTATTAAATTTTTGCAGTAAATAGAATGTGTCCCAAAGCCATCTACCATAGCGGATTCTGAATAGACGGTTCTTCCCTGCAAATCCAATACATCAATGGTAATAGAACCAGCAGCTCCTCTATTTTTTACCTTAAAACTACCGTCATTGGGAATTGGAAAAATATCAAAGTTATCGGTTTCTAAATCCAATAAATCAACACCACTAGCAGGGCTTTCAGTCAAAACGAATTGGGTTGTTGGAGAGGTGTTATCGCCCGAAGTAGATGCGCCATTAACAGCCATTCCAACACCATAAATGGTTACATCTCCTGTCCCCGTAACAGGTGCTTCCCAAGTCGTCTTAAAAATCCCATTGCTACTTCTTCCACTATGCTCTATAAACTCTCTACCATTTCCAATAGTTGACAATTGAGTATTTGAGGTGGAAGTAGCAATCATATCTCCTGCATTATTATTAGAAGCATCTAAAGCAACGGCTTGCATTCCATACCCTACTGGGGTACCTCCACTTGTTACCGCAAATTCTAGCGTGTAAATGTCACCAGGAACATAACTGGTAACCACTGTCCCTGAAGCATCTTTTACCGTAATCCCAATTTGAGGATTAGAAAAAGACCCTTGGCTAGAATGACAAAGCGTACAATCTGAGGATAAGGCCCCTGGTGCCCCCGTTCTATCCTGTCCTCCCAATGCTGCTCGCCCTCCAGAAACACTCTGAAGGGTAAACATCAACGTTGCTCCAGCAAATAAGACTCCTAATAATTGTGTTTTCATTTTTTTTAGTTTAAACGTTTTGAATAATTAATGTACTGTATGGAGAGAAATTCACCCTCTTTTAACTTGATTTGACTAAAAACAAAGGTAAGTCTACTCCTGTACAATTAAAATGCAAAAAGTTGTCGTTCTATTGCAAAAAATGATGTTCCAACTATTTTATCTCCTTCTGCATGGCAGAATTCACAAACAATATATTGCCAATGTCATCATAACCTTCAAAAAGTTCTTTTCCTCGATTAGCAACTAACTCAGAACGGAATCCCATAATCGTCAGGTCTGCCCCTGCTGATTTTTCGGCAACAATATTTTTGACATCGGTATCTACTCTATGGTTGATGAGCTCAATATTGTGAGAAGAAATTGGCAAGCGTCCTGTTTCTATCAACATTAAGAGTCTATTTTTTTCATTTTCTAACTCTTCATCTGGGTATAAAG
Source organism: Aureispira anguillae (assembly GCF_026000115.1). Lineage (GTDB taxonomy): Bacteria > Bacteroidota > Bacteroidia > Chitinophagales > Saprospiraceae > Aureispira > Aureispira anguillae. Next base: position 2,978,325 of record NZ_AP026867.1, read on the forward strand.
CCATAATCTTAATATGGGCATCCTCCCAGTCTGAATGTCCTACAATAATATAGGCAATCAAAATCATCAAATTGGCATTTTCATAATCGTTGGAGGTAATCCAGATGTGAATTTCTTTGCGATGCCCAAAACCTCTTTCAGAAGTAGCCAAGATCATTAGATCAAAATCAATCGCTTTAATCAATTTAAAGTTTGCCACAATATCATCTAAGTTATCAGGGTGTAATTTCGCATACTCCAAGAATAACAAGTTATTGGGCTTCCCTGATATCCCAGGGAACTGCATCACCTGTGCAATAGCAGAAGTCATGGAAGGCGTTACCATGGTATCGATATAAACATTAGATTTTGATTTTTCTGCATCTCGAATGAGTCGTTCTTTCATTTTGGTTGCTCGATCTCCAGACTCTCTAGACAAATAGCCCTCTACTTGGTGTATATAGGTTCCAAAGCCGTATTTTTGAGACATCCATCTCAATAAATCAAAGGCTGCAATACGCTCAAAAGAATCTTTGGAAATACAAATAATGGAAGGTCGCCAACTGGTGCTTTGTTCCTTTTCTGCCTTTTGCAAAAACACTTGCAATTGACGAGAAGTTTGAAAAATTACCCCCTGAAAAATCTCTGCTAGGTTTCGCTTGTCTCCATTGGTAATATTCACCCACAAGTAAACAATCACCAACATAACGACTGCAATAATTGCATAACCTGGGTCCATCAAAAACATCAAACCAAAACACATCAACGCTCCTAATAAAGAAAGGTACCACTTAGATCTAAAAGAAGGACGATAGGCTGGATCTGCTGCGAAATGCTGTAAAAAAGAAATCAAACACAACGAACCATAGGTTACCATAAAGAACATAGAAATAATCTTTGCCACAAAATCAATTTCGCCCATTCCAATAAAGATAATAGCAATTCCGATGGTAATTAGAGAAGAATTGAAGGGTTCATCGTTTGCTCCTCGTCCTCTTGATAACCATTTGTTGACCGTTGCATTGGGCAAAATATTATCTCTAGCTATCGCCTGCAAGGTTCTAGGCGCCACCATTAGTGACCCTAACGCAGAGGATATAGTAGCCGCAGCCAAGCCGACAGGAATCAACCAGTAGCCCTGCCATGCGACATCCCCCATCACCAAACGAGAGGTATCCGCCAAAGCCTCTGGCGTAGCAGAAGAAGTCAATTTCCAAGCAATAAATACATAAATAATCATTCCTGAAACGGTTCCTGCCATCGTTCCTAAAGGAATAGATCGACTTGGGTTCTTTAAATCTCCCGATAAGCCTACTCCCGCTGTCATTCCCGTAAAGGCAGGGAATATAATTGCAAATACCGTAAAAAAAGCTTCGCTGTTCTCTATTTTACTCATAAAATTAAACTCCGTGGGGGCTGTGGTTATTACCCCTCCAACATCAACATAACTTCCCCCAATAAAAAAGGCTAGCATAACTAAAAATAGAATAAAAACAACTGCATAAAGCATTTTCACTCCTAAATCAGCTCCTTTGGTCAAAACAACGGCAGTCAACAAAAACAGAGCGGGTATACTCACAGTTTGCTTGTATCCCAAGAGTGTCTCAATAATCTCTGGCACATAATAAGTGTTTAATATCCAATCAAACAAACTATTAAAAGCTTCAGCAAATGCCATAATATAAAACGCCACACTAACAGCCTGAGACATGTACAACGTAATCCCTATGGTAGATCCTATCACCAATCCAAAAGAACGAGAAATAATGTAATACTCTCCCCCTCCTTCTACTTTTTGGTTGGTTGCAATTTCGGCTATTGCCATAGCCGTAGGAATGGTCACCAAATGACCAATTAATATAATACCCAAGGTTCCCAGAAAACCAACATTACCAACCGCATAACCAAATCGCAAAAACATAATGGCTCCTAAAATGGTTGAAATGGCGGTAAAAAATACAGGGGCAGTTCCAAATCCAGCATTTTTTTCTTGTAATGACTTACTACTCATACTTATCTTCTATTAGTTTATTTTTAGGTATCAACAAATTAACCAATCTAAAATTGTCTATTATCAAATATTTGGGTTCAAGATACAAATATGTTTGATAAGGTTGGTGGTTGGTTAAAAACAATTGTCTGACGATCCTAAAGTTGAAATCCAAAATCTGCCTTGAATGGGCTTTTTTTCAGTAGATAAGCCTAGAAAGTTGTTTTTTTTGAGAGAAATTGTTTTTTTTGAGAAAAATGAATCTCTACTCTTATCTTAATCATAAAACTAGCCAGAATATTTGCGCTTCTTTCTAGACCACGACACACTATGAAAACGTCCTTTTTTTTCGCTGATCATGCTTTATATTTTTTATTTTTTATAATTGGCTTTTTTCCGCAAAGCTTATATGGGCAACAACCTGCATCAACGCAACATTGCCCAGTTCACTTACTTCAGTCCTTTCCTAAAGATGTCACCTGCTTTCAGAAAAGTGATGGAGAAATAGCACTAAGCTACGATAGTAGTTCTCATATTAATTGTGTAAAACTGATTAAACAAATTGGCAATACCAATGAATACGAAGGCATACGTAGTTTTACGCCTGAGAAAAAGTTTAACTCTTTAGCATCGGGTTCCTATCGTATTATTTGCCAACTCCTTGACTCTTCCCTCTGCCATATTGAGACAAATATAAAAGCAAAAAAAGAGGTGCAGATCAAAAACTTTCATATTGAAAAAGCGCCTAATTCTGTCACCAACGAAAAAGGGACTATTACGATTGAAGTTGATGGAGGAACCAAGCCCTATACACTCTATTTGGAAAATACAAGAATACAAGAAAATACAACTCACCAATTTTCTCTGGGAGCCTCCAAAAAGAATATCTCCAGAATTACTTCTGGTACTCAAATATTACGTGTTTCGGATACCCATGGCTGTGGTAATGTCGATACTGTTGTTCATATAAAAGATGCTCTGAATTTTTATTCTAAAAAGGGCTCTAATCAAAGAGCAACCTGTAATGCTAAAGCAAACTTTAGTGTCGTATTTAACAATAACAACCCATCTGAAACGAATAATTTTGTTATCACTACCGTTAGAATTGATCAAAATAAGCTAGAACATATTGTTGAGTCCAGAAAAATTTTCCCTCCAACTGGAGGTACTTATTTTGTCCCTGTTCAAGAAATTGGACGTTATCATGTTTCTATTCGACAAGGAGCCATGGTAGAGGTGCATACCTTTGATCATAAATTAGCCAAAAAGCCACAATTGGATGTACAGATTATAGACCACCCAAAATTGCAAGACCTTAGTGGTGGAAAAATCAAAATTGAAATCAAAAACCCTGAATCTAAAAAGTACACCTATGCCATCCATCAACAAAATACCATTGTTTTTAATCAAACCCTAGAAACAACAGCGCATACGGTTCAGGATCTCCAAGCGGGATTTTATTCCATTACGGTTAGTGATGAAAATGGTTGTAAGGCAATAGCGTCTAGCAATCAAGTGAAATATTTGACAACATTATCAAGAGCAACTGCGCAGGAGAATTTCAAAAAAGATATGGAGCAAAATCAAGTAGACTTTGTGACTTGCCAATGCCATAGAGATCGTTTAGAAAGGAGTCGGCAAATTATATCTATTACACTTGCTTCTATTGGTGTTACAACATCTGTCCTTGCTGCTGCCTTGACAGCAGGAGCTTTAACCGCCCCTTCTACCATAGCTGTTATCGGAATTGTTGGAGGCAGTTCTACTTTAGCCTCTCCTATTGTCAGAGAAGCTGGGCTAAAAGCTAAAGTTGCGTTATATGAAGAAAAATTGAATAAAATTGCTGAGATCAAAACCTTATACAACAAACTCGATACCAAGGTATTCGCCCACGGTCATTGGGGCAGCAAAGAAGAAGCTACTTACAATAAACTGATTGAGGAAATTAGCGTCAAAACAAGTGCCCTAACCAGCGATAAAAAGTTAAGTCAATTGCGCTTAAAATGTCCTCGCTTAGCCAAAAAACTAGCAGAAGCAAAACAAAAATAAACCACCTTTCCCATGAATCGACTTGCTTGTGTGCTGAGTTTTTTGGGCTGTTTATGGCTCTCTGGTAAGCCTTTTGCTCAAAATATAAAAACGGCTAAAGACAGTATCATTTATATAGATTGTGCCCCTATTCCAATGCTGTCTAATCAATATTTTATGCACATTCATCCATTGAGCATCTTAGCATCAAGCTCTTTGTCCTTATTAAGTGCTGGAGATAGCAGCAATTTTATGGCAATTTACAATAAAGTGGGGCTAGCACTTGCTCAAAAACAACTTGAACGAAATTTTATGGCGATTTCCCTTAATTCTTCGGACAAGCAGACATTAAAAAGAATCAAAAGAAACCTAAAAAAACAAGGGCGTTTTAAGTCCAAGTACTCGCCCGTTGTATCCTCCTTATGTTGTGCCATTGAACTCTTGCAAAACCATAAAAAAAAAGCCCTGCATTATTGGAACCTTACCCCCAATTCTAATCCTGATTTATTGCGTTTAATTTCTTTTTTTTTTTACTTAAAACAGGATTACCTCAAGGCGCTATTTTATTTAAAACAAATACCTCCTTCTGAACAAAGCACTAAGGATCAATATCTATTAGGCTGGTTAACCGCTTATCAACAAAATTGGCAAAAAGCATATGCTATCTTTGATAATAATTCCTCTTTAAATTCAAAAGATGATCGGATACAATGTGCTAAAATGTCGATTCTCATTCATCAACATCAATTTGAAAAAGCTTTTCAACTCATTCAAAACTATCCTAGCAGCATTACAGACAATATATATGCCTTTCACATCAATTACTATACAGCCTTAGCCACGCTAGCTCAGGGAGATATGAATGATGCCTTCAAACGGCTTAAATCCATACACGCACAAAGCCAATACAAAACTTGCGCAGATCGCTTGCTGACTCACTTTTTTTTAACCAATTAGTTTCACTACTTTTGCAAGGATTGAAGTTCTAAATACAGGGTAAAAATTATCCATAACTTTTGTTACCCTGTACTAAAAGTAAGCTCTACTCTAAATGAAATTTTTTGTTATCTCTTGGTGCGTCTTCTTTATGCATTGTTCCTTATCTGCTCAGATTCTAAATGCAGATCGATATGGTTCAAAAGTAGACTCTGTACAAACCTTTAAGGCGCTGTTTGACATTGGCTTTAGCATTCGCAAACAAGTCGATCTTTTGTTTTCTCTTGACAGTCGATTGGATCTATCCTATTATTATAAGCGAAGTCTTTTTGTGGTAGTTGGAAATTTTAAATTATTTAGAAGCGGTAGCACCAATATCCTAAATGGAGGTTTTGCGCACACTCGCATTCGCTTGTTGAAAGACAACTGGATACATCCCGAATTTTTTGGACAATACCAACTGGATGGAATTCGAGGAATGGAAAATCGAGTTTTGGGAGGTGGCAACTTAAGGTTTATTCTCACCAAATACGATGAGGGGCATTTGCATTGTGGACTTGGAGCAATGTATGAATTTGAACGTTGGAATTATAAGGCTGTCCCAGCTGCCTCTCGTCCTATTGATCAAATTCCTATCGAAAATCATTTTCTCAAACTCAATTTTTATATTTCATACACCCAAAAAATTAAGCAAATTGCCTACTTGCAGATAACCGCTTATTTTCAAACTCGCCCTGATGCTTATTTTATTCATCCTAGAGTTTCTATCAATGGTAAAATGACTTTTAAATTTACCAAAAACATTCACTTTGCGATTCTCTACAATTTGTTTTATGATAACCTACCTCCTGTTCCTATAGACGAACTCTATTTTTCGGTTGTCAATAAATTGACGTTCACCTTTTAATAATTTTGTTGTTTTATAAAAAAACTGTTTATCAACCTACGACAACAAACATAATTGTTTCTTTTTAATAAAGTAAAGATTAGAAGTTTTAATCTAGCCCCCATTTTAGAGGAAAAATAGCAAAAAGCGGGGGAATCAATACCTGTTGTTCTTTTTGCATTGCCCAAAAAGAACCAAAAACGCTAGGACTGGATGACTTCTTGGACAAAGTATCTTCTTGAAAGCTTAGGCTTTCAGAAACTCGCTTCGCTCAAACACCTGAAAACCTTATTTTTCTTACAGAAAAATAGCAGCTTTCTGCGGCGTACTTTGTTCCCAATCAGTCATATGCCCACCAAAAAACACTTGGAGCAATACATTTGTTTTACTCCTAAAAGTCCCAACATTATAAGGTTGCCGTTAAAATAAAAATTCGGAAATGAGCAACTATTCCCCATTCCCGAATTTTAGATTAAAGTCATATTTAAGCCACAAAAGCAACCGTATAAGTCGTTTCTGTTGCTGTGTCTTTAATAACTAACTGTACTTGATTACCAACTTTTCCTCCACTATAAGTATAGGCATTTCCAGCAGAAGTTGTGGTACTATCAGCTATAATTACATCATGATTTGAATCACTAATTTTAAAAGAAATATCGTTCTTTATTAAGCCATTAAAACTCACTAAAGTAAAAACATAAGGATCTGTTGTTGATGCATTTAATGTATACCCTACATTATTAGTGGTATTAGAGTTTCCATTCACATCAACAGCTACTAGTGTTGCAGTAACTGTCCCTGTTCCTACATAAAATTGATTAACAGCGATACAATTAGAATTATTCCGCTCATAGCCTGGCTCACAAACACAAGTTCCATTGCTACAAGTTCCATTGGTACATATAACACCTGAACAAGGATCACAAGAAGTCATGGCAATTGCTCCTAATATAATAAGCGTAAATCTTTTAAAAGAATTCATTAATGTTTGCATAATTTTATTTTAGTAATTCTTAAATATAAACCCTCTTAACGAAGTTGTCAAAGAAATATAAAAACAAAAAACCAGCTCTAAAAATTGAAGTACTTTTTTTTGTATCTTCTACAAGATGAATTGATCCGCTCTTTCCTATTGCTTAATTAACTTGCGTTGAATACGCCTGCCATTTAACGTCAAAGAAATTACATAAGTAGCACTTGGTAAATCTTCTAAAGATAACTCTATTTTATTTACCCCTAAACTAGTTTCTCTTGTTCCTTTCTTGATAAGTTGCCCAACAATGTCTTGAATTTCATAAGCTAATTCCGTTGTTGAAGATGCGTAAAACTCGGCATAAAACGTATTGTTAACTGGATTAGGATAAACTCGAACCGTTCCTAAACCATCTCCCTCACGAAACAAAGCAACCACCTTAGAATATTCAAACTGCCCATCTTTGTATACTGTTCTTAATCGATAATATTTTGTCCCTAATCCAGGCAGCAGATCTCTATATTCATAATTAGTTGGTGACAAACTGGTTATATGGACAGGCAAAATAGACAGTTCGCTAAAATCAATCCCATTTATGGAACGTTCTAATACATAATAATCGGTATCTTCTTCGTTGGCAACCTCCCAAGTTAGCAGGTTATTTTGTTCTTCTTTATGCCCTTCAAAGGCGACCAAGTGCGTAGATAATAAAATAGTAGTGGAGCTAATTCTAAATTGATCTGCTCCTTCTGTATCAACAATCACCAAATAAACCTCTCCTGGATTAGCTGCTGTTGTTAACATAATATCTCCCATCGGAAGACCAGAAATAGCATTATTGCCCGCATCGTTACAATCGACAAAAGTTCCTCCCGTAAAACTTGGGCAGGAAGGGTCAACAGGACCATAAAGTGCCGCTTCTACCCTACTTATATTTGCCCCAGCATTAGAAACGGCAACATTTAAAATAGATGCCCCTCCAGAATCGCATTCAACGGTGTAAAAAATGGGCTGTTGGGTTAAATCCATTCCTCCTGAACAGGCAAAACGCCCATGAGATATGCTTACTGCATACTGCTGCAAATGATCTCCTCCCCCCACAGGACGAGCATTAATTGGGGCAGGATTGTAACTTGGCACACAAGTGTTATCCACCCACTCTGAAAAAGGCTCTCCTTCATTAGTAGCCGTTTGCGCTCCTACACATCCTCCGCTTGTAGTCCACCAATCAACCGTAGTACTAATTCCGTTGCCCGAAGGTTGTGAAATTGGAGTAATATTCAGATCCATTCCTATAAAATCAATGCAATTATTGGCACATTCTGCATCCATAGTAGTAGTCCAAATGTCGCCAACTGCTAGTGGATTTCCGTTTACAGTATTAAAATTTACCCCAAACAATTGACAATTAGCTCCTGTTATGGCTCTAGGGTAATCTTGTAAGGGAAAAATTCCCGTAGACTCCATTCCTACAATTAGGTCATTACAAACCAAACAGTAAGTTTGACTATGGTTTGTTACATTATAGGCAATTGCGGGGTTATTTAAGGTGTCTACTTCGCAAATTGTCAAAGCATCACAAACAACAATTGGGCAACCAGAGCCGTACGGCAAACTATAATCTAAGCAAAAATTAGCATCATCATTCCCATAGGTTTCCACATTAAACCAAGCTTGTCCAGCCGCTAATAATGGCAGCACTGCTGCCGCTTCTGCATTACTATAATTAACAGCATAAAGATTATAAAAGCCAGCGGGAACGCCTATAAAATCAGGTGTATTATTGGTGGCAAAAATATTACCTTGATTATCGACCAATACATAAATATGGGTATATAAAGCAGGATTAGCAGCATTCCCAACAGGCAATGTTCCCTGTACAATCCCTGTTATATCGTTAATAAAATCGCACTGTGCTTCAACTGACGAACCAAAAAGTCCGCATAGAGTTAATAATGTCCCTACGGCAAACAGTTGACAATGCTTTGTTATATCGCTAGTCATAATTGTTTTTTTATCTTGAACAGTATTAAAATTACCAACTTCCTGCATCTGCTGCACAGGCTGTAGGGTTTACAATAGCACAATTTGTAGCAGCCGTATTTCCCGTTGCAGCATTCAAGGTTATATCTTGTACTACATTGGCATAATTGGTTACCACCAACACATATATTTCTCCTACATTCACCCCTGTAAGATTAACCTGCTCGGTAGGAGCCGTACTAAAACTACAATCAATAGGTGCTGGCAAAGCTCCACAAGCAGCGGTTGCAGCAGCAGTATTGGCATAAGGTCCCCAAACTGCAAAATCAATATCTGATCCAGCTGCCATATCAAAAATTAAGTTTCCAGCAGTAGAGATTTCAAAGAAATACCAAGATGGATTGGGTTGCGTCAACAAACAGCCATAATTATTTCCCGTAGAGGCTGTTGAGCCAATTCCTGCGGTGTAACAATAGGTATTATCGGTACAAATTGCTTGCATTTGGCTACAATCATTTCCTCCTGCTCCCCCTGCACAAGGGCCACTAACGCTTGGGTTTCCATCATAAACACAAATATCAAACGTCCCTGGATTGTCATCGCCATATTCCCAAAAACGAATCCAAACTGTTGCTCCTGGGGTTAGCGTTGTGTTATCAATCAATGGCATCAGACCGTTTGCGCTACCATCATCATTGCATTCAACCAATGTTAATGCATTACAACTTCCCGTATAAATAGCCATTCCGCCATCTGTTATAACTCCTGCATTGCAATCTACAATTAGATGCCCCGAAGCAGGGACAGTTGCCGTAAACCAAACATCGCCAGATACATAATTGGCACATCCTGGAGCAGGTGCCCCTAATGTTCCCGTTGCTCCTGCTGTCGTAAAGGTATTAAAGGAACATGTGGTGCTTACACTTAGGGCTGAAGCCGTACAGGGCTCGTCTGATTGTCCAAAAGTAAGATTGGAAATCCATAAAAATACAAAAGCACAATAAGTAAAAATTTTATAGTTCATAACATTAAAATCATTTCAAATTAAAAAATTTAATCGCATTATTTTGACTGCTCAAACTCCTCAATGTCTCCCCATTCTAGGGTCTCTCCCTTGTAAATAATTTTATCAACAAGTTGATCGATATAAGCACGTTCCTTACTCGAACGGCTTTTGTAATTTTGATATGAAATGATTTTTATATTTCGGCGTTTATTGCTTTCAAGCCATTTAGCTACTTTGTCTTGATTTGAATGCCCCTGTTCTTCCCGAACTAATTGCCCTTGAAATGGCACATAATCCATTGAAGTGTTTTTTGCTTCAAAAGCACTGATGTCTGCAAGGGTTACTTCTTGGTCATAAATAAGAGAGCGTTTGTCTACATCTAGAATACCTTTTACTGAAGGGGATAATTTTTGATATTCGTCAGAAGATAATAGGGTTAGATGTTCTTGATTGGCAATGAGCCATTCCTTTATAGCTGCTCTTTCAGATACTGTCTGTGCCTTTAGGTTGGCTAAATTTAATGTTGCGAATAAGAGAACAAGAATAATTGGTAGTGTAAACCGTTTCATTACTGTAAGTTTTAAATTTAAGTGTTAATTAAAAACAAAATAAGTATTGCTTTCGTGGGTGATTTTCGAATTTTAAATTGGTAATTTCCTAAAATTCGATACAAAACAAAGTCTTAACATTTAAATATCAGAATAATACGACTTTACATATTCACTTTTTTTCTTTTTTAAAAAGTGTTCTTAGCCACCTCCAAATTGTTTTTTTTAAATCATTCGTTCTTATTCACTTGTCTTTATTTATCCTTGGATTTCTTAAAAAATTCGCAGCTTACGATTTGGAATTTATTGGGTAGGATTTATCACTTAACTAAATGAGCGTTTGGCTAAAAATTTCTCACTTCATTAAAAAACAATAATTCGTATTTTTTTATTCAAAAAATCGATACAGTTGGTTCTATTCAAAATAGGCTCAATAGTCGGTATATTTTGACTCCAACTCTAAAAAGCCCGTTTATTTTTTTTTATTTTAAAACGAATGTTCTACGCCATTTCATCCAGCTATTTAGCCCTCATCTAATGGCACCCATATCTTATTGAATTGTAACCGATAAATTATCTAGAAATGTATCTTTTTTTTTCATTTTAAGGTGGATATTTTGCCCAAATCAAAAACTTCCCTACCAACTTAATTGACAAAAAAACAATATGTTATTAATTCAAATTAATGCTTTTAGCATTTTACTTTTTATTAAAAAAAAGTTTTCTAGTCCTAAATCATAAAAAATATAAACTGCATAAAATGAGCAAAAAAAACATTTTTTTTGTTCTAATTTCTACTAGCCTTATCCTTCTAAGTTGTCTTCTCTAGCACTAATAGGGTAAAAACCTACCATCTTAAAATAGCTCGATTAAACCCTTACTTTATTTAAATTGTTTTGTCCTCTACCTATCCTTTATTTTAAAATAACTTACATATTTCACAAAATTACTGTATTTTACGTAGTCTTTTTATAGCGGTAAGTAGATGGACAAAATTAGTAGTTTAAAAATTGGAGTATATTTTTTTCGCTAACGACTTGCAAAATGTAGCTTTAGCGGGCTAACTAAGCCTGCGACTTCACGCAGCGAGGCAAGTAAAGCGAGGCTTTTCAAGGAAGCCTAGCGGACAAAAGATGCTCACCACGTAGTCTCAGCACAGCTAACTGATCTCACGAGCACTGCGAGTAATTTAATGTTAATTACTTTTGTCCATCTACTTATAAATCCCAATATTTCTCTTTTGATAAGAATCCCCCCCCTAAGCACTCAGTAATTATCAATAATTAGTATCACCAGAGATTCCTATGCATCTCACAATCAAGAACAAAAGCTATGAAAACAATACTAACGATTATCTGTTTGTTATTTGTTGTTACACAAATTTATTCCCAAGGAGTCGGTATTGGAACAGTACCCAATGCTTCTGCCATGTTGGACGTAAGTGCTACCAATAGAGGCTTATTAATTCCTAGAATAGCCCTGCTAAACACCTTAGATGGCAGTACCATTAGCAATGGTAATATTACCTCTTTATTGGTCTACAATACGGCTACGGTTGCTGATGTTGTGCCTGGTTATTACTATTGGACGGGTGCAGTTTGGCAGCCCCTAGGGAATGATGCGGACCACGACATTACCAATGAAATTCAAGACTTATCTTATGACCCTAATACAAACATCCTATCCTTAACCAATGATGCGAGCCCTGTTGATTTAACTGCTCTAAAAGATCAGGATTGGTACGAAGTGGGAGGCACCACTCAAGCCAACCATATCAACGATAACATATACACACAAGGCAATGTAGGAATTGGAACAACTAGTCCCTCCACCAAACTACAAATTGGTTCTGGCGCAGGTACTTATAGAACTTGGATGGATTATGGAATCTATCTAGGAGATGATACAGATGGAATTTATGTTGGGGTAAAAGATGAAGGAGCAGATAGAGAAGATGCGATTATTGCATGGGGAGATAACCCTGACGAAAGTTTACGTTTTTTATACAATCAAACTGGCTTGACCACTTCAGAGGAGCACATGAGAATCCAAGGCGGTTCTGGAAATGTAGGAATTGGTACGGCGATTCCAGCCACTAAATTACATGTTTATGATGAAGTAAATGGCGTGTTTACAGGAGCAATAATAGACAATAGAAAAACCTATGGTGTAGGGACTGGCATTGATGAAGTAAGTAGATTGTCTCTTGCTCTTAGTGAAGCAGGAACCCCCAACCCACTTAATCGGGTCATGGGTTATATAGAAGCAGGAACGCATTCAGAAACCAACTCAACGGAAGGTTGGCTTAGCTTGGGAACAAGATCTGCAACTGTTGTAAGTGAGCGATTGCGGATTATTAATAATGGTAATGTAGGAATTGGTACCCCAACTCCTAGCCAAAAATTACATCTAGAAGGCAATCAATACATGCATGATGCCAATCAAAGTGAACTTCATTTGGCTTCCGAAAACAATAGTTCTAACCACAGTGCCGATATTAGAATGTCTAATTTAACCTCTGGTAACGGCTGGTTAATTACAGAAGGAGCTTTAAATGCCAACGATAATTTTACCATTCAATCTTTTAATAGTGCCAATCAGTACCATCAAAGGTTATACATCGATCACGCCACAGGCAATACAGGAATTGGTACCAATACCCCAACCAGCAAACTTACGGTAAATGGCGTACTAGAAATCAATAAAGTGAGTGATGTTAGTACGATTTATTTTACCAGCAGTGCCACTGAACCAGGTTATATCCGACATAGTGGAAATAGCAACAATGCAGAAATGCGATTTGTTGCTTCTGACGACTTTGATGCAGGAAGTCCTGGTGATAAGTTTACCTTTGGGGGGGAAACAGGAAATGTCTTTACTGAAGTAATGAGAATCCAAGGCAATGGAAGTGTAGGAATTGGTACTACTGCGCCTGCTCAACGCTTACACGTTGCTGGGAATATTTTAGTATCTGGAACGATTAGTAGTTCAGACAAGAGATATAAAACGGGCATTACAAAACTAGAACATAGCACAGCCTTATTGGCACAAATTAATCCTGTTTCTTATCATTTTAATACTGCTGCGTTCAAACAAGGTCAATTCGATGACAAATTGCATTTTGGTGTAATTGCACAAGAGTTAGAAACAATTTTACCTAATTTAGTTTATACAGATGAAGAAGGCTACAAAGCTGTTAATTACACCGATTTGATTCCTCTACTCATCAAAAGCAATCAAGAACAACAGGCTCAAATCAAAAAACAAGAGAAAAGATTAGCCCAACAAGAAGCTCAGATGGAGAAATTACTTCAAATGCTCAACGCTTTAAAGCAATAATTTATATGAACGACTATCACGAATTATTATTCAAAGATTAAATCAATCAAATAATGGAAGCATATATTTATGATGCCCTACGAACCCCAAGAGGACGAGGAAATAAAAAAGGCGCTTTGGTTGGAACAACAGCAACACAACTCGTTGTAACGGTTATGGATGCCCTACGCCAACGCCATCAATTGGACACCACCCAAGTAGAAGACATGATCTTAGGTTGTGTAACGCAAATTATGGATCAAGGGGCCAATGTTGCCAAAACAGCTGCCCAACATTCGGGGTATGGCGAACACCTTACTGCTGTTACCCTAAATCGCTTTTGTGGATCGGGGTTAGAAGCTGTCAACCAAGCCGCTGCCTATATCAAATCGGGTTTTAACGACTTGATGTTAGCAGGTGGTGTAGAATCAATGTCTAGAGTAAAAATTGGATTAGATGGCGGTGCCATTGCAATGGATCCTTCTGTTGCTATGCCTGGGCACTTTGTTCCGCAAGGTATTTCTGCCGATTTAATCGCTACTAAATATGGTTACTCTCGTAATGATGTTGATTTATTTGCCTTAGAATCTCAAAAACGTGCCGCTAAAGCTTGGGCTGAAAATGCCTTCGAAAAATCAGTTATTGCCGTTAAGGATATCAATGATTTCTTGGTATTAGATAAAGATGAAAATGTTCGCCCAAGTACCACCCTAGAAGGACTTAGCAACTTAAAGCCAGCTTTTGAAAAACTGGGTGCAATGGGTGGCTTTGATGCTGTTGCCATTGATCGTTATCCCGAAGTTGAAGCAATTAATCACGTTCATCATGCAGGAAATTCCTCTGCTATTGTAGATGGTGCGGCCTTGGCATTGATTGGCAGTAAAGCAGCAGGCGAACGACTTGGTCTACAGCCTAGAGCAAGGATTCGTTCGGTTGCCACGTATGGTACAGATCCTACCATTATGTTAGTGGGGCCAGCTCCTGCTAGTAGACGTGCGCTAAAAAAAGCAGGGATGTCCAAAACCGATATTGACCTATATGAAGTCAACGAAGCCTTTGCTTCTGTTTCTTTGCGCTTCATGGATGACCTTGGGGTTGACCACAACAAAGTTAATGTCAATGGAGGAGCAATTGCCTTGGGACATCCTCTAGGAGCTACAGGGTGCATGTTAATGGGTACGGCATTAGACGAGTTAGAAAGACGAGGATTGAGTACCGCACTAATTACACTCTGTATTGGAGGAGGTATGGGAATTGCGACTATTATAGAACGAGTATAAGCGATCTTTAAATCCTTATTAGTTCGCTCAAAAATTCTTAACTCATTTCTATGGCATTTTCAACCAATAAGTCATTTGCATTCGTAATTTTTTAACTATGATACAAAAACTAATAGCAGGATTTTTAGGCGGTTTGTTTTACATTCTTATTACTTGGTTAGCAACCCTGAGCGGAATTTTGGAATGGTACAAAAATTTTGATCCGAATCATATTACGGAGCTGGTTTCTATTTTTGCCCCCTTCTCGCTCATGGCCATGTTTATATTTGCGAGTATATATGCATACCACAAATGGCAGCCCCAAGAAAAAAGGAAAAAAACATTTAGAAAGTTAATGATAATCGGTTGTGGGTTTGCCTTTGGTGCTACCGTCACACAATTATTATTGATGCAAATAGATGGTACTCCAATTGGTAATTCACTGATTATTGCAGGCTTATTTTTTGCGAGTAGTCTATTTCTTTCATTACTCATTTCTACCTTTTATTTATTTATCAAAAATATCAATCAAGAAGATTAAATTATAATGGAACATACAGCAATAAAAAATGACCTCCTTGAATATGTAATTGATAGCGATGGATTCGCCACGATTACAATCAATATGGTCAAGGAACCAACCAATCTATTTAGCATTGATTTTATCAAGTACTATCTAGAAATTGCGCAACAAATTGTAGAAAAGCCACTGGTTAAAGGAATTATTCTAACTTCTGCCCATCGTGACTTTATGGCTGGTGCCGATCTTAAATTTATTAGTAAACCACCAGAAGATAAAGCAGGGCTTTTTCGAGAAATCATAGAAGTGCATAAGGGCTTTCGTGCCCTCGAACAGTCAGGCAAACCCTTTGTTGCTGCGATCAATGGAACTGCTTTAGGAGGAGGTTATGAACTTGCGTTGACTTGCCATCATAGAATTGCACTGAATAGCTCCAAGATAAAGATTGGCTTGCCAGAAGTGCAACTGGGGCTATTGCCTGGTGGCGGTGGCACACAACGTCTTAGTTATCTAATTGGTATTCCTAAAGCGACTGCTTATATTCTTCAAGCCAAGCAATTTAGACCCGTTCAAGCTTTAGCAGAAGGCTTAGTTGATCAAATTGCTGACGATCAAGATGCCCTTTTAGCCAAAGCTAAACAATGGATTTTGGAGCATGAATCAGTGCAGCAACCTTGGGACAGCAAAAACTATAAAATCCCACAAGGGGGCTTGATGTCCAAAACTGGCTCCGATACCATGATAGGAGGAATTGGAAATTTGCGTAAAAAAACACATGGAAATTACCCTGGCGCACAATACGCTATGGCAGCTATCCACGATGGAATGTTATTGCCTATTGATCGAGGCTTAGAAGTTGAAGCTCGCTATTTTATTAAAGCCTTTTATTCTAAAGAAGCACAAAACATCATTCGTACTGGATTTTTTGCCATCAATGAAGCTAAAAAGGGAAAACTAAAACCCAAAGGGTTTGATTTTTTCAACGTCAATAAAGTGGGCATCTTGGGTGCGGGAATGATGGGAGCAGGAATTGCTTATGTGTCTGCTAAGGCTGGGATGCAAGTTGTACTCAAAGATGTAAGTCTTGAACAAGCAACGAAAGGCAAGGAATATTCTACTCATCTCCTACAAAAAAGCGTTGCTAAAGGTCGCTTATCTACTGAAGCCATGCAAGATACGCTTCATAGAATAACACCAACCCAAGAAGCAGCAAGCTTAGAAGGCTGTGATTTGATTATAGAGGCTGTTTTTGAAGATCCAGCGTTAAAAGCTAAAGTAACTCAAGAAGCAGAACCTAAAATTGCAGCCAATAAAATCTACGCTTCCAATACTTCTACCATTCCGATTAGTTCGTTGGCAAAAGCTGCCGAGCGACCTCAAAATTTTATTGGGATGCACTTCTTTTCTCCCGTTGATAAAATGCCGCTCGTTGAATTGATTGTTGGTCAACAAACATCCGATTATGCTGTGGCTGCTGCCATTGATTATGTCACTCAAATTGGTAAAATTCCAATTGTTGTAAATGATAGTAGAGGATTTTTTACTTCTAGGGTATTTTCTATGTTTACTCGTGAAGGAATTCTTTTACTAAAAGAAGGAGTGCCTGCTCCTATGATCGAAAATATAGCTCGACGAATAGGGATGCCTGTTGGTCCTTTAGCGGTTACGGACGAAGTTTCTCTTACGCTAATGCTTCACGTAATGGACGCAGATGGTGGGGAAAAGAATCCAGTTCATCAAGAATTGTATGCCACGATCAAAAAATTAGCCATTGACCTTGATCGACCAGGCAAAAAAGCGGGAAGAGGATTTTATGAATACCCAGAACAGGGCAAAAAGCATTTGTGGTCGGGTTTAACGGAACACTTTCCTAATAATATTGATTATTTAGAGGCCAATATCATTGGCAAGCGCATTTTGCATATTATGGCACTAGAATCTTATAAGTGCTTGGAAGAAGGCGTGTTAAATTCTCCGACAGATGGCGATGTTGGTTCTTTAACTGGCTTTGGCTTTCCTGCTTATACTGGTGGCGTTTTTTCTTACATCGATTATGTAGGCGTTCAAAATTTTGTGGCAGATTGTGATCAATTTGCAGCGGCTTATGGTTCTAGATTTGAAGTTCCTGCTTCACTTCGCCAAATGGCTGTGGCTGGCAAAACTTTTTACTAGGCTACGGTTTAAATAAGTAGTAGCTCGTATACACTCCCCTATAAAGACGGAATGTACGAACTACTACTTATAATTTTTTACTACCTTCCATTCAATGCTTGCTCTATATCTTCCAAATAAATTTTATCTGGATAATGGGTATAGTGATTAAACATTTTAGAGCCTTTTAAATAAAGTGCTTTGGCGATTTCCAACTCCTTCTCTCGCTCTTGTGGGCTATCTAAAGCTTCCAAAGCCAGTGCTTTATAATAATGACTATCGGCAATATTATTCCAAGCTTCTTGCTTTTCAAATGCAGCAATTGCGGCTTGGTATTTACCTTGTTCAAAATACAACACTCCCAAATGCAAGTAGTCATAAATTCCCGCAGCATTTTCGCTATTCTCCAAATAACCTTCTATCAAATCTAAGGCTTTGAGGGACCTTCCAATTGCTTTATACCACAAGGCCTTGGCTACTGTCAAATGATAATCACCATTAACAGAATGCCCAATATCATAATCAACCAATTTTTCCAAGGCTTCTATATCTTCAATAGCCCCTTTATAATCGCCAAAAAATTGGTATCTGCACCAGCCCCTATAAGCTAAATTATCTTTGGGGTTATAATAGACTGCCTTATCGACCAACTCCTTCCAAGTTATAAAATCGCCACTCTTCAAATAAGCAACAGATTTCTCTCGATAAGCATAGGCAAAAGTCGAATCTATGGCAATTGCTTCATCGTGCACTTCTTGAAATTTTTTGGTAAATTGATAATGCCCTTTTGCTTTTTCCAATGTTTCGCACGCTTGGCATTTTAAGCTATCCCCATAATATTTAAATGCAAGGCAATTAGGTTGGGCATAACTATAGGTCACAGATGCCAATATAAAAATTATAGTTTTTATCATGGTAAAATTTCTTTAATCCTCCCCTCTTCTATTATAAAAGTAAGATAGAGATAGTAATCAATAGGTGTTCCTTCATAGCGTTGAGGCACCCAGCCGTCAAGGTCTTTTGTAATGGTTAATAATTGCTCAACAATTCGAGCATCAAATTTTTTTGCTTGATAATTGGCATCTGCTTCCATTAATCTAAAACGCCCTGCTTTTCCTTCGCAATTTACAATAAAACGGATGCGAATCATCCCATTTTGGTCTTCAGCTTTTACGGTCTGGTATCGCTGTTTAAACTGCCGAACCAGTTCTTTTTTCTCTCCCTTGTATTGAAATCCATTGGAGGTATTAAAATATTGATAAACCCTTTCTTCTCCATAGCAAAGTTTAAAGTTTTTATCGTCTACCTTGGGATTGGCAACAAGGTCTCCTACCCATCGAAGATAGCCCTGTTTTTCGACAGGAATTTTTTTGTCAATGGTACAACTACTAATGGTTGTTAACAATACGATTATAAGTATTAGGTGCTTCATTTGATTAGATTGTTTAGACGCAATATCTAAAATCTAAAGCAAGATTTACCATATTGCAAAGAATTTAATATTTCTATAACTAAAACTATAGTTAAACAACATTAATCCTACAAAAAGCCCTGCGACCTATAATGCCGCAGGGCTATAAACATAAAATACTAACCTTATTAGTTTCTTTTATTGTAGGATCAACTCTTTGAAAATTTGATCTATTTTGCCCTCTGTAACAGAAGCGTACACCATCTCATAATTAATATCTTTAATTTCTTCGGTAATTTCAGTGGGTTCAAAATCTACCTCGCTGTATTGATAGATCGACCATTTTTTGTCCACATATTCTAAGGCGGTCAAGTTTTCAATCCAATCTCCTGAGTTTAAATAAGTAGTTTGCCCTTTATGGGTTGCAATCGACCTAATTTGCGGTTGATGAATGTGCCCTAACACTACATAATCATAACTTTTTTCAATGGCTAATTCTGCTGCAACTGTTTCAAAATCCTTAACGTATTTCACGGCTCTTTTCACACTATCTTTTACTTTTTTAGACAAAGACATTCTAGGTTTCCCTACCGATTTTAGCACATAATTCACCCCTAAATTAATCGCCACCAAAGCATCATACCCTGCTCCCCCCAATTTGGCCAACCACTTGGCACAGGTAACAGAAGTATCAAATACATCGCCATGAAAAAACCAAGCAACTTTTCCATCCAGTTCCAACAACAATTTGTTGTCCATATAAAAATTCCCCATTTGCATTGGAACAAATTTACGAAGCATTTCATCGTGGTTGCCTGTCAAATAATAAACTTTTGTTCCTTTAGAAGCCATTTTTACAATTTGACTAATCACCGCCAAATGTGGTTTAGGAAAATAGCTTTTTTTGAATTGCCAAATATCAATAATATCACCATTCAGCACCAATATTTTAGGTTTGACGGACTTTAGATAGTTTACCAATTCTGTTGCATGGCAGCCATAAGTTCCCAAATGAATGTCAGAAAGTACCAGAACGTCTAATTTTCGCTTTGCCATTGCTATCGATAAGGTTTTATGCCAACAAATGAAAAATATTCCCACAGTCCCCAATAAGCCCTCTGCACATCTGAAGATAAGGTCGAAAACTTATTTTCTAAAACAGGCAATAAATGCCCGTCCATTCGAACATGATTGTTCTTCATATGCATTTTGAACAACGGATTTCCACTGTTGTGAAAATCAACAACGGCAATGATTCCTCCTGGTTTAATATCTTTATAAGCTTGTTCAATTAAGTTCTCCCACTGAGGATTTATCATTGTCAACGCATAAGAAAATACCACTACATCAAAGCTTTCCTCCCGCAGCAAAGGTCTTTCCCCATAAGCCTGAGGCAATAAATCTACTCGATTGCTATAGGGCTCCATCTTTTTCTGCGACAAAGCAATCATATCTTCTGAGACATCCATTCCTACTAATTGTGCATTTACAAAATAAGAAGCAAAATTATGTAAATTATACCCTGTACCACAGCCCACTTCCAGAATTCGAATAGCAGCATCTCGCGCTATAGGCAGTTGGTGCACCAAATTAGTTCTACCAAAAAGAAATGCCCACCTCGTTTTGTCATAAATTTTGGATTGGAACTTATAATATCTCTTCATCGCATGATTTTGCGAAGTAATGTCTTGGAATGCTGGAATCATAATTTAATGTTATTTTATATGGTTCTTTGATGACCACAAATTATTCTTATAATAAAAATAAAGGCGTAAGTAGCTCTCTCGTTCGTGTGATTGGGAAAGACAATACGAGTCTGAATTTTACGATTGTACCACACCACAATAAACGCTACCATAGGTGCCTACTCGATCTTGAAGGTGTTGTGCTTTTGTAACTTGATCATCAAAATTGACCTTTCTTCTTACAAAATCAGGAAAGAAATCTATTTTTACTGCTCCTGATCGTAGTAGTATTTTAGTGCCAGGTCGGCTATTTTTGAGGATTAAATCCCACTCCTCTTCCAAGGCAGGGACATCGTTGGCAGCCAACCAGTCTTGATGATCCAACAAGACAAAATGACTGTATGAATTAGGATTGTCTTTGAGAAATTGTGAAATGGTGGTTGTATGGGTCTGTATTTTTTCCTGTTCTTTTTTTAGGGTATCAAAGTGTTCTTTTTTCAGATAATTAGGGCAGCATTCTGGAGTATATTTTCCATTGATATAAAGCTGCCAAAAATAATTATCACGAATTGGTAATTTGGTAAAAATATAGCGCAATGAATCTTGAATAAAACGAATCACACCACCAATATATTCCTCCTCTACCAACTTAGATTGGGATCTTGGTATACCCAATAAACTTAGCGTAACAGGCTGTTTCATTGCCCATTGAATAAAATTCCCAATGATCTTTTTTTCAATGATATTGTACCAATAAGTCTGAATTTCTAAGGTAGGAGCATTCAACAACTGTTGAACATTGGAGTACAAGGATTTTCGCAGGCGCATATAATAACCAAACAACCAAGCAAAAGTCCCCGCTGTACCATAAAAATAAAAACTGGGACGAAAACGATTAGCACCAAAGTAAGGTTCTACTTTTTTGTCCCAAAATTTTTGAGCAAAATCAGGCAAATGCTCCCTTAGATAGCGCTCATAACAATAGATTGGCGTTTCGTGCTTCCCCTCTCCAAAAAATTGAAACAACTGGCTGTGGGCATCTATCTTGTAAAAGGCTTTTTTTAGTTCTAACAACGAATTTTGGCGGTAATTGACATCTACACAGTGAATTGCAGCAGGTTTATCCAGCGCATAGTCCAAGGCATTGCAACCCGCACTTGTAATCATAACCAGTTCACTGGCTTCGTCAATTTCAAGTAATGCTCGATCACATTTGGGATCTTCCCAACAAGTGTTGTAAATTAGATTATTACCATGGATTTTGCCAAACATCCAATCTTTTGCCTTATTTGTAGCAGCTTGAATCATACTTATTTTTGTTGTAATTAAATAAAGTATTTTACGTTGCTACAAATAAACAGCATTTGGCTCAAACCCTAACCAATATAAAGTTTAAGGATATAAAAAATCCTTTTAATCATTTATTTACAAAGCCATCTAAAAATTAAGCTTTTGTAAAATCGCCTCTTTTTAATCTTTTAACTGCTGCATAATTTCTGTACAAGTTTTCTGTTTGTCCTTGGCATTTGTAATTAAACCAGAAGCTGCAATTCCCCAAACACCTGTGCTTAAAATTGCCTTAATATCAGATGGATTAATTCCTCCAATAGCCAATACAGGAATATCTATTTCTTGTGCTTTCATTTGGTCGATAATTCTAGTATAACCGTCTATTCCCAAAACAGGGCTTATTTTTTTCTTTGTTGTTGTATACCGAAAAGGCCCCAAGCCAATATAATCCACTTGCTCCTTAGACAGTCGTTGTACATCTTCCCAAGTATTGGCTGTTCCACCAATTATTATATCTCCTACTATTTTCCTAGCTTCTAACGGAGACATATCTTCCTTGCCTAGATGCAATCCATCTGCTTGGACAGCCTTGGCAACAGCTGCATTGTCATTGATGGTTAACTTAACCTGATAGTTTTGGCAAATTGTTTTGGCAGCCATAGCCGTATCCAAGTACTCTTGAAAGGTTACTTCCTTCATCCTTAACTGCACCCATTTACAACCTGCTTGGCAGGCTTCTTTAATCGCTTCTAAATGCGTTAATCCTACCTTAGATTGAGAAACATAATGCAATCGTGGAATCTCTTTTTTTATCATTGTCAATTCTTTTTTTAGGACTTGAACATAGTCCTCCATAAATCGGTATTCTTTGGTTTTTAATCGTTTTCTAATCGCAGAAATAGGAAAGCTAATAATGCCAGAAGCTTGATGTTTTACGGCTATATCTTTCCCTTGATAATCCTTATAAGCAATCCATTCAAAGCCCAGTTGGTCTACTAAATATTGTCCCAAAGCATAGCCCAACCCTGTTGCTATCATAAATTTACGAGGACGTTTCCACCAAGTCGTTTGCATTGCATTTTCAAAGGCATCATCCAATAAGGAAATCGTCAAAGTAGCAATTTCCTTCCCACTGTATTTTTCAATTAGCCCCTCTCCCAATTCCAGCGCATCTTTTTTCCAAGCCAATTCCTTTTTGTTTAATGTTTTTTCTTCGTATTGCCCCATCAATTTATACTACTTATGTTTATAATGATACCCCAATAAAGTGTTATTAGAATTTAAAAATGCCGTGATATAACTTTTGGCCTGTTGGCAAGCTTCTAATAAATCATAACCCAAGGCTAGGTTTGCTACAATTGCCGCAGAGAGCACACAACCAGAGCCATGTTTCTCATAATATACTTTTTGTTGAGGCGCTAAGGTATGTATTGTATTATCTTCTAATAAAAAATCCGTTCCTTTTTGCACCTCGTTATGCCCGCCTTTGTATAACACATTGCAGTAATCCGCTAAGGCTTTGGCAACAGCCATTAGAGCTTGTCCCTCTGTTCCTATCTTTTTCAATTCTTGTGCATTGGGAGTCAGTAAATAAACATTCGAAAGCCATTGTTTTAATGTTTCTAAGCTTACTTCTTCATGGAAATTAAATCCTGCGCTTGCTCTAAAAATCGGATCGACAACAATCTTTAAAGAAGGATTTAACCTTAGCAAATGTTTGGTGATAGCCGCTAAAACTTCCCAATTTTGAATCAAACCTATTTTACAAAAATGAATGGGGTATTCTTGAAACAATATGCTTATTTGTGCCTTTATCAAGTCTTGATCGACCCAGTCTACCCGCCTAAAAACAGACTCATGCTGAACCGTTATGGCAGTAGCAACTGTCAGCCCATAAACCCCCTGCGCTTCCATTGTTTTGGCATCTGCAACCAAACCTGCACCACCACTAGGGTCAAAGCCTGCAATGCTCAACGCATAGGGTCTATTGCTTGTATTTTTTTGCATAATTTCTGGTAATTTTCTAGTGCTGAAGCCTTGCCATTCCACACTGCCCCCAAAAAAGCAACCGCTTTGAACCCACGCTCATAAGCAGCTGCTAAAGTTCTCGCATTAACTCCTCCCAAAGCGATCAATTGGAACGGGAAAGACAAATCATGTATGCTCCAATTTTCTGTTGGTTGATAATTGGGTTTAGAAATACTTGGAAAAACAGGGCTCAACGTCACATAATCCAATTGCTTTGGTAAGGTTAAAAGATCTATTCTTTGGTGAATTGCTGTGCCTATTATTCGGTCTTTAGCATGACACGTTTCTATTAGTTGTTTTAATGCCTCAGAAGATAGCGCTCTACGAGCAGACTCTGTTAAGTGTACCCCCAATAAATTAAATTCTTCGACCAGTTCTAAATGCTGATGAAGGATAATTCTAGCATAAAATTTAGCATTAATTTTTTTTAGTAAGTCAACACAATCTGCCTTAGTTGCCATTGGTTTTCTAAGATGCAAGCAAGGTAAACCATTTTCAAATAAATGATTCAGGATAAGTGCTTCTTCTTGAAAAAAAATAGGCGTTGAGTACAATCTATGCTCCATATTTTAGCGTAAATTTAAATGACACCTAAGTCGCCCAAAACTTTACCAACAATGGTCTTTCTACACATCATAAAATCATTGTCTTTGATAGCTCCCACTGCCGCTTCTATATTATTAACAAAAACAAAACGCTCTCCATCAGGACGTTCTATATACCCCACAAACCAGCCAATATTTCTATTGCCATCAATCGCCCAACCCGTCTTGCCTCTCATAACCATTCCAGAAGAATCAGAAGCAATCACCATAATGTCCCTCATTTTTTGCTGAGTAGAGGGCTTGATCGGTAACTCATTATTTGCCAACCGCTCTATAAAATCAAGCTGTTGATAGGGCGTTACCGTAGATTTCCCTTTCAACCAAAAATCAGAAATGGTTTCTTTTCTAATGTCCATTTTGCCAAACTGCAATTTATTAACCCATTCTTGCATCCGTAAAGGTCCTATACGCCTAGCAATCTCTTGATAATAAGGTACACAAGAAACCTTAAAAGCCGTTTTCATAGTATGATCCTGATTCCAAACTGCAATTTGACGAACAACAGAGTCCCATTTAATTAACATATTTTCGTCTGTTGCAACCCCTGTCTCTAAAGCAGTTATAGAATTGACAATTTTAAAAGTAGATGCAGGCAAGAAGCCCTGTAAACAACGGTTCGAATTGTAAACATACAGCTGTTTACTATTTAATGATTTTAACAAAAAACAACCTTCCACAGCATATTCTTTGTACAAAGCATCCAAGTCTAACTTGGCAGATTCATTCGTTTCGGTACAACTAACACAGATACAAATGAACGGAATTAATAACAATAAAAATGGTTTCATAATTTGAATTTTAAATAACTCTAGCAATAAAAATTACACCTTTGTTAGGTTAGACTTCTCCTTCAATTAATTCCCTCTCCTTTGCCACCAAAATAAACAATTGCTCAATTAATTTATATCATTCTACCCAATAGTTCATTGATTTTTTGTTTTTTTGCTGACCAAATACAAAGTAAACGAACAATAAGACCATGAAATAAAAATATTAAAATCGTTTCTCCCAATCGTCCCAATATCAACCAAGTAATATGATGCAGCACAAAAAGAAGTTTTTATTTATTCTAGCGGTCGCTCTTTTTTTCTTTTTGGAAGCTTGCCAGAAAGAATATTCCTTTGACCCGAAGTACTTTCCTGAACAACTTTCTGATACAGATATTTTCAGTGGAAATATCGCTAATTTAACCCCTTCCCCCAACTATCATTTGTATGAATTATCTTCTGGGCTTTTTTCTGATTATTCGGAAAAACAACGATTAATTAAACTGCCTACAGGCACTCAATTGACCCAAACAGGTTATGCCCTGCCTGATTTCCCCGATGGCACTACTCTTGTCAAGACGTTTTATTATTGGAATGACGAAAGAGACACTACTCAAGGAAAAAAGATTGTTGAAACAAGGCTTTTAGTCCTAAATGAAGGAGAATGGCAAACGGCCGTCTATCAATGGAATACGGCTCAAACCGAAGCCTATTTATTAAGTAGTGGCGCTAATTTACCTATCCATTGGATCAATAAAAAAGGAGAGCCACAAATAACAACCTACCATATTCCCAATTTACAGGAGTGCCTTACTTGCCATCAAGTAGATGAACAAATGGAACCCACTGGTTTTAAACTGCACAATTTAAATAGACTGGTCAAAAAAGGAGGACAAAACGTTAACCAATTGGCTTATTTCCAAACAATTAATTTAATCAACCAGTTTGATTGGAATAATTTAGAAAAATTACCCAGTTACAAGGATCATAGCCTGCCTGATGCCGAAAGAAGTCGGGCTTATATGGATATTAATTGCGCTCATTGTCATTCTCCTGCGGGTATGATGGGGGACATGGATTTAGACTTAAGATACTATACTCCTATTGAACATACAGGAATTCTTAGCCGCAAGGACAAAATGCTCGACCAAATGGCATCGGGGTATATGCCACTGATAGGAACAAGCCTAGTAGACCAAGAATACATCGATCAAACCATTCAATATTTAAATAGTTTATAACATGAGATATTTAGTTTTAATCGTTATCCTCTTGTACACTGTTTATCAAGGGCAAGCACAAGAAACAGCTACCTTAAATAGCAAATGGTCTTTGGAAGCGCTATTTTCTCCTAATTTTTCTTATCGGATATTGACCAATTCGGGCAGCGAGAAATGGCTAAAAGAAGAACGAGAACGCACAGAAATTGGTCGTTTAGGTTATAGTGCCAGATTTATGATCAACTATCATTTGCACGAGCGCTGGCACCTTGGATTTGGCGCAGCTTATTCTAGTATTGGTTACAATACTCGCCCAACCTCCATTGCGTGGAACGCTTCTATTAATAATGCTCCCACAACGCTACGAATGTCAAACCGTTATTCTTATGTAGGGATTTATCTCTTAGGGAATTACCAACTGATTCAACACAAAAGATGGGGTGGTTATCTAACTTTTGGTGCGATTATGAATACTTATTTAGATAAAAATTTATTGACCGAAATCCAAACCAATGGTCAATGGACCAGTAGCGATAACTGGGGATTTGAATACGATCGACACAGTCTATTTGTCCTTGCAGGTATTGGTGGAAGCTATCGGTTGATTCAAGGCTTGCACTTAGTGGTTAATCTTAATTTTTCTCAGGCGCTAATGCCCAACAGCAGTAGTTCGAGAACTCAGGAGTTTTTGAATTCCTTGAATTTGGACTTGGGGCTTAATTATCGATTTCAAGGTAAAAAAAAGGAATAAAACATCCCCTTTCCCTAGCTTTTTGAAAAATCGTGTGGGGTATTAAACAATCCTGCTCTCTTATTACTACTTTGGTTATAGGTCGTAAATCGTATGTTCTGTATTTACAGAAACTAAGCATACGACTTACGATCTATATTTTTTAAAAGTAGTAAAAGCCTTACCCGCAAAACTTATTAATTAAGCCTTTTTTTGCAGAACATTTTATAACACGACTCCGTGAAGAATTCTAAGATAAAACAAGCTGCCCTTGATTAGGATTGATTAATTTACCTGCTGACCAAACCCTTACTCCATTTACAAAAGTATGTTTAACAAGCCCCTGTAATTGTCTACCTTCATAAGGCGAAACTTTGTGTTTTGCTTCAATTTTTTGCCGAGTAATGGTGTCCCATTCTTCAGGATTCCAAACGACTAAATCAGCATCATAACCCAGCTTAATTTTTCCTTTTTGCTGCTCCAAACCAATAAATTGGGCAGGTGCTTCGCAAAGAATTGTACGAATCCGCTCCAACGTCAGACCATGCGCTTGTCCCTTGGTCCACAAAGCAGGCAAAGTAAACTGAATACCAGAGATTCCCCCCCATGCTTTTTGGTAATTTCCAGTATCTAATTCTTTGATACGTGGCGGTGCTGGAGAGTGATCTGAACCTATAAAATCAAGCGTTCCATCCATCAAAGCTTCCCATAACAAAACATTGTTTGCTTGTTCTCGAATGGGTGGTGCACATTTATAACGAGTATCTCCATTGGGAATGGTTTCTGCATCAAAGAAAATATAATGGGGACAAGTTTCTACGGTTACAGGCACCCCCCGTTTTTTTGCTGCTCGGATGGCTGGCAAACTATCGGAAGAAGACAAATGGACAATATGAGTAGAATGTTGGTATTCTTCAGCCAATTGCAACATCAATGCAACCGCATCATTTTCCCATTTTCGAGGTCTTGATGCCAAATAGGCTAGATAATTTGTTGGGTTTTGGGTCAATTGGGCATCAAAAGCCCCTGAAGCCAATTCACAATGCACCAAAATTGGTAAATTAGTTCCTTTTAAGGCCTCATAAGCCGCTCGCAAAGTGGCTTCATCAGCATTGGGGAATTCGTCAATGCCACTATGGGTCAAAAATGCCTTAAAGCCCAATACACCTCGTTTTGCTAAAGGGGCTAAACTGGTCGTATTTCCAGGAATAATTCCTCCCCAAAAGCCACTATTTACGTGTAATTTACCTTTTGTAGCAGCCAATTTATGATCTAATTCTTTTACATTAACCGTAACAGGAGAAGAATTTAGTGGCATATCAACCAAAGTAGTTACTCCCCCAGCAGCAGCAGCAGTTGTCCCTGTGTAAAAGCCCTCCCATTCTGTCCGCCCAGGCTCATTGATGTGTACATGAGGGTCTATAATTCCAGGCATCAACACCTCATTTTCAAAATTATAAAAAGGAATAGATGCCGTAGTCTTGATACAACCTTTCTGAATTTTTTCAATCTTACCTTGATTGATCCAGATGGTGTATTCTCCAATGGTATCGGGCAACATGACCCGCTTACTATAAATGATTAGTTGCTCGTTCATTTGCTTAATCTTCTAATTTAGCCCCTTGCATAATCCAAGTCTCAATTTTGGTTCGTTCCTCCATGGTCATTTTTGTTTTATTTCCCTGAGGCATTGTTTTCGTGATCACAGCACGATTCATTATTTTATCTTTACTGGCAACAATTTGTTCGGGGGTATCAAACATCATCCCACCTTGCGCCACAATAAAGACATCATCTGTTGGTGTTTTGGAATGGCAGGGTCTACAACGCTGCCCAATTATTGCCTCCACTTCTGTAAAAGGAACTTTGTCGGCATTTGCCAATTCTTCTCTAGATTTGGGAGCCGTTAAATAAATGGTGAGCACGAGTAGCACAAGGCTAATGGGCACAATCCACCGATTGAGTTCTCCCCTTTCCCATTGATTATGAAAATGCTTGATGCCTGCTCCTGCCAAAGAAATTAGTAACAAAATTAAGACACTGTGCTCGTTCCCAAACGTGCTTGGGAAATGATTGCTAATCATAATAAAAAGCACTGGTAAGGTAAAATAATTGTTGTGATAAGAACGCCATCCTGCTCGTTTACCCAACTCCCCATTAGGCGCTCTCCCTTCCTTAGCGGCAAATACCATTTCTTTTTGAGCAGGTATAATTACAAAAAATACATTTCCTGCCATCATGGTTCCCATAATAGCTCCCATGTGAATATAAGCTGCCCTAGGATTAAATACAATGGACAAACAATAGGCTACCGCTAATAAATAAAGCACCATGATCAAAAAGAAAATAGGGCGTTTTTCTGGTGCCAATAAAGAGGTTTGAGACAACAGTTCATAAAAAACCCACGAAAATACAATCGATGATACGCCTATCATTACCCCCAAAACGGGAGAAAGCTGTGTTATTTCAGGGTTTAACAGAAATGATTCTGCATTAAAATAATAAACGATTGTCAGCAGACAAGTCCCTGTTAACCAAGTAAAATAAGCTTCATATTTGAACCAATGTAAGTGTTTAGGAATTTGTTTGGGGGCGATTTTATATTTTTCCAAAAAATAAAATCCTCCACCATGAATTGCCCAAAGATTCCCAGCCAATTCATCTCGAATTTCTTCTGTTCGATTTAAGGAATTTTCTAAAAAGACAAAATAGAAAGAAGCTCCCACCCAAGAAATACCAAAAATAATATGCAACCAACGGAAAATTAGATCCAACCACTCTTGCAAATGCGCCTGCCAAGGGGTTCCTGCTACTTGGTTATAAATAATATAGGCTCCTGAAAAAAAGGCGGCAATAAAAAACAACCATTTCCTAAAGAAGCGCATATTGGCGGCAAAATCTTTATCTTTTTCATTCTGACGGTTAGGGTCTTCTGCATATTGTTGTACCAATTTCTGGATCACTACGGTTCCCGAAAGGCAAATACAAACAACAATCCCTATCATCGTTTCCACTACTCCCATAATCTTATATACTTATCGTTTTATTTTGTGTTTTAATTCCTTTCATCGCTACCCTAAAAAGGAATTTTAGCTTCAAAGAAGCGAGTAAGATAGTAGAAAAAAATCAATTTTTCTAACAAAATTCTGAGTACAGAACAAAATTAGTAGGTTAAAAATTACTCGCAATGCTCGTGAGATCAGTTAACTGTGCTGCTGCCTTATAATACCTAGCGATTAAGCTGCTGCCTCAAAAAATTCACAACCTGCCGTCTATGTCTTAAAATATGAACAATAGCATGTTCCATCAATTGTTCAAAATCATAAGTCACCCCCCATCTTGTTTCAAATTTCCACACTTCGATTGCTTCATTAGACTTATAATAAATATCCTTAAAAACTAGCTCGGTATAGTCCAACATCGCATCAATTTCTACCATTCCCTCTTCAGGATCTTCTATTTTTTGGTCGTATTCCAACCATTTGTCAGAACGAATAGACTGAATGTAATTCGCATAGGTATACCCCGACTGCACGATATGGAAGGTAAGACTTTGTATTGACCGACAATCCACATCCTTTGTTTCTTTGTCTACCACCTCAACAAACTGAGGCAGCGACAAACCACTTAATATTTCTTTGTATTCAAGCGCCGCTTTCTGATATTCATCCATTAGCGCTACCAACATTCCATTTTTTTTCATCGTAAAAATTAAGGTTCTATTGTTCAAAGGAATCATACAAAGCCATCAAGACCCGTTCATGTGTCATGGGTGTACTTAATAATCCTTTTGCATTGGGGTTAAACGCCTTAATGGCATCCGTAATGGCAAAATGCGCCCCAATTCCGTACATTAAAGGTGGTTCTCCAACTGCTTTTGATTTTAGAATTGCCAAATTAGAATGGTTGGTTTCTAAAAATTTAACATTAATTACTTTAGGAACTGAAAATACATCTGGCACCTTGTAAGTAGATAAAGCAGAAGACAATAAACGCCCCTCTTGATTGTAGCTCAATTCTTCCATGGTCACCCAACCCATCCCTTGAACCAAACCACCTTCTATTTGTCCTTTATCGATCATTTTATTCATGCTCTGCCCAAAATCATGTACAATATCCACTCGATCAAATTCATAAATTCCTCGAATACAATCTACCGTTACTTCTGTAATTGCAGTACCGTAAACATGATAAGCAAAAGGATGTCCCTTTTCTGTTGTTTTGTCAAACTTAACTCTAGGCGTTGCATAATGTCCCTTCTCTGACAACTGTATACGAGCGACAAAGGCATTGGTCACCAATTGTTGCCAAGACCAATCTGTCTTTTGACCATCAATATAGACCCATTCATCGTGAAGGCTGATCGTTTCAAGCTGTTCTAACTTAAATTGCTGTTGAACAAAAGTTTTTAATCGCAACAAAATAGCAGAACAAGCAATTTGGAGTGCCTTACCATTTAAATCTGCCCCTGCACTTGCTGCTGTAGGTGATGTATTGGCAACACGAGTGGTATTCGTAGTTTCAATTTTTATTCTTTCAGGTGCTATGGCAAAAGTTTGCGCTACAATCTGAAGCATTTTAGTATTTACGCCCTGTCCCATTTCCACCGCTCCAGTACTTACTCCAACACTTCCATCTTGATAAACATGAACCAAAGCACGAGCATGATTCATAGGGGTATTGGTAAAGGAAATACCAAAACAAATTGGCATAACAGCCAGTCCTTTTTTGAGCGTTGTATGTTGAGCATTAAAAGCCGTAACACGGTCACGCATTCCCTGAAGATCAAAATCAGCGGCTGCTTGTTCCCATGTTTTTAGTGCCTCACAATTTTCTACAATTTGCCCATAGGAAAATTCATCTCCATCTTGTAATAAATTTGCCTTTTGAATCAGGGCTCTATCTACTCCTATTTGCTCCGCAGCTAGTGTAATTGCCGCTTCCATAACAAATTTTCCTTGGGGGCCTCCAAAACCTCGAAAAGCAGTATTGGGAGGCAAATTAGTTCGACAGCTTCTAGCTGTCAACCGAGCATTGGGTACAAAATAAGCATTGGTAGCATGAAACAAGGTGCGCTCCAATACCGCAGGCGACAAATCTGCTGCAGCTCCTGCATTTTGATAAAAATCGGCTTCATAAGCAATAATTTTAAGTTGCTCGTCCAAACCAATTTTAAAATCAGAAGTATAGGGGTGTCGTTTGCCTGTCATGCGCAGATCTTCTTCCCTATCCAATATCAATTTAACGGGCTTTTTGCTCAAAAACGCCCCCAAAGCAGCCAAAACCGCAAAGGGAGTTGCTTGATCTTCCTTTCCTCCAAATCCACCACCTAAACGCCGAACATCTACTTCTATTTTGTGCATCGCCAAGCCCAAAACCCTAGCAATTCCCCGTTGAACCTGTGTTGGTCCTTGCGTAGAAGAAACCACCCTGATGCAATCATTTTCAACAGGAAAAGCATACGCCCCCTGTCCCTCTATATATAAATGTTCTTGACCATTGCAATCCGCTCTTCCTTCCACAATATGAGCACATTGCTCCCAAGCCTTATCTACTTCACCAATTTTGAAGGTTCTAACAGGGCCAATAAGTTCCCCCTTTTCTGCTGCCTCCCTAGGATCTACAATAACAGGTAATTCCGAGGCTTCCATCACAATTGCCTTTATGGCTTCATGCGCTATTTTTTTAGAAGTCGCCAAGACCAAAGCAATCGGTTGTCCTCTAAAATGTATGTCCCCGTCAGACAAAGCAGGTTCATCAGGGAAAATTCCTCCAATTTGATTTTCTCCAGGAATATCCTTATGCGTAATAATATGTTTTACTCCAGCTATTGCTTTAGCTTTGGTTAAATCTAATTTTGTAATTTTTCCATGTGCCAATGGAGCATCAAAAATTGCGGCGAACAATGTCCCCCCTAAAATTGGCAAATCATCCACATAAATGGATTCGCCACGAGTATGTGTATAAGAATCTATATTTTTCATTCCATTAATTGGTTGGTTGCTGCGAATAAAATCAGTTGCAGCAAATTAATTCGACATTCAACGAATAGAGTTGTATAAGCGAAAATGCAAGTTTTTTTTTGAAGATCAAGGAAAAACAGAAACTCATAGCTGTAAGCTATGATGTTGAGCATTTGACGATGAGATTCAGGAAAAAATAAATTGGCAGCCATACCTTTTCATTATTTATTTCCTTGGGTCATGATATAGTTCATGAACTTCATTTCGCAATAACTTCTAATATACTTACAAATTTGTTGGTAAAAAATAAAAATGTAAAAAATCCTATTAATACTAGTTGTTCCAATAGGATTTTAGTTCTTAACATTAACGGAGTAATGATTAATCAAATAAGGTAGGAAAAAAGCTTCTATAATGTGCGATCATCAATTGACGTAACAATAGACGTTTGTAAGCTACAGAGCCCCTAACATCTGCAATGGGGCTTATTTCTTTTTGGGCAATTTCCAAAGATTCGTCTAATACTGATTTACTAATTGTTTTTCCAATAAAAAATTGGGCTGTTTTGGCAAGGTATTTTGGTACAGGAGCCACCCCACCAGCAGAAATTCCAGCTTTGATGACTTCTCCTCTAGTATTGCATTCTATGCGTATAGCAGAATTAACAGAAGCAATATCCAGATAAGTTCGTTTACAAACTTTTTCAAAATTAAAATAATGAGTTGATCGTGGCAATTCAAAATTTACTTCTTGCACAAATTCATCTGCTTTTAAATCTAGGGTTTTGTACCCCTTAAAAAACTGCTCTAGCGGCAATTCACGTAGGGCACCATTGGCATTCAAAACAATATTAGCATTTAAAGCCAAAAGAAAAACCGCTAAATCACCAATAGGAGACGCATTAACCAAATTGCCTGCAATTGTCGCCATATTGCGAATTTGAAGGGATGAGATCAAATTAAAAAAATGATCTGTATTAGGGCTTAAGGATTGAATTATCTCAGATTGTTTGAGTGCTTCGGTAGCGGTTGAAGCGCCAATATGGCAATAGCCGCTCGCCTTCCAGATTCCCTTTAAGTCATTTCTGTTGTAAGCATGAACAATGTCTTCTGAAAACATTTTTTGGGGGCGTTGAACATACAAATCTGTTCCTCCTCCTACCCAAATCGCTGACGCAGGAATTGCATCAGGCTTGGTTATAGGACTAGAATCTTTTAACTTTTTTGCTATTTCTAAAAAATAATTGGGTAAGAACCGATGTTCGACCAACCAACCTAATTTATCTTTATGATTTTTTGCAACCAACTGTTGAACAACATATTCTGCGGCTCTTTCGATTGATTTGTATCCCGTACAACGGCAAATGTTGCCAGCAATAGCCAATATTGCTTGATCCTTTGTTATTTTTCCTTCAGACAACGCCAGTCCACAAAGAGACATAATAAAGCCTGGTGTACAAAAACCACATTGTGTTCCTCCTTCGTCTGCCATAGCTTGCTGCACCACATTTAGCCCTTCAATATTGACTCCCTCTATGGTAACAATATGCCGACCTTCTACATTTCCTAAGGGCATAAGACAGGAAGTTACTGATTCATAGATTACTTTATCATTTTTTAAGGTCCCAATCAAGACAGTGCAAGCACCACAATCCCCTTCTCTACATCCCAGCTTAGTCCCTGTAAGACATTGTTGATACCGTATAAAATCCGCCAAGATCATCCCTGAGGGCAAATCTGTCTCTATAAGTTCCTGATTCAAAACAAATTTCATCATACTATATATATATCTTTATTTTTTTTCGTAAAAATTATAATAAAAAAAACAATTCTAACGTTTGTTATAATATAGTTAATAAAATCATAAATTGTATTTTTAAAACTATATTATTTGTAATATTCATTTTTTTTTTGTAGATTAGTAGTATACGATTACCCAAGTATATTAAATAACTAATTAAAGTAAATTCAACTAATAAAATATGTCCCTTTAAGTCTAAAACTCATTTTCTCCATTCTCAAGAACTTCTCTATACTGAACTTTTCATCTTGAATCGTCATTAAATATTCCCTCATCTTATAATGAGCATTTGTAATATCTGAAGTGTCCTACCCCTAGATACTAGTGTATTCTAGCACATGCAACCGAACAATTGTATTTTACATTCTCCATGAATTCTAATGATTCACTAAATTATATTTTTTTACATTATATTTTTTGTGATATTATTATTTTTTAATTACATTAGCATTATCTTAATATTCTGATCAGATATTGAAATACTACTATAAAACACTAAAAAACTAATTCAATGGAAAATATTATACGACAAAACTACACATTAGCAAAATTTACTTTTGACTAATTCCAACTTTCTCCATTCTTATAACTTCTCTATACTGTATATTTTCGCTGTACATTACTACTCATTTTCAATGAGTTACTTGTAACATCTGACGTACTTTACAAAAATAAAAACCACCTATTTTTTACATTTTACACTTTTGTTACTAAAAAGTTTGTGTTATAACCTCTAACAAAATATTTTTTGTACAGGTTGTTTTCACTTGGCTTTTATAACATAGGATGATTGTTCCCACAACGATCACTAGGGATTGTTATATCAAAAAATAAATCTAATTGGGTTTATTTTCAGATGATGGTCACTAATAGATTATACTTTCTCCTTTGTGTATTTAAGTCACGGTGAGCATAAGGTTTTCATTTAACTTAAAAGATTTACTCTTAACATATTATAGCATTAATTTTCTGAAAACCAGAAAATTAAAACCGTCCCGTAATGCCTATAGGTAAGTATCTATGGCTGTATAATAAAACCAAGAGTTCTTTAAAAGTAAATAAAAATTGGATAATCACACAATCTTATTTTTTTACAACCCCCTTTTTTAAAGAAAATTGCACCATGAAAGAAAGAAATCAAAAAAGTCCCAGTTCCCAAGGAAACTCAAAAGCAAACCATTTGGAAGTATCTAAAAATTTGCAGCATTATCCTAAGGTAACATTCCCCATTAGTCCTTTTCATTCCCAACAGTTAACGATTTCAACATTAAAGTTAGATCATCATCCAGCAATTAATGATATTTTATCGGCAACCTCTAGGTTGTCAAAAGAATTTGGAATTCAGTTAGAGCAATCGTATGCCTCACATACTAGTATGACGGCATTCTTGTATCCCAAATCTGGTAAATACAGAATAGTAATTGTAAATATTTTATACGACTTACTTTACTATATTGATGATCTATTCGGAGAAGACATAAGTACTGCCAATAATGAAGAAAAGCCTTCATTATCTGAAATAATGAACATCTGGAAAACAGGAAAAATTAATCCAGAGTATTATAACAACTTGACCAATCAAAAGATCAAGAATGTTTGTGATGCGATGCAATGGGTCAGAACTAAATTATTCCAAAGTTGTGAACCTGCCTTTTTCAAGAAAATATCTAAGTTGTTGTTTGAACATCTAAGAGATCAATTGAAACCGAATGCATACCAAAATATTGAAGAATATATTCACTTGAGAAGAAACTTTTCAGGCATGTATGTTGCAATCTATCTTATAGAATATTGCTACAGCAGGTATTTGACGCCTGAAATTTTAGAAAAAGTACCTAGTTTACAGAAAGCTATTGATTTGTGTGCTGATATTGGAGGATTATCTAATGATATTTTCTCTTATCCTAAAGAAAGTCACAGCAAATTTAACTTAGTCAACAGTTTTAGCGTTTTGAATGATTCCATTTCATTGGGGCAAGCTATCCAAAAATCAATTGATTTGGTTAACAATTGCCACGCTGATTTTAATGCTGCAATCAAACAAATACATACTGAAATAGTTGGGTTAGAAATAGATCAGAAAGCAACTGTCTTGCATTTTGCTGACGGATTAAAATCTATTTTATCCGCAACTTACCACTGGCAGTTGGTTACTCAACGCTATAGACATGACAACCACATATTAGAAGATCTTAAGTATCAGTCTGATTATACCTTTGATATTGATATCAAAGATGCTAGCTAATAATAGTCATCGATAACAAAACTAGAACGGCTCTATCCTAAAAAGATAGAGCCGTTTTTTTCTTTAGTGTTCAGCCTTTGCTATTTGTTCTAGCAACCAAGCGACTGCATCTTCCCTTTCTGTAAAAATTTTAACAGGTGCCTGTCCTTTTACTTTATTGGACGAAGCAGATTTTCCCGTTAACTTCAGATAAAGATTTCCTACTACCCTTGAACCAAATGAGGTAGTCAATAAAGCACTAGCTACTTCCCCTATTTCAGATTTTTCATAACATTCTAAGACTTCTTTACTGATATAGTTGCTAGGCATGTTACTCAACATAGCTCTAGGTTTCCCATCTACAGCTTTTTTTAACATTGCTATATTTTCCTGAGCTATCTCTACCGTATCTGCTTCCTTCCAATCTTTATTATTTTCTAGTTCTACAATACCATTTGAGTTAACAGTAATTGTTAGCGCCCTTGTTTTGAATTGCATTATGTGTTTTTAATATTAAAAAGTGTGTATAAAAAAAGAAATGCTTATTTTTGGGAACCCAAGTTAATTAAAATTATATATTTTTTAATGGTGGATTCTTTCTTTCTTTTTAATATTATTTACACTTATTTAAAAATAAAAAATACATAAAATCGTTTCACCTGCTTATCTACTACTTGCAATCTGCTCCAAAAGCCACTCAACAGCATCCTCCTTCTTCGTAAAAATTTTAACAGGTGCCTGTCCTTTTACCTCACTAGATTTGGCTGACTTTCCTGTTAATTTTAAATAAACATTTCCTACCACTTTGGAACCAAAGGAAGTAGTCAATAGAGCACTAGCGACTTCACCAATCTCAGCTTTATTATAGCATTCTAGCACATCCTTGCTCATATAAGTGCTAGGCATGTAACTCAACATAGCTCTAGTTTTTCCTGCTACAGCTTTCTTGATCATAGCGACATTCTCCTGAGCGATCTCTA
Organism: Aureispira anguillae; assembly: GCF_026000115.1. GTDB lineage: Bacteria > Bacteroidota > Bacteroidia > Chitinophagales > Saprospiraceae > Aureispira > Aureispira anguillae. The sequence goes on from NZ_AP026867.1 coordinate 3,016,605, forward strand.
CCGTGTCTGGTTGTTTCCACTCTGGGTTTGTCACCAGTTCTATAATATCATCTGGTCTAACAATAATCGTCAAAGCTCTCGTTTTGTATTGCATAATATCAAATTTTAATAAAAAAAAACAATCAATTAGTTAAAATAATTAATATTGTTTAATTATTAATGTAATAAACAAAATAAAAGCCTACTTATTACAAGAAAAAATCAAATGAGTAAATCTTTTCATTCACAAAACAAAGCATTTTGATATTAATGTAAAATAAAGTATCTTCACGTATTACCCACAAAAGAAGAATTATGAAAAAACAAAGTATCAATAGAGAGTACAATTTTCCAGATGCTAGTTTGTATTCTCAATGCAAAGAGCGTATTCAATACATCAAACGGGACCAAAAAGAATTTGAAAGCTATGCCTATACCAATGGTAAAATTGAAAATTTCGAATTGCTTTGTAAAAAGTTCTCTGATCAACCCGATGATGATGAACTGATTGGCAATCAAATGGAGGCAACCAATAAAAAAAATGAAGCTAAAGAAAAGCTAAAAACAGCAATCCGCTCTGTCATGACACGAGTCGCCAGCAAGTACAATACTCGTTCTGGGCATTATCGAAAATTTGGTACGGTTAAAATGAATGACATGAGTGACCCTAAGTTATTATTGTGTGGTCGTCGAGTCGTACGAGTTTCTAATAAATTGCTAGACTTTTTAGCCGAAACTGGCCTTCGCCAATCCCACATTGATATCATACAACAAGCTGCCTCTGCTTTTGAAAATGCCATTCATATACAACAAGACAAGATTTCAGATCGAGATATTTTTGTAGAAAAGCGTATTGAATTGGGCAATGAGTTATATCGTGAATTAGTATTGGTTTGTAACATAGGAAAAGATATTTGGGCAGAAAACAACAAAGCCAAATACGAGAACTATACGATCTACGAAAGCAATAACGACCAGAAAAAAGCACGTAAACAACGCCTTAAAGAAGAGGAAATGACCAAAAAGAAAAATTAATTTTTTATTCTCGGTCAACAAACTGAAGCATAGAAAACAGCTCGCTATTAGCTGTATTTTCTATGCTTCAATTAACTTTTATTGGTGCCGCTGTTCTAATACCGCCAGCACCTCATCCAAACTATAATCTTTAGCTGCCAAAAGAACCAAATAGTGATACAGCAAATCGGCAGCTTCTCCCAAAAACAATTTCTTATTATCGTCTTTGGCTTCAATGATTAGCTCAACTGCTTCCTCTCCAACTTTCTGAGCCACCTTATTTATTCCCTTTTCCAACAATTGCGCCGTATAAGATTCGGAGTGCGCATTATTTTTTCGGTCATTAATAATGGTTGCTAAATAATTTAAATCAAATTTAGAATTGTTTGCTGTACCAAAGCAAGTTCCTGTCCCCTTATGGCAAGTATTTCCTTTGGGGTTTACCCTTATTAACAACGCATCATGATCACAATCCTTTTGCCATTTGACCAATTCTAAATAATTGCCAGAAGTTTCGCCTTTTACCCACAAACGCTGCTTAGATCGGCTATAAAATGTAACCAAGCCAGTCTCTAAGGTTTGTGCAAGCGCCTCTTCGTTCATATACCCCAACATTAACACATTTTGGGTTCTTTCATCTTGTATAATAGCAGGAACTAACCCTCCCATTTTTTTATAATCTAGTGCTATACTCATAATCTTACTAATATATTATTCTTATCTAAATAGTTTTTTAAAGCTGGGATAGCAATTTCTTTGAAATGAAAAACGCTTGCCGCCAAAGCTGCGTCGGCTTGTCCCAATTCAAAAACATCCTTAAAATGAGATTTTTTTCCTGCTCCTCCAGATGCAATGATTGGGATTGACAATTGCTTGGACATTAGGGCTAATATTGAATTCGCAAAACCATCCTTGGTACCATCATGGTCCATTGATGTAAACAAAATCTCTCCAGCCCCTAGTTCCGCTGCCTTCTTTGCCCATTCTAGCAATCTCCATTCACTTTTTATACGCCCACCACTTGTATAAACCATCCACTCACCATTTTCCAACTTTGCATCTATCGCCACCACTACACACTGACTTCCAAATTTACTAGCCAGTTCTCTTATCAATTGAGGTTGGCGTACCGCAGCTGAATTGATGGCAATTTTATCGGCTCCTGCCCTTAAGAGCCTAGCGACATCTTCTACCGTAGAAATTCCCCCTCCTACTGTAAAAGGAATTGAAAGGCATCGAGCAATTTTTTCAACCAGCTCAATCCATGTTTTTCGCTTTTCATGACTAGCAGTAATATCCAAAAACACCAGTTCGTCTGCCCCCATCTTAGTATATAATTGAGCCAATTCAATAGGGTCTCCCGCATCTTTGAGCCCAACAAAATTCACCCCCTTTACTGTTCTCCCCTCTTTTATATCCAAGCAAGGAATAATTCGTTTGGTTAACATGATACAATGAATTTTTCAACTTCTTTTAATTTAATTTTTCCTTCATAGAATGCTTTGCCAATAACAACTCCATGACAACCTATTTCATCCAATTTTTTTATCTCATCAATAGAAGATACCCCACCACTAGCCATCAACTTTAAGTTGGGGAATTCGTTCAAAATAGATTTATAAAGTGCTATAGAAGCTCCTTGTAAGAGGCCATCTTTGGCAATATCGGTGCAAATACAAGATTCAATCCCTCGCTCTAAATAATTCTCCAAGAAAGGAAACAATTCAATTTCACTGACCTCTTTCCAACCGTTAACAGCAATTTGCAAACCTTTGACATCTGCTCCTAGTATAATTTTAGAACTGCCATACGTTGCGATCCATTCATAAACTAAGGGGGCATTGGCTACAGCGATACTCCCAGCCGTAACTTGGTTTGCCCCTGAGTTAAATGCTATTTCAAGATCTTTAATCGATTTTACTCCTCCTCCAAAATCAATCCTTAAATTGGTTCCTTGCGCAATGCTTTCCAACACGTCATAATTAACAATATACTTAGCTTTGGCTCCATCCAAATCTACCAAATGCAACTGCTCTAAGCCAGCATCTTCAAACGATTGAGCCACCTCTAGCGGTTTGCTACTATAAATTTTCTTCTGTGTATAATTTCCCTGCGTTAGACGAACGCATTGCCCGTCTATAATGTCAATTGCTGGTATTATCTTGATCATTTTTTACTGATTTATAAGGCTAAGAAGTTTTTTAAAATTTGCATTCCAATCTGATTCGATTTTTCAGGGTGAAATTGTGTTGCATAAAAGTTATCCTTTTGTAATGCTGCACTAAAATTCCCTCCATAAGAACAAGTAGCAATGGTATAAGCTCCCAATTCTACATAATAACTATGAACAAAGTAAGCGTAACTATCCATTGGTATCCCTGCTAATAAAGGTACCGAATTGCAGGTAAGCGTATTCCATCCTATATGGGGAACCTTTAAATTGGGATGGGGAATGAATCGCTTGACCCTTGCAGGAAAAATATTCAATCCCTCTACATTGCCTTCTTCTGAAAAAGCGCACAGCAGTTGCATTCCTAAACAAATTCCCAATACGGGTTGTACAAGATTTTTTATGGCAAGATCCAAACCTTCTTTTTTTAGATAAGTCATGGCAGAGCGAGCCTCGCCCACTCCTGGAAAAATTACCTTATCGGCAGCAGCCAATAACGTTGGGTCTTTGGTTAACACTGCTGATACGCCTAGTCGCTCTAGCGCAAACTGCACTGAACGGGTGTTCCCTGCCTTGTAATCTATAATTGCTATTTTCATATTAGCTCCTTTTTATTTGGTGCTTTGACAACTCACTCATCAAAACATAACATTTATAACAGTCCTTTAGTAGAAGGCAATAATTGATGCTTAGGGTCTCGTTTGATTGCCTGTTTGATACTCTTAGCCCAAGCTTTAAAAATCGCTTCAATCTTATGATGTTCATTTTTGCCCTTGGCTTGAATATTTAAATTGCACAAAGCAGCATCTGAAAAAGACTTAAAAAAATGAAAGAACATTTCTGTTGGCATTTTTCCAATCATTTCACGTTTAAATTCAGCCTCCCAAACCATCCAATTTCGCCCCCCAAAATCCAAGGCAACTTGTGCCAAACAATCGTCCATTGGCAAACAAAACCCATAGCGCTCTATTCCTTTTTTGTTCCCTAGGGCTTGACGAAAGGCAGCCCCCAAAGCAATAGCTGTATCTTCAATGGTATGGTGCTCATCTACCTCCAAATCTCCTTGGGTCAACACCTCCAAATCAATACCTGAATGGCGGGCTAACTGATCTAGCATATGGTCAAAAAAAGGAATTCCTGTATTAATATTTGCCTTGGCTGTTCCATCCAAATTCAATCGAATTTTAATCTTTGTCTCTTTGGTATTTCGCTCGATTTCAGTAATTCTAGGCGGCAACTTTAACAACTGATAAATAGCTGCCCAATCCTTAGTCGCTAGAGCTATCGTTGACATCAATTCTTTGGTTTGCATTGCACAGGCTTCCTGTTTTGGATCAGAATTGATCCAAATCCCTTGCGCCCCTAAATTTTTTGCCAATTCCATATCCGTAAGTCGATCGCCAATTACATAAGAATTAGCCAGATCATAATCCCCCTCTATGTATTTTGTTAATAAGCCCGTCCTTGGCTTTCGAGTAGGTGCATTTTCCTCAGGAAAAGAACGATCTATATATACTTCATCAAACGCAACTCCCTCCTGTTCAAACGCCTGTATAATTTTATGGTGAGCAGGCCAAAACGTTTCTTCAGGAAAAGCACTCGTTCCTAATCCATCCTGATTGGTAATCATAACCAATTCATACTCTAGTTCTTGAGCTATTTTTGATAAATATTGAAATACCCTAGGATAATAAACCAACTTCTCCAAACTATCCAGTTGATAATCAATAGGAGGTTCTATAACCAAGGTTCCATCTCGATCTAAAAACAATACTTTTTTAGGCATTTTTATTTTTTTTATAGTTTGATAGATTAAAAAGCAATTGCTTATTCTCAGCAGCCGAACCAATGGTTATTCGCAAGCAATTGTCACATAAAACCACTGCGTTTCTATTCCGCACAACAATCCCCTTTTCCACTAAATAGCGATAAAGTGCATCCGCTTGTTTTACTTTTACCAATAAAAAATTTGCAGCAGAAGGGTATACATGCACCACAAAAGGCAACTGGATTAATGCATTTTTTAACACTGTTCGTTCTGATAGAATGGTTCGAATGGTTTGATACAAATCGTTAGCATTCTGTAGGCGTTCTAAGGCAAACGATTGGGTCAATTGATTAATATTGTAAGGAGGTTTTACCTTGTTAAAAAGAGCAACAATTGTAGGGCTGGCGATTGCCATTCCCAAGCGAATCCCCGCCATTCCCCAAGCCTTAGAAAACGTTTGCAGAATCACTAGATTAGGGTAAGTATCTAGCCATTTTAGGCAGCTTTCCTGAGCAGAAAAATGAATATAGGCTTCATCCACTACCACAATTCCATCAAATTCTTTGATCAATTGCTCGATTTTAACCAATGAAATGTCATTGCCTGTAGGATTATTGGGACTACAAATAAACAAAATCTTGGTTTGTTCGTTCTGTGCTGCCAAAATTGCCTCTACATCAGGTTGAAAATTTTCTTGTAATGGAATTGTTATATTTTTCACCCGATTAATAGTTGCTGAAACCTCATACATGCCATAAGTAGGGGGCAACGTAATAATAGCATCCTGTCCTGATATGCAAAAAATACGCAATAACAAATCAATAGCTTCATCGCTACCATTCCCTAAAAAAATTTGTGCTGCATCAAGTTTTAAATAAGTCGCTATAGCCTTTTTTAAGTTCCCTTGTAAGGGATCTGGATAGCGATTGTAAGGGCTTGAAAGCGCATTTTCATTGGCATCCAAAAAAATTCTTGCGCTTCCCTTAAATTCTGATCGGGCAGAAGAATAAGCTTGTAGGCTAATTATGTGCGGATTAACGAGCGCTTCTATTGTTTTTGTTCTATTCATCGTTCATACTTTTTAGTCGAATACTGATAGCATTTTTGTGTGCTTCTAAGGCTTCTGCTGCTGCCATTGTTTCTACCACCCAGCCAATATTTTTTAATCCTCTTTTGGTTGCTTTTTGGAACGTAATTTTCTTTACAAAAGAATCTAAAGACAGCCCACTATAGTTACAGGCAAAACCATTTGTGGGTAAGGTATGATTGGTTCCTGATGCATAGTCTCCTAAAGATTCTGGTGTAAAATTTCCTAAAAATACAGAGCCTGCATTGATTACTTGATCGGCAACTTTTTCCGCATTCTTGATATTTAAAATCAAGTGTTCTGGTGCATATTCATTAATGAATTGAACAATTGTTTGCTCGTCTTTTAAGACAATTGCTCGACTATTATTTAAAGCAATTTGAGCCATATCCTTTCGAGGCAAACGAGCAATTTGTTGCTTAATCGCTGCTTGAACGTTTTCGACAACAAGCGAACTGCTACTGACCAAAATCACTTGGCTATCCGTTCCATGTTCTGCCTGAGATAATAAATCGGCTGCTACAAATGCTGGATTTGCACACTCATCTGCCCAAACCAATAGTTCAGAAGGCCCAGCGGGCATATCAATAGCAAGCCCTTCTTTAAGAATCAACTGCTTAGCACAGGTGATATATTGATTTCCTGGACCAAATATTTTATATACTTTGGGGATACACGCTGTTCCGTATGCCATTGCTCCTATCGCTTGCACCCCACCAACTTTAAAGATTTTTGTGCAGCCCACCAAACTCGCTGCGTACAAAATAGCTGGGTGTATCTGCCCCTTTTGATTAGGAGGCGAACAAAGCACAATCTCTCTACAACCTGCTAATTTTGCAGGAATGCCCAACATCAAAACAGTAGAAAACAAGGGTGCGGTTCCAGCAGGGATATATAAGCCTACCCGATCAATCCCCACTGATTTTCGCCAACAAGTAATTCCATCCATGGTTTCCACGTACTGGACGGCTTCTTTCTGGCTCTTATGAAATACTTCTATGTTGTTTTTTGCTTGTTGAATGGCTCTTTTTAAGGGGCTAGAAACCGCTTCTATAGCGGCTTGAATCTCAGCTTTTGACACGCTAAAATCATCCAACTGAACCCGATCAAATTTAGAAGTGTATCTTCTTACAGCAACATCTCCATCCTGCTGAATATCCTTTAAAATTGATTGTACCACTGGTTCCAAGTCCTCTGTTCCAAGCCTTGAACGTTGGAGTAAGGTCGTCCATTCTTCTGGATTGATAAATGTTTTCATAATAAATTTATTGGTTTGTTTTATACAATCATTTTTTCAATTGGGATGACTAAAATCCCCTCTGCCCCAGCCATTTTTAGAGCATCTATACGCTCCCAAAATGCCGTTTCCTGAACAACAGAATGCAAAGAGCTCCACCCTTTGTCCTTCAAAGGCAAAATGCTAGGACTTTTCATGCCTGGCAACAAGGCGCAAATTTCATCCAACTTATGATTAGGCGCATTTAACAAAATGTATTTGTTTTTGGCAGCAGCCTGTTTAGAACGAATTCTGAAAATCAGTTTTTCCAAAATCTGTTGCTTGATAGCGGATAATTTAGGATTGCCAATCAATACAGCCTGAGATTTTAATAAGACTTCCACCTCCTTTAATCCATTGCTCAATAAAGTAGATCCAGAACTTACTAAATCGCAAATCCCCGCTGCTAAACCAATACTAGGTGCTATTTCTACGGAACCACTAATGGCATGAATTTCAGCACTAATTCCATGCTTAGTCAGATACTCTTTTAAAATGTTAGAATAAGTTGTTGCAATCTTTTTTCCATTCCAATAGTCTAATCCTGTGTAAGTTTCATTTTTAGGAATAGCCAAAGACAACCGACATTGAGCAAATCCTAGTGGTAAAAGAGTATCGACCCTTGCTTGTTCTTCTAGCAAAACATTCTCTCCTAAGATTCCAACATCTGCAACCCCATCTTCAACATACTGAGGAATATCGTCGTCTCTCAAAAAATAAATTTCTAAAGGGAAATTGGTTGCTGGCGACAATAATTTTCGCTTGCCATTTCTCAATTCGATACCGCAATTGCTTAATAATTGCATTGATTTTTCCGTTAGTCTACCCGATTTTTGGATAGCAATACGAAGTCTCTCGTTCTTCATAACCCTGTTTGATATTAGTAAAAAAAATAGATGTGCCTGAAAAGTATGGAGTAGGTCAAAAAAAAAGGCTTATCACCAAGTGATAAGCCTTTTTGTATTTTAAATTCTACTTATTTATTCGCTAGGAATGGAAATTATGAGGAGTAGAATGATGAGCACATACATTAGCTTCACTTGACTGACCATGCAGTAAATGATGAAAATGATGATGTGTATGTGCGTTACTCAATAACATAATTCAATAATAGAAGGATTGTTTTGATTTGTTAATACAAACCTAGGAGTTTTTATTTAAATAGTCCAAATTTTTGTTGCTATTTTTTTTATTTTTTTATCAAAACAAGAAAAGTTCACTCAAAAAAAAGCTAAAAATCAACTACTTAAAAGATATTTTTCTTTTTCGTTCGTGCAAAGCTTTTAAGAATTGTTCCAGTTCTATTTCATCTTGGATGTAGACCTGTCGTGCTTTAGAACCTTCATTCGGTCCCACAATTCCAGTATTTTCTAGCTGATCCATAATACGTCCTGCACGATTATAGCCTAGCTTTAAGCGACGTTGAATCATAGAAGTAGAACCTTGTTGATTCATCACTACCAATCGAGCAGCGTCATCAAAATGTTCGTCCAAATCATGCAAAACTTGATTTAGCTTTTGCTCGCTATCATTTCCACTGCCTCCGTCTTCGCCATAAGCAGGCAACAAAAAGGGCTCTGGATAACCAGGCTGAGATGCAATATGATTAATTACTCGATCAACCTCTGGTGTATCAACAAAAGCACATTGAATTCGAATCAAGTTACCGCCTGAAGCCAACAACATATCCCCTCTACCAATTAATTGTTCAGCACCACCACCATCTAAAATCGTACGAGAGTCAATTTTAGAAGTTACTTTAAAGGCTAAACGTGCAGGGAAGTTTGCTTTGATAATACCAGTAATAATATTTACCGATGGACGCTGTGTAGCAATAATTAAATGAATTCCTACCGCACGTGCCAACTGTGCTAGACGACCAATCGGAAGCTCAACTTCTTTTCCCGCCGTCATAATTAAATCGGCAAACTCATCAATCACCAACACAATAAAAGGCATAAAACGATGCCCCTTTTCAGGGTTTAATCGGCGAGCAACAAACTTTTTGTTGTATTCATTGATATTACGAACGGACGCTTTTTTCAGCAAATTATAACGTTCATCCATTTCTACCGTCAAAGAATACAAGGTCTGAACTACCTTGGTTACATCGGTTACAATCGCCTCTTCTTCATCTGGCAAATAGCCCAAATAATGCGCAGAGATACGGTTATACAAAGAAAGTTCTACTTTTTTGGGATCAATCAAGATCAACTTTAACTGAGAAGGGTGCTTCTTGTAAAGCAAACTCATAATAACTGTATTAATCCCTACTGACTTTCCTTGCCCCGTTGCTCCAGCAATCAGCAAATGCGGCATCTTAGCCAAGTCAGCAATAAAGACCTCATCCGAAATTGTTTTCCCCAATGCAATTGGAAGATCCATTTTAGCTTCTTTAAACTTAGGAGAAGCCAACACTTCTTTGAGCGATACAATTTGTTTGTTTCTATTCGGCACCTCAATACCAATGGTTCCTTTTCCTGGAATTGGAGCAATAATACGAATTCCTAAAGCGGCTAAACTCAAGGCAATATCGTCCTCCAAGCTCTTAATCTTAGAGATACGCACCCCTGGAGCTGGAATGATTTCGTATAAGGTTACCGTAGGACCAATGGTTGCTTTTATCTTAACAATCTCAATCTTATAATTGAGTAAAGTTTCTATAATTTGATCCTTGTTTGACTCCAGCTCTGCACGGTCAATAACAGGTTTTTGATCGTCATAACTTTCTAACAAATCAATAACAGGATTCTCATACTTGGGTAGATCTAAAGTTGGGTCATACGGTTCAAAATGATCTTTATTTTCTTCAGCAATCCCAATCTCAACTTGCTCTCCCTCTTTGCTAATTTCCATTGTTAAATCAGCATCTTCTTTCTCTGCCTCAGCTTTTTCTTTAGCTGCCTTTTCTAGATCTAAAGCCAATTGATTTTGGGTCAATTTTTTGACCTTATCTTCTAGCTCCTCCTTCGTAGATTGCTCAATAACCTTGGGCACTTCTAAAATTGTTTCCCTTTTATCTTCTGCTGATTGAGCAGGTGTTGGGCGATCAACAGCCTCTTCTGTATCCGTATCTCTAACATGCTCTGGTTTAAGCACATTATTCTTAGGTTTTAAAACGGTAACGGTCTTTGTTTCGGGTGCAGCAGGGAGTGGTTCGGGTTCTGGTGTCAATCGGAAAAGACTTCGAAAAGTTGCAGTAATGTTACTGATAGAAAATGCTGCTTTAATTTCATTTACGCTTAAGCCATCTTTAAAATTTGGATTCTTGTTCCAAATAACAAAACCTAAAAAGGCAAAGAGCAAGATTGCTATAATTCCAACAGAGCCAACCAAACCATCTAAGAGGCTAATCAAGACTCCTCCAAAAGCTCCACCCCAAGGAAATTCATATCCTTGAAAAATAAATCCCAACAAAAAACTCGTCCAAAGCATGGTTAACAAAGAACGTTTATAAACAGGAATCAATTTCTTAAGAGGAGTTTCTACGATAAGACTCATGCCTGTTGTAAACAACAAAAACACCAGAATAAAGGACGAAAAGCCAAATCCATAATAAAAGAATTGATGCGATAAAACGGCTCCTAAACGCCCTAACCAATTATCCATATCGTGCGGAGAAAGCAATACTGACCAGTTCGCTTTGTCCATATCTTCTTTCCATGTAAACAGATACGACGAAAATGCAATGAAAAGATATAAAGTAAAAAATAAGCAAAACAGCCCCACTAGTTTAGGAAAACGATCGTCTTGTACTCCGCCCTTAATGGAAACTTGTTTTTTCTTCTTTTTAGCCATTCTATTGTAAGATCAATGATTTAAATTTACTTGTTTTTAATAGGCTTTATTGTGAATAAATGTAAAGTCTACTAATTGACAAAAATAAGGAATAATATTGATGTTTAAAGGATTTCGGGACAAAAATGTCATGTTTTTGCTGATGTAGTGATTGAGTGTACGCAAATCTGTGTTGATTCTAATACTAACATTTTGATTTATAGGAACTAAAACCTCATATATCATTATATCCCATTATAGAACCCTACACTTGTTTTTTCCTATTTCTCTTTTTCCTCTCCGCCACTCTCTCCCATTTTAGTACAATCTCTCCAACTGAGTCCTGTTTTAAAACTAATATTTCAACTACTGTTAACCTTTTCGCTAAAAAGCAGATTGATTGATATATAACTTTTTTAAGGTGCTTGTGGCCACTCCACCGATTTAACTATCAAACTCAATATTATGAATTTTAAATTAATTGGTATAGCAATGACTATGCTATTCGGAATGGTCTCTAATTTTTCAGCAACTACCCCATTGCCTCCCCAAACATCCATCAATATGTTAAAAAACGGAGGAGTGCGAACCATTGTACAAGGTTATGCTTCTTTTGATGTAAAACAGAGTTCCTCACAATCTTTATACATTAATGTATACGACAGCAACGGCTATCAAATTCTTTCCCTACACAGCCATGATTTGAGCACAACGGTGTCAACAGAAAATTGGGAAGCAGGACAATATTTAATAAAAACACAAGCCAAGGGAGAATCCGCTTCACAGGATTTTGTACTTATTATCAGTTAACTTTGTTATTTAAGAGGCTGTCTAAAAGGGCAGCCTCCTTTATTTTAATTTATTGAAGGCATCATTGTATAACTGTATCAACCAATTATAATACAATATTTCTTCATCAAGATCGTCCTTCCATTTACTTAAAGCAATCTTTTTTTCTTTTTTCCAATTTGTACTTATCAAAATTTTATAACAGGCACCTAGTTCTTTGATAAACTTTAAGTTAGCCTTCTCGGTAGAAACTTCCTGAATTAATTTCCCCCTTATGTGTGCCTTATAAGCCTGAAGTATCAATTCTATTTCTATATTTTTGCCTTTAATCTTCAGATTATCTTGAAAGTTTTGGTTGATAAAATTTTCAAAAATTGCTTTGGTTTTTAATACATGAACTTGAGTTGCGTAATAAGCTCTTAAATTTAATTCTGGTTTTTTATTCTCTACTTTTTCATACTCAAAAAGTTTCAGCCATTTCTTTTGCAAATACAAATGAGCCATTTCACACAAATTTGCAATATAATATTGTTCTTTTTCTAAGGCATATTGATAACTATTTTCCTTAATTCGATTCAAAAAATCAGGATCTCTAAAATTAAGACAAGAAGCAATTGCATTGGCAAAATCTTCAAATCGTATTGCTCCATCTACCTGAATTAACCAATTGCTATCAAAGGCCATTTTATATAGATTGTATATGTATTCCCTCCAATTGGTTCCTCGCTCCACAGCAAGATAATTAATAAGAAAAATAACCATAAATTCTCGATCCTTATGCTCTATTTCAATCTTATTGGATTGTATAACGGCGTATAAATCGGCTAATAGCTTGGTGCAAATATCGCTATCTCGCCCACTAGAACGAGTATATTGAACCACTAGATACAATCTTTCATACAGCTCTAAGGTTAGATTCTTATGCTCATTTATAATTGGCAATTGAAAATTAATCATTGGAAAAGCTTCTCCCAAAGAATAAAATCGACTGATTTTTTCTAAAGTGATGCGCAATTTATGAATTGAATAAAAAATATCTAACTGTACATCTGCCATCATTAAGGCCGTACTGGCCTCTTTTTCTTTTTTGGTTGGAAATTTAGAGGAAAAATAGAGTTTTTGATGTCCCCATGCGCTGTAATAATAGTCCGTTGATGTTTTAGGAGCTTTTAATTGTCGAACTAATTTCCCTAGAACAACTATATTCAATTCATTAATATCCAAGCTATTCTGAAGCAACTTATTTTTAACATAATAGCCCATAATTTGAGCTCGTATCTCCCATTTTAAATTTGTCTTTAGCTCCAATTCCCAATAACAAAAAGCATAGAACAAATCAATCAACTGATCGCTAGCATAATCCACTTTTTTGATGGTCTCTACCTTCATTTTTTTGAAAACCTCGTTCCGATCAATCTTTTGGTCGTTGTTCTTCCAGACTTCGAATACAGCAACATAAAATTTTTGAATGGGTGCTGTCGGTATAAAATTCTCAAATTTGGAGGCTTTTTTCAAAAGTGACAAAACGCTTAAGATTATTTCTATTTGCTCTAGCTTCTTCATGCTATTGTTTCATTAGTCGTTAAAATTTCCAAATTTCTCATACCATTTTCAGCTTATCTATTTGGAAAATATAAAATTTTCATCTTTGCCAATCACAGCACAATCGTTTATTATTACACTATAAATAAACAAGTTACAATAAATCAAACATAAGTATAATTAAAACAATTTTTAAATTTCCATTTTCTTTTTTTCAAACAAACTAAAAGGCACCCTATTCTATCACCAATTTAAAATTCATAAATATGAAACGATCATCATTTATTGAATTCTGGGACTGTGTATATTTGTTAATAGCTGCTCTAATCCTCGTTGTATTGGTCTGCGCCTAGTTTTGAATTCAAGTAAAGAAAGAGATTGTCAAGTACTTAAGTTGTACTTGACATTTTTTTATTAAAAAATTCATTTTCATTTGGAATAACTAACACAAAAAAGCTAAAAAAATAGCCATTTAAGCTTTTTACTTCTAATTCTCATTTGGAATTTTGATTTTTCTTGTTTTGGGTTGGTTTTAAAGGTAGGGTATATTTGTGTTAGATAAGTCAAATACAAACGAATATAAATCCTTTATACAATGCGGTTATTATTATTATTCATTGCTTCTATACTCTGTTCTAATTTAAATGCACAAAAATGCAAAGGAATAAAAAAAGCGAAAGTAGTTCTTAGAAGGCAAATCATAGCTTTTAGTAATGGTTCTCTCCCCCAAAAGAAAAAAATTAGTGATCACTCTTGCTTTAACAAAAAAAGTAACAAAAAATTTAAAGCTTTCTATAAAATATTAAAAGCCTATCATTTATGCAACAGCTCAGATTCTAATTTGGAAACAATAACCTCTCTGTATAAAGAAGCTAATAAAATTATGGATAATATTCCTCCTCCTTTAATAAACTTCAATACAAGACCAAGAATTGGCTTTCTCAAAGCCAAAGAATCAGTTGAAGAATGTATTAGCAACAAGTTTAAAGAAAGCTCAAAAGATGAAACTTCTCAACAAATTAAAGAATTCGGGAAAGGTTTAAAACCTTTATTACCTGAAGGCTGCCCATTACCAGATATTATCAGCAAACCAAGCAATGAAAATCTAGATCAGGTTTTTTATCTAGATGTATATATGTGTGAAGACAACCTTACTTTTGGAGACCGCCTTCACTTAGGACAGATCGGACTTCCTTTAATGTATGATACTTTTGCTGTTTTTATGAATAATGAGATTATAAATGACTACATAAGTAGACGATCATCCTCTCGAACTGAAGCTTTATCTAATATACACATCACTATTGAAGGGCATACAGATAAAGTAATAGCTCAACAGTTGAATTATTCGCCTAAATCTTTCAGCGTTCCCAAAGGAATAGAATACACTTATGAAGAATATAATCGTACAATTAAAATTAAAGAGCAAAAAAAAACTCTCAAACAAGACTTAGTAGATAAATTATATGGTAATGAGCAATTGGGATTAGTAAGAGCTCATGTTGCAAAAAAAATAATAGCAGCTAGAAATATTACATCTAATCCAATTATCCTAAAATCAATCCATCATACCAAACAGAAAGGTAAGGAATTTCGAAAAGCTAAAATAATTATAGAGATTGATAGCTTTTACATTAATACACAGTTAGATATTATTTATAAACTAGCAGATAAAATTGAGGACTCAGGAAATATAGTGGACATCAGGTTTCGCAATTCAAATAAGCTCCCTAATACTCTCTCCTTCATAAAAGATACAATTACCATTGATAAAAAAAACTATACCATTGAATTCGACTTCAAACATAGCTCTCCAGGAAAATTGTTGTCAACAATTATTCTAAAGCAAAATAAACGCAAAGTTTACAATTACACAATAAAATTAACAAACCAAGATGGCAAACTTCTACGTAACTGTCAAGCCTCTAGAGGCATGGATTGCCAGTTAAATCTTTCACGAAAAGACATCAAAGATTGCTTGGTAAAATACACTATATATGTCAATGGAACAAAGGAAGACAGTAGTATATATTTATGTAATCAATAATGAATAAATAATGAAAAAAACATTTATAATCTTTCTCTTTCCTACAACTCTAGCAATCATATGCTTGCTGGTTTATTTTTTAGGAATAAAAATTATTCCAACTAATACTGTTTCATTAGGATATAGCACAGATGGACAAAAGCTATTATTTACAGATTACAAACAATTTAAAGACATTTACCGATTTGCTATTTTTATCCAAAAAGTAGAGGACTCTTTTTATTCTCAAGATACTACTCCTTGTTACAATTCACCTCATTGTGTCAAACTAAAACAAAGAAATAATGCCATTCTGCTCAAACTTAAAAATAGATTTGATATTAGCCAATCCATGACAAAAGAAGAAATCATTAGCGAATTTTATGAATTCTCTTTTTGGGGACTAAAGAACCTAACTGTATGGGAAGTTAGTTTTTTAGGAGCTTCACTTTGGCTATTCTTTGCTTTTATATTGACAGGATATTTACACTGGCAGATCAATACGAATTATTTTTTATACTTCATGAGTTGGATAGGATTAGTGTTCACTTGTTTTATCCTCATTTTCACCTATAAAGCTCGACCATTCTTAACCCCTTATTCTACCAATTTTATAACCCAAGGTATTATAATCGGCATAACTATTCCCCTATTAGTAGAAACCATTGCATATTCTTATTCTAAGTTAACGATCAATTAATTTAGGATTAGCACAATTATATATTTTATAACATAAAACCTTCCTTATTATGAAAAAGCAAATAGTGTCTTTATTTTTTTTACTATTGTTTTATTGCTAACCAGTTGTGATAAAAACGAGTAAATTAATCACATAGTTAACGGAGATGCCAATACAAATGCTATCCTTACGATTATATATGTGTATTAAAACCGTATAACACAAACACTACAAGAGAAATTGAAATATTTCATTCTCGAACTATCAACATTAAACAATAAACTTCAATATTTCACCTATATATATTATCGATCCCCTGAGGCATTAGTCTATTTGCCATAGAACTAAGTTAAATCGTGACTATTGATAGTTGTTTTTTAGCGTCCCAATATAGTTACTTTTCCCAAAGAATTTTCTTGGCAAAAACCTTTCCCCTGCATTTTTGTTATATTTGCACTATGAAAGAATTAGCCTATTTAAATAAGTATTTCCTAAAGTACAAGGGACGTTTTTTGTTGGGAATTTTGTTTATTGCTATCTCTAATTATTTTAGAGTATGGCAACCTCAAATCATTCGTTACGCCTTGGATTTGGTGATTGAAAACGTAACCTTATACCAATTATACAACAATTTTGAGGTACAAGAAGATCTACTCACTCGTATAGGGAGCACCCTTTTCTTTTTTATGATTTTGGTGATAAGTTTTGCCTTGTTGATGGGCTTTTTTATGTTCTTTATGCGTCAAACGCTTATTGTGATGTCCCGTCTCATTGAGTACGATTTGCGAAATGAGATTTATGCGCGTTACGAAAAATTGACCCTCTCTTTTTATAAGCGCAACAATACGGGAGATTTAATGGCACGAATTACAGAAGATGTCAATCATGTAAGAACCTATTTGGGGCCTGCGATCATGTACAGCATCAACTTGACCATACTTTGCACCATGGTTGTTTACTCCATGGTACAGGTGAGCCTTACCCTCACCCTATATGCTCTAATTCCATTGCCAATTCTTTCTTTTTCTATTTATTATGTAACCAGTATCATTAATAAAAAAAGTACTCGCATTCAGGCACAGCTTTCTGTTTTAAACAGCCTAGCCCAAGAAGTCTATTCTGGGATTCGTGTGGTAAAATCTTATGGGCAAGAAAAAGCCATTGGAAATTATTTCCGAGCAGAAACCGAGGATTTCAAAGCCAAATCATTGGAATTAGCCAAAGTAAATGCCTTTTTTCATCCACTAATGTTGTTATTAATTGGAATCAGTACCATTATCACCATTTATGTTGGAGGAATTTTGGTCATGAATGGCGAAATTTCAACGGGCAACATTGCTGAATTTGTTATTTATATCAATATGTTGGCTTGGCCAGTGACCTCTATTGGTTGGGTCGCCTCTATTATACAACGTGCTGCTGCTTCTCAAAAAAGAATTAATGAATTTCTAAAGACTACGCCAGATATAGTAGTAGATGAAAGCATTGAGAAAACAGCTATCAAAGGAAATTTGGTCTTTGACAATGTTTCATTTACCTATCCTGATACGGGCATCAAAGCATTAACAGATATTTCATTTGACCTAAAAGAAGGGCAACGCATGGCGATTATTGGTCGAACAGGTTCGGGAAAAACCACTTTGGCGGATTTACTGTTAAGAATGTATGATAACACATCAGGACAAATTTTATTGGATGGCAAACCGATTGCCCAACACAATCTAGCCCATCTAAGAGAACGCATTGCCTATGTTCCTCAAGATGTCTTTTTGTTTTCAGATTCCATCTATAACAATATTGCTTTTGGGCACAACGATGCGAGCAAAGAGAAGATCAAGCAATATGCAAAACACGCTGCTGTTTACGATGATATTATGAATTTGCCAGAACAGTTTGATACCATTGTTGGCGAACGAGGAGTTACGCTATCAGGTGGCCAAAAACAGCGTATATCCATTGCCCGTGCGTTGATGAAAACGCCTGACATTGTATTACTAGATGACTGTTTGTCTGCCGTAGATACCAAAACAGAAGCTCAAATTACCAATTACCTTAATACAGCTTGTGCCAATAAAACGACAATTATTATTACACATCGTTTGTACGCTGCCCTGCAATTTGATAAAATTATCGTTTTAGATGAAGGAAAAATTGTGGAAGAAGGAACGCATGAAGAGTTGCTTCAACAAGGAGGTTATTATTATGAAATTCACGAGAAACAACGCTTAGAAGAAGTGGAATAGATGTTGTTTATATCATCAAAATGGAGTGACCTATCAATTTAAAAGTGCGCTACAATACAGCCTTTTTCAAATTGATAGGTCATTTTATTTTAAGCTATTCCCAATTGGATCTCGTAATTTCAAACCAATCGGTAGGGTCTCCATCAAAATCAAATTGCTCTACCCTTCTAAAACCAGCTTTTTCCAAAACATGTCTAGAATTAATATTTTCAGGATCCGTCATGGCATAAATAGCGTTTACCCCTAGTTTTCTAAAACCATAATCTACCCAAGCTTTTGCTGTTTCTGTAGCAAAACCTTTCCCCCAATACTTTTGTATAAATCGATAGCCCAACTCATAAAAATTCTCATAGCCATTTACCTTCTCTTTGTATAGTTTTAATCCTGACCAGCCCAAAAACCGATTGCTTTCTTTTTCAATAACCGCCCAACGACCAATATTATTCTCTTTGTATTGTTTTTGCAGGAGATCAATTACCTCTAGCGCTTGTTTGGGGTCTGTCAAAGGTTGAGTTCCTATATATCTATGCACTTCAGGATCACTGTCTAATTCAAATAAGCCATCTTGGTCGGCTACAGAGATTTCTCTTAGGATTAAACGCTGAGTTTCAATTATTTTTTCCATTTTTATAGTAATAAACGATGTTAAGTAAATTTCCCATAACAATAACTAATCATCTAAAATTCCATTTTGTAATAGTTTTTAAACAAAAGATATGAAAAAATATATTTCTTATGAAACAGAACGGTTAATTCTAAAACCTACAACTAAGGAAGATGCCCCATTTATACTTCGACTATTAAACACTCCAAAATGGATTCAAAATATTGGCGATCGAAGTGTTCGTTCCCTCAAAGATGCTGAATATTATATTCAAGAAAAAATAACACCACAATTGGATCGGCTAGGTTATTCTAATTATACTATGATTCGAAAAACAGATGGTTGCAAAGTAGGGTCCTGTGGGCTGTATAGCAGAGAAGGTCTTGAAGGCATAGACATTGGTTTTGCTCTATTCCCTGAATTCGAAAAACAGGGTTATGCCTTTGAAGGGGCTCAAAAAATAATGCAACTTGCTATCCATGAGTTTGGATTAAAACAGATTAGTGGCATTACGATCAAAGAAAATATTGCCTCGCAACGGCTTCTAGAAAAATTGGGGCTAAAATTTTCGAGGACGGTCATTCTTCCTAACAGTCAAGAAGAATTATTGCTTTATCAATTGATTCTATAGTGGCAAGAGTATACCGCCTAAATTATTTGAAAGTTTGAAGATGATCTATCTTCGTTCATCCTCAAATTTTCAAATTTCTAAATTTTAACGCCACAAAATTCACAACGTAAATAAACAATAGAGCTACTAACTTACAATGCATTAAGCAGCAAGTTTTTTCTTTTTCTACAACTGCTCCTCTTCTTCATACTCAATGTGTTCTTGATGACCAGCAAAAGGAATCTTAAGCAACTCTACCACATTATTGACGACCTTTTCATCCATATAAGTATCGACTCCATAAATTAGCTTGGAATTATCCACCATCACATAAGTTCCAAAAATTCGATCCCAGAAAGAAAAAATATTACCATAATTGGTATCGGAATAAGGTTGGCGATAATGATGGTGAATGCGATGCATATTAGGCGTACACACCACCAATCGAAGCCCTGCATCCAACCAATCTGGCATCTTAACATTGGCGTGATTAAACTGTGTCAGAACAACCGAAAGGGTTTGATACAAAAAGATTAACCAAATAGGTGCTCCTACAATCAATACTGCTGCTGTGGTAAAAACAAATCGAATCACACTCTCTCCTGGGTGGTGGCGATTGGCCGTAGTGGTATCAACATTTTGGTCGGTGTGGTGTACCACATGAAATTGCCACATCCAAGTAATATGATGCTCTATATAATGCGCCAACCAAGCGCCAATAAAATCCATTAACATTAAGCCTACGGTAGCCTGAATCAAAGCACTTGCACCAATCCAATACAAGAACCCAAACTCATTCGTTTCTACATAAACGGCTGCTCCTGTTAAAATAAAAGCCATGGCAAAATTAATGACAATGGTTGTCAAGGTAAAAAAGATGTTTAGCCCTGTATGCTTTGTTTTGTTGTATGCTGTCTTGAATAAGGGGAGTGTATTTTCTATAATAAAAAATAGCGTTAAGCCACCAAACAATACCCCTGCTCTATGTGCTGTGGGCATCTCTGAAAAATAATTTATTAAGGCATCCATGTCGATTAGATTTTTAATTTTTAGCGCTCTTTTTTGATAAAGAATCAAAGAGTCATTTTTAATAAGGATTGATTATTAAGCTAATCTCTAATATAGATATATTTTAATTAAATGACCAATGAATAAAAAGAAAAAGTCATTCCATACCACAGTACGAAATGACTTTTAACAAAAAAGTTATATTGATTGGATACTATACTAAGCTAGCATCGTTTTTTTTGAACCTTGAAGAAACAACCAATTCTTTGCTTCCTTTTTCATATTTGTAAAAACCTTCTCCTGTTTTGCGTCCTAAGTACCCCGCTGTAACCATATTCACCAACAAAGGACAAGGTGCATACTTTGGATTTCCAAAACCATCGTGCAATACATTCAAAATTGATAGGCAAACATCCAAGCCGATAAAATCTGCCAATTGTAGTGGCCCCATTGGATGCGCCATTCCCAATTTCATTACGGTATCAATTTCTTCTACCCCAGCAACGCTTTCATATAGAGAATAAATTGCCTCATTGATCATTGGCATCAAGATTCTATTGGCAATAAAACCTGGATAATCGTTTACTTCTGTAGGAATTTTTCCCAAGTTTTTAGACATCTCCATAATGGTATTGGTTACCTCATCTGAAGTCGCATAACCACGAATCACTTCTACCAATTTCATAACAGGTACAGGATTCATAAAGTGCATTCCGATCACTTGTGCAGGACGACTAGTTACCGCTGCTATTTTTGTAATAGAAATCGAAGAAGTATTGGTTGCCAAGATGGCATTTGCTGGTGCTGCTTCGTCTATTTGTTTGAAAATTTTGAGTTTTAAATCAATATTTTCGGTTGCTGCTTCTACTACCAAATCAGCCGTTGCAGCCGCTTCATTTAGGTTGGTAGAAAGCGTAATATTAGCTAGTGTTTCGCTCTTATCTGCTTCGGTGATTTTTTCTTTTTTTACCATTCTATCCAAATTCTTAGAGATGGTTCCTAATGCTCTTTCCAAAGCAGCTTCAGAAATATCGACCAAGGATACACTGTAGCCATTCATAGCAAAAACGTGAGCAATTCCATTTCCCATTGTTCCTGCACCTATTACAACAATATTTTTCATTATTCTTATGGTTTAAGTATTTTTTATTTTTTTATTGGATAACGCCCCCAAAGATACAGAAGTAGGCTTAAAAGAAGTAGTTAAGCACTATATTATTTAAGTTGTTTTTAGAATTTGCCAGCTATTGCGACATCCAATTTAAGACAATTGGCCAAATTTCTTTTTTGGCACTACTAGAATGTAAAATACGACTGTGGTTATAATCTTCTAAATACCCATTTTGTCTGGAACAAAACAACAATTTATTTTGGGGATTTTTAAAACCATCTAAGAAAGCCTTGCAGCCCTGAACAGGAGCAATAAAGGTATCCCCCTTTGCACAGATAGATAAGATGGGAGTAGTGATTAAGGGCATATTTTCTAGGTAATCAAAATCACCTGCCCCATTAAATTTCTTGGACAAATTCCAATCAAACCATTGCTTCATCAAAAAATAACTTTCGTTATGCTCTCCCAAGCCTTTTTTTTCTGCTGGAATGTGCTTGGTTAAAGCGGTTAAATATTTACCAAGTAATATTTTTGTATAATTCGCAACGTTATTGGCAGCGCCAAAAGATTGGCAGCCAAACAAAGTGATGCGCTGAATTTTGGGAATGTATTTGGGGTACCGAACCAAAAACATCGCTAGGCAAATTCCACCACCACTATGCGCAATGCAACTTAGCCGTTGAATTTTTTTTACTTCAAATAAAAAATCAAAAGCAGCTAAAAAGTCATATAGGGCAATTGTTTCATAATTAAAATGCTGTTTAGGAGGAGGACTTTCGCCATGATTTCGCCATTCAACAATCCAACAAGTATACCCCTGTTCAACCAAAAAAGAGGCAATTCCCATGCAAACTTTTTTGTTAGAAAAGGTCCCATGCCCCAAAAATATATTTTGATGCACTTGGCTAGATGGCGCTGTGATTTTCCACAAAGCAACTTGCTCCCCATCTTTTGTTTTGATTTTGATTAATTCTTCATTGATCATTTTAATAGAAATAAAAAGCCCATTTCTAACAAAAGAAACAGGCTTAATAAACAATTTTATTTTAAAAAAATCCTAAGGCCAAATACCCAAAGCGGTATAATCACTTCCAATTTTTTCGATCGCATAAACAAAAGCAGCCGTACGTAAATCTTTGATTTCAGGCTTTGCTTTCCAAGTATTACGAATACCATTATAAGCATTGATCATTGTTTCTTCTAAACCAGAGCGTACCAAATCAACCTCATCGGCACCAAAGGTCAACAATTTGCGTTCTCCTGCGTTTAATTCTTTGCCTGTCATTTTGAGTACCAAATCAACCAACAATTCGTAGCGATTGCTTTCAAAACGTTTTTGCATACGACCAAAGCGCATGTGAGAAAGGTTTTTCAACCACTCAAAATAAGAAACCGTTACCCCTCCTGCATTAGCGTACATATCAGGAATAATCAAACATCCTTTTGCTAATAGTACTTCTTCTGCTTCAGGAGTTACAGGACCATTCGCAGCTTCAACAATAATCTTAGCTTTGATGTCTGCTGCATTTCCTTCATTAATTTGGTTTTCCAAAGCGGCAGGAACCAAGATGTCACATTCTAGTTCGAGAGCAGAACTTCTATGCTCTAAAGTAGTAGATCCAGGGAAGCCAACGATAGAACCTGTTTTTGCTCTAAAGTCAAGCAATGCATGAATATCAAGACCATCCTCTTTGTAGATAGACCCTTCGTATTCTGCTACACCAATAATTTTCACATCACCTTCGTCTTGTGATATTTTACCCGTAAAAGAACCTACATTTCCTAGACCTTGGATAACCATGGTTTTACCCTTTAGACCTGTTGTTAGTCCTAGAGCATTCATGTCTTCTTCGTGGTTACAAGCCTCACGAACAGCATAATAAACACCACGTCCTGTTGCCTCTGTACGACCTTGGATACCGTTTTGAGAAACTGGTTTACCAGTAACACAACCCGCAGCATCAATTTCACCAGAATTTAGAGCAGCATAGGTGTCCATAATCCAAGCCATTTCACGAGGGCCTGTTCCATAATCAGGAGCAGGAACATCCATACCTGGACCGATAAAGTTTTTACGTACTAATTCAGAAGCATAACGACGAGTGATTTTTTCTAATTCTTCCTCGCTATACTCTCTAGCGTTGATTTTTACTCCCCCTTTGGCACCACCAAAAGGAACATCAACAACAGCACATTTATAGGTCATCAAAGCAGCCAATGCCATTACTTCATCTTGATTAACTCCTTGGCTGTAGCGAATACCTCCTTTGGTAGGAGATCTATGGTTCGAGTGTTGTACACGATAAGCCTCGATTACTTCGATATCATTTCCTCTTTTTATAGGAAAGTTCATACGGAAAACAGCGTTACAACCTTTGATTTGTTCCAACAAACCACTAGGCAAATCGGTGTGCTTAGCTGCTTTATCAAAATTTTTCTCGACTCCTTCAAAAAAGCTATAATTTGACATAGTTTTTTTTGGTTAAAGTTATTATAAACGGTTAGTTATTGTTAATAGTCTATTGATATCATTGTATCTCTATTTCAAGAACACCATTCTATAAAATTAAACATTTAGGCAAATAAATATTTGCGCATTATTTCTAATAATTAATCTTATACAATCGTATCAATCGACTAAATTTATTATCCAGCAAATGTGCAATTTTGTATTAAGTAGTTTCTATTTCCTTGCACATCTTTTTATCAATCATCCATTTCTTGTTCCAATCTAGCGACTTTTCGCTCTAAAAAGATCAAAAAGCCAATTATTCCAAAGAACAAGATAAGCAAAACACCTACTGTCACGTATATTTTTCCAATATTACTAAAAAAATCATTTGCACTAGTATCCTGAGCAAAAGCAGAAATAGGTATCAAACTGAGTACTAATATGTTAATAACTTGCTTCATTAATATAGACCTTAAAAATGGCGTTTTTTTTAAAAAAAAAGAATTTTTCCAAATTATATTTTGACAAAATAGCAATTGTTAAAGAAACATAGAAATTGACTACAAAATAGCAAAAACATAATACTTTGAATATCACTAACTTAAAAAGAAAAATTCAAATACATTTATATTTATAACAAAAGAATAAAATTATTCCTCCATTTCTAACTTTCTTCTGGTCAATCGCTCAACTCTCCCCACTAAGTTAGACATCCAAATTCCCATTAACATCCAGCCAATTACAGCAGGATAAAACACCATTCGCATGGTATTATCCAAATCCAATTTACTAAATGCTGGATTTCCCCCCATTCCTGGATGAAGACTATCTACCATTCTAGGAACAATATAAAGCAAAGGAATTAATGTTGCAAAGGCAAAAATATTATAAATTGCAGCGATTCTAGCTCGCTTATCCATATCATCAAAAGAGCTTCTTAAGACAAAATAAGCCAAATAGATCAGTAACGCTACAGCAGATGTGTTTTGCTTCACGTCAAATGACCAATAGGCTCCCCAAGTATGCTTAGCCCACAAAGCCCCTGTAGTAATTCCAATGATCCCAAATAAGACTCCTATCACAGCAAAAGAAGAAGCCTGTGTATCGTAGTACTCCACCTCAGGTTTCCACAAATACAAAATGCTATAGCCTACCGAAATCAATAATAAAAACATCATTGCAAACCACATCGGAACATGATAAAACAAATTGCGAATGGTTTCTTCTAAAATATTAAGAAAAGGAAAAGTTACTTCGCTTTCTACTCCTTGATCAAACGATTCAATGGCACAAAAACTAGGCGCAAGGCTGTCCGCACCTAAACTATCTTTGATATAAACAACAGATTCCAAAGAACTATAGCCCCCTTGTTGCCCAGACATTTCCAAGAGCGGAAAGGGAGATTTTTTGCCATCGGCTGTTGTTGCTTGAATTGGCAACTTACCTAATGGAATATCAAAAAACAACGTTAACTGTTGAGCGTTATTCACTTCTATTTTTTTGGCACAAATAGCCTCTCTGGGGTTTAGTCGAATTCTAGCTTTGTAGCCTCCTTTTTCTGCATCAAAATTAGAATTATAAGCCTGTAAAACCAAAGCCAACTCCTCTCCTCCTTGTGCCACTCGTGGACTAACGCCTGTAATTCCAGTACTCAAAGGAATTAACATACCTGCCAGAATACTATAACCTACTAAAAGTACCCCTAATATTTTGTAAAGTTTATTCATTTATGGTTGTTCTAAATAAGAATAAAATGGATTATAATTCTTTATTAGATAAAAAGCTAAAATAAGATTGTCCGTACTGGCGAAGTTCTACAAATTTGGGATGATTTGCAAAATTTTGACGAGAATCATGTTCAATAATTAACAAACCATTTTCTTTTAACAAAGTTTGTTGAAATACTATATTGACTAATAATTGAAATTTGGGTGAGTCATAAGGTGGGTCGGCAAAAATAACATCGTATTGTTGGTTATGATTTCCTAGGAATTTAAAGACATCTTGCTTTCTTATTTCTAGAACCTGCTCTAGTTTGAATGCTTGTGCATTTTGTTGAATGTAACGAACACAAGCCCCAAATTTTTCTACACAGCAAACATGGTTGGCTCCTCTTGAAGCAAACTCATAAGCTAAATTGCCCGTTCCCGAAAATAAATCCAAAACGTCGATCCCATCCAATTCAATCCAATTTGAAAGAATATTAAACAAGCTTTCTTTCGCATAATCTGTGGTTGGACGAGTTTTCCACTTCGAACTAGGCATATCAAAACGGCGACCTTTTAGGAAGCCACTAACTATTCGCATAATTTAAGGCTGTACAAATCAAAGAAAAAATTCTGAGGAAAATCTACTTGAGTTTTATTTCCAAAAACATAGAAATTAGGTCGGTTAACAAAGTGAATTGTTTTAATATACTTATACAACAATTTATGTATTTCCGACTTAGCAACTAGCTCTCCAACGATGTATAGGGGATGTTTCTGAGGCATTAGTCCCAACTGTTTGTAAACCAACAAAACGTAATACAAACAATCTGGTGATGCTTTAAAAGAAAAGATATTGTGAAACAGCAACTTAGATTTTTCAATCACTGTAATCATTACATAATGATCATAGATGTTGAGAAATATATTTTTGGAATTGCTGCTATCAAAATTTGCAATAAAATTATTGATCAAGCCCGTTGACACATGAAAAAACTGTGCCGCAGGAAAATGTTCGATAATATCCTGTATATAAGGTTCTTCAAAAGCATAAATATTAGCTGCTTTTAAGCTTTCTATTTGATCAAAAGCAACCCGATCATTTGCCTTTAGTGCCACTGTTTGTTGCAAATAAATGCTTGCTTCCTTTTCGTCAAACAAGGACAGAGGAACCAAAGAAAAACGTGGCGAAAAAAGACCAACTTTGACCGATCTAAATTTTTCTCGAATAATGCTGTCTTCAATTAGTAACTGTTTGAGTGGTCCTTGCTGGGGCAAATCAGACAACTGATAAGTTCTCAGAGCAACCACTTGATTCTGTTGATTACTAATTAAATAAGACAACCTATCTATCCCCATAAGGACAGATAGGTCATAGGTATGAGTAAGACTTTTGTTAAAATCTTCTTCAAATATATTATATAAGATTTCTACCAATTACCGTTTGTTGAGGGTTTATATAAGTCACCCACTTTACGCAACTTGTTTGGATTATATTCAGGATCGTAAATTACATGCCCAGCAGAGTCAAATTCTGCCATATAAGTACCAATAGTGGTACCTACTTCAAAAGTAGAAGTCATCATAGAGTCGGTACCTTCTACGATAGCCTCTCCTGTTTTGATGTAGAACTTCTGACCATCAGAAAAAGGCACTGTAGTTACATAATCAAAATACTCATCGATTGACATCATTGGTTTTTTGACCTTCATCAATGATTTTTTGATAAAACCTTTTAAAGAATCTTTAGCTGGTATTTTAACCTCAACAGTAGATACTACTTGGTTGGTGTCGTATTTATCTCCAATAACTTGCTCCACCAAAAAAGTATCGTGTGTCAATACATATTTTAAGGAATCATAGTTATCGGCATACTTACCATGCAATGCCTTATAGATTTTTTGAAGTTCAGCTGCTTGCGTCAATCGTTCTCTAACCTGTTCTTCTCTAATTTCGCCTGTTTCCTTGAATGTAATCGGTTTACGAATAGATTCAATCAATAAATAAACTAACCCGAGGGCAGCCAATGACAACAAAATATTTAGTGCAATTTTCATTTGTAGTATGTTATGAGATTATAGTATTTTATTTCTCAAGGCTAAACAAAAAATCAGAAAAAATGAATAGAAAAATTTTGTTCATTTTCTCTAACTGCAATTATACTTATTTTTTATGGAAAAAAAACAACATTAATATCCAATTTTTGAGTAGGCCCCAAAAAATAATTTTTCATCAATAAGAAAGATGCTCGTAAATTGTTTTTTTGGTGTATATTATGTTGTTAATTATTTTTCTTTTAGCATTACTCCGTTTATAAATTGTATTCGATTATTACACTGCGTTAGTTTGTAGCTAAAGTTATAAAGCCAAAAACTATCTCACGAGTGTAACGAGCTAATTAACGGAGTATTATTTTAGGTGTGTACAGGAAAAATAGAATTTGTCATTCCCATGGCTTCTGCAAAAAGATCCATTCTAAAATTCAAATCAACTCCTTTGTTGATAAAATAATTCAGCATTTTTTCTGTTGGCATATTGCCTGTCAGATCATCTTTTGCCATAGGACAACCGCCATAACCTTTGATTGCACCATCAAAACGACGGCAGCCATTTCGGAAAGCAGCATCAATTTTTTCTTCCCATTCGTCTGGGCGGGTATGAAAATGCGCACCAAACTCTACATCTGGATAAGGAGGGATTAGATTGCTAAATAAATACTCTATGGTTGCTCTATTAGCCACACCAATGGTATCAGATAGGGACAAAATCTTAATCCCCATATCTGCCAATAAATTGACCCATTTTTGCACAATTTCTACATTCCACTCATCGCCATAAGGATTTCCAAATCCCATAGAAACATAAACCACTAGCTGTTTGTTGTTTTTTTGACATAATTCTTGAATGCCAGACAAACGTTTGAGTGATTCTGTAATCGTAGCATTGGTATTTCGTAATTGAAACGTTTCAGAAATAGAAAAAGGATAGCCCAAATATGCAATTTCGTCAAACGCACAAGCATCTTCTGCCCCCCTTCTGTTGGCAACAATTGCCAACAATTTAGTAGCCGTACTGTCTAAGTCTAGTTTTGAGAGCACCTTGGCCGTATCTTTCATTTGGGGGATGGCTTTGGGAGAAACAAAGCTACCAAAATCAATGGTATCAAACCCTACTTGGAGCAGCTTGTTGATGTAATTTGCCTTTACATCTGTTTCTATAAAAAATTCTTTGATGCCTTGCATGGCATCTCTAGGACATTCAATTACTTTGACCATAATATTTTTTGTATTCTCGGGTGTTCTACAGTTCTTCATTAAAAAACACAAAGATAAAGGTAAAGTTCAAAATACTAAATAGATGGGCATTTGTTTGCAAATAATACACTATCTTTGCGGGCATATAACTAGACTTTGAATACCAATACGATCAGGAAATGAATTTTTTTCAGGGTCATTTTACAAGTTGTATTAATGTTAATACTTCGTTATTTTTTTGCTTTTGAATGTCTAATCATCAAAAAATTATAATCAAATGATCATGCAATTGGTTGGCTTTTTAATTTTAGCCTCTTTAATCTATTTTGCGACCACTACTACAGATAAAAATCCTAAATTGCGTTTATTTTGGATGTTAATTGGTTGCCTTATGTTTTTCACAGGAAGCCTTTGTCTTATAATCAACTCGGTAGGACTCACAGTAGGTTTTTTAGCATGGATAGAATCCATGGGTATTTTAGGCTCCTTCTTATTCAAATTAGGGCTTGTTTTTGGAGGGATTGCAATTGTTATTTTGGTCAACCACAATCCAGATGCTTACGACGAATATTTTGATGGCACCAAATATCAATAATCTGTTTTTAGCTGTCGTTCCATTATTTACAATTCAACTCCGTTTATCCTCACTTTCTTGAGCTTGGCATATTTCGACCAACCTACAGCTAGTAATCAACTCCTGCTGTGTCTGCAATCTGCCAAGCTCTAAAAGTTGGCTATTGTTTCAGTGCGATCAATCATTTTTAATCTCTCTTTCGTACTTAAACCCTTCCTTCCCTCTCTCTGGCAACCATTGGTAGTTCATTTGACACAGTTCATTGAAAACAACTTTATTTATCCAACGAGTAATTGTACCTTGCCCCAACAGGCTCTTAAATTTTAATACCATTACAGATGTCGCCATTGAAAAATCCATCCTCATCCCAACTCAACAACAAGCAGTTAAACCTCGTCCTTCATTTAGGCTTTTGGTTGACCACTACCGCTTTATTTATGACCATTACAGGGAGTTTTTATGGGTTTCAGATCGCTATTTTTAGAACCTTAACCAATATGCTTTGTCTGATTCTTTTGTTTTATGGCAATGCTTATTTTTTGGTCAATCGCTTGCTTGAACAAAAACGTTATGGTGCCTATCTTTTATCTACTTTGTTACTCTTTATTAGTGTTTTAGCCTTGCGCATACAAATTCACTCTTTTGCACCTGATAATTTTTACGAGCCATTCATCCACAATTTATACCAACCTCTAATTGGAAACAACCTGTTTTCCTATGTTTTTATATTTGTTACATCGCTTGGTATTTTAGTTTTTAGTCTCTTATATCAAGTATTGGTCAATCGTGCGGACAAAGAACGCAAAGACATGAAGGTCATCCACCAGTACCAACAGGCACAAATTCAGTTTTTAAAAGCACAAATCAATCCGCATTTCTTATTCAATACCCTCAATAATATTTATTCATTGGCGGTTACCAAATCGGAGGAAACACCAGATATGATTTTAAAGTTATCCGATTTGCTGCGTTATGTTATTTATAAAGGAGCAGAACCGTTGGTCTATCTAGAAGATGAATTGCTTCACATTGATAAATTTATCGAACTGTTTCAAATGCGTAGTGAAACAGAACTAGACATACGTCTAGTGATAGAAGGCAAAATAACAGGCATAAAAATAGAACCTATGATTTTAATTCCCTTGGTCGAAAATTGTTTTAAGCATTGTGATTTTGACACCAATGAGGCCGCTTATGTTGTAATGAATTTGAGCGTTGAAAAAAATTGCCTTATTTTTAAAACCTTGAATTCCAAAGATAATTATCAGAAGCAAAAAGATCAAGTAGGTGGTGTAGGACTCCATAATATCCAAGAACGCCTAAAAATCAATTATGGCGATAATTATAGCTTAAAAAAGAAAGACCACCCAAAAACGTTTGAGATTGATTTAATGATTCCATTTACCCGTTATAAGTAATGAAACCATGCCAAAAATTAAAGCCTTGCTTGTTGATGATGAGTTTTTAGCACTCAATTTATTAGAAAATTTCATTAATCGCCTAGCAGATATAGAAATTGTTGCCAAGGTAAAATCGCCTGTTAAAGCCCTTGAAATATTGCAAAATCAACCCGTAGATTTGCTTTTTCTAGACATTCAAATGCCTACCCTTAGCGGCACCAATTTATTAAAAACATTGCCGCATCCTCCTGTCACGATTTTTACTACGGCTTACGCTGAATATGCCCCCCTAGCTTTTGACCTAAATGCGGTAGATTATTTGCTAAAACCTTTTTCCTTTGAACGTTTTCTGCAATCCATCAACAAAGCCAAACAACAACTCAACATTCGAACCTCGACCAACCGTCTCCCCCTCACGAAAACAATTGAGAAAACAGCCTCGCTAGTGCCTCCTACCGAACGAGCATTTATTGCGGTAAAGGTAGATGGGGACATTCAAAAAATATACTTAGACGATATTATTTATATTGAGGGGTTAAGGGAATACATCCGTATTGTTTGCCAAGAAAAAAAGAAATACATTACCCTTGAATCTCTTAAAAACATGGAAACAATGCTTCCCGATGCTGATTTTATGCGCATTCACAAATCTTATATTATTGCAAAAGCAAAAGCCACAAAACTAGTAAGAAATAGACTGGAGATCGATAATTTTCACCTGCCCTTCAGCCGCAGCAAACGCAACTTAATTATTCAAGAAGTTTTTAAAGGAGGGCAATAGGTTTGTCTGCAAATTATTCATCGTCTCGAATAATAAACACTACTCCTAAAATCAAAATCGTAGCAGCACAAAGCGATTGGCTTGTTATGACCTCGTTGTTAAAATACCAGCCCAACAATAGTGCAATAATTGGATTGATGTACGTTGCCGTAGCTACCTTTCGAGGGTCTTCTTTGATTAGCAAATAATTAAAAGCAGTATAAGCGATAATTGAACCAAAAAACATCAAATACAACAAAGACCAAAAGGCTTTCCAAGTAAATCGGTTGGCAATAGACGCAATATCTTCTTGCAAGACTAAACTAACCAACAATAAAACAAAACCAGCCGTTAGCATTTGAATCGCTGTATTGGCAATTTTAGAAGTTGGCAAATCTGATCCTTTCATATAAATCGCCCCTAAGGTCCATCCCATAATAGCAACGGATACAGCAATAATTCCCTTATAAGCATCAGGGCTTGTCGTAATTGCGTCTTGGCTAACTAAAATATACATCCCAACCATTCCCAACGCTACTCCAAGCATCTTTTGCATACTTGCCCGTTGCCCAATCAACAACCAAGAAAAAACAACCAAAACCAAGGGCTCACAACCAACAATCAAAGAAGCCATTCCCGTATCCAAATACAAGACCGACCACATAGCCCCTCCTGAGCCGATTCCTAGGATCAGAAAACCAAAAAATGCAGCATTTCTTATTTGTTTTGACGTAGCTGTTTTATAGCCTTTATAACTAACAGATAACAATAATCCCCCTGCCATTAACAGGCGAATAGCTGTCATAAAAAAAGGTGGAAAGGATTCAAAAGCCCAATCTGTGGCTAGATAAGTAGACCCCCAAATAAAGTAAATGCAGAAAAAGGAAATGGGTATTAAATACCGATCAGATCGCAGATCGCTTAGTTTCATTGATTTTTTTTCTGCAAAGGTATTTATAAATTCTCGTTCTTTGATGTAGTAATCCGCTAATTTTTTGTTTTTTGGTAAAACCAAAAAGCAAATTAATTCCTCTGTTTGATGCCCCAATCGCTCACTTTTCTAAAAAGAAAAAACTATTCTACTGATAATCAAATTAATGCATTTGTAATTTTACAATATTTTTTAACATGATATCGAAACTGAATTATAATTAGTCCTTTATCTCCAACAAATTATTTATTGTTTGATCTTTCACCTTCTGAATAAGGTCGCCTAATCTTCCTCTAAAATTGGTTTCTTCGGGATCAAAGACAGCCCCATATTTTAAGAGCAGTTGAAGCACTCCTACGGTATTTTTAGTGTTAGGAAAAATAAATAGATTGTACAGTGGCGAACAGCCTGCCTGCTTTTCATTGGGATCTGCTCCCCGCTCTAATAAGAGTTGTACCAATTTGGTATTTTGCCGAATACAAGCCATTCCCAAAGCACCTTCAATAATTACATTTTTTTTGTTCAGGATCTCTTTTGCTAACTCGTCTTGATCTCCTCGGATACAAAGATTTAACAAAGACATTTTATCGTAATTGTAATAATTGAGATGGTCTGCTTTCTTTAACAAGGGTAACAAATTATCAACTTGCCCTGCCATCAGCTTTGTCATTAACTGGACTATAGATGTATTGGCTTCATTGGCATGGGCTGCCTCAAAAAATGCAATCGTCTGTTTAGATTGGTTGATCCTTGCAATATCCAAGGCAGTCCACCCATATTGATTGGTTGCATTTATTGGCACTCCTTGTTTCAGTAAGATTTGGCAAATCTCTGGCCAACCGTTTCCTGCTGCTATATGCAAAGGAGTATAACCATAGCGATCGCTTATTTGCAAATCTGCTCCCCCCTCCAATAAAGCATTTAAAACCTTAGGTTCGTTCCAACGCAGCAATTCATACAACACCGTTCTTCCCCAGTTGTCTCTTTCGTTGATGTCTAAATCTAATGAAAGTAAAAATTTTAGTAGTTTAATTTTTGTGGTAGAACGATCTCCATACCGCATCTGAACGAGCGCATAAAATAAGGTTCTATTGTTGCGATCTTTGGTGTGGATATTAGCCCCTTGCTCCATCAAGTATTGGGCAATCGTTGTTGATCTGGATAAAATAGCTTCGTACAAAGGCGTATGCCCTGTCCCTAAGGTAGATTCTATGTCTGCCCCTAATGCTACAAAATATTTTACAAAAGAAAGCTTTCGGTAATTAACAGCATAGTGCAGCAATGTCCCCCGAAACAACCCCATTGAATCCGTAACCAAATCCTGAAGCATAGAAGTTTGTCCGCCATAAGCTTCTTCAAACTCCTTAACGGTTCCTCTTTCTATTAATTCTATTGCTGTTTTCATACTCTTGTCTAAACTACTTGGGTACACTAAAGGTTTTATTGGTATAGTTCAACAAAGTACAAACCCAATGGTTCATAGGAGTTGGTACATTATAATAATTACCTAAATTAACAATAATTCCATTCTTTGCCCCTAATTCGATTGTTTTTCCATTGAGTCGATCGGTCAGCATAGAACTGCCTTTGTTGGGGGGATATTTTTTTACTTTTATCAGCATTTCTTGTTCAAATGACGCTTCAATTTTTGCACCATCAGCAAGAGCAACCTCTATAGCTTCTCTTAATAACAAGCTATAAAGGTTTTGTATTTGCTCATCTTCAAAAATCCAACAGGTTGCCCCACTAAGGCACAATACCGCTCCCAAAGCAGCGCTTTCTGCCACCTTTTTCCAGCTTGCTGTTTTAAAATCATCTATCCCTAAAACATGAATTGTCTGCTTAGAAAATAAGGCCGTAAAGTCATCCAACCACATTCCTTTCTTTAATAGAAGTTTTGCCTTTTTTAATTGCTCATAGCCTCCTTCTACACAAGGCTGAGTCGGGCAATCAATAATAACTTCCAAAATAGGGTTATTTCGTGTGCAATACTTTTCTACGGACTCCTTGTGTCGAAGCCCATTTCGGATAACCACTACTTTTGTCCCAGTTCCAATTAGATTTTTTAATCCAATATGGGCAGAACTGTACTGATGTTCCTTTAGGCAAATAATCAACCAATCTAATGTTGTATTGTTCCTCAAATCGATAGAACAATCAATAGATGTTTGAAATAATGTATCTTGGTACTTCAAACGCAACTGATCTTTGGGAGAACGATTGTAATAAAAAATGCGGGTTGTTTCGTTCTTTTTCAAAGCAGTTGCTATAACAGAGCCAATCGCTCCCAATCCCAAGATGCCTATTTTTTTGAGTTTCATTGCCTCGCCTTATTATTTAATATAAGTCCTTTTCACCAAATTTAGCTTCATATTATAAGTAATGGGACCTTCTGGAAAATCTTTATCGTGTAAATAAGACATCAAAGAGAGTTGCAAATCGTCTTTAAACCAAGTATAACGCATAAAATTTTGATGTTTTTTGCGATAAACGGAATCCTTTCGTTCAATTTTTGAGGCAGCCCCCAACAGCCCATCAAAGAGTTGAATTAGCTCCTGTTGTGTATTAAGAAAGACTTGGGCATGTTCTTGCAGCTGATTGGTTTCTACCTGTTTTAAAAATTCTCCCAGATCCGTTCCTCCTGCTTCCTCCCAATAAATTCTAGGATAAGCATATAACCAGCAACTAATTCGATCTATTTTTAGAACATCATGATTAGAGTTAAACCCATAGTACAAGGTCATATCTTCCCATTTTCCCACTTCAGAAGAATAGTTTAAGTGAGACATATGCCCTGAGTTTTTTCGTCTAAAATTATTTCCCTCCTTTGCAATTACTTCATCTACGGAAGTTCCTAGGGCGATTCCTCTAAATTGAATGCTTTTCTCTTTTATAATTTCATCAAATAATGTTCGATCCATACTTACTTTATTAAAAAAATGAAACTTTGACAAGCTACAAAAAACCATTCCCTTAGCCATCAAAGAGTAAAAACTTTGGTTCTTTGACAAATGATGTGGAATCGTAAACTACCTTGCCTGCTTATTACTGCTTTTGTTATAAGTTATAGGTCGTATGCTTAGTTCCTGTAAATACAGGACATACAACCTATAACTTTCTAAAAGCTTACCCTTTTTTAGTGTTTACCACACGATTTGTCAAAGAGTAAAAACTTTTAACTACTTAAATTATTCAGCTTTAGTTTTCCACGGCTTATCATCCCCCTCTTTGAATTTAAAACTTCTTTCAAAAGAAAGCGGAGACGGCGGAAAATTAGGTGCTGTATCCTGCCAATTGGAAGAAGGAATCCTAGAGAATGCCCAAAAAATAGCGGTCAAATTAGGTGCATCCGACTGTGCAATATCTAGGTGTAAATTTGAGCTAGCATACGCCAATAGGAATAAATAAAACTCCTCCAAAACTAGGGCATCATTTGCCAAACTAAAATTGGTGTGGTTAAATATAAAGTCGCTAATTGTGTAAATTCTTGAATGGGAAAAAATCGCTAAGATTTTTTGCAACCACCCCTTGGATAACAATCCCTGATAGAATTCTTGCTCAATATAAGTTCTAATCAACTTTCCTTTGTTTGATGACCACTTTTTTAATGCTTCTTCTGTTGATAATTCCTTAATCTCCGCCTGTACATCTTCTATTTTAATCACATTGCGAATTAAAGCCCCCAAAAGATCTACCACTAAACGACATTGATGTTTATCTAAGTGACTAAAATCTATTTTATTGAATTTCGTTACCTTATAAATCAAGTCAAAAACTTCGGTACAATTGGTAAGATCAACCAATTGCTCTATGGTTGCATCTGGGTTCTTCAATAGCACCCGAATGATATGCAAATATCTAGCTTCTGCACGTTGCTTTAACTCCTTATTATTTTCCAATATTTTTAAGCCCTTCTGAATTTGAGCTTTGTTTTCAGATTCTAAATAATCAAAAACTAAATCCGTATCGGTATAATCTTCTTGGGGAATAGCAGCGATTTTTAAAAAGTGAGCACTCGCTTCTTGCGAAAGAAATTCCGACTTTAAATCAGGAGTTCCATTGTAGTATTTGCTTTCATACTTGATAGAAAAAAACGTTGTCCCTATTGGACCTTCCAAACCTAGATTTGACAACTGACTAAGTTTGCTCCAAGCCTTAGGAATTGTAGCGTATGGATAATAAGAAAACAAAAGTTCGCTTAGATTTTTTAACGTTGAGAGTTGCTCCAAGCCTTTCCAAAGTGCAGGGGTTGGTTCGATTCCATCACTGTCAATTTGAAGGCTACGCAGTTCATCAAACCCTTTAAAATCCCATCCCTCTTGCGCCAACAACAGCCCTGGAAAGTTAAAACGTTCCAATTGGGTCAATTCCTTAAATTCCTTAGGAAGCATCGTTATTGCCGTTCCGTATAAATTTAATTTTTTTAGATTTTTGCACCTACTTATAAATGGAGGAACTTCAAGCAATTTTTGATTAAACCCAATATCAATATCTTCTATTGTCAGAGGGTTTAAATAGGTAATCCAAATCGGAAGTTTTTTCGTCAGTTTGCCCCCTAAATCGATTTTTTTTATGGGGAGCGTAGCTATAATTTCTTGGCTTATATTGCTAGGTTTCCATCTCGTTTTTTTAGCAATTTTAGGTTCCATAATCGTTTCAGGCAGGTTGATTAGGTCTGACAATCTTTTGCCTTTTACAAAATCTAGAATTTCTTGGTATCGCTCCTTAACCACAACTTCAATAGGACTGCCTTTTATTTCGTTCAAGACATTTCGAATCCGATTTTTATCCCATGTTTCTATCTCTTGCGCTAACTCTTTTATGTCCATAATTTTAGTTTTAATACTCCGCTGTTTTTTTGATGAAGTATTGATTTTCAGAAAAAACTTCCCTAGTAATTTACACCATAGCATTAAATAAAACAATACAACTATTGCGGCATATTAAACGTTTCAAAGCAAATAAAACTGTCTTAAGCCATTAAAGAACAAAACATTAACAGCATACAAAATATAACATTCAACACCAGTTGTAAAAATAAAACAGCCCCTTAGCAAAAAGCTAAGAGGCTGTTTTATGAATTCGATCGAATAGGAATCAAAACCTATTGTACATCTGTAGTATTTCTAATATTAATCTGATAACCTGTAAACTGAGAAACGATCGCTGTAATACTTACGGTTCCAATAGCTACATTTGAACCAGAGAAAGTAGCACCAGAACGAGTATACATGTCCATGTTTCCTGTTGCATCAGTTACTGTAGTTGTTCCAGAATAAGTAGTAGCACCTGAGATCGTTGCACCATTAATTTTCACTAATGTAGATTCCCATGCTTCAGCATTCGTTAAAATATCTTGTATTGTCGCTACTCTTGGAGTCATTGTATTTCCAGTAGAAATAACAACAGCGTTCGCATTGGCTACATTACTAATTTGTAGTAAACCATTGTACTCTGAAATATCAGCACCAGAAATATCTACAGTAATACTATCTCCTTCTGAAATCGTTGTATTATCAGAAGTAAAGCGCACTACAACACCAGCACCGCCAGTTTGTTGAAGCACCAAGTTTTTAGCTGTAATGTTTCCATTATCTTTGTCCGAAATCACAATCCCCGCAATAGAAGTATTAGCAGGAGCATTGGTAGCCGATCCTGAGAACAAAGCACGAGCAGCACCAATGGTAATAAAGTTGGTGCTTCCTCCACCGCCACCAGTAAAGTTGACATCAGAAGTATTGCGAATATTAATTTGTGTCCCGTTGTAATCTCCTACTACTCCTGTAACATCACCAGAACCAGTTGGCAAAGCAGTAGATGCAAAGTTTGAAAATGCGCTAAACATCGAAATTGATCCTGTAGCATCGTTTAACATTACATTAAAATCACCATAAGTAGATCCACCACTCAAGGTAGCTGTTTGTACATTAATCAAAGTAGATTCCCAAGAAGGATTTGCCATAATATCAGCAATTGTCGCTACTCTTGGCGCAATAACATTACCAGAAGACAAAGCCGTAGCATTGGCATTTGGCACTCCATTTACTTGCAATAAACCATTAAATTCTTCAATCGTTTGTTGAGAAATATTAACCTCTAACTCATCTCCTAGATTAAAGGTATGAGGACCTGCAAAACGAACCGTAATCCCTGAACCATTAATTTCTTGAATCACTACATTTTGATCTTGCCAGTTACCACCAACTCTATCTGAAATTACAATACCAATAATTTTGGTTGTATCTGGAGCCGTTGTTGAAGCTCCTGTAAATAAGTTACGTGCGTCTTGGATACTAATTTGGTTCAAATTAGTTCCTCCACCACCGCCACCACTGCCAGTGATGTTAACATCTGATAGATTACGAATTAACAATTGAGGACCGCTAGTATGATCTCCAATAACAGCCGTTACATCTCCAGTTCCTGTTGGCAAAGGAGTAGAAGCAAAATTAGCAAATCGACTAAACATAGTCACAGAACCCGTTGCATCGTTCAACATGACATTAAAATCACCATAAGTAACTGCACCATTGATATTAGCAGCTTGAACATTAATCAATGTTGACTCCCAATCATTCACATTAGCGATTACATCCGCTACCGTTGCTACTCTTGGCGTAATAGAAATTCCACCAGGATTAGGCAATGCAGTAGCACGGCACAATGGCAAATTATTAACTTGTAAAAGGTTGTTGTATTCCTCTAAAGTAGCTCCTCCTACTTTTACTTCTACATAATCTCCCACTGCAAAACCATGATCGTCATCAAAACGAACTGTAATACCAGCACCATTAGGCTCTTGAATCACCATGTTGCGTCCTTGCCACTGACCACTAGTTCCATCAGAAATTACAATACCTTTGATTTTTCCTGTTGCAGAAGTTGGCGCACCAGAGAATTGACCTCTCAACGCTTGGATGCTAACGTCAGTATAGTTGGCCAAAGAAACACAACGAGTACCCGTCATGCTGCTTACATCACGAGGATCACGAATAAACAATTGAGCCGTTCCGCTAAAAGAATTATAGACAGCGATAATAGAACCATTTCCTGTTGGCATCAACTCATTGGCATAATTAGCAAAACCACTATTTCTAACAATAACAGTTCCACCCGTTGCACACTCTGTCAAATCAGCGTTCTTACTCGTTTGTGTAGAAGCATAAGCGTAAGTACCGCCAGCAAAACAATCTGCAAATTCAACATTATCCAATTGAACCAAAGTATGATAGTCTGCTGAGGTTAAAGTAGACAAAGTTTTTACAGTTGGTGTTAATGGTTGGTTGTATTCTCCACCAATAATAAATTGACGGTAAGTAGATTGAGGTAGTCTAGAATCATTAGTATTACTACTACCAATCAATGCTGGAACGTCTCCGTCTTGCCAAATGTATAAGCCTTCACATTTAACCCAAACCTTGCGGCCAATTGGGAAATCATTATAAATACTATAAGCATCAATATCAATACGGATACCTCCTGTTGAATCTTGAATCACAATTTGCTTGTAAAAATTACCTGATTTGTCATCAGCAATAACCGTTGCTTCCAAAATCTGATTCCCTAAAGCAACAGGGCTCGGTGAAGCCATCGCAATAACATCGGCAATAGTAGTATTAGCTTCTAAATTAGGCAACTCACTAATAGGTGGTTCGTCAAATTGCTTTTTACAAGCACTAAACACCATTAAGGTTACCAAAAGTAAAAAAGAAGAAAAATTAAAATATCTAGCTTTCATAATGCTATATTATATATTATTTAGTTGAATAACTGCTGTTTTTAAATTAAGTTCTTACATTCTAAAGGTTAAACTAATCATATAGTTCGTTCCATAAGCATAATAGTACTTGCTTGGGAATCGATCAACATCCTTAGTTCTATAATCAAAACGGTATTGCTCAAAACCGCTTGTCTGCATATTGATATTGTTCAACATATTGCTCATTCCAAATCCTAGAATAAAGTAGAAATTTTTCACCTTCCAAGATTTACGAATATAAATATCAGCCATAAAGTTACCTGGCATTTGACGCTGGTTGATGATGCTATTCCACAAATCAGAACCTGGTTGAACGGCATCTTCAACATAGTCAGGTGTCAAACCAGTCGTTGAAACGGCCTGTACGGTACGTCTATAAAAGTTAATATCCTCGTAAGCTGCATGGGTATAGTTGAAGTTAAAGCTAAAGGACCAAAACTTAGGTGCACGCCACCATACTCCTACATTAAATGCCATTTGGGGCGTATTCGGAATGTAAAAGTTCTTCAAATAAATTGTTGGTTCTTCTGAAACAGAATAAGGGTTATTATCAGCATAAAGTGCTGCTGTTGGTCTAGAAGTATAAATATACTCACCAATCGCTGCTGCTGCACTAAGTGTAATCCCTCCATCTAAGTTGACTTCTCCTGCTACTTCTACTCCTGCATGCTGCT
Organism: Aureispira anguillae; assembly: GCF_026000115.1. Lineage (GTDB taxonomy): Bacteria > Bacteroidota > Bacteroidia > Chitinophagales > Saprospiraceae > Aureispira > Aureispira anguillae. The sequence goes on from NZ_AP026867.1 coordinate 3,057,798, forward strand.
TTTCTACACCATTCATAATAAAATTAACAAAAGATCCTCCTATCCCAGAGGCACTTCCTTCATTATCCAAATAGAAACTACGTTGGAAGATTTCATTCATAAACTTCGTATAGTATCCAGTTAGCTTAGCTTTGAATCGAGGCGCTTTTAGAATATATCCTCCCTCAATAGAATAGTTGCTAGAGCTTCTAAGGTTATCTAATACTTGGTCTCTAGTTCTAGCAGCCACGTAAGCATAACGGAAGAAAGGTGCTTTTGTTTGGTATGAACCATTTGCATACAAATAGTTACGTCCATCAATTTTGTAGGTCAAACCACCTTTTACATTATAATTAAAAAATTGCTGTACTTCTGATTTACCTAAAGAGTTATCAGGGAACTGTCCATTTTGAACATTTCCTTTACGCCAGAAGGTAGTGTAGCTTCCTTGTCCACCAACAAAAAAGTCGATTTTATCAAAGGTAAAATTAAGCTGTGCCCAAGCACTAGCTTTGTGAATGTGCGCTTCATAATTATAACCAAATTCATCGCCTTCTTTCAAGATTCTATTGGGATTTGCCAAATCATTTTGGTAAGAATCTTCGCTTCCAACTACTCCCGAATCACGCTCTACAAAACGGTTGATGTCTACATAATAGTCGGCTCCTAGTAGATCTTCTAATACCTTAAAGTTTTTACTGTTGTAGAATTGGTACGTCAATCCTGCGTCAATGTTCAAAAACTTAGCTGCATTGGCATTTAAAATCATATTAAAGTTTGCCTTTTGGCTATCGTAACGACGTTCTTCTAAAACATATCGAGCACGATTCCCCCAAGTGGTGTCCCCTTGTACTCCATTGGCATTGGCTATAAAATCATAAGAATTTCTATTTATCTCATACATTCTATCCCAGTTAATTTGGCGGAAGGCCTCGCTACCAGTATACAAATCAGAAGCTAAGTTGCTTTGATAAGGATCGTTGATATAAGAAGGTAGATTTCTATAATAATCAGGACGAGGATCTTGTGCATCGTACCAATCCAAAGCAGTGCTTCCATATTTTCCAAATTGGTAGCTAGCAGAAGTGGTTAGTTTTACTTTATCACTCAATTCTATATCGTGAGACAAGATAAATAAAGGTTGGTGAGAATCTGTTGTTCTAGCATTTCTGATTTGAGCTTTTCCCGTTTCACCACTAGTTTGGTATCCCCAGTTTGGATTATAATAATGGCTATTTGCCAAACTGAACATTTCCTCTACAGCAGGGCTTCCTTTGCCACGCACAGAAGGTGCTCCCATTGCGGTGAACGAAATAGATTGCTTACCAAAACGTTTTTCTGCCGATACAAAATAAGAAGCCGCATTATAATAAGCTCCTTTGATAAAAGCTCCTTGAGGAGAATATCTCCACGATCCAGAAACAGAAAAAGCCCAACCACTTGGCATCAACCCAGTATTGTAGGTCAACATCAAACGATGGTTATAAGAACGGTTGGCATAAGAATAGGTAAACTGTAAGCCTTTGCGTTGGCTTCCTGCACGACTATCAAAAGAAGAAGCACCTCCGATTCCACCCAATGCATAAGGTGTTGCCGCCAATCCTAAAGAAGAAGTACGGTTACGCATAACATCATTTAACCCAGACCAAGACCACCATGTTGGACGTCCTGACTCTAAATCATTCATTGGGATATTGTTCATAAATACCGTTGTATTATCTGAATCGTATCCTCTAACTCTAAAACGTGCAGCTCCCCAAGAGAATGCTACCTTTGAAGAAAACACATCTCTACTAGCATTTAATACCCCAGAAATAGATTGCGTTCCTCCTGCTCCATTTTCAATCTGCTCATCAGACAGCATGATAGTAGGAATTATGTCCTCAGCGGCAGGATTCTCTCCCCCACTAATGTCTAATTCTACGACTCCTAAATCCAAGACCCCATCTTTTATTTTGATGGCTTGAGTCTTTAATCCATAACCTTCAGCAGAAAACTGAATGGTGTATTCACCATAAGGTATCGCTGTAATTTCGAATGCCCCAGAGGAATTAGTTTGGGCATAAAAATCTGTTCCTTGAATTTCAATAAGTACCCCTGCTAATGTACCCTTGTTTCCCCCATCTTGCATAGTCCCTTTTACCGAACCCTGTCCGTACATGAGGCAAGCAGAAAAACTCAAAAGGAGTATCAATATACTCTTTAAACAATGCTGCATATCTTAGTTTTGAAGTTATCAATCTATAGAAAAACTGCCATTTTTCTATCGACCCAAATTTTATTAGGTTGTTCTGTTCTAATTTGAGCTGGCAAGTTACAAATTAGGTAGGAATAAAACCTGCATTAAGCTGCAAACTTAATAAAAAGTTAATGCATGGACTAATAAAAAAAGTTATCGTTACTAAAATTGTCTTTTTTTTACACTAGTTGTGCAATTCACTCTACCCTTAAATTACAAAAAATGAGCTTTTTTCATAGTTTTTTATCCTTGGCTTTTTTCTAGCAAACAAGCTATTTATAAATGAATTAAGCGTTTATTTTTTTTTTATTTAATGCTAAATCACCCCCTTCCTAAACACTAAAATTAAGCCGACAATCTGATTCTATTTTTTTTCGTTTTTTTATAAAATGATTTGTTAACAACCTTTATTTATCTCCTACTTCAAAAGCAAAACAAAGCTATTTTGCTCGCATCCCTCCATAAAGTTCAACCTTACAGTCAACTCATAAACTACGCAATTATATATCTCAAAAAGCAACATTTCTGTTATTTTATATGGTTTTAACTTTTTATTATTTTTTCATTGAACTTAGCCAATAAAACAAGCAATAATTACTAAGAAAACCCCGTATCATTTCAGAACTTGACAAAAGATTAATTCATAATTCATGTTTTCTGAATAGAAGAAATCTTATATTTGTGCGCTTTTGGTACAAAAATAGAATATACCTAGCCAAACAAGCCTTACTCAACTCTAATCACTAATAAATTTAATACTAGTTCACAAAAAGCTACATCAAATTAATAATCAACAAACTACAACTAACTTTTTAATTTTAACAAAAAATTTGATATTCCGTTTAATCTGTAATCTTTTTGATTTTTTTTCTAAAAACCAAAAAACCAACGGACTAGTAATTTAATAGATCAATCAACAAAAAAATGAAAAAACAAGCACTTTTATCTTTCCTATTATTAATGGTTGTCTGTAGCCTCGGTACGGCCCAAGATGGTAAACAAGCCCATAAGGTTGTTTGTGTTGGGTTTTATAACTTCGAAAATCTATTTGACACCTTAGATACAGAAGGAAAACGTGATGAAGATTTCACCCCAACTGGCAAATTGCTTTATAATTCTAAAGTGTATCAAGAAAAACTAGGCAACTTATCTCATGTCGTTTCTCAGATGGGTACGGAGTTAACTCCTGATGGTCCTGCCATTTTGGGAGTTGCAGAAATTGAAAACAAAAAGGTTTTGGAAGATTTTGCCAAACAACCCAAAGTAAAAGACCGAAACTATCAAATTGTGCACTACGAATCATTAGACAAACGGGGTATTGATGTTGGATTGCTTTACAATCCTAAGTATTTCAAAGTAATTGAAAGTGGTAAAATCACTCCCAAATTATTTTACGATAAAAAAGAAGATGCAACAAAAAGAGATACCGTTTGGACTCGTGATATGCTTTGGGTAAAAGGTCGTTTAGATGGCGATGTGGTTTATGTCATCGTCTGTCACTGGCCTTCTCGCCGTGGAGGGTCTTATCTCCGTGAAGGGGCTGCTAAATATTGTAAAGATTTTATTAATGGCCTTCAAAATGATAACCCTAGAGCTAAAATTATTGTAATGGGGGATTTAAATGACGATCCTGTTAGTCCTAGTGTAAAAGATGTTATCAAGGCAAAAGAAAAAAAGGGGCAGGTCAAAAAGGGCGGCTTTTTCAATCCTTGGGCAAAGTTATACAAATCAGGAATTGGAACCTTAGCCTATCGAGATTCATGGAATCTTTTTGACCAGATTTTGGTCAGTCAGTCCATTCTACAAAATAATGAAGAGGGCTATCGTTTTTACAAAAATGTTATCTTTAACAAATCTTATCTCATCAGCAAAGGTGGTCGTTTCAAAGGCTACCCGTTTCGTACTTACTCTTTTGGCAAGTATGTAGGCGGTTATAGCGATCATTTACCCGTTTATATCTATTTGGTGAAAAAGATCCAAGATAAGCCATAAGACAATACTAAAAAGATGTACTAAATCGATACTCTATGCTGTGGTTTTTAAAATTTAACAGAATGGGCTTTTTCTAGCCATACCTTAGAGTTAGATCGTTCCACCATTAGACCCCAATTAAGTTGTAATTGGGGTCTAATAGTTAATCCCTAAGGGCAAAACCATCTAAAAATAGATAAAAGCTGACCCAATTTTAATTTTCATAAAAAAACATCGGGCAGAAAACTAATTTGGGGAGCTACTATGGTGCTAAATTGGTACATCTTCTATCAAACCGCTTACTTAAATTAAAATAAATCTGTATTTTGGGTTAGTTAATCATTTTGTACTTTTCTTTTTTCTAAAAAACAGATCTATGCAACAGTTTGAATATAAAACATTTACCGTTCCGCTTAAAAATGCTCTTTTTTCTAAAAAACAAGAATTAGACATTGGAGTATTAGAAGAAAAGCTCAATCTTATGGGAAAAATGGGCTGGGAATTGGTTACACAATTTGCTCGACAAAAGAATGGCTTTAGCCAATATGCTGTGTTAGTATTTAAACGCCCTTTAGTTGTCCCTTCTTCTAAAAATGAATAAGATGCGCTATTTAATCCTTTTTTTTTGCGTCTTTAGCCTTTTTGCTTGTCAAGAACAAAATCAACAACATGATCTCGATATTCAATTAATCAAGGGCTATATAGCAACCCATAACATTCCTGCTATTGAGGATAATGAGGAAAATTATTTTTATGATTTGTACTTTGAAAGTGGCGATAGCATTGCTCCCATCTTAGGAAAAGGTTTGGATATTGAGGTCAGCTACAAAGCCTACCTTTTGGATGGTACGGTTGTTAGTGATGTCTCTAATTATATCGTAGAACTTGATGATGTTATTTATGGTTGGAAACTAGCGATTCCCAAAATGAATATCAACGATAAGATGCGGTTATTGCTTCCTTCTCGGTTGGCTTATGGCTCGGAGGGACAAGGTGGTATTCCTGCTAATTCGGTTGTTATTTTTGATATAGAATTGGTGGACATCTTTCCTCATTTTTAACCTTGTTGTTTCTTTATTTCCTATTGTAACGCTTTTGCTGTGGTAAAGCTTCATTCTTATAATTTGTCGTAAAATCATGCCCTCCAAAAAAGGTCTACTTACTGTTCTCTTTTTAACTGCACTAACTTATTGTATGTGGTTTTGTGCCCCTAATGATACAAGTGTGGTTACCGATTCCTTTAGAAACATGCACGATAGTGTAGAATATGTGGGGATGCAAACCTGTCGGAGTTGTCATCATGAAATCTACCAAACCTATATAAAAACAGGCATGGGGCAATCTTTTGGCAAGGCTACCTTAGCAAAAACAGCAGCTTCCTTTGGCGTTCACGATGTGGTTTACGATAAAGATTTGGATTTTTACTATCAGCCTTATTTCCAAGATTCTACTATGTATGTGTTGGAATTTAGGCTCAAAGGCAAAGACACGATTTACAAACGAATAGAACGCATTGATTATATTATTGGTTCAGGTCATCATACCAATTCTCACATGATCAACCGCAAGGGGTACATTTACCAAGCCCCCATTACTTATTATACCCAAGAGGGAAAATGGGATTTGGCACCAGGTTTTGAAGGAGGAGACAATCAACGTTTTGAACGGGCTATTTTATCAGAATGCCTAACCTGCCACAATCATACCCCCACCCCTGCTTCTGGGTCAGAAAACAAGTACCACAAGGTTCCTTTGGGGATAGAATGCGAACGCTGTCATGGTGCAGGAGGTTTGCATGTAAAAGAAAAACTAGCTGGAAAGCGAGTAGATACTTCCAAGTTTGTGGACTATAGTATTGTCAACCCTCGTCATCTATCTATTGATCGCCAAATGGATTTGTGTCAACGTTGCCATCTACAAGGGGTTGCGGTTTTAAAGGAAGGAAAAACCTTTTATGATTTTAAACCTGGCATGAAATTGTCGGATGTCATGAATGTATTTTTGCCTCGTTTTACCAATTCAGACAAGCGGTTTATAATGGCTTCTCAGGCCGATCGGTTGCAACTTAGCAATTGTTTTAAGGTATCAGGTCAATTATCTTGTATCAATTGCCACAATCCGCATCACGATGTGCATTCTACGACCCAAAACAATTATAATACTGCTTGCCAAGGCTGTCATAATCCTACGACCAAGCAGAGTAAGCTGTTAGATTGTTCGGCAACTGCTATTCAACGTCAAGCCGAAAAAGACAATTGCGTAGCTTGCCATATGCCTAGATCTGGAAGCATTGACATCCCTCATGTTAATATTACAGACCATTTTATCAGCAAAAACAATATAAAATCAACGACAAAAGACAGCCTTAGTCCCGAAAAAGTAGAAGAGATTGCAGGTTTTTTGGGTTTGGAAAGCTTGGTTATAAAAAATGCCAGCCCTTTGGAAATGGCAAGAGGCTATTTGGCACTTTGGGATAAATTTATGGGGACGCCAATGGTTTTAGATTCTGCTAAGTTTTATTTGGATCAATCTGTTGCCCCTAAAAAAGAAAAATTTAGCACGTTGGTTCACTACTATTTTAACAAAGCAGAATATGCCCTTTTGGTTTCTATTGCTTTGCCTCCAGAAGAGATCAATGATGCATGGACAGCTTATCGCATTGGCGAAGCAGCTGCAAAAAACAAAAACCTTCCTAAAGCATTGCTTTATTATAATCGGGCAGTTCAACTAAAACCTTATCATCTAAACTTTCAAGAAAAACTAGGTAGTTCTTATGCTCGTTCTAACCAATTAGCGGCTGCCCAAAAAGTCTTTAATTTTATTTTGAGAGAGGACCCTCAACGAAAAATGGCACTGGCAAACTTGGGTTTATTAAAAGCTCAACAAGGAAAAGTAACAGAAGCATTAAAACTATACGATAAGGCACTAAGAGTTGATCCAGATTATAAAAATGCTTTATTAAACAAAATTGGGTTGTTGGTTCAACTCAAACGAACAAAGGAAGCAGAACCAACCATTCAACATTTAATCCAAAAATACCCTTCTTATCAACGTATTTTGGAGCAGCGGGGAATTTTATAAATCCAGATTTTATCAGAACTCATAAAAGGAGTAAACAGAATTGGCATTAATTTAGGTATATAATAAGTAGGTTGATTTTTTTTATCAGCTCATATTATTCACTATCACTGAATTAAAGTATGTGTTTTTTGTTTCTTTTATAAAGCAGCCCCCGCTTACAAAACCATAAAGCACTAATTAACAAGCCAATACACCTTTAAGCAACAAAAATACTTAAAGATTGATTATCAACTTGATATGTTAATTTTTTTTTTATTTTTTGGAAAAAAAACAAAAAATTAGCCAACTACTATCTGAATAATACTATCTTACTATTACTAATACGCTCCCTTATTAAAAGTAAAAATATTATAAAATACTTATGACAATGAAGCAATACATTCTTATTCCTGCATTAATACTCCTAAGCATTTCATTAACATTGGGACAACAAAACACGACCAATACAAATATGAAATTCTACCATATAGATGTAGAGGTATCTATTGATAAATCCTTTATCAAAGGAGCTGTAAAATGTGAGTTTGTTGCGGTAAAACCAGAGGTTACGACACTGACTATGGATTTAGCAGATCAACTAAAAGTTAGTAAAATAGAAGGTGCTGAAACTTTTGAGCAAAAAAACAACCAGCTTTTTATTACGCTTTCTGGCGATCCTCTAAAAAAAGAGCAGCGAACGAATATTACCATTCACTATGAAGGCGAGCCGCCTGTTCTGGAAGATAGCGATGGAATAAGAAAAGGGCTTGTCTATGATACACATGGCAAAAATGATAATCCTGTTATTGCTAGTGTCTGCTATCCCAATGGTGGCTTTTTGTGGTTCCCTTGCAAAAAGGGATTGGGTGACAAAGTAGATTCTATCTATATTGATGTCACCATTGAGGACAAGAAGGTTACAGAAGTTTTTTTTAATCCCAAAACTAAAGAAGAGGAAGCAAGGGAAATGCCAATTATAGTGGTTTCAAATGGAAAACTAGAAGGGGTAAAAAAAGTAGATGAAAACAAAAAAAAGTACGAATGGCGTCATCGTCATCGCATTGCTCCCCATCATGTTTTATTGGCTATTTCTAATTTTATGAAAGCAGAGTCTGAGTTTAATGGGCGTGGCTATAAATTTCCTATTGACTTTTACTTATTCCCCGAAAAATTAAAAGAATCTTCTGCTATGATGCGCAGGGTTCCTGAAATTATGACTTGTTTAACCAATACCTTTGGTCCATACCCGTATAGAGATGAAGGGTTTAATGTTACCCAAGTTGGTATTGCTCTAGGAATGGATGGGATGCCGACACAAACCAATGTACTATTGGAGGACATGAAGGCGACTCACATGTACAAAGTCGTACACCAAATGGCAAGTATGTGGTTTGGGAATCATATTTCACCAAAAGCATGGCAAGATGCTTGGATTACAGAAGCTTTAGCTACCTATGCGGAAGCTATGTGGCAAGAATATAAGCGTGGCCTAACGGTTTATCAAATTATTTTGGACGAAAAAGAATACTTTGAAGGGGGTAAACTTTACTTGGATGATCGCAAAGACTATTCTGAAGAGCGACTAAGTAAAAAAGGAATGTATGCCATTCACATGCTCCGAGGTATTATGTCTGATACTTATTTTTTTGAAACACTTAAAGCCATTACGTCAGGTAAACGAATGCGTGGAAATTGGTCTAGAACCTATCTCAGTACAGATGTTTTTAGAGAAATTTGTGAATATTATGCGAGCGAAAATGTGGAACGAAACTATAAGTTTTTCTTTGATCAATGGATTCGTGGAGAATTTTATCCTTCCTATAAAATTTCTTACTCGGTTAGTGGTAGTAATATTGATTTGAATGTACAACAAAGTGAATTGGAAAGTACGCCTTCTATTTTTACTATGCCCTACAAAATCGAAGTGGAACTGGAAGATGGTACCGTTGTCAAAAAAGTACTAAACGACGATCAAAATAAAGAAATTTTTAACGCAGCCGACCAAAATTTCAAAATCCAAGCAAATGGTCCTGTAAAAGAGGTTCGATTTGATCCCTCCAACTGGATTTTTAAGGACTTAAAGTATACTCGTAAGGTTACCAATGACCGCTTTCCCATTAAGGATTTAGAAATTACCACTAGTAATCATAGAAGAAAATTAGAGGTCAAGTATAATGTATCTAAAAAACAAGATGTAACCATAGAACTTTTTCAAGTAGCAGATGGAATTAGCCTAAAAGAAGATAAATCTGTCAATCTCCAAACCTTCAAAAAAGAAGCAGGCGAACAATCTCATTTGTTTAAAATTCCACTCGGTTATGGTTCTCGTGGCGTATTCAAATTAGTCGTTACTGGAAAAGGGGAAACCTTTACCAAAATTTTACGACTAAAGCGCATCAAAGAGATTTTCTAGGTCAATCATTTTATAAATAAATGTTCAACCTTATAAAAAAGTCATGATTTAAAGTTCATGACTTTTTTATTTCCCTACTTAATTAACCAATTGGTCAATTTTATTTATCTTAGAGCATTCAATCTTATATTTTTTAGTTGGCTAGGCTCATGAGATAGTTGAAAAAAAATAAAAACCAACCTCAAATTAACCGAATATTACTGTTTACAAAGCACTACTTCGAGACTCAAATGCAATAAAATGAAACATACAGAATTTGGCTGGGATAGCCCTAGCAAAGTTAAAATATATGCACAAGGCTGGTGGCCAGACGAAAAAAAATACAAAAGCCCTAAAGGAATTATATTATTAATTCACGGATTGGGCGAACACTCTTCTCGCTACACGCATGTTGCAGAATTTTTTACCCATCATGGTTTTGCCATTTTGACTTGTGATCGATCTGGGCACGGAAAATCAGGTGGCAAACGTGGGCACATTGCCAAGTATGAATATGTATACGATGACATTGTAAAATTACATAGTGAAGCTAGTCGCCGTTATCCTAAAGCACCTGTGTTTTTATACGGTCACAGTATGGGAGGGGGTATTGTGATAGATTATTTGCTCAACAAAAAGCATACAGGATTAAAAGGAGTAATTGCAACTTCTCCATTGTTGGAGCCTGCCTTCAAACCACCTGCTTTTTTATTGATGCTCGGAAAAATAATCCGTCCTATTTATCCAAAATTCACTCAAGATAATCAACTAGATGCTGGGCTTATCTCTAGAGATAAACTGGTAGTAGAAGCTTACACAAAAGATCCATTGATTCACAGCAAAGTTACTTCTGAGACAGCTATTGGGATGCTCCAATCGGGCGAAAATAGCCTTCGTTCAGTATCAAAAGTAAAGCTACCGCTTCTTCTTGTTCACGGCAGCAAAGATGGAATTACTTCCTCAACTGCTACTCAACAATTTGCCAATAAAGCAACAGGAGATGTCACGTTAAAAATTTGGGAAGGAGGTTATCACGAGCTCCATAATGAGCCCGAAAAATTAGAGGTACTGGATTATATTTATCAATGGATATTACAAAAACTATAGAACTATTTTTATATTTGGCACTTCGTTTTGAAAGAGACGAAAAGCTAAATTGAACCAAATTTCAAACTTAATATTAATATTTAATTCTTATGACCGCAAAAGAATTTATCCTAGGCTTTCCTGATAGAATTAACCCTGAATCTTTAGAAGGTAAAGGTGATACTTGCTTTCACTTTAAGATTTCAGGCGATGGTGGCGGAGAGTTTACAGCCGTTATTAAAGGAAATGAATTTTCTGTTGTAGAAGGATTAGAAAACGAGGCAAAATGTGTGATTACTACTTCTGATAAAGTACTAATGGCCATCATCAATCGTGAGCAAAATCCAATGACTGCTGTTATGTTTGGCAAACTTAAAATTAGCAACTTAAACGAAATGACTAAATTTGCTAAGCCTCTAGGTTTAATGTAGACAAAACTGTTTAAATTTTAAATAGCTAACGCCCCTAAAGCAATATGTTTTAGGGGCGTTTTCTTTAGAATTTGTCTCCTCCTAAAACAACTTTAGCATGTAAACAATAAAACTAAAAGATATTGTGCGATCATGGTGCCATCCATTAATGCCGTAAAGTAATAATCGTGTTTTTGTTGGGGCGAGTAATAGATAAAAATACCTGTTGACAGTCCAGAAAAGCACAAGGCAAAGGCAATATTTTGAGGATAAATTTGACCGATTAAAAGCATCCAAAAAACCAATATAATCGTTGCTAAATAAAGGGTATTCCGAACACCAATGGTAGCAGGTAAGGTACGAACGTTGTTCTTTTTATCAATTTCCCAATCTCTTAGATCAAAAGGAAGGGTAATCGCAAAAATAAATAACATACGCTCTACCAACATTCCTATTGTTCTAGTTTCTATAGGTATATTGTGTTCTAATATTGGCAACAAAACGGTAACATAAGCCCAAACTATCGCAATCAAAAATATTTTCACAAAATGAAGATCTCTCAATCTTAATTTTTGACTTCCCATAAATGGAATTACATAACCTAAAGAAAGTACAGCAGGGATAACTAATGCGTATTGAGTTGTCTGATTCAAAAATAAAAAACAAATTGCTCCTCCAACCATTCCCAAGATAGCATAACTTCGAATATGCCTTTTGTAATCTCCAATAACATTAAATCGCTCTACCTCTAAGCTTTTATCTACCTTTGACAAGCTCACCAAACGATGCAAGGCATAGATGACTAGGGTAGAAAAAAAAACAAGCCCTACCAAAGCAGTGCTTGTTTTTATAGTTATCTTGAATACATACAAAGTTTGAGCAGTCATAGCTACTGCACATAATGCAATATAAATATTGCTATACAATAGAAAATTGATCAGCTTTATCATTCAACTTTGACTAAAACTTATTTATGTAAAATATCTAAAATCGTGTTGATCTTCAATTTTTTGCAACGCTTGATAAATCAAACTAATAACATGCTCCACATCTTTTTTATGTGCCATTTCTACGGTTGTGTGCATATACTTGATGGGCAATGAAATCAAAGCCGATGGCACTCCCCCATTTGAAAAAGCAAACGCATCGGTATCCGTTCCTGTAATACGAGAACTAGCACTCAATTGATAAGGAATTTGGTTCGCTTCTGCCGCCTCCCGAATCAATTTTAATAAATTGTTGTGAACTGCTGGACCAAACGTCAAATCAGGTCCTTTTCCTCCTTTTATATCGCCATGTTTTTCTGTACTCACTAAAGGCGTGTGTGTATTGTGAGAAACATCTGTTACAATAGCAACATTTGGTTTGATGGTTTCTGTAATCATCTTCGCACCATTCAGCCCCACTTCTTCTTGTACGGCATTAACAATGTACAAACCGAAAGGCAATTCAACCTTGTTTTGGTGCAACAAGCGAGCTACTTCTGCAATACAAAATCCTCCAATTCTGTTGTCTAAAGCACGACCTATATAGTAACGATCATTTAAAACTTCAAAGGTATCCGAATAGGTAATGACACAACCTGGGTGAATCCCCATTTCCAGTACTTCTTCCTTACTTTCTGCTCCTACATCAATAAATATATTGTCTAATTTAGGAGTCAACTTAGCGTCATCGCCTCTTCTGGTATGAATTGCTGGCCAGCCAAATACACCCCGTACAATTCCTTTTCCAGTGTGAATATTAACCCGCTTGGAAGGAGCTATGATATGATCTGAACCACCATTTCGAACCACTTTGATGTAACCTTCACTCGTAATATAATGAACAAACCACGAAATTTCATCGGCATGAGCTTCTATCACAACCTTGTATTCTGCTTCAGGATTAATAATCCCGTAAACAGTACCATAATTATCTACTTTGTAGTCATCAATATAAGGTTTGATATAATCCAACCACATTTTTTGCCCTGGAGCCTCAAAGCCAGTAGGCGAAAAATTGTTTAGGTAAGCCTCTAAAAATTGTTCTGATTTTTTTGTTATAATCGACATGATGAATTCTGCTTAATTTCTTTATTATTTTAGCTTCCAAAGATACAATAGTTTTATAAAAAACTAAATAATCATCTCAATATCATTTTAAAGCCCACCATCCTTTTAGCAAGTTATGCTTTGATGGTTGTTTCCCTTCTTTGCCAACTCCCAATTTTGGCAATGATCTAAGTTTTGATGAGTGCTTATTTTACACCAACACAACCCCCTGAAAATCAAATTCAAAAACAAGAAAAGAAACCCAAAAACAACTACTGCATTGTTTAGTTTTTTAATTTTTCCAATGTAAATTAATTAATAATTTTTTGTAAATTTGCGTTTAATTTTTTGTTGTTTTTTATACAACTTCAGTTTCTAATCTTTAATTAATGAAGTATCTATTCACCATTTTATTTTCTTGCTGCCTCCTAGAGTTGGCTTATACACAAATTGTTAACCGCTATCCTAACATTCAACGCCCTTCACAAACAACGGCAACGATTGCTTGGCGCCGTGCCAACGCTTCTACAGGAACGCTCTATTTAGGAACCGCTCCTAATGTTTGGTTTGATTCTGTTACAACTGTTGGTTTAGCACAAAAACACTTTTTTGATTTGGCAGGTCTACAAGCCAACACTCAATATTATTACCAAGTCAAATCTATCGCTCCCAATGATACATTTGTTTCTGCCATTGAGCATTTTGAAACCGCTCCGCTTCCCTTAGAAGACAAAGTAAGTTTTTTAGCTTATGGGGATTGTGGTTACAATAATACCATGCAAAACCAAGTAGGTGGTCTGATGGAACAAGAAGCGGTTGACTTTGCATTGGTAACTGGTGATATTGACCAAAATATAGGCGACAACTATGATGGGATTTTCTTTGGTGTTTACAAAGATATGCTAAAACAAAACTGTCATTTTACTTGTATTGGCAATCACGATACGTATGCTGATAATGCAGCTACTTACTTAGATGCTTTTTATTTATTTAGTAATAATCCTGCTAATACAGAACGTTATTACTCCTTTGAATGGGGAGATGCTAAATTTGTTTGTTTGGATGCCAATTTAGATTATACCATAGGCTCTGCTCAACACAATTGGATGTTAGATGAATTCAAGTGTAACGACAAAAAATGGTTGTTCATTTTCTTTCATCAACCACCTTGGACCAATGCTTGGAGTTTGGATTATTATGTTCCCTTTTCTCCTTATTTTCTATACCAAGGAGATGAAGATATGCGTACAGACTTAGTTCCCGAATTTGAAAAATATGGGGTTGATTTTGTAGTGAATGGTCATTCTCATTGTTACCAACGAGGCGCTATGAATGGCGTTCAGTACTTGGTAACAGGTGGTGCAGGAGCAAGCACACTTGATGCCAATACCAATAGTAATGCACCTAATTTAAGTGTTGAAATTTACGAAAATCACTATATTCGATTTGATATCAATGGCGATACAGCCAAATATGTGATGATTAACAACAATGGGCAACGTAGAGACTCTGTAGTAGTGATTAAGCCTTACCTGCATTATAGCCAAAATATCAGCAGTTCTAATGCAAGTTGTAATGGGGCAAACGATGGACAGGCTATTTTAACCGTGTCTGGTCCTAAGCCTCCTTATACCTTTCTGTGGGATAATGGACAAACGAGCGCTAATTTGACTGGCTTAGCCCCTGGCACTTATCACGTAGCGATTATTGACTCTGTAGGTTGTGAACGTACCGACAGTGTTGTCATTACAGAACCAACTGCATTAACTACGCAAATCACCACTGCAACAGGAGACTATATCATTTGTGACAGTACCCCATTAAGCTTATCCGCAATAGGAAACTTTACCAATTATACTTGGTCTACGGCCGACACTACTTCCACGATCCAAGTAGTCTCACCTAATGTTTATACCGTAACGGCTTATGATGCGTTGGGTTGTGCCTCTGCTCCTTATAGTATTACGGTTACCGCTGAAACAAGCCCCAATAATACGACCTTCCTCCACAATTCAACAGGATTAAATGCCAGCTTTACAACTGCTAATACAGGAAACTATCTTTGGGATTTTGGAGACAATACAACTTCTACCCTTCAGCATCCAAATCATAACTATAGTACTGCAGGTGTTTATACCGTACAGTTAGTAGTTAGCAATGCTTGTGGCAGCGATACAAGCAGTCAGCTTGTAACCATTGTTGGAACCAATACAACAACCATTGAAACGCTCCAAGCGCTAGAGCTTTCACTTACGCCTAACCCTTTTAGTGAATTTACCATACTAAGTTTTAACAATCCTACGCAGGAAACGTTTAGCTTAAGCATAACCGATGTGCAAGGAAAAATACTAAGAAATTATACCAATATCACTGGTAACCAGATCCAAATCGATAAAAAAGAGCTAAGTGCTGGCACTTATCTATATACGCTCAAAAGCGATGCGATTAGTGTCAGTGGAAAATTATTGATTCAATAATTCCTTTTGCGCTAAAAATTGGAGAAGGTTTTTTATTCCTTCTTTTTATCCATCAACTCATTATCACTGCTAGATAATGAGTTGATTTTTTTTGCAAACTAGCTTGTTGTTTTTCAGCTTAAATGCTTAACAAGCTAGTCCCCACATTTTCACCTTCTGCACAAAACGACACACTTAACAAGTCAGTCAACACAGCTACCAATTCTAGCTTGTTCCCTATCGGTTATTGATGTATCTTAAACCTTAAAAAATATCCGACAACTCCACTTTTAGGGAGCTTACTCAATCCAAAATATCTACTTCCTCCATTATGAAAAAAACAATCCACCTTATTTTAGTTATTAGTACATTCATTTTATGCTGGACAGCATGTACCAAAGAAGATAGCCCACCACTTGACTCAAAAGTTCCCATTACTCTAAAAGGAAAAATTATTGATGAGCAGGGTACGGCTTTAAGTGGTGTTCAGTTGAGTCTTAGCAATAGTTCCTCTTCTACTATTAGCGATGCGAATGGGCAATTTGATTTTAGTACAACTGCCCTTCCACAAGAACGGGCTATTCTTAAAGCCAACTTAGCCAATTATATGAGTGGGTCGTTCTCCTTTGAAGTGGAAGCCAACCAAAGCTATTCAACCACGCTCGTATTAGGGCAAGCCGATGCGAATCAAACCATTTCTGTCACAACAGGCGGCACAATAAACTTGCCTAGTGGTGCAAAAGTAGCACTTCCTGCCAATGGTGTTAGCCTAATGGACGGCAGTCCTTATAATGGCAATAACATTCAGGTTCAAGTTAAAGAAATTAATTCTGATTTAGGGGTTACATTCAGTGCACAAATACCAGGCAATACCCTAAGTGCCATTGATGTTAATGGCAATGAACGAGAGTTGGTTTCCTTCGGGATGTTACGAGTTGAATTGTCAGGAGATAATGGACAGCCCTTGCAATTGACAACAGGCAATACATCTACCCTTACTTTTTCTATTCCGAACGATCAACAATCTACAGCTCCCAATAGTATCCCACTCTGGTATTTTGACGAAGCGGCAGGACTTTGGAAGGAAGAAGGAATGGCAACCAAACAAGGGGCTACCTATGTAGGAACTGTCTCGCATTTTACTACTTGGAATTGCGATCAACCCCACCCTCCCTGTTTTATATCGGGCTGTGTAACAGACAGTCTAGGCATTCCATTGGCGGGCATTCCGCTAATTGTTGGGCAAACACAAGTTTATACAGATGATGGAGGCTGTTTTAATGTACTTATTCCTGCTCAATTTTTGCCCATTATCATTTATTCTATAGATTATAACCTGCTTCAAACCTGCTTTTTGTACAACTTAACAGCAGTTATTAGCCCTAACACTACTTATAATATAGGAACTGTAATCTGCAATGCTACCAACACAGCGAATTGGAATATTAACATACCTGATACGGTTGTTGGAAATTTGGGTGCTACCCTTACTGTTCCTATACACATTAAAGATAGCCTAAACCAAAATATTCCCAATACAACCGTTACCGCAACCGTTATTAGTGGTGGTGGAACCCTTATTAACAACCAAGTGACGACTAATGCAAGTGGAATTGCCCTTATTGAATGGAACAGTACCAATAGTGGTGTTCAAGAAATTATGCTTTCAATTGGTGCTATTAATAAAACCGTCATTGGCAAACACATTAGTATTACAACAGGTAGTATGACTGACTCTAGAGACAATGAAACCTATGCTACTGTCACAATAGCAGGACAAACCTGGCTTGCTGAAAACCTACGGTATGATGTTCCTGCTGTTTATACAGATACCTTAGATATTAGCAATCCCAATCTAAAATATGGTCGCATTTACGATTGGGCAACGATAATGAATGGCAGTCCCTCTAGCAATAATGTCCCCAGTGCAGTTCGAGGTATTTGCCCCTTAGGTTGGCACCTTCCCTCAGATGCTGAATTTAATATACTGGAAGTGAACCTTGGTCTGGATCCTGCCAATTTAATTTCTCATGGTACACGAGGTGGTCATTATGCACCTTCTATGAAATCAACAACAGGTTGGTACAACAATGAAAATGGCACCAATAGTAGCCTATTTAATGTCTTGCCTGCTCCTTATGGTTTCCCTGCGAATAACAATGGAACGCTTACAGCAATTTGGACCGCAACAGCGAGTTTTAATGGTGGTTCTTTAGCCCGTTATTTTTACCATAATAAAAATGGTGTTCACAAAGGCAGTAATATCACTAATGATCGCCTTAGTTGCCGTTGTATTCAAGATTAAATCTTAATGTTTGATAAGGCTACACGGTTCTTTTCATGAGAAAGAACCGTGTAGTTACTTTTTTAGCAACAATATTTTTTTAGTTTTCAGCCCCTAATTCCACCTGCATATACTCCTCTGTTTCATAATCTATAACGCTTCACATTATCCTATTTTTTATGCTCTAACATCCGTTAATACTTTCAAAAGATCAGCAATCACGCAACTTTTTTTTAACAGATTTTGTATATTGATTATACAGGTTTCATAAGAGACAATACAATCACATATTAATCCATCTATTCATGGAAAATAAATTAATTAAAGCCGCAAAATTTGTACGAAAAATGAGTAACAATAATAATAATGAAGATTTGAATCAACGAGCAGAATCCGCTGTCCGAAATCATGTTATTTGGTCGATGGGAGCTGGTTTTATTCCAATTCCAATCGCTGATTTTGTGGCTGTTGCAGCCGTTCAATTGGATATGATTCGAACCATTAGCAATATTTATGGCGTTGATTTCAAAGAAACGGAAGGCAAAGCATTGGTTACTTCTCTAACGGGTTCTGGCTTATCAAGATTGGGTGCAAATGCCTTAATTAAATTAATCCCTGGCTTTGGGTCTGTTTTAGGGGGCGTTTCTATGTCTATTGTCTCTGGAGCATCTACTTATGCACTGGGACAGGTATTCAAAACGCATTTTTCTGTTGGAGGAACCTTTTTAGATTTTGATACCGACCGCTTCCAACGCTATTATGATGAGCAATTTGAAAAAGGAAAAGAAGTAGCCCAAGATATTCAAAAAGAAAAAGAAGAAAACGGTGCGGTAGCAGAAGATCCCATCGCCTACACACACACGCAAAAAGAGGAAGTGCCAACTGCCCAAGATGCTACACCTAATGCTCCAGATGCTAACTCTGAAATTGTTCGCAAACTCAAAGAGTTGGCCGAACTAAAAGATATGGGGGTAATTGACGATGAAGAGTTTGCTCAGATGAAAGCTCGTTTAATTGAAAATTACAAATAGAGCTCACAATCCTTAATACATTATAACCGTATTTTCTAGTAAATTCAAAATTTGAATTTACTAGATCTTTATTGAACGATAACCCATTGTTAGACAAGAGTTGTAACAGATCTTGGGTATTGGATTATTTAGTTGAATTGGAAAGTATTATTCCTAATAATTATACTTTTTTTTTCAAAAAATTTATATTCGTGCCCATTATTCATAACATTACCTAACTCCCTAAAATATTACATCATGAATAAACTTATGTTTATGCTTGTTTTGGTATTTTTGGCACCGAATTTAATCTTTGCCAACGATTACCAAAAGGCTTGGGAAGCCATTTCCAACAAAGATTTAAAAACAGCAAAAAAATTGCTAGAAACTGCCCAAAAAGATCCTCAATACGCCGTTGATGCAGGACTTACTTTAGTCTTATTGGAATCTTTTGAAGGGCATACAGAAAGCGTTAGCACTTCATTTTCTCAGTTTTATAATAAAACCGATAATCCAAATCCTTATTTGTACGCACTTTGGTTTTATGAAGGTTTTGTAGGAGAATATGGAAAAAAAAGCAAAGAGCAACTCAAACTTCTAAAACGAATCCAAAAAGACGACAACTGCAATGGTACCATCAAAGCGGCTTCTTTTTACTCAGAAGGGATGCATTATTTAAAATCCAATGATTTTAAAAATGCCAAAAAGAGATATGCTGGAATTGGTGGGCTTCGTGCTTGGCAATTTGTTGGCCCTTTTGAAAATACCTTAGGCAGTGGTTTTGACAAACAACATGCGCCTATTAATAAACCTGAACAAACGGCTCAATTTACCTCTAAAGGTAACTACCCGATCAAGTGGTTTACTCCTCCGCATATTGCTCCTGAAAGCTGGATTTTTATTAGACAGCACATGAATGAATACGATGCGATTGTTTATGCACAAACCTTCGTAGAATCAGACTCAGATCAAGAAGCTTATATCTGTGCAGGTCTAAATGGAAGTATGAAACTTTGGGTGAATGACCAATTGGTTGTTCGACAAGAAAAAGAGGTGGTAACCGAAATGGATACTTATAACAATAAGATCCAATTAAAAAAAGGAGTGAATAGAATCTTGGTTCAAATTGGTTTTTCTGGTAACTCAGCCAATTTTATGGTGCGCATCACCGATAAAAATTACCAACCTATTCCCAACTTAAAAGAAAGTGTTGTTTATAAAAATTATCCGAAAGTTGGTGGAGACATTAGTGCTAAAGCAATGAGCCTGTTTTCAGAAGATTATTTCGAAGCAAAAATTAAGGAAGATCCTAAAAACCCAATCAATTATATCTTGTTGAGCAAGGCTTATACTCGTGCTGCAAAAGAAAATCAAGCAAGAGCAACCATTGACAAGGGCTTGGCGCTTTATCCTGATAATGTCTTATTAAGATCTCAACTCATCAATACTTACTTGGTTCTAGAAAATAGAACTGGTGTTTTAAAAGAAATTGACTGGATCAAACAAAACTTGCCCAACAACTATTATCCTTTGTCGGTTGAAGTTTCGGAATTGCTTCAAGATGAAAAGTACAACGAAGCCGAAGCTGTTCTAAAAAAGATCATTGAAGTGTATGGGGAAAATGAATTTACCTATCTCAATGCCATCAAATTAGCCAAAGCACAAGGTGAAACGGAGCGCTTGCTTTCCCTAATCAAAGAAAGCTACAAAACCTATCCAGAAAATTCGACGTTTGTTGCCTTGCAATATCAAGTAGAAAAAGAAAGAGGGAAAAACGCTTCTAAAGTTATCCAAATCTTGGAAAAATACTGCGAGAAAACCTATGACTATCAAATGGCTGCTGGCTTGATTGAGGAGTATAAAAACCAAGGAAACGCAGAAGCGATCATGAATTTGCTGACTAAGTTGCAAGAAGGGTTCCCTTATGAAACTTCTTTTATGCGTGAATTGGCTTTGTTCCACTATTTAATCCAACGTTACGACCGTGCCATCAAATATATGTCGGATGCTATTGACCAAGGTCCTTATCGAGCGGATGTATGGAATGGAATGGGTATTATTTACGAACAAAAAGGAGAAACGGAAAAAGCCTTAGAAGCTTACGAAAAAAGTTTGGTTTACAACACCAATCAGTATGATTTGCGACACAAGGTGAACAAGCTAAAAAACAAGGCAGAATTGACCCAATACTTACCTATTGAGGACGAGTATGAAGCCATTAAAAACACAGTTGTTACAGAAGATAAAAAAGGTAGAGATTGGTATTACATTTTCTATAAAGAAGATATTATTTTATTTCCTAAAGGAGCCTGCGAAGAGTACCATAGTATGTCCGCAAAAATTGTTTCTAAACAGGGAATTGACGATTGGAAATCGATTCGTTTGCCCTACGATAGTTACCGCCAAAGTATCGTCATTGAACATGCAGAAGTCATCAAAGATGGTGGGCAAAAACTAGATGCAGAACGCAATAGAAATGTTTTGGTCTTTACGGATTTAGAGGTAGGAGATGTTGTTTATATTAAATATAAAATCCAAAACTACACCTATGGTCGTTTTGCCCAAGATTTTTGGGACAAATACACCTTCAATGCCTTCGTCCATACCGATTATAGCCAGTATTGCTTGCTTGTTCCAAAAGGTTTAGAGTTTGAATACCATATGCAAAACTCAGATCTGAAACCTAAAATTGAAGAAAAGGGTGATTATATCCGTTATTTATGGTCCGCAAAAGATTTGGCTCCCTTAGAGTCTGAAACATGGATGCCAACCATCAATGATGTAGGAATGAATCTTCATATTTCTACCATCAAAGATTGGAAAGCCGTAGCAGATTGGTACAGTGCCATTTCAAATACTCAAGCTAAAATAGATTTTGATTTAGAAGAATTACTCAAAGAAATTTTGCCCAAAGGAATAACAGCATATTCTGAACTGGAAAAATCAAAATTGATCTATAATTACATCGTTAAAAACATCAATTATAGCTCTATTCCTTTTAGACAAAGTGCTTATGTTCCTCAAAAACCAGGCAAAACATTCCAAACCAAATTAGGTGACTGCAAAGACGTTTCTACCTTATTTGCTACGCTTGGACGAAAAGCAGGACTAGATATTAATTTGGTATTGGTGGATACGAGGGATAATGGAGCGCAAGATTTAATTTTACCTTCGCTCAATTTTAATCATTGTATCGCCAAATTAAACTTGCCAGATGGTGCTCGTTATTTAGAATTAACGAATGCGAACTTACCCTTTGGAGCGGTTCCTGGATCACTCTTAGATGCTATGATTCTCGATATTCCTCAGGATATGAATAATCTGTCTGAAACTCCTAAGTTGGTTGCTTTGAAAGACGTTATTCGAACGCCTAATGAGATTCATCGTTACAAAGAAGTCAGTGTAGAAGGAAAAGATTTAAAAATCGTTGCCAAAACAACAAGAGTTGGTACCACAACTAGCTATACTAGAAATACTTATTTAGATTTGGACAAAAAACGCCAAAGAGATAATATGACAGAGGCTATTAATAGTAGTTTTAATAATCCTGTTGAATTGGAAGCGTTATCTTTTGAAAAATTAGATGAGTTAAACGATAGTTTAAACTATAATTATACCTATAAGGTAAAGAACGAGGTCATTTCTATTGGAGACATGCAAACCTTCAAAATACCATTTGCAGATTTGACAATTAGTCCAGAAGTATTTGCCAAAAATGAACGTACACATCCTATTGATTATCACATTGAGCGTGATTTGCAGGACGAAGAAATGACGGTTATCATTGGCAAAGATCAAACCTTTGTAGAAATTCCTAAAAATGTTTCGTTGGAATGCAAAGGGCTAAAATTTGAACTAAGCTATGAAAAAGTAGCCGAAAATAAGCTGTTGGTGCGCAAGTCTTTTTCTACTGTCAGAAAACAATTTGGGACAGAAGATTACGAAGCGTTAAAAACATTCTTTAATAAAATCATCACCCTTGAAGGGCAATTTTTAGCATTTAAAGCTAAAAAGTAGGTGATTTAATCCATAAGCCATTCGGAAATTTGAGTATGCAGTGTATTCCCGCATTTTCAAAACTCCGAATGGCATTTTTTTTTAGGCAGACCGTTTATTTTTCTAGGAATTTTTTGCCATTTTCGATGCTTGTTAACATATCAATATGCACTTGCTCTATTTTTTGTTCCTCTTTCTTTAGATAAGCCATTATCTCTTGCTCTGACATAGCTTTGTACTCTTCATCGTTTAGTTCTGTGCTTTTAAATTCACGCATCCAGTTCATCATTCCATCATCTGCCTTTTTTAAGGCCATCAATAAGTCAAGAATAGCATCTTTTTCTGCTCCTGTTTCTAGGCCTTCCATTTTTAACCTCAAAGCACTCTTGGCTTGTTCTATATTTTTCATTAATAACATAGCGGTGTCGTGCTTCTCTCCTACTATTTGGTATAAATCTTCCGCTTGAGACGAGAGTTTAAAATCTGCTGTATCTTCAACTTGCGTCTTGTCTTCTTCTGCTGCTTTTTCTTCACAAGCAACCGTTAACAAACCAATAAATGCTAGGCACAAAAATAAGTATTTCATAATTATTTGTTTTTTTCATACAACCGACTAGAAGTCAATCTATATAAGCTGTATTTTTATTTTAAGAATTTTTTATAGTAGAAGATTAAGTTCTCTAGAACTTAAGTTCGATGTTTTTGTTACTTTTGTGGTGTCAAAACGAGTCAGTAGCGATATTTTTTGTTCCCTACAATCAAAATAAAGTATCATTCCCCCACCCCAATTATTTATAGCACGCAAAGATAAATAATTAGAGAGAAGAAACCAACCACAAATAATTTATAGTTTGGTTTCTCCCCTTTAAAAACTTAGACATTTTATAGACGAATAAATAAGAATAAGCACTTTATGAAATTAAATGCAAAGAAGGTATCTGAGTCAAAAACAATTATGACTGAAATGATCATGCCTAATGATACCAATCCTATTAACAATTTAATGGGAGGAAATTTATTAAAATGGATGGATGTTGTTGCAGGAATTTGTGCTGGTAGACATTGCGAAAGCTATGTGGTTACTGTTTCTGTTGATAATGTCTCATTTGATAAACCAATTCCGCTTGGAGATGTTATTACCTTGAAATGTGTTGTAACGAGAGCATTTACTACTTCTGTAGAAGTTTATGTCGAGGTTTTTTCGGCTGACATCAAAGGTAAAAATCCTCGTCGTTGCAACGATGCCTATTTTACGTTTGTAGCCGTTGACGATGAAGAAAAACGCCCTGTGAAAGTTCCGCCTTTGTTGCCGTTAACAGCGGAAGAAAAAAAGCGGTATGATGAAGCCTTACAACGCCGTCAAATGCGTTTAATCTTTTCGGGAAGGTTGGACAAAGCTGAAGCTCAAAAACTAAAAATAGAATTATTGGGAGATTAAGCCTTTTGCTAAATAGTATTAAATAAAGTAAGGGGTTAGTCCAGCGAACTATTTTTAAAATATGAATATTTATAAAACAAAAATGAATACAATTATTATGAAAAATGCCATCCTTATCGCTTTATTATTCACTACTTCATTGATTTATGCACAAGATAAATCCAACTCAAAGAATGCTGAAAATGCAGCAACTTATAGTGTGGATGCCATGCACTCTTCTTTAGTATTTGCTGTGGGGTACAAATTGAGCGAATTTCATGGAAGTTTTGGAGAAATTGCTGGAAAAGCAGTGTTAGCCAATGAGAAAGATTTTAGCACCGCCGAAGTTGAGTTTACGGTTCAAATTGCTTCTATCAACACCAATTCAGAAGCTAGAGATGGGCATTTGCAAGGTGAGCGTTATTTTAATGCAGAAAAAGCCGCTACTGCAACCTTCAAAAGTACTTATATTAAACCAACTGGGCACAATACCTACGAAATGACAGGCGATTTGACCATTGGTGGCGTTACGCTTTCTCAAACGGTACAAGTTGAAGTAAAAGGACAAGCAGAGCTTGCGGCTAAAGATGGCTCTACATCAAGTGTTATGGGAGTAAAAGCAACCTTTGCTTTCAACAGAAGTAACTTTGGAATAAAAGGAGGTCTTCCAACAATTGCAGATAAAGTAGATATTACTGCTGCGTTAACCTTGATTAAGGAATAAAGCCACTCCATTAATTTAAAATCGCCTCGCTCTTAGGTTCAAGAGCGGGGCGATTTTGTTTAAGCACGATCGCACATTTCAAAGGCAGAAATATTGTCAATCAACAAGTTTCCTCTATAATAATGAAATGCAGGTTCCTTATAATAACACTCTATAATAATGTATTTATAATCTTCCTCTACAGAAAAGAAAAACTCATAGGTTTTCCATTCATAATGATCAATTGTTGGAGAAGTTGCAATCAATTGAGCCCGATCACAGGCAGTATTCCCTACCCAAACCCTTAGCCTAGTAGGCTTGGAGTATCCTGCATAAGCTGGTGAAGAAGATAAATCTATTTTAAATTTATAACATTTATTTTTTTTCAATGGGCGAGGCATTTTTTGCCCCAATGCTTCCCAAGAATTGTTCTCTCTCGTAATCAATCCCAAAAAGGTATGCCCATGAGTTGGTTTTTGGTATACTCCCCAAGGACCAGGTAAAATATCTGGGGAAGAATCCAACCCACATGATTTCCATTGATTGGGCGTTACCGCATCGTGCGGCACCCCTTCAAAAGAAGCATTATTTAATTCAACAGGTCTTAACTGAGCCGTCAACAATTGATGGGTTGTCAATAGCAAAACTAAGCCAATAAAGTGTCTAGTTATAATCATACACAGATGTTTTATACAATCTATACCAAGCTATAACCAATAGCAATAGCTCCTACGATAAAACAGTATATCGAAAAATAGACCAATTTTCCATTTTTAACTAAATTTATCATCCACTGACAAGCCACAAGCCCTACCACAAAGGAAGCAATAAAACCAATTCCCATAGGAAGTAGTGTTTCTGTTGCTAAGGCAAACTTATCGTCCAATAAATCTTTGGCAACCTTTCCTAAAATTAGAGGCATCACCATTAAAAAAGAAAATCGTGTCGCCCGTTCTTTATCTATCTTTAATAAAACGCAAGTTGAAATGGTTGCTCCAGAACGAGAAATACCAGGAGCCAAGGCAACCGCTTGGGCAATCCCAACCAGAAGCGCTTCTTTAAACCCAACTTTTCCAGTAGTTGCTTTTGCTTTATCAGCCAAAAACAACAACGCTCCTGTAATCAACAACATCAACCCCACTAAAAGAGCAGAACCTCTAAATGTCGCATCTATTTGTTCTTCAAATAACAACCCAATGATCCCAGCAGGAATCATAGAAACAACAATTTTGGCAGAAAACCAAAATTCTTCATTCATCTTAAATTGAAACAACCCTCTAAATATTTCTGCAATTTCTTTGCGCAAAATTACCCAAGTACTAAATACCGTTGCAAGGTGCAAAACCACATTAAAGGTAATTCCAAAAGATTCATCGGTCTTTGAAGGATTAATATCCAACAAAATTTTGCCCAATTCTAAGTGTCCACTACTACTAACAGGTAAATACTCTGTTAGCCCTTGAATCATTCCTAAGATCAAAGCTTCCAGCCAATCCATAATTTTATATACTATTTTTTTTGACGCTCGCTAAGCCCCTATGTTTTTGGCTATGCTTTATGAGTAATTAGCTTATAAACGAATCGTTTATAAGCATTTTTCTGTATACAAGGCAAATATTGTCTTGCCCCTTAAAATTTTTGCAAGAACCAATTAGGCTTCTATATTCTGCATTTCTTCCTTGCCTGACGATTTAAAAATTGCCATAATAACAACGCCTAAACCACCCAAAATAATCATTGGAGCCAATGTAATACGGGTAAAACTATAAATTTCTTCTGCTTTCCACTCATCGGGTTGATTGTATCCGCCAGACATTAAAAATAAGCCAATAATAACTAATACTAAGCCAACGCCAATCACCATATAGTTATCTTTTGCAAACAAAATTTCTTTTTGTTTTGTCGTTTTTTGGTTTCCTCTGCGTTTAGGGGCTTCTACTGTTTCTGCTTTGTTATCTCCTTTTCCCATTAGTATGTAATCTATTTTAATATAATATTTTTCAAAAATTTAGGTTCTTTTTCTTTTAAAACTGGTTCTTTGGCGATCAAAAAACACTAAATACACTGTACAATAAATTTTTCAATATTTTAAAGCGTACCTTTTTGCGAGTTTGAGCGTCCTGTTCTCGACACAGTATACTAAAACTTTATCTACTATAACTCCCACTCATCTACCGATTTGGTCAAGTACTTTTGAACACTATGCTTGGTACAAATCCAAGAGGAAAACGTCCCCACAAGAACAATTGTAGCCGACAAAATACCTGTCCAAAAATCTAAATCGTATTGAGCAAAAGTTCCTAAGCCACTTTCTAGTATCATGCGAGTTAACCAAAGGCAAGCAATGGCAACCAAAGCGCTAAACAAGCCATTCTTTAAGCTTTGGCGAATATAAGGCTGTGTCATTTGTTCTAGTGTAGCACCAACCAACTGCATCGTTTGGATACGCCCTTTGTTTGCCAAGAGTATTAACTTTAACGTATTCTTGATTAGTGTAACGACCACAAATATAAAAAAAAGCAGCAAGACCAAGAGTATTATTTCAAGGCGATATACTTTGGTTGACAATTTTTGAGTTGGCATTTCAGTATAAAAAACCTGCTCTACAAAATTCATGGCTTGTATATCTGCAATAATTGTTTCATAATTCGAAAAATGAGCTTCATTTAACGAAAACCGAATCATATTGGGCAATAAATTTTCACCAAACAATAAAACGTCCTCTTTAGCCAAAACCGCATCGCCCTCCAAGGTTTCCAATGCCTGATCTTTAGAAATGTACGCTACGGTCTGTTTTTTCACAAAATCACTTGCTTCTAATTTTTTTTGAAAAGCAAAGACCAAAGCTTCATTGGCATCGTCCTTTAATTCTACATAAAAGGGAATGCTTTCTTTAGAATAATGAATCAATTGATTGGTGTAAATGGCTAAGATGCCCCATACTCCCAATAAATAAAGCATTATAATCAAACTTATGATTGCTGAAACGTAATTGATAAATGTATTAGGAGTATCAATGTTTGGATTGTTCTTATTAAACATAAAAATATAAGCGTCTCATTTTTTTATAAAAACGATCGAATAGTAGATTATTGATCCAATGAACGAAGAAACAAAACATCCTTATGATCTTTTGCGGATTAAGTTCCTTAATGCTAAGATAATCGAACGCTTCTATAAGTACCATTTTCTGTTGTAGCTTAACAATACTTTAGCGAAAGTACATAGAAATCATAACATATAAATACTAAATTGGCTGAATTATGATAGATTTTTTTTCAAAGTTCAAAACAAAAGTTTTTCTTTGCCACACTCAATAGAGAAAATGAATCCAAAAGGTTCTATCTTCGTTTTTTTTTAGCCCTTTAGATCCTTAATTTTTATCAAATAACGATTATCACGAATAAAGTTGTATGGATAGATGTAGCCTTTTTCTCTTTATCTTCATCATCAAAAGACGCACAGCCTTTCCAAGGATGTACGTTTTTGCTTCTTTGCTAAAGAGAAAAATCAGAACATCTCTCTGCTCATAAAATCTATTCGTGATAATCGTTAATAAACAGAAGCAAAAATAATGTTTATACGTTTTCCAAAACTTATTGTTAGTCTATTTTTTGTACTAAGTGTAGCAGGTGTTTTTCTTGCCATCAATAGAGTACAATTTGAATTTAATTTTGAGCAATTTTTCCCAGAAGGAGATGAAGATTTGAAATTCTTTTTAGAATTCAAAGAACGTTTTGAGCCTGATGATAACTTTGTACTAGTAGGTATAAAGCGGGAAGAAGGCGTTTTTGAGCAAGAATTTTTAGAGCAGGTCTTAGCGTTCTCCTTAGAAGCCCGCCGTATGAATTTTGAGATTTCAACGACCGATAGTATCGACCACTCTATTTATACCAAAGCCGTTAATTCTCAAGGAGATTCTATTGTTTTGATGCACCCCATTCTAAGTGCTCAATCTCTATTACAGATAGAATACCCTGTCAAGAACCCCTTTACAGGTTTTAGTACAATTCCTGCCTTGCACTTAGAAGATACCGCCCGTTATGCCAAAGATCAGAAAAAAATACTTGCCGATGAACGCTTGGTTGGCAATTTCATTTCAGAGGATGCCAAAACCCTTGTTGTTGTCCTCAAAACCGTAGATAATATACAACAAGGAGCAGCTACTTTATTGATACAGGGGCTTAAGGACTTAGTAAAAAAGTACGAATTTAAGGAATATCATTTATTAGGTCGTGCCTATTTTCAGACCGAAATTGTCAAATTGCAAGTGAAGGAATTTATACTTTCTTCTGCCGTTTCCTTCCTCTTAGTTTTCTTGGTGCTGTTTTTCCTTTTTAAGCGCTTTTGGGGGATTGTTATTGCGCTAGTTTCTATCTTGGTTGGTTTGTTTATGTTTGTGGGAATGTTGGGTTTATTTGCTCGTACCCTAGATACAATGGCATTGCTCTACCCTATTATTATGATTATTGTGGCGACCTCAGACGTTATTCATGTCATGTCCAAATACATCGATGAGTTGCAGAAAGGGCAATCTAAGATGGAAGCCATCCAAGTTACCATTCGAGAGATAGGCATGTCCATTTTCCTTACCTCAACTACTACTGCTTTAGGCTTTTTCTCTTTGGTCACCAGCCGCCTCATTCCAATTCAAGAATTTGGAGTCAATGCCGCCTTTGGCGTAATGATTGCGTATATATCTGTTGTTGTTCTTAGTACAACAATATTAGCACTTTTTGACAAAGAACAAATTATAAAATTACAGGATGGCCCTAGCGTTTGGACCAAATGGATGGAGTGGATTGATCGAGTTACCAAAAGCCATCAAGGACCTATTTTGGCAGGCTTTGCCGTTTTGCTAGTTGTTTGTACCATTGGTATTGCTCAAATTTCGACCAATACACAATTCCTTAACTTGCTGCCCAAGAACAACAAAGTAACCGAAGATTTCCTCTTTTTTGAAGAAGAATTCAGTGGTTTTAGACCCTTTGAAATTGCGATAAGTATTCAGGGAGATTATACCATCAATGACTATGAAGTTATTCAAGAAATAAGCAAAATCGAAGAACACTTTAAAGAATACCCTGCCATTAAGTCCATGAGTTCCATCACCAATGTGTACAAGTCCATCAACCAAGCACACCATGTCAATAACCCAGCAGCTTATGTGATGCCTAAGGATCTTAAAGAGTTCAAAAAATACCAACGTTCTGTTCGACGAATATCTCAAAATAGCAACTTAGGAATTTTGGTGAGCAAAGACAAAAAACATACCCGAATTTCTGCTAAAGTATTAGATATTGGAGCCAACAACATTGATTCTATCCGAATTGCAAGTAAACAATGGATTGCAGAACATATTGACCCGAATATTATTCAGACTCGCTCTACAGGAACAGGCATTATTTTAGACAAAAACTCAAATTATATTCGAGATTCTTTATTGCAAGGTTTGTTGTTAGCTATTTTGACCATTAGCATCATTGTTGCCTTTATTTATAGAAATGTCAAGATGCTAATTCTTACGCTAATTCCCAATATGCTTCCTTTGTTGATTGCTGCGGCTATTTTAGGTTTTGCTGGTATTCCCTTAGAAGCAGGAGTTGCCATTGTTTTTGCTATTATTTTTGGAATAGCAATCGATGATACGATTCATCTTTTGAGTAAGTTTAAACTCACAAAGGATAAAGGTTATAGCACCGATGAAGCGATAAAAATTACCTTACTAGAAACAGGAAAAGCGATTTGTTTAACGACTGTGATTCTATTTTTTGGATTCCTTAGTCTATTGCTTTCGAGCAATCCGCCTGCCATTACAATTGGAATCTTAATTAGTTCTACCTTGGTTTCGGCATTGATTTGCGATTTGCTAATTATTCCGATTATGCTTAGAAAGTGGATAAAATAACGATTATAATATAAAAACAAAGAAACAGGACAAGCCTAAAGTAGACTTGTCCTGTCTTTTTTCTAGCAGGGTTTATCCATGAAATTACTAAAAATTACTGCCCCAATTCTTGACGAATGACAAAAACAGCCTCACTTCTCAACGCTTCCTCTACCTCAACACCCTGTTCTTCTGCTCGTTTTTGAATATAGGCAAACCATTCTGGGGTATTTCTAGCTTCCTCCATTTTTGCCGCCACCAATGTTTCAAAATTATCAGGTTGATTAGCCGCTTTGGCTGCTTGCTGGTAAGGCGATTTTTTGCCACTAAAAAAATGTTTGTACAACTGATCGTCAAAACCAAAACCAAAACGCCACAAGTTAACAGAAGCCATCAAGATACAAATCACTTCTGCTTTTTCGATCTCTGCCCCAAAATCCAAATCGCTCACTTGACCATTCGAAGGGTGTGCATCTCGGTTATAATACCAGAATTGTCCATTGTCCCAGATCTTTTCTAGACCTCCCCAATTGACAAAACGCCAATAAAAACTATCTCCAATGGTCAAAGAACGAGGTTTATACTTTCCCTCTTCTTCAATTACAATAGAGGGATAAGGCAAGGCATAAGAAGGCAGATTTGCAATGATATTGAGCGCATCTTCCAAATCGTCGTCCTCCTCTCTAGGCTCTTTGCCCATTTCTATATTTGTCCAAGATAAGTCGGGTAAATCTTTATCCAAAGCATGTTCTACATGAGAAATAATAGAGTCGGCAAATAAGGCTGCGCCATAAAAACTAAAATGAATTCCTGTTTGGGGAAACAAAGGATAAGGAACCTTCCCCTTCATTTCTAAAAACCAAGCATTGGCATCTACCAAATTAATATTGCGTCGCTTCATTCCCTTAATATAATAGTCGTAATTGGTCTTGAGCCCTACCCTAGAGATTTGATCTTCTTTAGGTAAATATTCGGGAAAAAAATCGGCCTTATTGGGACCAATTACAACAAACAAATGTTTGCCCATTTTTTTGAGGGTGTCCTGCAACTGCACCAAGCGATTTAGGCGAGTATTAATTTCAAATTCTTTGACTTCAAATTTTCCATTGTGCTCCAAGATATAATCGTAATCAAACAAATAGCCCTCTTGTCCAATTACCACCGCATGTACTTTAGATTTATTATAAAATGAATACGCAACTTGATGATCCAAACGCAAGGCCCAATTTCTAAAACCAAAATGCGTCTTCAAATATTGCTCTTTCCCCTCTTGGTACACTGCATTTAACCAAGAAGTTTCTGCCATACTAACATCTGCTGCTACAGGTTCATAACCACCTAATTTACCCACTGTAAATAGTTCAAATTTTGCCTGAAGCATTGGCAAAAACAACAGAACCAAGGTCAGGTAAAACAGTTTTTTAGCTATATTTTTATCGTTGTTCATGTTTTATCTTGATCGTTGTCGAAGAATTTAATACAAGTATAACAATGTACTTATTTTTCTAATTTCTTCTTAACAACATAAGTTATATTATCATACAATACCTTTTCAAACTCCTGCCCTGTTTCCAACGCATGTGCTCGCAAAGATTTCATCCATGCCTTATCTTTCAGTGCTGTTTTCATTCGTTCTTGGACAATAAGGTCTAAAAGTGCTTCGTCTTTTAAGATTTCGTCACCAAAAAAATGCTTGTATAGGTCTAAATCAAAGCCAAAACCAAAACGCCAGAGGTTAAAGGCAGAATTGACAATAAAAATAAGCTCTTTATCCTTTATTTCTTGTTCTAAATCTAGGGTTTTGACATCTCGCTGTCCAGGGTGCTGCTCTCGATTATAATACCAGAATTGACCATCATCAAAAACATCTGTCAAACCTCCCCAACTGACAAAAGTCCAATAAAAGCTATCTCCTATTGTTAAAGCAGTGGGTTTATATTTTCCTTTTTGATCAATGTGAACACTAGGATAAGGCAATTCAAAATAGGGCAATTTAAAGATTAGATTTAACGCCTTCTCCGCATCGGCATCCGCCTCTAGTGCTTCTGAGCTTAGGGCAACTTTTGACCAAGAGAAATTGGGCAAATCCTGCTGTGTTAGCCCTTCAATATAACGAATCAAACTATCCGCAAACAAAGCAGAACCATAATGTGTCATGTGAATTCCTGTTTGGGGAAACAACGGATAAGAAACGGTATCTTTAATATTGACAAACCACTCATTTACATCAATATGATTGACGTTTTCTGCTTTTAAGTGCTTAATATAGCTGTCGTAATTGGTTGAAATTCCTGTTCTATCCCCTTGATAAATCGTAGGCAAAAACGCATCAAAATAATCGGCTTTATTGGGAGTAATGACAAAAAATAAATGCTTTCCCAGCTTACTTAAGGTATCCTGCAATTGTTTAAAACGCCGAACCTTTGCCTTCACTACATTTTCTCCTACAAAATCCTCTCCCCTATAAGCATCTATATAATCAATTCCATATAAATAATGGTCTTTTCCAACCACAATATTATCTGCTTCCGAAGCCTTGTACAAATTATATTTCACTTGGTTGTTTAGGCGTATGGTCCAATTTCTAAAACCAAAAAAACGATCTCGATAACCTTCTTTGGTGACTTGATACGCTCCACTGAGCCAATTATCAACGCTCATCACAGCAGCTTCTGTTACAGAAGGATCATAACCATCTAATTCGCCAACGTTCACCCAATGATATTCTTCTTGTATCATTGGGACAAACAATAAAAGCAATATACAATAAAACAGTATTTTTGGTATGTTATTTTTATCCCCCATTTTGTATCTAGGTCTCAACAAGGGCAGTATACCCCTCCTTTGTTCCTATTTTTAGTCTTGCTCCAATCTATATTAATAGGCTAATTCGTTTCTTGTTCGACAACAAATTTTGCATCCAAATAAATCATTTCATCCAAGGAAACATTATTGATTTTAGCTTTTTCCTCAACAGCCTTTAACCACGCTTCTGTTGCTCGGATTTCCTTCATCTTTTGCTGAATTTTAGCATTCATAGAAGTATTCATACTTCCTTGATCATAATAAAAATTATACAATTGCTCGATAAAGGGACCTAGGTATTTTTTCATATTAGGAGGTGTCATAATAATAAAAACACCATCTGTAGCCGCTAGTTCTGCGCCTATATTTACTTCGGCAAAATTTTTCTGCCCTGGATATACCTCTCTATTGTAATACCAAAATTGCCCATTATCAAATACATTTTCTGCAATTCCCATATTAACCAATTGCCAAAAAAAGCTGTCCCCTATCGTAATGATGCGAGGTTTGTATTTATTTTCTTTGTTAATCAGTATTCTAGGATAAGCCAAAGCCTCTGTTGGGATTTTGAGGGCTAAGTTTAGCGCCTTTTCTAGGTCGTCATCTGAACCTCTCAAATTGGTATCCCAATCAATGTGTTCCCAATAAAAATCAGGAATATCCTTGCCCAACTGCCGTTCTATTTCTCCAAAAATTCGTTGTGCTGTAATCCCTGCTCCATAAGTGGTATAATGAATTCCCATAGGACCGTACAATGGAATCGAAGTTGTATCTTTCATAGACAAAAACCAATTATTGATGTCTATATGGTTAATTCCATATTGTTTTAGTTGGTCTTTAAAAGTGGTATAGTTTGTTTTTAAATCACCTTGTGGGCGAGCATATTGATCGGGCAAGTATTCGGCATAATAATCGGCTTTATTGGGAGCAACTACAAAAAAGAAAGCTTTGCCCATAGCACGCATGGTATCTTGAACCGCTTTTGCTTTTTCGGCGAGTTCAGACAATCGATCATCTCCAAGATAATCCTGACCATTTCTGGTATTGATGTAGGAAATTTCGTACAAATAATTCTCTTTCCCCATGATTAAGCCATTGACCCTAGACATACCATAAGCCCAATAAGCAAGCTGATGCTCTGCTCTAATTGCCCAATTGCAAAAGCCAAAATGCGTTTTTATATACTTTTCTTTTTGAGTCTGATAGGCACCATTTAGCCAAAGCTCTTTTGTTACTGTAATATCGGTAGGTGGCACATCATAGCCTCCCAATTTATTGACCTTAATCCACTTGATATTAGCCTGTAACATGGGGACAAACAACAACAACAATAGCACATAAAATAAGCTCCTTGTTATTTTTTCTTTTCTTTTCATTCACACTATATTATGAAGTTGTAAAAATTTAGAAACGATAGTAAATAAAAGGATTAAAACTACTAGCTGCAATAGACGATACCGACAAGATGAATAGACCAATTGAAACAAGGTACATTACAACCAATTGCCAAGTGTTGTATTCTCCAAAAAATACTAAATCGTGTACTTTTTTGATTGGTGTCAATAAGGTGCTAAAAGCAAAACAAATTCCCACAAATAAGATAAAGAAAAACTCTGTGGTGTATGGCGAATCTACTGTTGCAAAATCAAACGCAAATAGTTTTCCATAAAATTTGCCAATGGCTCCTATATCCTCTATAAAAAATAAGACCCAGCCCATCATCACAACAAAAAAGCAATAAAATAGACTAACAATGGAGCCAATTTTTCCCATTTTTTTAAATAGTCCCAATAAGAAAACTCGTTCTATAATTAAGAAAACTCCGTGAAAAGCTCCCCACAAAACAAAATTCCAAGAAGCACCATGCCAAAGCCCTGACATCAAAAAGACAAACCATAGATTGAAATAAATTCTTGATTTTGAATCTACCTTTGATCCCCCTAAAGGTATATAAAGGTATTCTCTCATAAACGCCCCCAAAGTAATGTGCCAACGACGCCAAAACTCCGTAATACTCCTTGAGGTATATGGATTGTCAAAATTCTCTGGAAAAGTAAATCCTAACATTCTACCGATCCCGATCGCCATATCTGAGTAACCTGAAAAATCAAAATAAATCTGGAAAGTATAGCCCAATATACACCACCAAGCAATAGGTGTATTAATTGAATTCCAATCAATGGTAAGCACCGCTTCGGGGGTTGATCCCACCACAGAAGCCACTGCTGCCCCCAGTACATTAGCAATCAACACTTTCTTGCCCAAACCAATGCAAAACCGATAAAAGCCCAACAAACGATCGTTATAGGTTTCCTCTCGTTCTACAATTTGGTCTGCTATACTATTAAAACGAACAATAGGTCCAGCAATTAACTGTGGAAACATCATAATATAAAGGATGTAATCCCATACACGCTCTAAGGGTTTATGGACTTTTCGATAGACATCAATCGAGTAAGTTAGTGTTTGAAAGGTATAAAATGAAATTCCAATCGGCAGCGCTATTTTTGTCCACTGAATGTCTTTGTCTCCTAGTATTGACAATAGAGCATTGACATTGTCTACAAAGAAGTTAGCGTATTTAAAAAACGCCAACAAGCCCAAGTTCAGGGTAATCGATAATCCTAATAACAACTTTTTCCGTTTCTGCTCTTGGGTTTGGTGCATCCACCGTACCAGATAAAAATCGATAAACGTTGATGCCAATAGCAAAAAGACAAATTTGGGTGCTCCCCAACTGTAAAAAAAGATACTAAATGCAAGAATCACCCAATTCTTGTTCTTCTTACTGCTCAAAAAATAGAGAAATAAAAAGGTAGGCAAAAAATAAAGCAAAAAGCTAATGCTACTAAATACCATTTTATGTTAGCCTTTATTAAGGATTAATTAGTATTGTTCTTTGATCTAATAAAATGAAGCTTCCAATCAAATTCAATTGATAGAACTAGCACTAAAAAACACATTTATGATGATGTATTTTACTCGATGGATAGACCCAGAACCTTTGATGTATTATTGGGTTGAAGTTGAAGAAAAAGCAATGTTATCCTATTATAGGAGTATAACACACAACTTCGTTCCTAGAAAGACGAAAGATAGACCAATTTGGCTGCAATTGTATCAAAAAAAAGAAAAAAATTCCTTTGCAGGAATTTCTTAACTTATTTATTTCTTTTTGGTCAATTTCTTTCGTTTGACTTTCATATTATTTTTCTTGAGAATTTCTTGAGCAAGATTCAAGAAGTTAATGGCTCCTTTGGATGCCGCATCATACATCGCAACTGGCATTCCTTCTCCTGGTGCCTCGGCAATGCGAGAGTTTCGATGAATAATGGTAGTAAATACACGAGAATCAAAATACTTCCGAGCTTCTTGCACCACCTCTTTGGCCAAGCGCAAACGAGCATCGTACATAGAAAGTAAAATTCCTTCAATATCCAATTCAGGATTGAGTTGTGTTTTGACCTGACGGATGGTATTCATTAATTTTCCTAGCCCTTCTAAGGCAAAGTATTCACATTGAACGGGAATCAACACAGCATTAGCTGCCGTTAAGGCATTGACAGTAACAAGCCCCAAAGAAGGCAAACAATCTATGATAATAAAGTCATAACTGTCCTTTATTTCATTGATGATTTCTTTTAAGACAAACTCTCTACGAAAACGATTAATTAGCTCAATTTCAGCCCCCACTAAGTTAATATGCGCAGGAATTAAATCTAAACCTGGAGTATCTGTAGAGACAATAGCATCTAAAGCAGGCACCTCATTAATTAGGCAATCATAAAGGTTATACTCTAGTTCATCAGCAGCAACACCAATTCCTGTAGTAGCATTAGCCTGAGGATCTGCATCAATAAGCAAAACCTTATACTCTAGAATTGCCAAACTTGCAGATAAATTAATAGCCGTAGTAGTTTTTCCTACCCCTCCTTTTTGATTTGCAACAGCAATTACTTTTCCCATCTTTTTTTTGTAATAATTATTTTTGGTATTCAAGTGTTGGGGTTGTTCCCAAATAAGATTATATTCTGAATAACACTACTGCGAATGTACGAAAATTTAAGGTAAAATTATGTTCTCTATACTAGGAATATGCTAAACTTATATTAATTCTTGCTACAAGATCGGCAATTAAAAGCTGACTTCCAATGAAATACAATCTTAAATTTTCAATTCTGACCAATTCCCACGAAGCGTTTTTTCTTTTTTATTTTGAGCCAAATAAGCAGAAAAAGCATCCCTAGAAATAAATTTAGCCCCCATGGTTGCCAAGTGCTTGGTTTCGGCTTGACAGTCAATCATATTAAAACCACGGCGTTCCAAGGTCTGCGCCAGATGAATTAATGCCGCCTTAGAAGCATTAGAAACCTGTGCAAACATAGATTCACCAAAAAAGCACTTGCCTAATGACAAACCATACAATCCCCCCACCAATTCTTCTTCCTGCCAAACCTCTACAGAGTGAGCAAAGCCCATTTGATGCAACAAAAGGTAAGCCGTTTGCATTTCTGCTGTCAACCAAGTCCCTGTTTGTCCATTTCTAGGAATAGAAGAACAGGCATAAATGACTTGTTCAAAAGCTTGATCAAAGGTTATATTAAAGATTCCCTTACGCAAGATTTTTCGCATACTCTTAGAAACCTTAATTTCAGCAGGTCGAAGCACAAACCGAGGATCTGGCGACCACCAAAGAATAGGCTCTCCCTCATTGTACCAAGGAAAAATACCATGTTCATAAGCAAACAAGATGCGCTGAGGAGACAAGTCTCCCCCTACTGCCAACAATCCCTCCACAGAAGCATATTTAGGATGAGGAAAAGCTATCTTTTCTGTTAGCCAATGCATATTAGACGATTATATTTTTTTGACCAAATATTTTACAAGTATCTTATACAATTCTGTAGGGTTAAACGGTTTTACAATAATGTCATTCATTCCTGCATCATATATTCGTTCTTTGTTATCCATCAAAGCCGAAGCCGTTAGTGCAATAATTGGTACGTAATCATAATAACCATCATTCATGGATCGAATTACTTTGGTGGCAACATAGCCATCCATATTAGGCATGTGAATATCCATCAGGATTAAATCATAAAGTTGGCTTTTTACTTTCTCAACAGCATCAAGACCATCAGCAGCATGAGTAAAATCAACCCCCCATTTTTGCAAAAACTTTTTAACTACCAAAACATTAACGGTATTATCCTCAACCACCAAAACCCTTACCCCTTTTAGATCCTTACCAAGGGTTTCTTTAGGAGCTCCCAAGATACGCTCTTGCACCAAAGAAGTTCCCTTCTTAAAATTTAAATCGAACGAAAAGGTAGATCCTTTGCCTACTTTGCTTCTAAGTTCTATATCTGAGTTTTGCAAAATCAACAAGCGTTTCGTAATAGCCAACCCTAAGCCCGTACCGCCATATTTTCGAGTCGTATTTGTTGCTGCTTGGGTAAACATATTAAAAATATACATTTTTTCCTCTTCAGAGATACCAATTCCTGTATCTTCTACCTCAAACCTTAATTTAATAGAAGAAGGCGTTTCTTCTAAAACCACTAATTTAAGTTTAACATGCCCCTTTTCTGTAAATTTAATGGCATTGCTAATTAAATTATTTAAAATTTGAGTGAGTCGATTGGGATCTCCTATCAACATTTTTGACAATTTAAAATCCGTCTCTAGAAAAAAGCCTATGTTTCTTTTCTTGGCATTAACAGCCATACCATAATAAATGCTATCCAATAAGCCCAACAAATCAAAGTCAATAGATTCAAACTCTACTTTCCCTGATTCTATTTTATTAAAATCTAAAACGTCATTAATAATTGCCAGCAAATTATTGGCAGAAAACTTCAGGATATTCAAATTTTCAATTTGTCGTTCTTCGGGGGCATCCTCCAATAAGTAGTTTGTCAAATTAACAACTGCATTCATAGGAGTTCTAATTTCGTGCGACATGATGGACAAAAACTCAGCTTTGGCATGGGATGATTTTTCTGCTTCTTCCTTTGCCTTGAGTAAATCCTGCTCTCGTTCCAATAGTTTTTGCGTTCGATTGGCAATTTCCTGTTCTAAATACTTTTTATTTTTTCTGCTATTTAAAATAAAAATTCTAGCTCCTATTGCAAAGATTAAAATAAGCAAAAAACCAAGTAATAAAAAGAAATAAATGGTCTCATGAAATGGGATTTGCACATAAATTGGGATTCTAATTTTATTCTTAGACCATTCCCCGTTTGCTCCACGCCCCTTAATAATTAACGTATATTCACCATAAGGCAATCGGTTAATTCTGACTTCGTTTTCTGAAGTGTACTGCCACTCTTGTGCAGAGTTTTCGATTTTGTAAGCATATCGATTTTGGCTAGGATTTCTATAATCTAAAAGCGAAAAAGTAAGGGTAAAAGAATAATCGTTAGGCTCCAAAACGATTGCTTTTTCCCGCAACAACTCTTCTGTCCTATCTTCCAATTCTTTAGCATCTACATCCCCATGCCAGCATTTGTAACTTAAGATGTGAAAAGGAATATCTGTTGCCCCTTCCTCTTTAAATGAATTGGGATAAAAAGCCACAATCCCATTAATACCCCCAAAATAAAACCTCCCTGTTGGAGATCGATACCATGCCATTTTATTAAACTCATTCGCTGTTATACCATCTCTAAGAGAATAAGTTGTACACCACTTTGTTTCTTTATTAAAACGCATCAAGCCATAATTACTACTCAGCCAAAGATTATCATTGTCATCTTCCAAGATGCCATAAATCATATTGTCAGACAGGCCTGCCGCTATTGTAAAATGCTCATACTTGTTCGTCTCTGGGAACCATTTAATTAATCCTCCTTCATAGGTTCCCAACCATAAACAATCCTTGTCTTTGTGAATGGTTAAAATATAATCGTGGGGAATGTATCGTGGTTTTTTTTGGTCTATACTGTATCTGTAAGTAAATCGATCAAATTTATAATCAAATTTATAAATTCCAGAGTTTGTTCCTGCCCATAATATTCCATTTTCAACATCTTCAACCAAAGCATATACCTTACTCGTATTTAGCTTTATACAAAGACCATGAGCATTAAATTTAATAAAGGCTTGTGCTACGGTATCCAAATAGTAAACGCCACTTCTAGTCCCCATCCAAATTCGACCACGACTATCTTCATGCAACTTAAGATTTAGCTCTTTGTAGTCATCTGATTCAATAGGCACTCGATGTTTACAGGGGTATTCCTTCATGGTTTTGCTTTTGGGGTCAAAACATTGTACCACATTACTCTCTCCACAAAACCAAAAATTTCCTTTTCGATCCCTCATTGCATCCAAATTCGGCCAATCAGGAGCGTCAGGGATTCCTTTCTTAGCCAACTTTTCTATGGGCGTCACTTCTCCTGTCTTCAAATCGATTTTTTGTCGCCCTCCGTAACTATTTACATACAAAAAACTACTGTCATCCTCCACCATTCCCCTTGTCAAATAAGCCCTACTACTGGGGACAAATTTATTTTTATTAAGGTAATTATGAAACGGACTGGGTTCAACGTTTAAGATAAAAACACCATTTGAGGTTGATATCCAAGCATTATTATTAGCATCAAAATCGATACTCTTTACTGAATGACGAAGGGTATTGGATCTCAACGAATTAGAAAAATCATAAACCAACTCTCCCTTTGAACTATATAACTTAGAAGTAAACCGACTGAGCTGATCATTGTACCAAATCAGTCCATTGGGCATTTGATGCACTTTACTGGTATTACTCAAGGTCTTTAATTGGGGCGCTAACAAAGGAGGGGCACCATAACGAATTGCCTCATTGATGGATTTAGAAAATTCAAACAAGCTATCATTTTGCAAATAACGTGCATAGCCTGTCAATCTATTGTTATCGCATCGCACATCCAAAATAGATTTAAAAGGGATTAATTCTTCTCCTTTGAACACCCCCTTTTTGTCGTATTCCAATAAGTAACCTGCTCCTATTACCCAAAATACATCTTTGCACAAAAGAATATTATTAATCGTATGACTAGGGTATGGCAATTCAAATAATTCTTCGCAAACACCATCCCCCATGTATTTAAATACTTTTTGGTTTTTGGTCACGATAAAAATTACCCGAGGGGCAACTTGATAAATTTCATAAATCTCATATTCTTTGATTGGGAACTTCGAACCAAATTTCTCCACCAAACTTTGAGTTTCTAAGGTTCTGATATCGACAATACTAACTTTTTCTAGCGGACGTTGTTTGGCATCCAAAAAAGTAACCCAAAGGCAGGTATCGCTGTCTTCATAAATATTAGAAATAATATTACTAAATAACCCTTCGTTTTCTTTGGTCAACCATTCAAAAGAGTATCCATCATAACGATTGAGACCATAATGAGTACCAATCCAAATAAACCCCTTAGAATCCTGAAATGTACGACGAACAAAACGATTGGACAAACCATCCTCAATAGATAGTTTCCTGATTTTTGCAGAAAAAGATTGAGCTATTAAATCGCTATTTAATATAAATAATGTAATAACAAATATAATACTGTACTTCGTCATCTATTGGTTCGTCTATTGGGTTGTAATGTGTAATGGGCTCTTTAAAATTGTGCTAAATCTATGAAGAAATAAAGTTTGGTATTGTACATAAATAGGCAGGTAGAATAGTGATGTATCAATCTCGCCCATTCTCCTAATACCTCAACTGTTCATTTGGGGATGAACTGGAAGCTACCCAAGGGATCATTCCATACAATAAAATATACCCATTTTTTCATTAAAAACTCCTAACTAATTGAAAATCTTTAATAAAATAAAAAAAATTATGCTCTTTTTTTAATCAATTAGTTGATTTTTTAGTCTAGAAACTTGAATGTAATGCATCTATGTATAGGACAAACGAATAACAAAGTGCTCACGAGCAAAGCAAGCTGGGTTTGTCCTGCACACAAGTAATGCATTTAAATTAAAATAATTATCAAATTTAAAGGATTTGATGCCAATAAAAAAATATTATTTCCATTTTGCTATATCCCTCGCACTAAAAAGTATTCAGAGGAACGCTTTTTGGATCTAAAGTGTTCCCTCCTTAAAGCGATTAGAAGAGAGCTAATTCCCTAGGTTTAAGGGCTAAATTGAGGATAGATTGATCTTCATTTTAGCCTTTCCTTTTTCTAGAAAACCACCAGCCCATAAGCAGCAAGATAGGCAAGGTCAATAGGCTCAATTGTCCCCAAGTCCAACTTTTCTTTAAATGGATGGGTTGGTAATCCCCAAAATTGACAAAACTCGCCCAAAAGAAGGGGTGGGCGGTTAGATGTTTTGCATGCTTTAAATAGGTGAGTTTTGCGTTTTTCATGGCCTCATCTTTGCTGTGGCCAATTGCCAGTTCGTTATAAAACTCGCTCACTAATATAGATGTTGCCTTATCGTTGATCGGCCATAGGGTCATAACCAAAGAAGGAACCCCCGAATACATAAATCCTCTTCCAAGACTGACCACACCTTCCCCCCTGTCATATCGCCCAAAGCCTGTTTCACAAGCAGAAAGCACCACTAGATCTGTATTCACTTCTAGCAAGTTCAATTCATAAGCATGTAATAAGTCATCCTCTTTTTTGCTTCCAGAGTAAGAAAATACCAGACTCGAATAGGCAGGCTGTTTGGCATCAACAATA
Organism: Aureispira anguillae; assembly: GCF_026000115.1. GTDB lineage: Bacteria > Bacteroidota > Bacteroidia > Chitinophagales > Saprospiraceae > Aureispira > Aureispira anguillae. The sequence goes on from NZ_AP026867.1 coordinate 3,101,215, forward strand.
CCGTGCATTGCTAAGTGAATCACACTATAAGGTTCTTTGTTGCTATACGATTTGAAGGTGGTTTCATTTGCTTTGTCGCCATAAAGATATTCTCCTGCAAAGATATTGGACAAATATTCTACTTCTTGACGGGCACCTGGCAAATCGTCTACACTTGACCTTATCTTATACTCTCGTTCTCCCAAACCTTTCATGTTGATAAATTGTTCCTTATCATAAGAAGAAGCCATTGCCAACATCTCGCCATTGGTCTTAGAAGAAGATCGGCTAAATAGTTTTAGGGTAGATGAATAATGATAATTAATAGAATACGATTTAATCAAGTAGGGCAATTTTCTATAATCGTAATTTTTATAATCTGGTTTTTCAGTCAATAAAACATCAAACGGCACATAATTAAACATACCATCAGGAATAATCACTAAGCGCTCAATTTGCTCTTTTTTTAAGGCTGGCTCTAGGTATTTTTGATAAATCGTTCGAGCATTTCTGGCAAACAATAAATAAGAGGACTCTACATCTTTGGTTAACATAACAACATCGACCAACGAGGTACGAAGCCCTTTTATAGCGGTTGTAAATTGATTGTTCATAGAAACCGATGTAAGCCAAGCAGTATCCCTATAAATACTAAAAATATAGATGTTCTCATTACCAACAAAATACTCAATCAAAGCAGTCTGATCGTCTAAACTTTCTTGTACTTGTTTTAGACTAGCAATTTGTGTATTGTATTTTAGTTCATGATATTTAGGATAATCCTGTTCTAAGGTTGTTTGTAACTTCTCGGAGGCTCTTTTTAGCTTCAAGAGTTCCTTTTGTTGAAGACTAACTTTTGCTTCATCATTGACTGATTTAGCCTCAAACAGTAGTTTTTCATAGCGTACTCGCTCTCTAGCCAAACGCCTCTCCTCGTCCAACAAATCCTTGGGAACATTTCCAAAATTACGAGCTTCCTCTGCTTTCAAGGCATCTAAAAGCAACATTGCCTTGCTTTTTTCGACCAGTTGAAAAATTTCATCCAAATAAGACTGCTCTTTCGTTTGTTGATACAAATCTAAAGCAACATCAATAGACAATTCATAAGTTGGAATCATTTTTTGGAGCATAAACAGCTTAGATCCCTCCTCCTTAAATCCATTTCTCATTTTTTCTAACAACAAGACCGCACTTTGAGCAGTATTATAAGCCAATTCTAAATTTTTCTCTTCTAAAGACAGTCGAGCTTTGGCAGCCAAAACCTTTAACAAAAGAGATTTATCAGGAACTGTATTGGCACTGTCTTTATTCATCAAGAAGGGCATTAAATCCCCTTTCACTGGAACTTCTAGTGCTGCTATAGCCAAATCATAATACGTTTTTGCAGCAGCAATATGGTTTCTTTTTTGTTCGGTTTGTCCCAAATCATAGTATACTTTGGCAACTAAAGGATGTACTAAACCATAGGTTTGTTTTCGAATAACTAAAGCTTCTTGATAATAATTTAACGATTTGGTATAATCTCTAGTCGCTCTATAATAGCTTCCAAGCACACTGAATGTTTCGTCTTTTTTGGCTTGTTCCCTTTTGTGAATTTCAAGGTTCTTTTTTAGTGCCATAAACGCCTCTTGATAACGGTTTAAACGAGTAGCCACATCGCCAATTCCATTGTAAATATTAATGGATGATTTGTCCAATTGATGGGTAGCAACGCCCGAAGATTGCTCCAAAGACTTGATGCCTGCCTGATAGAATCTTAGCGCTTCTTCTAATTTTCCTTGACGGGTAAAAAACTCGCCCAAGTTTAAATTAGTGGTTGCTGCATCAAAATGTTTTCTCAATTTTTTGAACAATTGCAACGCATTGTTACAATAATCTTCTGCCTTATAAATATCGCCCAATTCGATATAAAACAAGCCAATGTTATTATAATATCGTGCCACAAACAAGGTATCGTCCTTCGTTGTCATATCTGCCAACCCAACTTCTAGGGCTTCCATTGTTTTTTCTAAAGCCGTTTCATACTCCCCTGTTTTATAATACAACCCTCCATATAGAGCCATTATATCTTGCAAAATTTTCCCCTTATCCTTGATATAAGTCTTGTAGGTATCAAAGCAAAGGTCTACATAATCCTCCATGGCTTCATAGTTTTGCTGGTAAAAAGCAATACGAGCCAATTGCGCATTATCCCGAATGTAAAATTTCCAAGCAGCAACTTCTTTATGGACAGCCCTAGCCTTATTGGCATAAATGATGGCAGAATCTAATTGTTTTAGACTAAGATGAATATCTGATTTCAGCAACATGACACGCCCTTTATAAATCAATTGTTCTGACTCCTTAGCATTTTCAAGTGACTTTATGATTTTATAATATAATGCATCAAAAGCTACCATATTAGCGGTAGCAATATGCACTTTCAAGATATTACGATTCATTAAAAAAACACGTTCTTTGCACCCCATTTGTAGGTATGCTTTACTTGCTTTTTGAAAATTTTCAATTGCAACCGCAGGTTTCCCCTGTTGATATGCCATTCGAGCCTTAACAAAATAAGTTTTAGCTCCCAAAGAATCTGTTCCCTTACAAAAATCGCCCTGTGCGCTTATAGCAGAGATCGTTATAAAAAAGCTAAAAAGTAGTAAATTAGTTGTTTTAAAAATCATATATTCTTTATGTTGTGCGTCTAGTTGTACAGCCCGCAAGGTACGCATTTTATACTAGTTCTGTATACATTCATTCTTTGAAATCCAGAAAGCTCTTTCATGATTTTCAGTGCGGAGTAACAGACCTAAGCTAAATTTTCAGTAGGTAATCCCTCAAAAAAACAAAAGTTAACTGCTCTTTTTAGTATTTTGCAAAACTTTATTTTTATCACATACAAAATTAATTTATGAAACAGTTTATGCTTCCATTAACATTTTTGTTAGTTGGCAACAGCGTTTTAGGGCAATACAAAATTACTCCTAAATATGATGTGGAATGCACCACTATAAAAAATCAACAACGAACAGGAACCTGTTGGAGTTTCGCTACTTCTTCTTTTTTAGAATCTGAAGTGAAGCGTACCAAAAAGATGGACATTGATTTATCGGAAATGTATAGTGTCCGAGCAACCTATTTAGATAAAGCTCAAAACTATATTTTGCGACAGGGCAAAGCTAATTTTAGTGAAGGGTCTTTGTCTCATGATGTCATCAAAGCTGTTGAACGAGCAGGAGTAGTTCCTGAAGTAGCATTTTCTGGTAAATCTGAAGGAATAGAAGTACACAACCACGGTGAAATGGTAAGTGCTGCCAAAGGAATGTTGGATGGCTTGCAAAAACGAAAAACACTTAGCCCTAGATGGAAACAAGCCATGGAGGCGATTTTGGATATTTATATGGGAGAAACGCCCGATGAATTTAAATACGAGGGCAAAAATTATACGCCCCAAAGTTTTGCCGATTTCTTGGGGATTAAAAGCGAGGATTATATTAGTCTAACCTCTTATACCCATCATCCATTTTATGCGCCTTTTGTTCTAGAAATTCCCGACAATTATTCCAATGGCTGGTATCAAAACATTCCAATGGAAGAATTAGAAAAAACGGTAGATGAGGCCATCAAAAATGGTTATTCGGTTGCTTGGGATGGAGATGTAAGCGAAGCTACTTTCAATCACAAAGAGGGTTTGGCTATTTTGCCCAAAGATACAGAAAGAGAAAATTTGTGGGACAAGCCAGACCAAGAATTGACGGTTACACAAGAATTGCGTCAAAGCACTTTTGAGAGTAAGGCAACAACAGATGACCATTTGATGCACTTGGTAGGAATTGCTTATGACAACAAGGGTACTAAATATTATAAAATCAAAAACTCTTGGGGCGATTCCAATGCCTTCAAAGGCTATCTTTATATGTCTCAAGCTTATTTTCAACTGAAGACCGTTGGTATTTTATTGCACAAAGATGCAATTCCTTCCGCCATCAAAAAGAAATTTAAATAGCAGTAGACCTTTAAGCATATATCGTAGGTCGTAAGTTTGCTATTTAAGTGCCAATTATACGACCTACTTTTAAAATCCTTTCATTCCCATCCTGTTGCCCTCAGTAGTTTAGATGGTCAAAAAACAAAACTTTTTTTACTGCTACTTGTTATAGGAATTGTTTTAGCATTTTTTCTTTTAAACCAAACAACATGAATTTACAAGCATATAGAGATTTATTTAAGGCAATTCTTAATGGCGAATTTGTTCAAGCTCCTTATGATAGTGAAAGCTATATCAATTATGTCAAATTGAATCATTCTAGAATGAAGCGTTGGACGAAACAAGGGGTGCTTACGCCTGCTCTAAAAGAAGCCATCGAAGCCATAAAAACTCCTCAAACTTGGGTATTAATCACAGAACCTTGGTGTGGAGATGCCGCCAATTCTGTGCCTTATTTAGAAAAAATGGCTGCGCTTAACCCCAATATTACAGTAGAAGTTCAATTAAGAGATTCAGGTAGTGAAATTGATCAATATTTGACCAACGGAGGCAAATCTATCCCCAAACTTATCGCTAGAGATCAAGCAGGTAATGATTTGTTTACTTGGGGACCTAGACCTAGCGAAGCACAAGCATTGGTACAGCAACAAAAAACTTCAGATGCCAAAGCAGAAGATAAATATGCCGAATTATTGCTTTGGTACAAAGAGGATAAGGGAATTTCTATTCAAGAAGAATTGATTCAATTATTAACCGCTATCCCTGCTGTTTAAGTAACTTAATTATGCCTACCAACACAGTTCTATCCCTGTTACGTATTTAGAGTTTTTGGTGCTTCTAAATGGAAAAAATTGTGAAATTCGATCGGCTTCTGATTCGAACTCTTGTTCGTATTTCACTTCCAAAATATACACATTCGGTTCGTACTGTTGGTGTTTCCTAAATTGATTGGTAGTTCTCATAGATGCATAGGAGAGCTCCCAATCAATCGTTACTCTAAACTTTTGATCTCTAGTACCAAAATAAGCTCGTTTGTAGGAATTTTGCAAGGTTGGCTGCAATAAGGCATAGGTACCACTCAAGCGATTAACTTCTTCACTTAGGGGTTTTAAATTATCAAAAGAAAAAGTAGCTACCTCATAAATTGTTTTTGTTCCAACATTATTTCTGCGATGCTTTAGTTCCAGTTTAGGGGATTCTATTAACAGGGGATTCCAGCCGTACCAACGAACTCGATATTTGTCTCGATTGGCAATGCCCATCACATTCTCTTTGTAGGTGGTTAGATTAGGTGTATCAAAATAAATGTTATTAATTTGACGATCTGGGTATATTTTGAAGAGTCCAGCAGGATGCATTCGAATTGTTTGTAGAATAACATTGAGGTGTACTCCTTCTATCCTATATTTTCGCTCGTAACGCATCAGATAATTAGATCGGGTTGATCGATAATAGAAATATAGGTCTGTTCTGACAATGCTAAAACAGCATCTTTTACTGTTTGTACTTCCTCTATAGATCCTGTCTTGCAAATAAAACTTAAATCTAAGCCCTTATTGGGAGTGGCATCTAGACGTTTTAGCTCAACGGCAGCAAAAGATTGTTCTAACAAGGTATGAATTTGGACAAGATCTGATAAATCAGTAGTTATATTAATGTAGAAACGGTCTTCTTCTTTAAAAGCAGGACTGCTTGACATTCGTTTGCTGAGGTATAAAAACAATAAGATAAAAGCCACTACAATAATTGCAATCAATGGTTGATCGGCTCCTGTTGCTAGTCCTACACCAATTGTCAAAAACAAATAGGTCAATTCTTCTGGGTCCTTGATGGCTGCCCTAAAACGCACAATAGACAACGCCCCTACCAAGCCCAAAGAAAGCGCTACAGAAGGTTTTACAATCACCATAATTGACATCGTAGTTAGTGCCAAGGGGACAAAATTCGCTGCAAAACGTCCTCGATTAGAAACCGCATTACCAAAACGAATATAAAAGTTAGACACTGCCATTGCTAATAGTGTGCAAACAATCAAATTAATAACAAAACTTAAGGGGTGGATAATATCTTTCAGGTTAATAAAATATCCCGATAGGTGATTGATAAATTCTTGCATAAGTTTACTAAAAATAGCTAGATTCTAAATCCTAAGATAAGATTTGTTATTGCTTCATATGAACGTCCATTTGTGGAAATGGTATGGATATTCCTTCTTTGTCAAATGCTTTTTTGACGTATTCCTGCATAAAATAAAACGCCTCCCAATAGTCGGTTCCTCTTGTCCATACCCACACTGCTAAATCTACAGAACTATCGTTTAGTTTCTCAACCAATACTTGATGTTCTTGCCCTTCTTGGTGGACTAAAAATGGACAACCTTTAATAACAGACCAAATCACTTCACGAGCTTTGTCAATATCATCTTCGTAACCAATCCCAAAGGTCAAATCAACTCTAATAATCCCTGCGCCTGTAATATTTTCAACAATTTCACTGGTTAATATAGAGTTAGGGATAACGATTAATCGTCGATGGATGGTTTTTAGAATGGTATTAAAAATTTGTATTTCTTGGACAATTCCGATATTGTCTCCAATACTAATCATATCCCCTGTTCGAAAGGGCTTAAAAAACAAAATTAGGATTCCACTGGCAAAGTTGCTTAAAGAACCCTGCAATGCTAAACCCACCGCAAAACCTGCTGCGGCCAACATAGCAACAAAGGAAGTTGTTTCTATCCCCAACAAATCAATAGCACTAATAGAAACCACTAATTTTAGCAACAAGCCTAATAGGGTAATAATAAAAGGTCTTAAATCTTCATCAAATTTATTGGAACGCATTATTTTATCCAACAAACTCATGGACTTGTTAATCAACTTAAATCCAAAATAGAACACGACCAACCCCAACACAAATTTAGGCGCATATTCTATTAACATTCCCCCAAACTTCGCCCACAACTCCTCTGCATTAATATCAAACATTATGTAATTCTTTATATTTTTATGGTTCCTATAAAATCTTGTAAAAGGTCAAATTTATCACAAAATTTTCCAAAGAACAACTTTTATTTACACCTCAATAATAATTTAACCTAAACGGTTTCCGATTCTTTTTTAGCAGGCTCTACCTTTACTACTTCTGCGGCTTCTTTTTCTTTTTGTTTCTTCATAAAATCCCTTATAAATTTACGCCCCACAATCAGCAAAAATGCTAGACCTCCTCCTACAACAATACCAACCAACATATGCAAAAATGGGTTGGGAACAGCCTTGGACAAAGGATACAAAGGAGGGTCAATAACAGACATTGAAGGAGTTTGTTTTTGGCTTTCAAAAGAGACCCAAGCAGCTTCTTTGTTGGCAACAGCAGCAAAATAAGACTGAGTTGCTTGTTTTAAATCTGTGGATAAAAATTGAGTTTCAATCAAGGTATTATTTCGACCTTGCGCCTCTGCACTATGTGTATTTACATATTCAATGTATCGTTCTTCTGCTGCACTCAATTTCCCCCTGAGTTGTTTCATCCGCTCCTCTGCCATCTCATAAAACCGCTTTTTTTGCTCCAAAGCCTCTTCACTATAATATCGATCTAGCTCTTGATACAAAGCCGTAATCAATTCATAAGAAAAATCTTCAGAGGTCGAAACAACTTTTAAATGCATAATCCCTCCCGAAGTAGATTCTAAAATCAAATGATTCCGCACAATCAAGTTGTGTACATACATCAAAAGATAATTGGCTTTTCTATTATAAGGGTCAATAGAATCGGATTCAAAATAAAAATCATCTTTTGCTTGAGGATCATCTGCCCCTCTCTTGTAATAAAAGTTCTTTAGGTAGTGATTAATTAAAAAATCTTCTTCAGGAGTCTCTTCATCTTTTAATGTGATTTTATGAAATAAAACTCTAAGGTTAATTTTTCGTGTAATCAGAATTTCTTGCAATCGCTTAAAACTCACGTTTGCCTCTGGTTTGGCAGAACTACCAAATAAACTAGCAATGTTTTGTTGATTTTCTGTTGCTAATTTATTGACCGTAAAGGAAAAATTGGCTGTATAAGTTGTTGGCGTGCTCAATTTTCGATCTCGCATATATTTACCAAAAAAGATGGCAAAAATAACAATGAGCCAAGAGTATTTAATGACTTCAAAAAAATACTCCTTACCAATTTTAAGCATATCTGCTATACTCAATTGGTTTTCTTCCGACAGGGTTGTTTCTCTTTCTAAATTATCCATAACCTACTGCTTTGGGGGGTTCATGGCTCGAACAATTGCATAAATAGAAAGTGCAGAAACAGCTAATGCCAATGTATCTGTGATAATTTTATACCAATTAACAGGTTTTCTTTCTTTCTTTATTTTCTTTTCTTTTGCTCCTACATAAACCATGGCTCCCTTTTCGACTTTAGGATAAACCTTAAAAAACAAAAAGTGTCTAGTTTTTTTAACCATTCCATTGGCATATCGTACATAAACCAAACGCTGTCTTCCGCCCTGTTTCCAATCAATCCCTGCACCATATTCTTTGATGTAAAAATTAGCTCGTTTTCCTACATGAAACGGAATGTTAACCTTTCTAGGATTCTGGATTTCTTTTTTGTAGACCTCCAATAAAATTTCCTTTTTCTCAATCTCTGTTTCTGCCTTCTCAAGCTCTAAGTCTAATTCTCTCGTTGCAATTTCTGCGTTTTCTTTTACTGCTGGATGGTTGATTTTTCCTGCAATAGAAACCAAGTCTTTTAGTTTAGGAATACGAATAATATCGCCTGCTCTTAAGACATAATTGAACCTAGAATTTTCGCCTTCCTTTTCAAGGAGTTCCAAATCTAATAACACCAATCCGTCTCCTTGACGCATCAATTTAGCTCCTTTAAGAAAAGCAATATTCGTCCAGCCACCAGCACGTTTAATCAAGTCCCAAACCCGTTCATCATCATTGGACATCGTATAAGTTCCAGGCCACATAATTTCTCCGTGTATTCTAACATTTTTAGGCGCTTCAAAATCTTTTGAGGTACGAACAAAAATCTGGTCATAAGGCTCCAGAAAAAAAGCATCCGCTCCCTTTACTTTCAAACTGTCTTCTACGCTACCAATTTCTAAGGTTTTAAAGACAACATAAGTACGGTTGCCAGTAGCGTCCAATGTTAATCTAGAAATTTCAATATGACTATTAGAAGCCTCCCTTTTAAGTCCATTTGCCATGTATAAAACATCTGAAAGCACTAAATTATCACTAAATTCAAAAGAGCCTGTTTTTCGTACAGCACCGTATATTTTTATATTGTACTTATCAATAAACTCAGATTTGTATTTGACCTCAATTTCATCAAAAGGGTTTAAGATTTTGTTCTCTGCTGAAGTAGGGTCATCCAACAACTCATGGACATTGATAGGGATATAATCTAAAGACAAATCTTCTCTTAACCGCTTGACATAGATTCGTTCCATTACCGCAGAGCGAATAATTCCCGATTTCATTAAAACATCATAAATTGTTGTGTTGGCTTCCAACTCATAAGTCCCTGGCAACTTAACCGCTCCTTTCACGGTAATATAATTGGCATAAGCCTGTTTGATTGGATTAACATTGATTCGATCGCCATCTTTCAAGTCAAAGTTCTTTCCCCTGCGCACCAGCTCCGCTAAGTTTACATCGATTAATTTTTCTTCATCATTTTCATAACGAATAATTTGGATGTTTCTTCGGTAAGCATCTGGGCGTAGCCCTCCTGCATAATCTATCAATTCAATTAAGTTCTCTTTTTCAATCAGCTCATAAAAAAACGGCCGTTCAACAGCTCCCTCAATTTCAACAACACGCCCAGCAAGGGGTACATTGATATAATCGTTGTTGTGCAAAAAGAATTCATCTGCAATATTAGGATTGTTCATAAACTTATACACATCCAATGTACGAGTTTTCATTTGAGAAGAATAAACCTTAATCATCCGAACACTTCCAATTTGAGAGGGACCACCAGAAGCAACCAAAGCATTAAAAGCGGTATTAACCGCTGGAATCGTATAAGACCCAGGATTAAAAACCTCCCCTGTAATATTGATCGTCAAACTCCTAGAATAATTTAACTCTATAGAAACCTGAGAGTTCTTGATATTCATATGGTTTTCTAATCGCTCTATAATTGCTTTTTTTGCCTCGGCAAATTTCATTTCTTTGATGTACAATCTAGGCACATGAATCCCCCGTTGAGGATTGGTCAAATTAATAAAACCTTCCTCATCAATAGCAACACTAGAACTGTAATCGGTTGCTCCCCAAACCGTAATCGCTAGCTCATCCCCAATTCCTAACAAATAACTATCAATGGCCTTAATATCTCTAGATCGAGTAAATAAAGACACGCTTTGATCCCTAAAAAACTGCTGCCCCCATATTTTAGCATCAGGTAATTGGGACTGTCTCAAATCAAATTTGATTTTGCGTTCTTCATCCTCTTTATCTTCTCCATTATCGGCATTCTCATCAACATCGGTATCATTCGTTTTGGTATCGCCCTTATCCGTATCTCCCTTTGTTGAACTTTCATTATTATTCCCTTTGTCCAATACTTTTTGAACGTTAGGATCAATAATAGGTCCCTCAGGTGTACTAGGGGTAACAGAAGGCGGTTCTTGAGCAAAACAAATTTGAACAAAAAGAATAGCAACCAGTGTAAAGAATAATCTAGTAGGGTGAAATTTCATATGCTAGCTGTTTGAAGGCTATGTACTCTGTAAAGTTCGCTGGAGTTTGCCAAAAGACTTGCTTTCCCCTAAAGGCTCAACGAAGCTAATGATTAGATATTTACTTTACAGCATTACTTTGTTAAAAAAAAAATCGTATAATTTTGATCCTCAGAAAAATAGGCCTTTGTTAGCCAAAACATTAAAAAACTGATTATCAAATTCATACATAAGCACTAGTACACTAATTAGCTACGCCACGTAGTAGCAACGCAGTTACCACGTAGTAGCAACGCAGTTAATCAGCGGAGTATTTTTACTCAAAATTAGAGTTTAATCCTCGTACTGTGTTTCGTAATATTTTTGATACGTTCCAGACGTAACATTGTTTAACCAAGTCTCATTTGCCAAATACCATTTCACAGATGCTCTTAGTCCCTCTTGAAAAGTAACAGAAGGCTCCCAATTTAGTTCTTTAGCAATTTTGGTAGCATCAATCGCATAACGACGATCATGCCCTTGTCTATCCTTTACAAAAGTAATTAACTTTCTAGAAGTTCCTGCTGCTTTCCCCAATTCTTCATCCATAATATCGCACAATAACTCTACCAAGTCGATGTTCTTCCACTCATTATGTCCACCAATGTTGTAGGTTTCGCCCAACACTCCCTTGTGGTAAATGGTATCAATAGCTGTAGCATGATCGTTGACCCAAAGCCAGTCTCTAGTGTATTTTCCATCACCATAAATTGGCAATGCTTTCCCTTCTTTTATATTATTAATACACAACGGAATTAATTTTTCGGGAAATTGGTGCGAGCCATAATTATTGGAACAATTGGATAAGACAACAGGCAAGCCGTAAGTATGGAAATAAGCACGAACCAAATGATCGGAACTAGCTTTTGAAGCAGAATAAGGCGAACGTGGATCATAAGATGTTTCTTCTGTAAATAAGCCTGTTTCGCCAAGTGTTCCATAAACCTCATCGGTTGAAATATGATAGAACCGCTTATTTTCCATCTTCCCTTCCCATGCTTCACGAGCAGCAAACAATAAATTGATTGTTCCTACTATATTCGTTTCAACAAACGCAATTGGATTCGTAATAGAACGATCTACATGAGACTCTGCCGCTAAATGAATAACACCATCAAAGTTATATTGCTCAAATAATGCTTGTATAAATTGGCGATCTACAATATCTCCTTTTACAAAGGTATAATTAGGTTTACCATCAATATCTGAAAGGTTCTCCAAATTCCCTGCATAGGTTAGTTTATCTAAGTTGACAATATGAGTATCAGGATATTTTTCTACAAATAAACGCACAACATGAGAGCCTATAAACCCTGCCCCTCCTGTAATCAATATAGTTTGCTTCATTTTATTTACTATCTTATTTCATTCTTATTAAAGTTCTTTATAATACGCTTTAGTAAAGTCTCAAAAATAAGCGCTCGATTTAGCTAATCTTTTTGTTCTTTACTTCACCTCATTCTTAACGCTCATTTTTTGCTAATGAACCTATTATTCCTAGCAATTATGTCGCTGTGGCAGGCACTACTTTTTTGAAATACTCATACGTTCTACGGATTCCTTCTGCTCGGTCAACTCTTGGCTCCCATCCCAATACTTCCTTGGCTTTTGTAATATCTGGACGACGTCTTTTCGGATCGTTTACAGGCAAGGGGTGATAAGACAAGGTACCATTGCCTACCAAATCCAATACTTCTTCTGCAAATTCACCAATGGTAATCTCATCTGGATTCCCAATATTAACAGGCATAGAACAATCGCTTAACAACAAACGATAAATTCCTTCTACCAAATCATCTACATAACAAAAAGAACGTGTTTGAGAACCATCACCAAAAATAGTTAACTCCTTACCCTGAATAGCTTGTGAGAAAAAAGCAGGCAATACACGCCCATCGTCTACTCGCATACGTGGTCCATAGGTGTTAAAAATTCGAACAATACGCGTTTCCAAACCATGATAAGTATTATAAGCCATTGTAATCGCTTCCTGAAAACGCTTTGCTTCATCGTAAACACCTCTTGGTCCAATGGGATTTACATTGCCCCAATAATCTTCTGTTTGTGGATGTACCAATGGATCGCCATAGACTTCAGATGTCGAAGCAACCAAAATTCTAGCGTTTTTAGCCTTTGCCAATCCCAACAAATTATGAGTTCCAAGAGAGCCCACTTTTAAGGTTTGGATAGGAATACGCAAATAGTCAATTGGACTAGCTGGAGAAGCAAAATGAAGGATGTAATCCAAATCACCAGACACATGAACAAACTTGCTTACATCATGATGATAAAATTCAAATTGTGGCAACTTAAAAAGGTGTTCTAAGTTATCCATGCTACCTGTAATCAAATTATCCATTCCAATTACATGACAGCCCTCTGCTATAAATCGATCGCACAAATGAGATCCTAAAAAACCTGCCGCCCCTGTTATTAATACCCGTTTCATGTTTGTTTTAATTTATTTCTTTTTTACGTTGAATATAAAGAATTAGATTTTCAACATCTTCAAAGCTATCCCTCAAAGACTTTATATCTAATAATTCAATCATTGCTGGAGCATTCTTTAGCTTCCCATATTTTTGTTTCTTACCTCTTCTATTCTTATAATATCGTCCCAATAATACTTTTAAGGTATCACTTGGCTTATCAATATCTTTAATTGCGATGCCTTGCAAAGATTTATCTTCCTTTAACGCTATAGTTGGCTTTTGTCGAATTAAATTTTCTAACGTTCCAAATTTCTCCAAAACATCCAACTGAGATAAAATCCAAGCTTCCATCTCTCTAACCATAAAAAATACTTGCTGGCTATTATTTGCCAAACCAAATTCTTCTAATTTGGATATTTTCCCTTTATGCTTATAAACATCTAGCAATAAAACTGCTGCTTCTCCTCGCTTAATCGATTCCTTAAAAAAAACAGCCGCTTGTTTCTCTCCACTCCCCATTTCTATTTTTAAATCAAAATCTTCAACGGCAAAAATCTGTCGAAAAAGTTTATTAAATCCCTCTCTCAAACGATTACTATTATTTATAGTAGCAGCAGGAATATTAGCGTGGGGCAATACACCTCCTTCCATATAAATAGTTACACTTACCATCTTTTACCCCCAATTTGACCATTTAGCCATAATTGTCCTACTAAATAGTCGTCGTTCCATTCTGCAAAATCCTCTTCAGTTTTTCTAAGGACTTTAGTTTGATTCTTTTCATCTTTCTCAAAGATCAAAATATCTTCCAAATCAAAAGCATTGAGCAATAATGGAGAATGCGTAGCAATAAATAACTGTGTATCCTTTGAGGCATGCTTGATCGAATCCGAAACGGTATTAATCATATCTGGATGCAAGCCTGTTTCGGGCTCATCGATACAAATTGCTTTCCCCCTATTGGGATTGTAAAAAATGGCTAAAAATAACAAGTAACGCAAGGTACCATCCGAAAGGTGTTCAATGGAAATCGCATTTGCTAAATTCTTTTCTCGTAATAATAAATAGCTCTTTGAACCAAATAAGTTAAAGGTAATGTCTTTAAAATTAGGATTAATATCCCCTAATAGTTTTTCTATTTTCTCATATTCTAAAGAATGATTGTTCTTTAGCTTTTGGATAATCGAATTTAAATTTTCACCTGTTGGAAGTAACTTTTCTTCTGTTCCAAAAATACTAGGCTGACGAATGACGCTATTAGATGCCGTGCTGAAATAATCGTAAATGGATAGTTTTTCAATGGCATCTTTTAAAGCTGTGTATAAATTAATATTACGGTCAATTTGTCGCAAAATTAACTCCGATCCTGAAAAAGAATAAGGTATTTTTTCGTTTGGATAATCAATTAGTTCCCCGCTTTCTGCTTCAGCATCTAATAACAAAAGTAATTTACCTTTATTATTGTGCATTGCAATAAATTCCGATGGAGCTAATGCTCCATTTTTAGAAATTAAACGTTCTTCAAAATAATAACCAGTTGCCCCTAATCTATGTATTTTTATTTCATAAGTACTATCATAACGATCATTCGTCCAATCCTCTTCCTTCTCTCCTTGGTATTCTAATACATTAAAACTAAAAACATAACTCAACTTGATATAATCCTTCTTTCCTCCACAAACATTAGCAACATTAGCAAAGCCCCCCCATTCTTGCAAGAAAGTTTTTTCAAAGCCTTGTCCAGCAACTGCCTCATGCAACAAACGAATAGCCTTTAAGAAATTAGACTTTCCACTTCCATTAATACCCACCAAGATATTAACATCAGGATTAAGCGCTATGGTAGTAGACGCTCCAAAAGAAAAGAAATTTTCTAAGGTAACTCGTTTTAACATATTTGTTATAAATTTTAAGTTAGCGGTGCTATATTGTTTAACGCTACGATTCTTGCTTTATGGCAACATTAATGTCCAAACGACCAATGCTCATATAAGTCAATCCAGCTCCTTTGACCACATCCAAATCATATAGATTTCTGCCATCAAAAATCACAGCATCGGTCAATTGTTGTTTTAGTTCTCCAAAGTCGGGCGTTCTAAACTCATTCCATTCCGTCATAATTGCCAAACAATCTGCATTTTTGGTCGCATCATATTTAGAATTTACAAAGGTAATTTTATCTCCATAAATTGCTTTGACGTTTTCCATTGCCTCAGGATCAAATGCTTGAACGGTTGCTCCAGCCGCTAACAATTGTTCAATTGCTTCCAAAGCAGGTGCTTCACGAATGTCATCTGTATTGGGTTTAAAAGCCAATCCCCACATAGCAACTACCTTGCCTTCAAGATTTCCATCGTAATAAGCGTTCATCTTTTCGACCAAGCGCAATTTTTGTTTTTGATTAACCTCCATGACAGATTTTAGAATCTGAAAATCATATCCATAATCGCCAGCCGTTTTAGCCAGTGCCTTTACATCCTTAGGAAAACAGCTACCACCATAACCAATTCCAGCAAACAAGAAACGCTTACCAATTCTTCCATCTGCTCCCATTCCTCTTCTTACATTGTCTACATTAGCCCCTACCAATTCGCAAAGGTTCGCAATTTCATTCATAAATGAAATACGAGTTGCCAAATAAGAATTGGCGGCATATTTAGTTACTTCGGCAGAACGCTCATCCATAAAGAAAATAGGATTTCCTTGACGAACAAAAGGTTGATACAAACGTTCCATTACTTGGCGAGCACGATCAGAAGACGTTCCAATAACAACTCTATCAGGTTTCAAGAAATCATCTACAGCAACTCCCTCTCTCAAAAATTCAGGATTAGAGACTACATCAAATAAATCATGGTCTAAATTTTGGGCAAGAAGCGCTTCTACTTTCTCAGCTGTTCCAACAGGTACCGTACTTTTGTCAACAATTACCGTGTATTTTGTAATCATCGTACTCAATTGCTTGGCAACCCCAAGAACATAAGACAAATCTGCTGAGCCATCTGCCCCTGGAGGAGTAGGTAAAGCTAAAAATATGATTTCTGCCGTTTCAACTGCTTCAGCCAAGTTGGTTGTAAAGGTTAAACGACCATTATTGGTGTTTCGCTCAAACAAAACAGACAAACCAGGCTCAAAAATAGGAATAATTCCAGATTTCATTTTGGCAACTTTTGCCGCATCAATATCAACACAAACAACTTGGTTTCCTGTTTCAGCAAAACAAGTTCCTGTAACCAACCCCACATATCCTGTTCCTATGATTGTTATATTCATTATTTCTTATTTAATTAGTTTATAGTTTATGGACTTATCAGCGCTATTAAAAGGTCATTATTCTATATTTTTTATTCAAGAAATTTACCAGTTAAATATAAGGATAATGCTTTTATTTTTAACTCTTAGTTACGAACTTGGCAAAGATACATTTTTAATATTGAGAATAAAAAATTACAGGTTATTAGATTATGACTCTTTTCCCCTATTTATGAATTGTTTGGTTTCACGCTCAAACACTAAAAGTACTTTGAAGTACAAAGTAAAATATTTTATTTTATAAACGCAACTTTTATTTTGCTTATTGCCCATTTCTCTTTAATATTTTTGATACTTTTATTCCAACGTACCAATAAAATTCGTTGACTTATTTTTCACTATAACAAATCAAAACCTTATCCTTTTTTGTTATAGATTACGCCAACTATAAATTAGGTAAAAAACATTAATTATAACTATGAAAAATACAGAAATAGCAACATTTGGAGCAGGTTGTTTTTGGTGTACAGAGGCTATGTTTCAAGATTTAAAAGGAGTACATAAAGTCGCCTCAGGATATTCTGGCGGTCATGTAGATCAGCCAACTTACAAAGAAGTTTGTACAGGAACAACAGGACATGCTGAAGTGTTGCAGATCCATTTTGATCCTACTATAATTTCTTACCAAGAACTATTGGAAGCGCTTTGGTATGCTCATGACCCCACTCAACTCAATCGCCAAGGCAACGATATTGGCACACAGTATCGCTCTGCTATTTATTATCACAACGAAGCCCAAAAAAATGCAGCGGAAGCATCTAAACAGGCAGCAGCAACACTATTTAGCCAACCTATTGTAACGGAAATCACTGCCTTTAGTCAATTTTATCCAGCAGAAGATTACCACACCGATTACTTTAACCTTCATGGAGAAAATCCCTATTGCAGTGCTGTTGTTGGACCAAAAGTCAAGAAATTTCGCCAGAAATTTGCGACTAAACTGAAATCATAATTAGCCAAACTACGCCATAAAAGGCATTTACCATATTATGCTAGAAAAAATAAAAGCGCTCGAAAAATTAGCCAATCCTCTAGAACCTACTGCTTCTGAACGCAAAAAAATGCGAACAGCCGTTGTTGATTATAGCGAACAGTTTTTAGAAAACATCAAGACACTAAAAGCCTACGAAGTAACGCCAGATAAAGGAAAAAAAGTATGGGACTTTCCCATTAGTGAAACGGGCATCGGTTTGGAAAAAGCAATTGAACTCATTCAAAACAATGTAGATCGTCCTGGCCTTAATCCTGCTTCGGGAGGGCATATTGCCTATATTCCTGGTGGCGGGATTTACCCTGCGTCCTTAGGCGATTATTTAGCAGATATTACCAATCGCTATGCAGGGGTATTCTATGGTAGTCCTGGAGCTGTCCGCATAGAGAATCTATTGCTGCGTTGGATGTGTGATTTGTTTGGTTTTCCAGCAGAAGCTGGGGGCAACTTGACTTCTGGAGGCTCTATTGCTAATCTCATTGCTGTAACAACGGCAAGAGACCACAAACAATTAAAATCCAAAGATTTTGAGCGAGTTGTTATTTATTCTACCGCACAGGTTCATCATTGTACTCGAAAAGCGATTAAGATTAGCGGTCTTTATGAAGCGATTCAACGCAATATTCCAATGGATCAAAATTTTAGAATGGATGCGCAAGCTTTAGCAACAACCATTGCTGAGGATAAAAAAGCAGGGCTGATCCCTTTTCTTGTGATTGCATCTGCTGGAACAACCGATACAGGAGCTATCGACCCCCTAAATGCGATTGCCGATATTTGTGAAGCTCAAAACCTGTGGTTTCATGTGGATGGAGCCTACGGAGGATTTTTTATTCTTTCGGAAGAAGTGAATGCCCAACTAAAGGGTATAGAACGAGCAGATTCTATCGTTATTGACCCACACAAAGGTTTATTTTTGCCTTATGGCAGTGGTGCCGTATTGGTTCGAAATGCCAAATGGCTCTACGATTCTCAACATATGGAGGCTAATTATTTGCAGGATGCCTTTGATGATATAGAAGAACTTTCTCCTGCTGATTTATCTCCTGAACTAACCAAACCATTTCGGGGATTGCGCATGTGGCTCCCTTTGCAACTTTTTGGAGTGGCTCCCTTTAGAGCCTGTTTGAGTGAGAAAATTTGGCTCTGTCGTTATTTTTATGAAGCGGTGCAAAAAATCGAAGGTTTTGAGGTAGGATGCTATCCCGATTTGTCCGTAATGACCTATCGCTATGTGCCCAAAACAGGAGATGCCAACGCTTACAATCTAGCACTAACCAATCGAGTAAAAGAAGAGGGAACGGTATTCATTTCTTCTACTACCATTGATGGACTGGTTTATTTACGCTTGGCTGTGCTTTCTTTTAGAACGCATTTAGATACCATTAATCAGCTTTTGCAGGTACTTCGTACGTTGACTGAGAATGAGCCTTGCTAATTGCTTGTTGCCATACTTTAGCATCGTTGGTAATTTGAAGATAATCCACGTTGTTTTATCTTCAAATTACCAACACTAAAAACCTCATCCTGCCCTTTCTACAATTACAACATTAAGTAACCGTCTCCATTTCACGGAAGTCAACAGGCACAACCCTAGAAATTCCCTTAACCATTGTCACTCCATACATAATATCCACTGCCTCCATGGTCTTTTTATTATGGGTTACAATAACAAACTGAGAATTCTTAGAAAAATCCTTTACAATATTATTAAACTTGGCAATATTGGCATCATCCAATGGAGCATCCACCTCATCAAAAATACAGAAAGGCGCAGGTTTTAATAAATACAAAGAAAATAACAAAGCCGTAGCCGTTAAGGTTTTTTCTCCTCCCGATAGTTGATTGATGGAAAGTGGGCGTTTTCCTTTAGGTTTAGCAACAATTTCTATTTTTGATTCTAAAGGTGTTTCTGGTGCTGTTAATTTCAAATCACAGGTATCATCTTCATGAAATAAGCTTCGGAATACCTGTATAAAATAGGTTCTGGCTTGGTTAAATGCTGCCATAAATCGCTCTGTTGCCTTGGACTCAATTTCGGAAATGGTAGCCATCAAATTTTCTTTTGATTTGATTAAGTCGTCCCGTTGTTCAACAATCAATTTATTCCGATCCTGAATTTCGTCATAAGCTTCAATCGCCATGGGATTAATGGGCCCATAATTCGTTAGACGACCACGCAACTGCGCTACATTAGACTCCAAAACCGCTTCTTCAAATTCAGGATTAGGCGTTTCATTAACCAAATCATTAATTTTGATTTCAAACTCCATATTCAAACGCTCGGCAATAGAAGTCAGTTGCATTTTAACCTCATTAAACTTGTTGTCCAGTTTTCCCAACAATTCCAATTGCTGCGTCTGCTTTCGTTGTTTTTCTCTCAGCTCTTTTTCGGTATCCGACATATCACTCCTTGCCTTGAAATAAGCCTTTTCTGCCACCACTACTGCTTCTTGGTATTCCTTTTTGACTTCGTACCATTCGTGCAACTGTTGGCTAGCTACTTCAATTTCTTTTTGTGTAGCTACTAAATCGCCACCAGATTCATTTAGAATTTCCTCATCTCGCTTCCGCTGATCTTTAAGTTCTTTGTATTGACGAT
Source organism: Aureispira anguillae (assembly GCF_026000115.1). Taxonomy (GTDB): domain Bacteria; phylum Bacteroidota; class Bacteroidia; order Chitinophagales; family Saprospiraceae; genus Aureispira; species Aureispira anguillae. Next base: position 3,121,237 of record NZ_AP026867.1, read on the forward strand.
GACAAAAATCAAGTTCTTTCTCTATGGAAGCCATTCCATTTTGGTGCCGAACTTGTTCAATGTGTTTTTTATTATAATTAGAAGAAGCCTCAGCCATACCCTGAGCAATATCTTGAACAGAAGCATCCTTTTCTGAAACAGTTGTCTTAAGTTCCAACAGCTCTTTCTGCAATCGTGTCAACTGTGATTGAACCATTTTTTGCTCTTGCTGATGTGCTGTTATTTGCTTATGGTAAGTTGCTTTTTGATCCTCGGTTTCTTTTCGAAACAATTCAAAGCTGTCTAATTTGGACTTAATGGTAATAGCCTGACGAACGGTATTGTTAAGTTGCTTTTCTAGCTTTTGTATTTCAAATTGTTGGTTTGCTTGTCGCAAATTTTGCTGCGCAAGTCGTAAATCCTTTACCAAGTTGTCCATTATTTGAGCCTCTTCGCTCAAAGCCTCTATTTGTGTTTCGAGCAACTCCAAATTTTTCTTACGCCCAATCTTCTTACCTTCAAATGCTCCTACCGATCCCCCTCTCACAGAATATCCTCGCTGCGTAAATTTTCCATCTTGAGTCAACCAAATTGTACGGCTATCCAACTCTTCCACCCCAACCTTTTCTTCAACAATATACACATTGCCCAACAGGTATTCAGCTAAAGCCTGATAACGAGCATCATAAGTTAAAACATCTAAAGCCCAAACGCCTTTATTAGAAGTATTGGATGGAGCGTCTTGTTCTGGAAATTGATCCAATAAGAAAAAATTAGCCTTTCCCTTCTGGTTTTGATCCAATAATTCAATCGCCTGCAATGCCTCTGTAAAATTCTGCACTACATAATAACTCAAATAAGCCTCCAGATAATTCTCCACCGCAGCCCTATAAGTCGGTTCACAATAAAAAATATCTGATAACAAAGGCGCATTATCCGACCAAGATTGATTTTTATTCAAGAATTTGATGGATTCTGAAAAGCCATCCATATTTTCTACCAAACTCTTTAGCAACTTATACTCATTGCGCTTGGCATCTAATTTTCTATTTTTAAGACTTAAGTTTTCTTTAGCTGTTTCTAATTCTAACTCTGTTTTTTCTAAATTTTTCTTTCGAACCTCCTCTTCTATTTTCATTTTATCAATGACTTCCTCCTGCTCTTTTTGAGCAGCTTCCAATTGACTAGCCTGCTCTGTAATTCCTTTTACCTCTACGGTTCGCTGTTCTAGATTTTGGTTTAATCGTTCGATGTTTCTAAGTGCGGATTCTTCCTGATTCTGGAGTATTGCCGCTCTTTTTTCTTGCTCAAAAGCTGAATTATTCAGTACCTTTTGTTGGATAACAAACTCTTCTAACTCTCTTTTTGTTGAGCCATGTTGCCCTCTTATTTTTTCTAAAATTGCTTTTGCTTCTTCCAATTGAAGACTCAATGCCTTCCCTTTTTTATATTCCTCATCCAATTGCTCACTCTGCAATTCAATATTTTTCTCCGTTTCGGCAATTCTTTTTCGATTCGAAGCAATACGCTCATCTAATTTTTCATTGTTCTGCTGTAAAAACAAAGTCTTTTGAGCGAGAATTTTTTTATCATTCTCCTTGCCTTTTATTTTTCCAACTAAACTATTTAATTTTTTCTGACTGCTAGCCAACTCCTGCTCTTTCTCCAAATTTCCTGTCCGCCCTCTCTCAACTCGTTTTTCAAGAGTTTCGATCGACAAATCCAGTTCCTTTTTGGCTTTTCGTTCTACCTCTAGTTGAACATCAAGTTCTTTATAATTCTTTTTGCATTCCGCAATTTTAAAATAGCTCAACTCCAAACTTAAGCGACGATATTCATCTTTTAATTCAAAATAACGCTTCGCTCGTTTAGCTTGGCGCTCTAAGCTTTTTAGATTTTTTTGAATTTCAAATAATAAATCTTCTACCCTAGATAAATCTGCTTCTGTAGCTTTTAGCTTATTAAACGTTTCTTTTTTTCGAATTTTATATTTAGAAATTCCCGCTGCCTGTTCAAATAACTTAAGGCGAGAATTGTCCTTATCCTGCAACAAGTCATCCACCATTCCCAGTGCAATAATTGCATAAGAATCTGAGCCCATTCCCGTATCTACCAATAAATTAGAAATATCTTTCAGACGACATTTCACCCCATTTAGTTGATATTCGCTAGAACCATCCTTATACAAGATCCGTTTAATGGACACTTCCTGATATTCTAGGGGTAAAATCCCCTTATCATTGATAAAAGTAAGCGTTACCTCAGCCAAGCCCGAAGCCTTTCTACCTTTGGTTCCATTAAAAATCACACTTGTCATGCTCTCCGAACGCAATTGACTTGTTTTTTGCTCACCAAGCACCCAACGAATTGCATCCACAATATTAGATTTCCCACATCCATTCGAACCAACAATACCGATTACGTCCTCGCCAAAATTGATGACCGTACGATCTGCAAAACTCTTAAAACCTTTTATCTCTAAACTTTTTAAACGCATTTAATTGTATTTATCTAGCATTTTTTGTTATCAAAAAATTACAACTTGTATCAAGATCTACCAATAGGCAATAGCCCATCTTTACTTTTTTTGAAAGCTTGCAAAGATAATCAGCCTAAAGGATTTTTTGGTATAAACAACAAAAAAAGTCACCTTCGAATAAGTATCGAAAATGACTTTTTAGTACTAGAAATTAATTCTAGCTGAATATTTTGCAATGACTAAAACTCAATTTGATCTGCAGTAATTTCCTTGCCATCAATCACCAATTTGTATTTAGACAAATCTACTTCGCCTTTGTACTTAGAGGTAGAAACAACTTTTACCTCCATGTTCAAATCTTCTTTGATTGCCTTCATTTTTTTGATCATAGCAGCAGCTTCCTCTGCATTGTTAGAACGAGCAGCAATAGTTTCTTCATTGATTTCTTTAGACAACATCCCCGCATCATTTAAGGCAAAGTAACCTGGAGTTTGTACGTGGATTTTAATTTCTTCTTCTAAATCTTTTCCACCAATTGAAATAGCTTTGCTTAGATTGGGAGCAGAAACGATATAAGTTTCACCGTCTTTTCCTCCATCAATAGAATAGCGACCAGCTTTAACCAATTGTGCCAAAACAGCATTCGGAATATTAGCTTTAATTTCTAATTGAACTCGGATTGTCCCTTCATCCCAAGGTTCTGAATCCATTCCTTTATTTTGGATGTCAATTTGTACATTTGGACACTCCAAAGGATTCAAGGTTTTTACTAAAGTTTTATCAGATTCTTGTGCAAAAGAAGCAGAACTTACAAGAAGAAATGCAAAAAGAAAAGAAAATACTTTCATGATCGTCATGTTTTTTTATAGGTATAAATGTTAAATTACTCTACCTGATGTTTTTAAAATTTAAACAATATTGTTTTTTATACTGAATGTTAGATTTTAAATTGTTTCACGCCCATATTTTATACTCCAAATAAGCTATAATGGGAGGCTAAAGTCTAGAAGTGAAATGCTCTAAAAATAGCTAAAAGCTAACTTAATTTTAATCCTTACAAAAACTATTGGGTAGAGTGATGTTAAACATTTGGTGAATTCCTAAAATAAAGAAAAAATTTGAACTAAAAAAATTATATTAGGACTTTATTAATTAGTCCCAAATTATAAATTAAGGTTCTACCCCATCCCCTAATCGTCAAAATTATCCAAGGAAATTCCTCCTATAATAATATCGCCATACATTGCTTCTACCTCTTTGAGTGTAGAATTGGGAGACAGTGTCTTTTTCTTGCCTTGGATAAAACCTGAGTTTTCATCTCCTGCTTTTTCTTTGGTCATAGCAGGGTCCATTTTGCTAGCTTCTTTATCTCCTCCTTTGTCCTTGCTTTTATCTTTTTTATAAATAAATCGATATTTAACATCCACCTTTTCCTTAATTTGGCGCATCTTCTTTATCATTTTAGCAGCCTCTTTCATATCGGTTGCTCTTCCAACAACCTCTTCTACCATTTCCCCAGGAAAATTTTTCTGAAGCACACCATCTGCAACCGCATAATACCCTGGTGTTTGAATATAAATACGAACCTGATCATCTAAGTCTTTACCACCAATTGAGACCGCCTTATCTAGGTTTTCTGCCTGAATATTAAATGTTTCGCCTTCAACCGATGAAGACAAAGTGTAACGTCCAGCTTTAACCAACTGTGCCAAAACTGCTTCTGGGAAATTAGCTGTAATCTCTAATTCTACACGAATAAAACCTTCATCCCATGGCTCTGCTTCTACTCCCTTATTTCGGAAATCGAAATTAATCGAAGAAGTCCCTTGAGGATCCATTGTTTTCACTAATGTTTTATCAGATTTTGTTTGTGCAAAAGTGGTATTTGCAACTAAAAACAGCGCAAAAAATAACATTGCTCTTTTCATACTTAGATATATTGTTTTTATTCTGGGTAAAAAAACGAACTTCTAGAGAAGCTCTTTTTAAGGAACGGTAAATAATGTTGTATTATTGTAAGGCGAATAGTTATATTAGTTACATAAATACTTCCATTAATTTACCTTTCCTTTAACGTATTCGATTCAAAAATGATTCCGTTTTTAAAACTTTCTTAACTTATTTAAAAGAAGGTTTTGAACAAAAATCACTTACAGCACTTCATCCTTGCCCATAACCAATTGAATATTAGAACCAATCTTTTCTTCTAAAAATATCTTTCGTTCACCAACAATTTGGTCAAAAAGTTTGGCAGAAGAATGGCGAATGGTAACCAACTTAAGGTTTTCAATTTTTTCAACCTCATAATTAGCTTCTAAGTCCGCAACCAATTGATTAATTTTGTTGGGTACATCATTAACACAAACCGAAAAAGCAAGGGCTGTATTCTGAGTCATATTCACCTTAATTCGGCGGTTAGCAAGTGCCTCAAAGAGTTTAGAAAACTTTGCTTCATCTACAAAAAAGAAATCTTTGGACACCATGCGCAAAAGCGCTTGATTCTTCTTTACAACAATCATTGGAGGGTATTCCGTTATATCAAAAGCGCCAATTGCGGTTCCAACTCCTTCAGGATTAACAAAAGACTTTACGTACAATGGAATTTTTTTATTTTGTAAAGGTCGTATTGTTTTAGGATGAATAACCTGCGCACCATAATAGGTCATTTCGATTGCCTCAGCATAAGAAAGCTGCTCAACAAGTTCTGTATCATCAAACAAACGAGGATCCGCAGTTAAAACACCTGGGACATCTTTCCAAATAGACATATCTTGGGCATCTAAGCAATAAGAGAAAATAGCCGCTGTAAAGTCAGACCCCTCTCGCCCTAAAGTAGTCGTAAAATTCTCTGTTGTTCCCCCTAAAAAGCCTTGCGTTACCACCAAGCCCTTTGCCATTAAAGCAGGAACCCTTGCTTGAATAGCCGCTTCTGTTTCTTGCCAATTAATATTAGCATCTCTATAGGTGTTATCCGTTCGAATGCAATCTCTAACGTCCAACCAAGTTGTCGCTAATCCTATTTCATTAAGGTAGGCACTAACAATTTTTGTTGACAAAAGCTCTCCTGTGCTTACGATTTGGTCGTATAAATAATCAAATTCATCTTGGGGTTCCTCTTCTAGAATCCAATCTAAATCAACAAATATATCATGAACCTCACTGTATATAGCATGTTGTGCCGTATCGAACAAATCGTCCATAATCTGTTTATGATTCTTCTTGACCTTATCCAAGCAGGCTTTCATTTCACTGGTTTGTTTCTTCCAATAAGCAGTCAATACTTCTTCCATAGCATTGGTTGTCTTTCCAGAAGCAGAAATGATAATTGTCAATTGGTCGCTGTTGTAGCGACGCACAATACTTGCCACATTTCTAATGGAGTCTGCATCTTTGATTGACGCTCCTCCAAATTTAAATACTCGCATCATTTGTCATTAAGAATTAAAATTTTTTTTAAAAACCAAAGTACTAGGAATGATTTTTCTCATTCCCGTCTGATTGGCAATTCATATACGTATTAATAAAATTTGTTGATTATCAGAATAGAGTCTATTGTTAGTTTGGACAGATCATCCTGTCCTTTAGCAAAGATAAATCTAAAGCCTAAAGCGCCAATTTTTTTTTATTTAATTTTGTTCATTCGCTTATTTCTTTTGATTCTTTGCCCACCCAAGTCACGTTTCTTTCTTGGGCAATTATTCTCTCTGTCCCCCAAAATTGACTAATTAATCCTTTTCTCATATTTATTTGTAGAATTGATTTTAATAGAGCTGATAACTTTGTTACTTTTGTCGCAAGATTATGTTATAAGACTACTAAATATATCGTGTAATAAAGTTTTCAATATTTTTAAGCGTATCTTTTACTCGCTGTTTTTGTTGTGTTCTCGTCTGATAGCTAAGGCAATCAAGTTCCGAGTCGCCTCAACAGCAACCAAAATTTACTGTAAAAATACTAAACTACTTAGTACACGGTGTGCTAAAGTTCTTGCGAACAACTATTAATAATTGTTGTTTTGGCATATTTTTAGAATTAATGTTAATAAATTAGCTCATTATCTAGAAAGTAGTAAAAAACATAGCCTCGTGTTAACAGTAAATGATGTTCAAACACAACTTCTAACCAATTAATACGCTTAACTTTTATTGATCCAAAAGACTAGACAAATTTGTATATGCATAAGTTATTAGCCATACTATCTATCTTATTGTTATTAAGTGTGGGAACCGCACAAGCCCAAAAAACACAAGTAATTTATTTAGAAAATCCATCTTTTGAAGATCAACCTCGTGCTGGAAGAACTCCAGATGGGTGGATAGATTGTGGACATAGCCAAGAATCGCCCCCTGATATACAGCCGTATGGAGGATTTAATGTTACTCGCCCTGCACAAGACGGGCGTACCTTTGTTGGCTTAGTCAGCCGAGATAACAAAACTTGGGAAGCCGTTGCTCAACGCTTGACAGATCCTCTTCAAAAAGGAGCCTGTTATAAATTTTCGTTGCAAGCTTGTCGATCAACGACCTATATGAGCCCAACGAAAAAAAACCAAAGTCAACCTACTAATTTTAACAAAGGTTTAGTACTTCGCATCTGGGGAGGCAATAATGAATGTGATCGAGCAGAGCTTTTGGACGAACTCAAAGAACCTGTTGAACACTCTGATTGGCGAGCCTACGAGTTTGAATTTAATCCCAAAAATAATGATTACCATTTTATTTGCATTGAGGCTTATTACAAAACGCCTACCTTTTCTTGGTACAATGGAAATATCCTAATTGATAATGCTTCTGAAATTTTCTCTTGCGAAATCCCAACGGATAATAATCCAATTGCTGAAAATACGCCCAAAGAAACACCAAAAAACCCAAAAACTGATCCTAAAATCAATATTAAACCAACAAAAGATCCATTAGAGGTTAATACGAAACCCAATACTTCTGCTCAAAATATTACGACAGTTGATAAAGGAAACTTTGACCCTAGCAAAATTGTAGCTAAGGAGCTTAAAGTTGGGCATAAATTCAGGTTGGAAAATCTTTATTTTCAAGCAGATTCTGCCTCTATCTCTAGAAATGGGAAAAAGGTCTTGCTAGGATTGTATCAGTTCTTAAAAAACAACCCTAAGCTCGCTTTAGAAATTGGAGGGCACACCAATGGTCTTCCGCCAGATGACTATTGCGACAAATTATCTACTTTACGTGCCAAAAATGTGGTCGCTTTTCTCAGAAAAGAAGGAATTCAACAAGATAGAATGGGCTACAAAGGCTATGGCAAACGAAAACCCATTGGAGATAATAAAACCAAAGATGGACAACGCCGAAACCAACGCGTTGAGATTATTATTACGGATATTTCGTCTCGGTATAAGTAATTTTGAATGCTCGTAATACAAAGCCCCTTTAAAAATTCTAGAATTTTTAAAGGGGCTTTTTTACAGTTGCTTAATCAATATCAAATCACTATCGTAAATTTAGAGGTCGCCAAAGGTTGCCTTATTTTCTTACCCGTTTCTTGGTAATCAAAATTTAAAACCACTTTAATTTCATGCTTACCAGCTTCTAGTTGATCAAGCCAGTTTACGAAAGGAGCAGTTAAGGTATTAGGCATTTTATCCTTAGTCGTTTCTTCTCCCAAAAACAAAGGCAGGGTGGTTGCTTTTTGGCAAATGCTTGCCTCCAGAGGATAGTCTATCGTTTCGATCAAAACATCATCTATATAATAAGTAGCCACCACCGTACAAATTTTATCTTGTCCTACTCCTGCTCCAATATTTCGAATCGATTTGGGCAAATATACACGCCCATGAATGACCGTCTTTTCAGAAACTTTAAAATCAGTTTGGAGCGCCTTGGTCGATGGTTCTTTTTCTTCAATAAAAGCAGTAGACCAAAGCATTTTTCCTAGATTTTTTTGATGTAAATCACTGGTAATACCTTGATCGGGAGTTGGACGGTGCAAGACAGGAATTTTGGTACCATACAAAGGCTGTAAAGCATTTTTCTTTACCTTCAAACTAAATTTCCCTGTGCAAACAGCCGCTCCTATTTGTTCAGGCTGCTGGATGTCATCAATCAAATAAAGTTCCACCTTTACGGCATGTGATTGCTCATCAATGGCTCTAGCTGCAATTGCCTTCATCCATGCATTCATGGTATTATTAGGCTGTGCAATTGCATTAATTAATAAATCATCTTTGACTGTCCACGCTGCTTTATGTTCCATTGCCAAACTATGAAATTGTTTCATCACCACACTAAAAACCAAATCAAATTCTTGAAGTGCCATCATATGAGATTCCGCCAAGGCAATTGTGCCTGTTGAAACCTCTAGTTCTTCCAAATAAATCTTAACTTGCCCATAGATTTTTTCTGGATTCTCTATCCCTCGTTCTTGAGCAATTGCCTCAAACGATTTGCCCATATCAAAGCGCAAATATAAGTCATCTTCAACATTGACAACAGACTGCGCTTTTGTGCTATGAAAAGTCGTATGGGGCGTAATTGTTTGACCGAACAAGGACAGGTGAATTGTCCAGCAAAAAAAAGAAAGAATCACTATTTTAAATTCATTCATGTCTAACTTACATTTTTGGATTAAAAAGATTTTTCCTTTTGTTCATTATTGCTCATAAGCAAACTGTACAATATTTGCTCCCATTTGTAATGCTTTGATGCGCATTTCTTCGGTATCATTGTGCACTTCTTGATCTTCCCAGCCATCGCCCAAATCCGTTTCATAGCTATAAAAACAAACGACTCTTCCTTCCCAGACCAAAGCAAAACCTTGTGCAGGCTTGCCATCGTGCTTATGAATTTTAGGAATGCCTGTTTTAAATTCAAAGGTCTTGTGATAAATTTCATGAGAGAAAGGCAATTCTACCCATTCCAATTCTGGAAATACTTGTTTCATTGCAATTCTAACAAAAGGATCCATTCCATAATTATCATCAATGTGCAAAAAACCGCCCGACTGTAGATACAAACGCAAATTTTCAGCATCTGCCTCCGAAAACACAACATTTCCATGTCCTGTCATATGAACAAAAGAATAATTAAAAATTTCGGCACTCCCTACATCTATCGTTTCGTAATTGGGATCAATATTGGTATGCAATTTTTCATTGCAGAACTTTGCCAAATTAGGCAAAGCCGTTGGATTAGAATACCAATCCCCTCCTCCATTATATTTGAGCAGACCAAATTTTAGAGCAGGAGCATTCTCCAAAGTGCTAAACGAAAAAGAAAAAATGCTTATTAGTAAAGCCGTCAACAATCCTGTATATTTCATAGTTTTATTTGTATTAATCAATTCTGCTTAGTGAAGCTGTTTATACCTTCCTAAACTAAAAAATCTTAGCAACAATTCATGTTCTTTGCTAAGATTTTAAAGTTATGCTAACAATATTTATTGCTCCAACCTTTCTTATTTGAGATCGATTGGCATTTTATTCTGAATTGGCATTCGCACAAATTACCTTGCAAAAACCAATTTATAATCCGCTTGAATTTGCCCTTTTTTAATTTTGTCCAAACGTTTCTTAACAAAACGCTTTTTTAGAGGTTTTAATAAATCCACAAACAAAACGCCCTCCAAATGATCGTATTCATGCTGGATAACACGAGCTGTTATACCATCAAAAATTTTATCTTGAAGTTCAAAATTAGCATCGTAATATTCTATCCTTACTTTGGGTTGACGAGCCACATTTCCACGAACATCAGGAATACTCAAACAACCTTCCTCATATTCCCAGCGTTTGCCAGATTCATCCATTATAATTGGATTAATAAAGACTTCTTTAATATACTCACTAGCTTCTTCCTCTCTATCTTCTGTATCCAACTGCTCTGTATCTACCAAAAATATTCGAATATTCCGACCAATTTGAGGAGCTGCTAATCCCATTCCCTTGGTATGATACATTGTTTCAAACATATCAGCCAATAATTTTTTTAAATCAGGATAGTTTTCGTCTATTTCTTCTGTCTCTTTTCTTAGAATGGGATGCCCATAGGCATATATTGGTAATTTCATTTTTGATTGCTATTTTTAACTTGGAAACGATGAGTAGAGTATTATTTTTGATTGGTTAAATAGTCATTTTTTAGCTATTACAACATTCCTCAAAAAACAAAGCTGTCTTCCCTACTCAAAATAGGATGCAAATATAAGAACATTTTTTGTTAGTATAACACTTCCTTAGAATTTAAGAATCGTTAATTAGAGCATTATCGTTAATTTTTTAATTATTGACCAAGCATTTTTTATGAAAAAACATCAATTTTCTGCCATTATACAAGCATCTGATAGAGGAGGCGCATTTGTTCTTGTTCCTTTTGATGTAGAAAAAGAAATGGGGGCTAAACGCCCTAAAGTAGCCGTTCTCTTCGAAGGACAAGAAAGCTATAGAGGAACGCTTGTTCGAATGAAAACTAGCTCTCATATTTTAATTGTTAGAAAGGATATTCGATTAGCCATAAACAAACAAATTGGAGATCATATCAACGTTGAATTATGGCTAGACACAGCAGCGAGGGTTGTCGAAATTCCTCCCCACTTGCAAAAAGCTTTTGAAACAGAACAAAAAGCAGCTAATTTTTTTAAAACGCTTTCTTATACTTGCCAAAAAGAATACGCCAATTATATCACTTCGGCCAAACGAGAAAGTACCAAAGAACGGCGTACCCTCAAGGCTATCGAATTGCTCCAAAAGTCAATAAAAACTCCGTTGTAAATTAGCTTCCTAATTCAACTAGCAATTTTTTTTCATGAACTTCCTTGCGTAATTAGTCATCTAAATGCGTATCTTTGTAAGATTATGAAAGAAGAAAAAATTATAAACAACGAAGTTTACCTACTACAAACCTTTGTAGCTGATCCAGGTCAAGAACCGCTGAGATTGGATAAATTTTTAATGGGTAGACTAGAGAACGTGACTAGAAATCGCGTCCAAAAAGCGATTGATGAGGGCTGGGTATTGGTCAATGATAAACAAATAAAAAGCAATCATAAAGTTAAGCCTGGTCACGAGATTAAGGTTCGCTGGAAACGACAAAAAACAGAAGGTGGTCCAATTCCTCAAGAAATGGATTTAGACATTCGTTATGAAGATGACGATTTCTTGATCTTACACAAACCTGCGGGCTTAGTAGTACATCCAGGGATCGGCAACCCAGATGGCACCTTGGTCAACGGATTGGTGCATTACCTAAAAGGATTGCCAATTACTCAAGACAACGAACGTCCTGGAATCGTTCATAGAATTGATAAAAATACAACAGGGCTAATGATCGTTGCTAAGACTGAAGAAGCAATGTCTGATATTGCCAAGCAGTTTTTTGATCACAGCATCGAGCGCCGTTATCAGGCCTTAGTTTGGGGAGATTTGGAAGAAGATGAAGGGACTATTACAGGAAATATTGATCGTCACCCCCGCCATCGTAAGCTTCGACACGTTTATCCAGATGGCGAACGAGGAAAACATGCGGTTACCCATTACAAAGTATTGGAACGCTTGGGCTATGTTACGTTGGTAGAATGCCGTCTAGAAACGGGACGTACACACCAGATTAGAGTCCACTTCAAGCATATTGGGCATCCACTTTTTGGAGATGTAGAATATGGCGGTGATCGAGTAGTAAAAGGAACCGTATTTAGCAAATACAAACATTTTGTCTTTAACTGTTTCAAACTACTTCCAAGACAGGCTTTACACGCCAAATCAATTGGCTTAGTGCATCCAAGTACAGGAGAATTTATAGCGCAGGATTCTGATTTGCCAGAAGATTTTAATGCTGTTTTAGAGCGTTGGAGGTCTTACACACAGGGAAGATTGAAGCTCAAATAGCTGGATAATTTAGATCAAAAACCGATACAATGAAGTCATTATTTTTAGGAATTATTTTTGTTATTTTAGGTAGCTCTTTTTCGAGCTGCAATACCGATTACAAAGCTCAGGATGAAGCTGCTATCCAACAGTATATCAAAGACCATAACCTAACGGCTATTGAAGCACAAGATGGTTTGTATTATACCATGGATGTTGTGGGGACAGGAGAACAGCCCGCTGGCGTTTATAGCACGGTAACCATTCATTATACAGGAAGATTATTGGATGGGACGGTTTTCGACAGCTCGGAAGGAAAGGCTCCTTACACCAATACCCTAACAGGGGTCATCAAAGGCTGGCAATATGGTGTTCCTCATTTTAAAGCAGGGGGAAAAGGCAAGTTATTAATCCCATCTCACTTGGCTTATGGTGCTAGTGGTTCAGGTTTAATTGGTCCTAATACGCCAATTATGTTTGACATTGAACTAATCAGTGTTCAAAATTAAAAATAACTTTTAAAGCAATAAAAAATGAGGCTTCCCAAAAGGAGAGCCTCATTTTTTTATTCTTATTTCTCAATATTACGTTGCGTGAAGAAACCCTATTAGATTATTGTTTCTCAAACAAGGCGATACTTTCTATATGCGCTGTATGTGGGAATTGATCTGCCAAACAAAAACGCTTAACGGCATATCCTGCTTCCATTAATGTCATGGTATCCCGTGCCTGTGTAGAAGGATTACAAGAAACATAAACAATAGATTTTGCCCCCAGTTCAATAATTCGTTGTAGGGCTTTGGGTACAATTCCCCCTCTTGGTGGATCCAAAACAATGGTTCCTATTTTTCCTTTGTATTGAGGATAATCGTATAAAAATTTGCGCACGTCAGCAGCATAGAATTTAATTCCTTCAATTCCATTGCGCTTTGTATTTTCTTTAGCATCAGCAATTGCCTCTGCAACAATATCAACCCCTATTACTTGATCAATATTTTCATCGTTTGCCAATAGTTGCGCAATCGTTCCTGTTCCGCAAAATAAATCCATTGCAACAGCATTGGTTGTTCCAGAACTTTCCATTCCAGCACGAACATACTCAATTACTTTTGCGTATAATTTTTCGGCACATTTGGGGTTGGTTTGAAAAAAGCTTTGCATACTAATTTCAAAATCTAACCCTAAGACATTTTCTACAATTTTCTCTTTGCCATACAAGACGGTAGATTGCTCCGCAGGTTGCTTAGCAACATCGCCAATTTCGTCATTAATGGTATGAATAACGCCCGCTAGACGTTTCCCCAAGATGCCTTGCAACAGTGCAACGAAGCCCATTTTATCAAATTGATCGAGATCTTTGCTTGTTGTCACCAAATTAAAAAGCAGTTCGTCATATACATAACTCTTACGCACAACCAAAAACCTAAAAAAGCCCTCGCTTTTAGCAGGATTCCACGCTGGTAAATTCGTTTGCTCGCAATGTTGTCTAATTTGGAGCATTGCCCCCTCTAACTGAGCATCAAACAAACCAGAATCTGCTTCTAAATTCTCTACGGCCCACCATTGTCCTCTACGTTTAAATCCAAGCGCAAAACCTTCCGACTCCTCTCCTGTTCCCAATTCAGAAATTAAAGTAGAAAAGGAATATTCCATTTTGTTTCTGTAATGCCAAACCAATGGCGAACTAATATAAGACTCATACAACTCTCGAATTTTATCCACACCACTCAACCGCTTAAACATTTCTAAGGTAGAATGTTCTTTATAATACTCTTGTTTTTGGATGGGGAGTCGAGCAAAGGGTGCACCAGGAATTGGCTGATAGGGCAATTTGATTTCATCCTCTGATGCCTGAATCACCTTTACCAATTTACACTTGGCAAAGCGTTTTTTCTTTTTTATAATTTTAGCATTGACAGTCTGTCCAGGCAAACTATTTTTGACAAACAAAACATAATCTCCCTGCTCTGTTTTCAGTTTGGCAATACCTTCTCCACCAAAGGCCACATCTTCAATCAAAATATGCTCAAGGACTGCCCCCTTCTTAATTCGTATTGTATTTGTATTCACTTCTATCTATAGGTTCAATACTTCTAAAAATCGTCAAAGTATCATAAATTATTAAAATAAAACCACAAAAGTAGAAAGTAGTCTGCTGATATTCTAACATCTGCACTACTTTCTACTTTTGTTTTCTTTTTAAGCGCTTTACTTAAGCAACTAAGCAGAACTAATAATTGTAAATTTAGCGTATAATCAATTCTGCTTCCTTACTTGGCGTGCCATAAATTGGTGCTAAAAGATCAGCCAATCAATACGCCGTGCCCTCTGCTTCGAGCTTATCCAATTTGGTAGATTTTTTCTGTATTTTTTTCTTCATAATATGCTGCTTGATCCCATTGCCTGTAAACTCCTTGCCGTGCTTGACATAGCCTAGTTTAGCATAAAAATCTAACGCTCCAACATGAGCATACAATCGAATTTCTTTGTATCCTTTATCAATCAACATTTTTTCTAAAGAAGCCAACATATCTCGTCCTACTCCCAACCCTTGCAAATCCTTTTTTACAACCACCTGACGCAACAAACATATCTTTCGTTTATTCAAAAATTCATCCTCTTCCTCGCAGACCTTGGCAACCACTCCTCCAATGAGTAAATTTTGATTGTTATAAACGACCAAATGTACATCTTTATACTCTTCTGCAAAATCCTCAATGGTAATTTCAGCATTTAGTGGTTCATAAAGTGTATTGATTCGCATTGCTACCAACTCATCATAGGCTGGAGAGGCAAACATAACAGATATGATATTCATAAGTATTTGTTTTTGTTAGTGCTTCATTTACTTTTTCCGCTCTTTAACAAATTATGTGAAAATTTTAATTAACGTCTTTAATTATGCCGTTTGGGTATTAGATTTAGTGATCTAAAAACAAGGTAGCCTAGGCTCTAATATCCCAAAATAGAAGCATTTTACCTTACATTTTACGATTAGCACACAATTTGTCAAAGAACCACTTTTTCTTTTGCTCCAAGTTCTAATAAAGCATTTGAATAAATCACAAGTCTTATAAATATACAATTTCCAACCCTGAGATTAGAGAAAAATAAAAAAAATCTTGTTCAAGGAATTTTTTTTCAATTCTTATCGTTAAGATATTGACCTCGTAATCAAGCCATCACTAGAGGATAATTTTATTTTTTTCATTTTTATGCATAAAAAAAAGGATATTTTTTTGCTTATTCACAAATAAATCCTAAATTTGCAATCGCTTAATGAAACAACAGTAAGCAATTCGGCTCGATAGCTCAGCTGGATAGAGCATCTGCCTTCTAAGCAGACGGTCACAGGTTCGAATCCTGTTCGAGTCACCCAAAAGCCATCTAGAATTTCTAGATGGCTTTTTTTATTGGTTTAAAACCTAATTTATTAGACCAAAAAATGAAACAAATCAGGATGGTGATTTAGATATTGTCCAAAGAATTTTTTTGTCTTCATACGCTCAACCAAAGGCGCCAAATCAATTTTATTTTTTAATTCAATACCAACCATTGCAGGTCCTTTTATGCGATTATTTTTTTTCATATACTGAAAATAAACAATGTCATCTTGGGGACCCAATACCTGAATTAAAAACTCACGCAAAGCTCCTTCTCGCTGTGGAAAATTGACAATAAAATAATGCTTTAACTCTTCATACAACAAGGCCCGTTCCTGAATCTCTTCCATTCTAGCAATATCATTATTTCCTCCACTAACCACACAAACAACGATCTTGTTTTTTATTTCATCTTGTAACAACTGCAAAGCACTAATACTCAAAGCTCCTGCTGGCTCTACCACCATAGCTTCCTCATTGTATAGTTGCAACATGGTTTTACAAATCAGCCCTTCGGGAATTGTCAGTATTCGATCCAAAGACGTTTGGCAAATATCAAAGGTATACTTCCCCACCTGCTTAACCGCTGCTCCATCTACAAATTTGTCTATCTGTTGAAGCGAACGAACTTCTTTTTTTTGAAGTGCCCAAGACATAGATGCCGCACCTGCTGGCTCTACCCCTATAATTTTGGTTGTAGGACTCAGCATTCTAAAAACAGAAGAGACCCCTGCCGCCAAGCCGCCACCTCCTACGGGTAAGATTAAATAATCGATGTGCTCAGAGCTGTCTTCCAAAATTTCCAAAGCAACCGTTCCCTGCCCTTCAATAATCTTAGGGTCATCAAAAGGGTGAATAAAAGAGGCGTTTGCTACTTTGCAGTGAGCCCTTGCCATCGCCAAACTATCGTCAAAAGTGTCTCCCACCAATTGGATTTCAACAAATTTCCCCCCAAACATTCGCACTTGATTTACTTTTTGTTGAGGTGTTGTTAGGGGCATAAAAATATGCCCGTTTATCTTCAATTGTTGACAGGCATAAGCTACCCCTTGAGCATGGTTGCCAGCACTTGCACAAACCACCCCTTTTGTCAAATCTTGTTTTGTTAACGTTGCGATTTTATAATAAGCTCCTCTCAATTTGTAGGAACGAACAACTTGTAAATCTTCTCTTTTTAGCCCAATTTTTGCCCCGTATTTTTCTGCCATACCCTTGGGATAACTGAGGGGGGTATGCAAGGCTATCTTTTTAACCAGAGAGCGAGCATGCTCAACATCAGATAGTTTGGGTTTATATTTTGGAGAGCGAATTGTATTCATTTTATAAGTCTATTTTAAATTAACGGAGTAATGTTAAATCCTTCTTTAAACAAAAACCTATGCTATTCTTTTACAAAACAATCAAGCCTTACAAAAGAACAACATAGTTTTATCCTCCTTCCTTATTTGGCTCTCAGTTCTCTAACAGTTTTTCCTGCTTGCCAAAGCTCACTTGCATTAATTTCAGCAAGTTCCAATTCTAGATTTTTTCTATAATTTTCTTTTTGGTTTGCTTCAATAACAATCGCCGCTTCTTTGCCACTAGCAACGCTAGCATACAAATCTTCAAACAATGGCGTATTAAGATCTCTAAATTTATTTTTCCAATCCAAGGCACCACGTTGAGCGGTAGTTGAGGTATTGGCAAACATCCAATCCATCCCCTTTTCTGCTACCAAAGGCATTAAACTCTGTGTCAATTCCTCAACGGTTTCATTAAATGCCTCTGAAGGGCTATGTCCATTCTTGCGCAAGACATTGTACTGAGCCTCAAACAAACCTGCCAAAGCTCCCATTAGCATCCCTCTTTCGCCTGTTAAATCAGAATAAACTTCTTTCCTAAAATCCGTTTCAAACAAATAACCAGAACCTATTCCAATGCCCAATGCCAAGGCTTTTTCCAATGCCTGACCAGTAGCATCTTGAAAGATTGCATAACTAGAATTTAAGCCTTTCCCCTCTACAAACAAACGGCGCAATGAGGTACCAGAGCCCTTGGGCGCTACCAAAACCACATCAATGTCTTTAGGAGGGATAATATTTGTTTGTTCTTTATAGGTTACCCCAAATCCATGGGAAAAATAAAGCAGTTTTCCAGCAGTAAGAAAGGGTTTAATGACTTTCCATTGGTCAATTTGCCCTGCATCAGAAAGCAAATACATTACAACACTTGCTTTTTCACAGGCTTCTTCTATAGAAAACAGTGTTTTGTCTGCAACCCAGCCATCACCAAGCGCTTTGTCCCAGCTCTTTGACGCTTGGCGTTGCCCAACAATCACATTAAAACCATTGTCTCTAAGATTGAGTGCTTGCCCTGGACCTTGTACTCCATAACCAATCACGGCGATGGTTTCATTTTTTAAGGTTTCCAATGCTTTTTTTAGTGGAAATTCTTCCCTAGTTACAACGGTTTCTTCTACAGTCCCGAATTTTAGCTTTGCCATTTTTTGTTTTTTTTATGATAAAAATTAGATAGTTGATTATTTTCTGAGTACAGGACAAAACAGGTAAAGGATACTTAATAAAGTACTGTTTAAGCTAAAACTATGTTTTGATCTTAGATTCTAGACCGCTTTGCTTTTAGATATTAGCCCCTATTAGGCTGTTATAGGGTCTAATATCTAAAAGCGCAGCGATTTAAGGTCTGAAAAATAGTTCCATTAATCCTTTACTTTATTTAATTCCAATTGTTTTGTCCTGTACCTAGGATTACTTTATAAAAATTGAGTAACCACGCAGCATTTAATTAATTTCTTGCAAATAGTCACTTAGAGATCGCATAGGTTTTGTAATGGAAACCCTTCCTGAACGGGCAAACTCTAGCACTCCTATTGGAGCTAATAATTCTAAAAAAGCCTCTGTCTCTTCCCTATACCCTGTTTTTTCAAGGATGGTATACTCTTGAGAAATGACCAATACTTTTGCATGGTGCTTCCGAAGAATAGAAGCAGTATCCACTTGGCTAAAATCAGCCGTTCGCAATTTATACAAGGCAACCTCCTGAAAGATTGTCTCTTCATCCGTGTGATAAAAAGCTTTAAAGACAGTTACTAATTTTTCTAGTTGCTTGACGACCTTCATGACTTCTTCTGTCGTAGCCATTACAACAATGGTATAGCGATAAACATCCTTTAGCTCACTCTCAGAAGTGGTTAAACTTTCTATCTTTAACTGGCGCCGACTAAACACCATCTGCACTTTACTTAGAGCGTCGATTAGATCCTCCGTAAAAACGGAAATGGTAAAACGCTTCATAATTTTATTCATTTAAAAAGGTTATGAATTGGGTTCTAATAATATCTCAGAAACAGCATAGCCTGTAGGAATCATAGGAAATACATTATCCTCTTGCCCTACGACTACTTCTAATAAATAAGCTCCATCATGCTGCAACATTTCTTCAACTGCTTTAGGTAAAGATTCTCGTTCTGTAATTCGCTTTCCTGCTATTCCATACGCCCCTGCCAATTGTATAAAGTCAGGACTACTAATACTGGTTTCAGAATAGCGCTTTTCAAAAAACATTTCTTGCCATTGGCGAACCATCCCCAAGTAGCTGTTGTTCAAAATAATAATCTTAACCTCCAATTGTTCTTGCTGTATCGTAGCCAGTTCTTGTAAGGTCATTTGAAAACCACCATCGCCTATAAAAGCAATAACAGTGCGATTGGGGTTGCCCAATTTTGCCCCTAGAGCAGCAGGCAACGCAAAGCCCATTGTACCTAAGCCTCCACTAGTAATGTTACTTTTGGATTGTTTAAACTTAAAGTACCGAGCTGCAACCATCTGATGCTGCCCTACATCTGTTACCAAAATAGCATCTTGCTTACTGCACTCTGAAACAAGGTGCACAACCTCTGCCATGGTCATCTTTGCTTTAGTGGGATACAACTGATCTTGAATAACTTTTTCATATTCGACCTGTTCTAAGACCGCAAAACTTTCTAGCCATTCTGCATGTAAGTTCACTGCGACCAATGCTGTCAACGCAGAAAGACTCTCTTTGGCATCTCCCAAAACAGGCAAGTGAGCATAAACATTCTTATTGATCTCAGCAGCATCAATTTCCAAATGAATAACTTTGGCTTGTTTGGCATAACGATTTAAATCCCCAGTCACTCGATCATCAAAACGCATCCCTACAGCAATCAATACATCACATTCATTGGTCTTAATATTAGCGGCATAGTTGCCATGCATCCCTAGCATTCCTACATTAAGTCGATGATCAGAGGGCAAAGCAGACAAGCCCAACATCGTCCAAGCAGTAGGGGCATCTATTTTTTCTATAAACTGCTTAAGTTCCTCCTCCGCATTCGCCAAAATAACCCCCTGTCCTACCAAAACCAATGGCTTTTTTGCCTTATTAATAAGTTTTGCAGCCAATTCCACCTGCCTAGCATCCAGTTGAGGCTTAGGTTGATACGTTTTTACTGTTGTACAAGATTGATAATCCATTTGTAAGTGGTCAAATTGAGCATCTTTCGTAATATCAATTAATACTGGTCCAGGTCTTCCAGAACGAGCGAGATAAAAAGCTTTAGCCAGTACTTGAGGAATATCGGCCGCAGTTGTAATTTGGCAATTCCACTTTGTAACAGGCATAGAAAGGTTAATCACATCCGTTTCCTGAAAAGCATCTGTTCCTAACAAGGAAGAATGAACCTGCCCTGTAATGCAGACCAGTGGCGTACTATCAATAAATGCATCTGCTAAACCAGTAATCAAATTAGTGGCTCCAGGACCTGATGTCGCCAAACAAACCCCTACTTTCCCAGTCACACGAGCATAGCCCTGTGCAGCGTGTATCGCCCCTTGTTCATGTCTAGTTAAAATATGTCTCAATTCCTCCTTATATTCATGCAGTGCATCATAGACAGGCATTATGGCACCTCCAGGATACCCAAATAAGGTGTCAACGTTTTCTTTTAGGAGTATTTTCAGAATTGCTTCTGCCCCTTTTATTGATGTTTTGGGAGCGCTATTTTTTTTTGCTTTTCGTTCTAATAAAATTGCTTTTTCCATCTCTTTTTTTTTAATTGGTAGGCTATTCTAGGGCATAGCTATCGCTAGAGGGTCTCCCCACCCAACAACTAAACCCTACATTATCAATTGATTATTTATTAACTAAGATCTGTCGTACAACCTTTGGAAGCAGAAGAAACCGTTTGAGCATATTTCCACAAATACCCCCTTTTAACAGAACAAGAAGGCAAGACCCAATTGGCTTTTCTTTTTGCTATTTCTTCGGCTGTTAAATCAACAGCAATTGTATTTTGGATGGCATCAATTATAATTCTGTCACCATCTTTTAATAAGGCAATGACTCCCCCCTCAAATGCTTCTGGGGCAATGTGCCCAACCACAAAACCATGCGTCCCCCCTGAAAATCTTCCATCTGTAATCAAAGCAACCTCCTTTCCCAAACCTGCCCCCATGATAGCAGCAGTAGGTTTCAGCATTTCAGGCATTCCAGGCCCTCCCTTTGGACCAACGTAGCGAATAACAACAACCGTCCCTTTCTTAATTTTTCCCTGAGCAATGGCAAAATTAGCCGCTTTTTCGCTGTCAAAAACTTGAGCTAACCCCTCAAAATACTCTCCTTCTTTGCCTGTTATTTTAGCCACAGCACCTTCAGAAGCAAGATTTCCATACAAAATTCGAATATGTCCAGATGCTTTGATGGGATTGGATAATGGCTTGACAACATCTTGTTCAAAAGTTAATGAAGGGACCATTTCAAGGTTTTGAGCAATGGTCTTTCCTGTAATGGTTAGACAAGATCCATCCAACAGCCCCTGTTCTAACAAATACTTCATAACAACAGGAACGCCACCTATGCTGTGCAAATCCTCCATCAAATATTTCCCACTCGGTTTTAAATCTGCTAAGAATGGTGTTGTATCACTAATACGCTGAAAATCATCAATAGTCAAATCTAATTCCAAGGTTCTAGCCATTGCCAAAAGATGTAAAACAGCATTGGTTGAGCCTCCTAAAACCGTAATTAAACGCATTGCATTTTCAAACGCTGCTTTTGTCAGAATATCCCTTGGTTTAAGGTCTTGCTCTAACAATTGATACATTTGTAGTCCAGCGGCTTGACATTCTATCTTTTTTTCTTCGCTCACAGCGGGATTTGAAGAAGAGAATGGCAAACTAATGCCTAATGCTTCTATAGCCGCAGCCATGGTATTGGCGGTATACATCCCCCCACAAGATCCTGCTCCTGGGCAAGCTTTTTGAACAACCTGCTTGAAGTCTTGCTCTGTAATTGTTCCTCCTATCTTTTCTCCCAAAGCCTCAAATGCAGATACAATATCTAGTTTTTTGCCAACATGGCAACCACTGGCTATCGCCCCTCCATAAACTAAAATTGCAGGACGATTTAGCCGAGCAAAGGCTAACATGGCTCCAGGCATGTTTTTGTCACAGCCCACTACTGCAATTACAGCATCATAAGCCATTGCTTCTACAACCGTTTCTATGCTATCTGCAATAATTTCTCTAGAAGGCAAAGAATAACGCATACCCAGCGTTCCCATAGAAATTCCATCGCTGACACCAATTGTATTAAAAATAAGCCCCATTGCATCTGTTTCTTGAACACCTTTTTTTACCTCTTGGGCTAAATCATTTAAATGCATATTACAGGGGTTTCCTTCATAACCTGTACTCACAATACCAACTTGAGGTTTTTTGAGGTCTTCTTCTGTTAAACCTATTGCATGAAACATAGCTTGTGCAGCAGGTTGGGTTGGGTCTTGGGTAACTCGCTGGCTGTACTTATTTAATTTCATCTTGATTTTTTTTGTTAATACTCCGTTAATTAGCTAGTGCGCTAGCGCTTATGAGCTCCCTGAGGTCGGTTCGTTATCACTCGTGAGCCAGCAAGCTGGGTTCGGGTTTTCAACGGAGTAATGTTTTGTATGAAATTGGTTAATAATTCATTTGAGAAGTTTAAAAAATACAAAGTGGTTCTATCTCTAAAACCTTGCGCTGATAAGCTCTAAATAGCTGATAACCTAGGGTATCCTCCCATTTTAATTGAAATGGAACCTTATCCAAACTAGTAATGCCTTTTATGCCTGTAATAGTACCTGTAAAAAAAGCACCATCGGCTCCCCTTACTTCATCCGCTGTAAAATGTTCTTCTTTTAGGTCAATCTCTAATTGCTCGCATAACTCCAATACCGTAGCACGGGTAATTCCAGCAAAAATATCTTTGGTAGGGCTTGTATAAAGCACATTATCTTTTTCATAAAAAAAGTTAGCACTTGTCCCTTGGGCAACATATCCATTTTTATTGAGCAAAAGCGCTGCATCAAAACCTTTACGCTTGGCGTGATTATCCATAAATTTAGAGCTAGCATAAACTCCTGTCATTTTGGATTCAACAGGAAATATTCTATGATTAGGACATGGATATGGAGAGGTCATCAGCGCAAGTCCTTTATTTTCGACCAATTGATCCCAAGGCCAAGCCACCAACAAAAGATGTGAATTAAGAGCAGAATTTGACGCTTCTCCCCAATACACATAGGAACGAATATAAGCATCCTGCAACTTGTTTTTTTCGATCAACTGATACATCAACTGAATTAAATCATCTATGGAATAAGAAAAATCAAGCCCCATTTTTTTAGTTGAATTGAACAGTCGTTTACAATGTTCATGAGCTTTAAAAATAGCCAGACCTTCTGCTGTTTGATAAGAGCGAACACCTTCAAAAATAGCATTGTGTTCTCCCAATAATTTATGGAAAAAGGAACGCTGCACTTCTGCGTTCCTTAACCATTGTCCATCTAAGAACATTAGGGAATTTTGGTTGAGATGCATATTCATATTTTTATACAAATTATATTTTTACAAAAATTATTATTATTCAAGCCAAAAAAAAATCCTTCTCAATCTAAACGATGAGAAGGATTTTTTTTGTAACACACAAAACCTGTTCTCACCCTGTTTGGACGAAAAGAATAATAATGACCACAATAATTTGCTGTACACTAAGTATTCTGTTTTGCATGATAATTTTTATTTCTTAAGTTATTTTCCAAAAAAAAAAGCCTCCTTTTAAGTAAGGAGGCTTTTATATTTTATAAGTATATAAACAAATCCTCCCTAAAATAATTTTAGTGATACAACATTAATAATAATGATAATATTTGATTTGTTTAAAGACATTTTTTTCTGTTTTTGTATTTGATAAATCAAAGCTATTAATAAAAATAGAAAAGCGCAATTTTTTTTATTCTTTTATTTATTTTTTTTTCAAGATGCTCCAACACAAGCTAAATCAGCTATTTATTTTGTCTCTCTAGCAACACATATAATAAGTTATTACAAAACTTATTTCTTTTCATTTTGCTCAATTAGCCTACCTATACCTAAGGATAATTGGAACTATTCTTCTTTTTTGTTAACAATCTCATGAACGTAGTGCTCTCAACTTGCTGGTTCACTACCAAAGGGCGTTAAAAGCCCAATCAATCCATGGGAATTCAAAAACACATCCACATATAAAACACTATCTACCAACCTATTAAAGCAACAAAAAAACGTTGAACAACATAAAAACAATACAAAACTGGTTTGCATTAGCTATCCATCAAATCTAACTTTGTGAAAAATTAAGAAAAGAAGCTGCCCTACGAAAAGGGTAAAATTACTAATGACCAGAAATATTTTGTATTCCCTATAAACAAGAATATTCTTTACCCAATCAAAAGAAGAAAAGCTTTACGAATCATATTTAAAACCAAATTTAATGAAAAAATCACTCTTGGTATTTACCACCCTTATTTATTCCATCAATTCGACAACAACTAACAAGTTAAATATTATATAGTTACTAAAATATTCAATGATAACTAGCTTTATCCTTTTAGCTAGAATATCAATTGTGTCTTTGCCTCTATTTACAGCAAAAAAGCTATTTAATATTTTGTTTTTAATCGTTCTCCTCTAGCATTCGCATCAGAATATTTCACATTAATAAATTTTAATTATTGTAGCCTATCAATACTTTACCCCATCAATAGGATGGCGTAAAGCTGAGTATCTATTTGTTTGCTACAAACAAAAAACAACTTTATTTACTGTTATTATTATGAAAAAACTAACTTTATTTAAGTGCATCCTATTCCTTATGCTTTTTGTGAGCAATACAAATGCACAAACAAAACTTTGGGGAGTTGGTGCCCCAAACGGTCAAGCTGCTGCTGAATTTCAGACCAATTTTGTGCAATCAACAACTGCTGCTAATTATTCTGTTACAGAATGGACAGCATTGTCAATTAGTGATAGTAGCAACTCAACTGGTAGTGGGGCGAACATTCCTGGTGCAGCTTATTGGCAAAGAAGTACAACAGGTCTTTCACAAGGAGCCTACGCTATTTCTGAGCCTGCAAAATCTAATTCTGTAGCAAATGGCGTCGCTATTTTTGATTCTGATTTTTTAGATAATGGCGGAGTAGCAGGCGCATTTGGTACAGGAAGCTCTCCTGCTTATCAAAAAGCCGAACTAATTTCACCTAGAATGGATCTAACAGGAGCAACAGACTCTGCAATCATCGTTGAGTTTTACTCTTACTATCGCCATTTTAATGTAACAGAATATTCTGTTTCTGTCTCTGTTGATGATGGTGTTAGTTGGAGTTCTGCATTTGACATCAAATCACTACAATTTGCCCCCAGAAATAATCCTGTAGATGGAACGCTTCGTGTACTCTTTCCAAACGTTACAACAGGAGTATCAAACTTAACTCAATGTCGTGTAAAATTCACCTTCAATGGGCGTTATTATTTTACAATGCTAGATGATATTTTAGTAGAAACAGCACCAGAATATGACATTGCTATTGGTCTTCCAAGAGAGGTTGTATCGGGAAGTCATTACGAAGAAATAGGGGATATTGTTCGATTAAGTAACAATACACATCGACCATTGATCAACGTTGATCCCACTAACTTGGCAGACTGGATATGGGGAGCAAAAGTAGTAAATTATGGAACAAAAACCATTCAAGCAGCAAATGCTCCTAGCATCAAGTGTTCTATTGATTTTACAGATGCATCAGGAGTGACTACTTATGGCGTTTATTTGGACACTCTAGTAGGAGGACCAACGGATTCTATTTCTGCAAATGACCCGCTAGTTGGTGTTACCATGATCGATCATTTGAGAGAACTTGACTTTATTATATCCCATGGTGCAGGAACTTATAATGTCACTTATTGGGTAGAACACAATCTCACCGACGGAAGCCCTGTAAACGATACTGTTAAGCATGATTTTGTGATTACAGATAATCAAGGCGGAACAACATCTTATTATCTTACAAAATCAAAAGTATCCCCTTTAAATAACAGAGTTTATGGAGAGGATCGATTTACAATTGATCAACTCGCTTCTTTTGAGTATGGTTCAATCTACAGCTTCCCCCGTGGTGCAAGTGATAGTATTAAAATTGATTCTGTAGATTTTGTTTATTATTTAGCGGGAAATTTTACAGGACCAGCCAATCAAACGGTATTTGTTAATATTTATGAATACGTTGATGGTTCCAATGGAGGAACTTCAAATGGAAGTATAGAAGGAGCTGAATTAACAAAGATTGCCTTTGCAGCTGTCCCACTAACAGGTCTAGGGACAACAGTACCAACAAGAAGCTATACTTTGGCAACAGCGACCAACTTTGTTAATGCTACAGGTACGGGTTCTGTGCCTAGCTTGAAGGATAACGCCTATTATTATATAACATTAGAATTAAACCCATCTCAAACAGGTGGTTCACCATTATTGGGTACAAGTAATTCTCCCTTTTTAGCAGAAACTCGTTTAAATTATGCGCTTAATAGAGCTGGAACGTCAAGTGCTGGTCCCGTTAGTGCTACTACTGCAAAAGTAGTAAATAGTTCTGGCTCCATAGGTTTTTATGATAGCCTTTCTGACAATCACAAGGTCCCTTCAATAGGGATACACCTAAGTGCTTCGCCACTCAATTTAACTAAAATTACTAAAGTAGCAGCCAATGCAAAACTGGAGGTCTACCCCTCCCCAACTACAGATTACTTAACAATTGATGTTCAATTTAATGCCCCTACAGATGTACAATATGTTATAACAGATGTCTCTGGGCGTGTTGTTTATTTGAATCAAAGTAATTCTGTTAGCAAAGAAGAACATAAAGTAGATGTTAGTATGTTACCTTCAGGTGTTTACTTTATTGCAGCAAAAACCACTCAAGGTGTTTCTACCAAACGCATTGTAAAAAAATAACTGCTTATACTTCATACTCCCCAAAATACCATGTGCTTTGTAAACATTAAATTCTTTGATTTATCCCATAACACCATACCGCTGGTGTTGTGGGATTTTTACTAAGATTGATAGCCTCCAAGGTTATAATGCATTATTCCATACGTTCTGATATAAAACCCCTTATAGTCTTGTGTTTAATTTTTATATAACATATCTTTATAAGGTGTTCCTCAAAATTTATTGTCACCTACTTTTATAGCATTAAAGTTCTGTTGAACATTTAATTAATATCAGGAACATGTATACACACTTAAAATATATTATTCTACTCACCTTTATTTATTGTAGCCCAATACTCGCTCAAAACCACTCTTTTTCTTGGGCAAAACAAGCAGGGGGCAACAAAGCAGATGAAGGAAAATCTATTGCAATTGATAACGATGGGAATGTCTACACCACTGGCGAATATTCCTCCAACGGAGATTTTGATCCTGGCACAGGAGTGTTTAATTTAACGACAAACGATTGGAATTATCAGATTTTTGTGCAAAAATTAACCCCCGATGGCGATTTAATTTGGGCAAAAAGTTTTGGGGGGAATGGTTATGACCATGGCGAAAAAATTAGACTAGATGCGGATGGCAATATCTATGTTACAGGTTGGTTTGAGAATACGGTTGATTTTGCTGGGTTTACAAAGACCGCCAGTGGTTTAAGAGACATTTTTTTACTAAAAATGTCCTCTTCTGGCACAGTGCTTTGGGTAGAAACTTTTGGAGGAGCTGGTTATACGACTCCTAATGATTTAATTATAGATGATGCCATGAACATCTATATGACTGGAGGATTCTCCGTATCAGCAACTTTTGGTTCGCAAACATTCACCTCAAATGGTGCACACGATGCTTTTGTGCTAAAAATGGATCAAGGAAGAAATTTACAGTGGGTCAATACTCTAGGTGGCAATGGCTCTGACATTGCCATTTCGGTAGAAGTTGATCGCAATAAAAATGTCTATACAACAGGAGCTTTTACTGGTACCGTTGACTTTGACCCTAGTTCAAATAATAGTTACTACCTAAGTTCCACTTCTTCTGTAGAGGATACCTACATTCAAAAATTAGATTCGGCTGGTCATTTGGTATGGGCAAAATCTTTTGGGGCAGATTGGGAAGATCATCCTTATGATATTCACCTTGATAAAAATGAAGATTTATACATTATTGGTCGCTTCGGTTTGACCATCGATTTTGATCTTGGTCCTAATACATTTTTTTTAACAGGCAATGGAAGTTTGGATGCTTACCTTTTAAAAATAGATACGGCAGGACAATTTATTTGGGCTAAAAGCTGGGGGGCATCAAGTGATGATTATGGTATGTCCGTAACAACGGACGATGAAGGTAATGTTTATACAGGGGGGTATTTCTTTGGCTTTGTAGACTTTGACCCTGGTCCTAACGAACGCTCTCTTTGGTCTAAAGGTAATGGAGATTTTTTTCTCACCAAACTTACTTCGAATGGTGATTTTTTGTGGGCAAAATCAGGTGGAGGTCCTGTTTTTGATATTGCTTGGGAAATTGCTTTAAACCCCAAAAAGGAATTATATATGGTGGGAGAATTTACCTTTACAGGAAATTTTCATACCGACTTTGGAACCTATAATATGACAGCAAATAGCAATGGACATTCCGATGTTCTTTTATTAAAACTAGACTATTGCGCCCCTTCTGACTCTACCTTGGTGGTTGCTAGTTGCGAACCTTATTTAGCTCCTAATAATCAGACTTACGATTCTAGCGGTCAGTATATCGTTCGTTTGTCCAATGCAAAAGGCTGTGATAGCATTCTTACCATCAACCTAACTCGGTATGAAATACCAGTGTCTCTTTTTTCAAGAAATGATTCTTTATTTGCGGTTACGGATACTAATCTTACTTATAAATGGTACGATTGTCAGTCACAAACCTATATCAACAATGAAACCGCTCCATTTCTACGACCAAGTAATTCTGGCAGCTATGCAGTAGAGGTTTCTAATGGTCAATGTTCGGTACGTTCTTCATGCTTTTTATTAGATTTAAATCTCGATTTGTTAATTTATCCAAACCCAACTGCGGGAAATATTTCTATTAATAAGAATCATCATGGAGAAATTACGGCTAAGGTTTATGATGCCATTGGAGAACTCATCGGTACAGCACTATTAGACGATCAAATTACTACGTTAGATCTTTCAAGGTATCCATCAGGGGTTTATATGCTTGTTTTAGAGCATCAACAAGGGATTAGTACGCATAAAATAATAAGGGAATAAGATTATTGGTAATGAGCAAGTTGCTGTTTTGGAGCTCCACAAATTTTTTTTTCAAAAAAAAAGCTCCTCCCTTACTGATCGGGAGAAGCTTTCTATCGTTAAACACCTATCTAAACTTTTTTTGACCTAAAGTTCAACCTTATAGGCTATAGCAAGTACAATATCCTCTATGTCTTCTACATTCAAGGCATTGGTGGGAGCGGTATGGTTTAACGTTAAGTTCCATCCTCCAATACCATCATTAGGGCTAGGATTAACTGCTAACGCCGCCTTATTCCCTGTTGCTCCTGTTACATTGACTGCGGTTCCTCCTACTGGTAATACATCAAGATCATAATTTATAGCCGTTCCATCTTTGGATAAAACATACAAGCTAAAAGTTGTAATTTCCCTATTACTACCAAACTTGGTGAAGAAAGGATAGTGTTGAGACTGCAACTCAAAATTTAATTCATGACTTGTCACCCCTGTTGGAGGGCTTACAAAACGATGCCAAGCGGTACCAAATTCTTGCTTTAAACTCATCAATATCGTTGGCTGATTCATTGCATTTAATCGGTTCAAAACTGTCTTGGTATGATCAAAAGCTGCGCCTTGTAAAGCAGCACCACCTTCTTTGGCACAATAACGGATGGTCAATACAACATCAGAAATAGAACGATAATCAAATTGTTGTATCTCTGGCAATGACAAAGACCATCGACTAATTACCCCTGCGCCTTCAAACGGTAAATAACGCTCGTCATTAAAATTCAACTCAAAGACACCGCTATCATTTTGTGCATTAGAGATGGCAACGGATTCAGACATACCATAACTTACTTCATAATTATCTTCATGTTCGTAGGTGTTGCTAATAATTGCGCTTGATCGAACCGTACTTCTAGTCATTGATAAGGTACAAGCCACATTTGTATGTGGACCAACAATGCAAGGAATAGAAACCGAAACTGCTTTTATTCGTCTCATAAAGTGCCCTGGATAATCCATGTCAAACCACCACTCTGGGATCTCTATTTCACAAGTACCTGTTAACTTAAGTGTTAGTAAAGCACTGGGTGTTAATTGACGCAGTGAAATTTGCTTAGTCAGTTCATAATTGCGCTTATTTTGTTCTACATAAGCCGCCTCCATTTTGTTAATGGCCAACATCAACTTATCTCCAGACAATAGTCCTTTCTTTAAACTATCCCAATAACCAAATTGAATAAAAGGCAAGCTTGTATTTGGCAACGCTAGTTCATAACGCATACTTTTTTCTGCTCGTTTAGCCATATCAAAAGCCAATTGGTAGGCTTGGAAATAAATGGTAGACAACTGTGAAGCCATCCAAGAATACAGCTCTTTGTTGGTATACTTTGTTTTGAGGTACTCTTCTTCCGATTTGGCATTTTCAATCTGCAACTGATGGTTGTCCAAATCTTTTTCAGCAAGCGCCAATCGAATTTTTGCTGCTGCAAGTTGTTTATCAATTTGCTCACTTTCTTTGTTTGCTAATTCTAGTTGCAAGTCCCACTCCTCTTGACGACGTTTGTAGCCGCCTTTTTGGCTGGCTAATCCAGCTTCTTTTTGCACAACTCCTGAAATTCCAGCAATTGCACTAGCTGTTATTGAAAGAGATTTTGAAATTTGTGTTCCTCCAAAAGTAACTACAGCTACAGGAGATGCAGCTATACCAGAACTTCCAAATTCAAAATCAGGGATAAAGGCAGTTCCTGAAGCAATATTGGACAAAACAGTACTCGCAATATCAAGCCCTATTGAACTTCTCCCTAATTCCAAAGACAAGTTTTCTTCTTGAATCATAAATTCTCTATTCGCATAAAAATCCTTGCGATATAGCGCCGAAGCTTTAGACAATTCTAAACTTTGAATATTCTCTTTGGCTTCTTCTATCTGTAATTTTTTTAGGCTCACCATCGCATCCAACAATTTTAGCCCATTTGCAGATTGCAACAGTGCCATTCCCTCCGAGTCTTTGGCTTGAAGTGCACTCAACAAACTTTGCCCCAATGATTTTACTTCGCCACAAAATTGAATGGCTAATCTTGATAGGGTTCTATATTTATAATTCGAACGAGGGGAACTTAAATCACTAATTACGCTATTTAAATCAACCCCATTTGCCGTAGCATTTACCAATAAGGCAGGGTCTATAGGTGGAGCAAACAAGGGCAACTGTCGAACCACTCCATCAATATTCATACAATGACGAATCTTAAATAAGCGGTCTTCTACCAAATCCCAATAACCTAACAGTTTATCATTCTTAGGAATGCAGAAATATTTGGTACGCAACACAGGAACTTTGGGCTGAAAAAACTCATCATCCAATGGGTTATAAATACTGACTGAGGACGAATTCCAACTCACCAAACCTTCCAGTATAATTTCTAAATCGGTGTTAGAAAAACTATCCAAACCTGAAATGGAAAGCTCTTGATAATTTTGTTCTGCCGTCTGAAGTGGCGTGACTTCTTCGGGTCGTTTGCCTAGTATTTCATAAGCAAAAATATACATCAATGAAGCTTGATTGATGGATTCCATTGTGTCCCTTCTAAACAGTTGATCCCCCCAAGCGATCAAATTATCAATGTATTTCATGACCACTGTTTTCTGAAAAGCAACAGGGCGATAACGAGCAATAAGATGGGGCTTAAATGGATTATCCTTCCATATATTAATGGCTTTTATCACCTCCGAGTTGCCTGTATTATTTAGTAAATTTTGGATTTGTGCTGCTTGATAATCCCCTTGTTGATGTTTATAGAAGGGTTTAGTAATCCAAAAATGACTGGTTGGCGAAGCTTGGGTAGGATCTTGATCGGTATCCGTAGGATTAAAGATAAAGTGAAACCAACGCATTGCTTCTTCAAAGCGTTGATTTTTGCTTAGTTCAGTTGCTATTAATAAAGGAATATGGAAAAAAGTCTCCCAGTTGTAGATAGAATAAGTGCCTTTCAAAGAAAAATCAACAACATCTTCATTTGTAATATATTGCGAAACATTCGCAGTAGGGCGATAAACGTCCATAAATCTAAACCCATTGTCTTGATCCATCTGAGTTGTTCTAGATAACAAGCTGTCAACCCCTCCACTGTTTAACGAACCTATAAATGCTCTCGTATAAGGGTGGTACATGGGGTAATAACTATATGCAAGTGATAAGCCTGAACGATCTGCCTGATTTTCTTCATAATTAAGATAAAACGTTCGTAACTCATCTTGATACAATGCCTGTCGAATTCTTTTCCTTCCCTCTTGTGTCTCTTCCATAGGGTAAAACACTTTAAACTTAGCAGTCGCTTTTTCTAGTAAGAGTTCCCTTGTTGCAGCGTCTTTAAATAAGATCAGGTGCTCATGATTAGGATTGTCAATTTTATTTCCTGTCAAATAATTGTATTCAAAATGCAAGGTGTCAGGATATTCTAATTCATGGGATCGTTCCTCATCTGTCATTCGAGCCAATAAACGGCCTTCTTCCCCAAAGCTGCTATAAATATAATTGTAAGAGTCAGAATGCTCTAGTTTTGCTGCCTTTGTAAGGTTAGTATTAGGAGTTCCTCCCATTTTAGTTCTCTTATTAGAAGGTATGCTTATTGTTTTTTCAGGGCGAGGGTAATTAACATTTTTATTTCGATTCGCTAGAAAATTATTCAACTCTTGCCTTGTCATTGATGTCCAACCTGAACCTGGATCCCAAACCGAAATTTTGGAAAGCCCATTTTCAGTAAATGCTCCTCTAACTACTGGTGTAAAATAATCGGTATTCCAGTCTGGCGTTGCTCTTATTTTACTATTTAGAGGATCTTGATTATTCCCATCATTCGTTGGCCAAGAATAACTACCATAATTTGTAATATAACGCTTATTTAGCCAATCAATCTTATCAATATAGACAGAACCTCGTGCATCGAGTAATGTCACAGTGTGATAAATAGGAGAAACCAATACATTTACAAACCAATATTCTCCATCAATTCCATACAGTTTAACCTGTCGAACAAAACCATCAAAAACAAAAGAGGCAGAATGAAAAGGCTTAACTGTTTCGTTAAATCTTGTATCGGTGAGGTATTCATACTTTTCATTGAATTGATTGTGAAAATACGTATCGTTAAACTCCAACGAAGTAGAAACATAGATATCCAACCATAAATCTTCATTCTTGCCTCTAGGGCGTAAATGCAAGGAATAATGTGGTCTAGGCCATGGGTGAATTAATTTTCGTTTGGATACTTTTTTAGGGATCCAACCTTCTTCTTTTAATACAGTCCAAGCCAATTGAATTTCTTTGTAGTGCGTTGCTTCAGGAGAAAAACTAGCCCCATCACTTTTTTCTTTAACAGCAGGCAATTTTTCTTGCTTTTGAGGTTTTTCTAAAATCTCTAACCAAAAAATATGCACTCGATTATTATAAACATAAGGAACAGCATGATCACCTTTAATATCCACCTCCACTTTTTCCCAAGCAGTCCAAATTTTATCCTTTTGTCTTCGATAATAATAAGTACTTGGATGTTCTTTGGTTCTTGCTAAAACATGAACGACTTCCCTTTCATTTTCAACACTTTTACACATACCCATCATATCCATATTCGCTACCTCATGTACCTTTAATAGATAATTGGTAAAGACCTTCTCAACATTATCATGGGTAATTTCACTTTGAAGCAGTTCATCTTCAAATGCTTTAAAAAATTCTGATTTATCATCTCTAAGTGCTGGTTCGATCCAATTTTCGGGATATAAAAATACTTTTCGATTGGCTTCCCAGACTCTATAATTTTGAATCCATTTCCACTGTGACCATTGTTTTATGGTTTGATTATCAATCAAAACACTCATTGGTTCTAAGCTTAATTGGCAACGTTGTACGAATAATTGCGTTGAGCTAATGGCTTGCTTGATCCTCGAAGTTAATTGGCAAGCACTCATTTTGGGATCAATTAAATAATAATTGAACAAATCCTCTACAGAACGCTGAACAACATTCCCTGCCGCATCATATTTCATCGCATAAGCAATCAGCGCATCTCGTTTTTCTATCCGTACAAAATCCTGAATCCGTTGTTGCGTTTTAAGCCATGCACTAGCATCCAATTTAGCATTCAGTGCATTTTTAATCTGATGATGTGTCGTTTTAAAAGTAGCAATGTTCATCTTACGCCATTCTAAAACATCGTTATGATTGGCAGGCAACATGGTTAATAAACCAACAGCTTGTTGCAATTGATCATAGGTCTCAACCGTTTGATACCTTGTTCCATTCGCTCCAAAAGTAAAATGACTATGCACTACTTTTAAAGCCGTTAAATCCAAACCTGTCCAATCTGACAACAACTCTTGTATCGTCACCAAATCCGCATTTAAACCACTAACGGCCAAGGGTAAAATATCAAATAAACGGCTGGTATCATTTGCCCCAAATTGGCGACTAAACTGTACAAATTTCCAAGTATTTCGCCAACTACTATACGACAAATTACTCAGGCTATTATTAATCGGCAACTGCTCAAAATCTAAGGTATTCATTGCCGTTTTATACGTTACAAATCCTTTCAATTCTTGAAGCGACAAATCCCATTGATTAACGATAAAAGCCGTTTTATGAAAGAAATAATAGGCTTCAAAAATAGTTAGAGGAACAAAAGAAACGTTGCTCATACTATAGCCAAATAAATTCCTCATCAAACTAGCACTATTCGCTGTATTTGGATGTTCCAAATCCAAAAAATAAGCTGCAATTTCCTCTGAAACAGAAAATGTTTGTGCAATAAATTCTACAATAAGCACTCGATTGATGTGCCAATGTAAGATATTATACACCATCTTCACTCGAATGTTTTGTTCCGTTTGAATATCGGCTAAACTACTAGGAACAGGAAGGGCTAATTGTTGCTTAAGGCTATTAATATAATCCTCAGGAGCCCAAGCACTAAAAGCTGCATCAACAAAAGCATCTCTATCCGTTGCTGATCCAGTCCATGTTTGCTTCAAAACAAGATCGATCATTTGTGTAAGAACAGCAGCATCTTCAAAATAACCAATCTTAGGCAATTGGCGTTCTAAAACGAGATCATAGGTGTCATTGCTAACAAATAAAGCATCATAAGCGGTTTGTAAATCATCATTTAAAGCCGTTTGCCATGTATTGATTTGGTTGTTACTAACATAGCTTTGAAGGGCATCGCTTTTAAGTAAATAATGAATAGAACCTACCGTCATTCCTGATTGTTGAATGGTTGTAAATTCCCTCAGAAAAGCTATTGAAGAAGCAACATTAAGAAACGGATTGGTTTGTGTTAATGCCACTGTTCCCATTAATTCGGCGACTGTTATGTCTAGATATTGAGCTAAACTTACTTGTTTGTAAATTGCAGAAAGGACAAATAAATGTGAAAAACCAGCGCCTGCATGTTGTTCTATAATCGCAACAACCGTATCTCGGTCTGCGCCTACTGCCATTGCAATATAAGCCATTAACTCAGGATCAGCCGTATTGATATTTCCTGTAGCAGTCCCTACAGTACTAACCTCAAACTGGCTTTTTAACGCAGGATTTAATAAAGGATTCAGGTATATTTGTTCGTACAAAGATTTTATGGCTTTGTTAGAAGCATCCAAACGCTCGTGTATATTAATCGCTCCATAAAGTGCCAAACACTTGTCTACCGACCAGTCCAATTGCTGTTGCAATTGATGAAATTCGTAAATAGCTACAAAATTTGCAGCAGTTAAATCGTTCACACCAACTTTAGGATCTACTATAACCAAATCCAATTCCCAAAGCTCCCAATTCGTATACTTCCACAAACGCAGAAAACGCCAAATTCGATCTACTTCATGCTGACCAAGTCCCATAATTTCTTGACCAGACAAACCACAACTGTTTACTGGGCGATTAATCGTTATGCTACCTGTTGGATTGATGAAGCGACCTTGTAACAACTCAATTAATTGTTTATAAGACAGCTGATGATCGTCCAAAAAAGTCTTAACATTACGTCCCGTTCCAGCATTTGGCGTCCAAGGTAGCTGACTTACATCTGTCAGAGGAACTGTAATGGCGATTGCCTCTTTAGTAGGAATCTTAAAATAAGCACAAGCCTTACCAAAATCTTCAGTAGCATCTTTTTGTAAAACATCAATTAATTGATGGTAAGAAACGCCTAAGGTTTCTAAATATAAATGCGCTTCTGATTGCCATAAATTAAAGGCATTATAAGAAGCATACGGTTTTGTTAGATTAGCCAGTTCGTCATAAACGGCTTCTTGTACATATTCTGGCATGGCTCTTAGTTCAGCAGCCTTCCAGGTCGTGTTACGAGTAACATAAGCAGGATCTTCACTAATTGCCTGTTCTAAAACCTCACAAACCAAATCAATATAGGGTAATGGTGTATTGGTGTTCTTGCAATTCAGATCAATATACTCCAAATCAGGACGGCGAGCCAATAAGGCTGCCTTTGCATTTGCATAAGGACTAACTGCTGAGCGTTGTCCAAGCCAATGCAACACATCGGTTAAATAAGCTGCTGGACTATAAACGGAACGACAATGTTCACAGGTACAATAATCATTGGCACCAAATAGATTTTCTAAATCAGGAATGCCCTCAATCGTGTCATTGATAACTGGATTATTTGTTGTCAAATTAATTAAAGCATGTGGACTCACATTATTAAATGCATTTCCATAAGTAGCCTGTAAACCTGTGGTTAAAGCAACCATGTGATTTGCTGCATTGGCAACTTGGGTAGCTGTTCCTGAGCCAGATGGTGAGGCACCAAATAAAGGCATTAAACCTTGTGTCCCCAACTGCTGTGCCTGATGAGCACTGTGAATTCCATTGTCTAGTAAGATAGCCGCAGCATTCGAGTTTGGCGCAATACGCTGAATTCGTTGCACCGTTTTAAGTTCTTCAATCGTTTGTTTCTCCAGTTCTAGATTATTGTTTTTAATAAAACTGTCTAGATGATTTTCCTTTAGATTCAAATTAGGATAATTATCCGCTAAGACTTCCAGTTCATCAATTTTATTCAGTTGATGGTTTGCCGTTCGTTTCGTCGCTGCTATTGTTGCTACATCTGGCGCAAAAGATTCGGCAGTTGTTTTCATTTGCGGTATTAAACTTTCTTGATCTCCTAAAAAGGATTCCCAATGTTGTTCCGACCATTTAGCAAAATCACTCACCTTCAAAATTGGAGCAGCAGCCCCTTCTTTGGAACTTGTTCCCTCTAAGGCTTCAGCTGTTGTGAACTGTGCTTTTAATTGCAAAATAAGGGGTTCAGAATAATTGGCTAAGGTAGAAAGTTGATACTCCTTGGTCAATGCTTCTGCTGTTTTTGTCGTAACAGCTCCATTTTCTTCTAAAGCTGCAATAAAGGCTGGTGAAAACTCAGGTCGCTTGGCAAAGGCATCAACAATTGCTAGTTGCTCTTCACCAGTCAAGGTAATTGCTCCTAGAATTTCTCCCAAAGTCATTTTATTGGCAATGAGTGGTTTTGTTAAAGCCATCTCATTGCGAGCAGCTTGCAGTTCTGCTTTTACCTGATTTAGCTTATTGGTGGTCGTAATGAGTAGCATATTATGCTCCACAGCAATGGATAATGCCTGATCTTGTAGTTCTTTCGCCGTTAATAATAATGAAATTGATGTTTGCTCTACTAACGTAGTCATCCAAGGTTCCCATTCAGACAATTCATCAGACAATAGATAACTCGGCAAACTGGCAGGCAATCCTTGCACTATAAAACTGTAAATTACATCTGCGGTAAGGTAAGCGTACGATTTCAAAGAATCGGCTACTCGATGCGCAAGCACCAATTGCATAATATGATGCCCTCGAATTCCTGTTGTTTTATACAAATGAGTGACATCTTGATGTTCTTCACTTTCTTGAATTTCTGCAATTGGCATACCATCCAAAAAACAATTCAATTTTTCAACTTTTTCTTCGAAATCAGAGCTTCCTAGATAAGGCTGCTCGCCTTCTGTAAAATTTGCCCAAACAACAGCAGTGGCATTAAAAAAGGTTAAGTGTTCAAGTTCCTGTCCTTCTTTATCATATCGTTTAACAACAAGATGAAAGGTTTCCTTTGGCTGAGTCGTTTTAGCATCAATAGGCACTTCATAGTTCACTTCATAAGTGCCATTTTCGGTTGTTGTTGCTTCACCTAATAAAACTTCCTTGTTTCTCAGCAATTTTTCAAAGACCTTTACAGAAGCATTTGGAATATTTTCCCAATACGCATTTCGAATCGTTCCTCGTACTTGATAACTATTATTACTAAGTTCCTTGGTCGAATTTAGTGCTTCTTGCTGTATTTTATCCTCATAAAGATTGTTGATTAAGGAAATCGTAGCTTGGTCTACTACGCCACTTATTTCTAGTTTGTGCTGTTCTTGGAGCTGCTCCAGATAAGATTTAATTGCTTCTGGAAGCACTCCTTTTTCATCGGTTTTTACATTAAAAACTTCGCCTCGGATATAGCCTAATACTTCTACGAGGTTTTTAATGTGTTCAAGGTTTTGGATGTCAAAATCCAAAGGGATAGTTTGCATAGTTTTCTATGTTTTTAGGGTTTAATGATTACTAAATATCTTTTTTATAAAATAGAGGGTCTGTTCCTTGCTTGTTATAACAAATAAGGAATCTATATTTAAATCTATATTTTTCTTCATTTTGAAATACTCCAAATAAGAGCAGCAGGTCTTTATTATGTTATTGGGAATGTGATCTGCGTCATCCCCGATTTTAATTTTTTTAATGAAATGAAGTAGCCTGTTTATCAGACCTTCATTTTGCTAACGCAAAAATCGTTTGTTCATCTTCATAAGAAATCACCAAGTATAATTTTAGCATGTTGGCTTCTGAGGTGGAACACCTTTTTCCTTTTTATCTTTTTTGTTAATTAAAAATGGATATGTAACACTTTTTAACATTTCTCCATGTGTATTGCTAGAATTATTTTCTAATAGATATTGAAGTCTTTTTTCAATAACATTTAATTTCCATTTGTCTTCTAAATAAACCTCTTGTTTAAATGGATTATTCATTTCCTTGAAGTTCTCATAAAAAGCTTCTCCAATATTTTTTAATAAAGTATTAAAAATAGGACTATAAACATACTTGTCATAGTCTTCATCTAATGACTCAAACTTGATATCGCATAAAATTTTAAATAATACTCTAATTTGATCTTTTGATAACGCTATTCTATTCATCATTTTTTTCATTTACCTATAATTTTCCTTTGCTCTTCTATTACTCTTTCTTTGAAATTTTCGGAATACCCATCACTTACTAAAGGATTCTTTCCAATATAAACGATTTGTACAGGCTTTAATTTTAGGTTACCGTTTTGATATATCCATTCAT
Source organism: Aureispira anguillae (assembly GCF_026000115.1). Classification (GTDB taxonomy): domain Bacteria; phylum Bacteroidota; class Bacteroidia; order Chitinophagales; family Saprospiraceae; genus Aureispira; species Aureispira anguillae. Next base: position 3,160,912 of record NZ_AP026867.1, read on the forward strand.
ATGGATTTGTTTCAGCCTTTATAGCATTAACTCTCTAATAATCAACTAATTCAAACATAACAACATACTCTCCTCTCTTATGATAATCTCCATCTGTACGACCAAGAAATATTTTTTCATGAACTTTATCTGGTGACATTAGATATTTCGTAATATAAACACTACTCTTTCCATTCTTATTTTGCTAACACAAAATTCATTCGCTCATTATTTGTAAAACGATAACATTTTAGACTCAAATCAGTTCCAGACTTAGCCGTTCGATAAGCAAAAGTCCTATAAGGAGGTGCCCGCTTTGCGGTTCTCTCTCTTGAAGGTCATTCTAGTCTGTTGGCTTCTGAGGTGGGATGCCTTGTTCAGGAAATTTAACTTTTGCCCTGTACCTAGATTGTCTTTATTTTCCAGTTGGAGAAATATGTTTATTAGGTGGAGCTATTTGTTCAAGATGTTTTTTGCTTAATTTTGATTACCTCTTTATAATTGATAATTTACCGATACGATCACCCGATACATTATACAGTGCTGTTTGAAACAGTCCTGCAAAGTTCTTATCTATATTATAATTGTAATAGATACAATTTATTCGTGCTCTACTAAATCGACTTTTTAGATTAAAGTTATACTTATTTCGCACCTTATCTATACTATAAATCAGTCTATAACTATTTGTGCTATAATTAAAATACATAAGGTTAATAACCTTATCATAAGCTATCAACTGATAACTATCTTGATTCTCTTGAACAGGAGCCACCATAGTAACACTAGTAATTAAACTATTTTTTGCCTTAACTGTCTCATAACTTAATTCGATAACTTTATTTTTTCTAGACGTATCTTCAGTATAACACTTCGTCGTAGATGAGATAATATAACCATCTTTTCCTAGCTGGTATTTCGTTATAAAACTATGGCAAGAAGACAAAAAATAATTTGGAAAAGGTACTTCATAGTATTTTATAATGGAATTCAATTTATAAACTATTTTACACTTTAAATCAAAGTGCTCAATCTTGATAATTCTGTGCAATGAATCTAATTCGACTCCAATAGTATCCACTTTTTCATCCAGTTCAACAAGCACATTTGCTTTCGTTATTCCCACAGGAATTAAATACGGGAGAGTTGCAAACTCATTTAACACAATATCATTATTTATAGAGACTTTTTGTGCCCAAGATGCATTTACAATGAATAGAAGCAATATAATTATTTGTTTAGTCATTAGTTTGGATTTATTAATTTACTACCTCAATGGAAACAAATTTATTTGTCAGGTACGCTTCTCTATGGGAACCATTCTTTGTAGTTGAAACATTCTAGTCCAAGGATAATAGCCACTCCTTTATCTACTAAATCATCCCCCATATTGAATACCTGTTTTCCACTAAAGTCATAATTCCCTGATGCTGTACGCCACCCTCCTATTTCTTTTCCCAATTCAAAGCTTATCAATGAGACAACATTTGTTTTTATTTCAAATAACTTCTTCTTTTTGTAATCTTCTATTTCTATCGCTCATTTTTTGGAACAAGTCCACTACTATAAAATACACATTCTATGGCGGTGTAGTACTTGTACTATTTCTTTCTTTTGAAAATAAAAATATAAGCAGGAGAACCCGCCATGTAACTGAACATGCCAAACCTAGAAACATGACAGAACGTAGTGACTAACGCAATGGTAGTCTTTTCGCTACTGGCACATTACTAGATTGCTACTCTCTCGGTGGAATGCCTTGTTCTATACAAAGTGATTCTTTGTGGAATCACCTTACTCTATACTCATTTTTTTCTTATAGTTCTCAGCTTTTCTAGAAGCTAAAAAATTATTATCGTTAATAAAATAATTAATAGAATTTATCTTTCTTGTCAATGTTTGAATTTCATTTTCATCTAAAGAAATCATGGAAATATGTTCATTTAATATTTGTTGATCCCCAATATCTTCTATATTGATTTCTTTTAATATTCGTACCTGATTTTGATTAATAAAATTAATAGGGTATATTTTTTTGAAATATCCATCAATTATACCCATTGAATAAAGTTGCCAAATTGTATCTTCCGCTTCTATAGAAATTTCTTCAGTAAAAAGTCCTTTTTTTATCTTTCTTTCGGTTATCCAATCGTATCCTTCATCAAGATTTACTATATAACCATAATTAAAAGAAAATAGATTATAAATTTCCATTATAAAATCTTCCATTATTTTACTTTTAAAAAAGTTATCTTCGATAGAAATAACTATACTTACTTTACCATATTCAGGGCTTTTTTCTTTAAAATTTAACAATGGGTTACTTATTGAAACAAATTGAGATTTATCATTATTAACAGCTAAAAAAGATACTACGTTTAGTTTTGTTTTATTTATAGAATACTTTTTATAAGCCACTATATTCTTCCATGTTTTTTGTCCATAATTTAATTCTAAATAGGATAATTTATCTTCAGATATACTTTCTAGAAGGCTGAATATATTATCTATAATTCTATAGGTAGAAAGACTTAAGCTTTGATCCAGAGTACATATTTTAAATAACTTTAGAACTCTATATTTTTTTACTTTTTTTTTTAAAAAGAATTTCATTTTTTATTTTTTCTTAGGTAATGGCCATATTCTGTCTAATCGTTGCGCCCATTTATTTACTCTAACGCTCCCTTGCAAGTTATGTAATTTCATGAAATTTATATTTCGACTTTTTAGTATACTCACTTTACCTGTTTTTGATGCTATCTCTATAATTTTAATTTTGCCTGATTTAAACAATACACCTACATCTGGTCTAGATCCATATTTCATACTAGGTATTGTTTTGGAGTAACACTATTACCTCCCCATGAATAAACAAATGTATCATACCCTGATTCGCCTTCATATGTGCCTTTTAATAGCGTATCCTCTGCTGAATTGCCATTTACTTTTCCTTGATTCCCCTGCAAAGCCAAACCATCTACCTCACCATCAAACTGACCTTCATCAACTAAATATTCAGGCTTTGCCCCTTTGCTCTCACCTCTATCCACCAAATCATCAGGCGGTGGCTCCGCCTTATACCCTTCCATATCCATCAACTTAACAGGATTCCCCCTAGCATACTGATACAAATTCAACCCATCCACACCCCGAAGGAGCAGCGAAGCTAAAATCACTAGGATCAGAACTCGTCCATCTCCCCAACCAAGCCGCATAGTACCGTACTCCAAAATAATACAGCCCCGTCTCATCATCTCGTTCCTTATTTGTAAAACGATACCGTTTCAGATTCAAATCAGTACCAGACTTAGCCGTTCGATAAGCAGAAGTTCCATAAGGATGTATCCGCTTGGCGGTTCTTTCTCTTGAAGGTCTGCTAGACCTTCATTTTGCTAACGCAAAAATCGTTCATTCATCTTCATAGCTAATCACCACCCCATCTTCATTCGTTTCCAAGGTTGCCGAACCTAGATGATCCCTGTATTGATAACGAACCAAAGGAATAGGAGTTGCTACAGTAACACTATTGTCCACCGTCAAGGTATCCACCTGCGCAATATCATCCACCTGTAGCGTCCATCGTTCCAATTTTACCATTCCACTAGCACTATACTCTCGATAACGCTCTACCCCTCCTAAATACAACCGCTCCGTTCTTTTTCCACTTTTACGACTACAGGGCTTATAGATTATTCTATTACTATTATTTTCAAAGAACTTTTTAGTTTATTTTGTCTATTACACTTATCACCCTAAAATGCCAATCCTAGAAACATGACAGAACTCCTCTCACGAACCTAGTGAGTAATATAGCGACTAGCGCAATGGTAGCCTTTTGCTACTCGGGTTGGCTTATACCTGTGGTACAAAAGCTACTGGCGCAATGCTAGATCGCTACTCTCGAGGTGGAATACCTTGCTCTTTTTTTAGTCATTTGGATATAAATATTCCTTACAAAACTGAAAAGAAGAATTAGAACTTCCATTTACCAATACTCTGTACATTGTTGTTTCAAAACAAGCCTCACAATCTTGTGAAAACTCAATTGCATATATTTTATTTTTATCTTCAATATCGTATTCGATATGAGTTATTAGAAAATTGTACGATGGGATTTCTTCATCTTGAATCAATTGATTAATAAAACACGTATCTTTATCAAAAATAAAATAGGATCTATACTCCTCCAAATTAGATAATTTATTTTCTACAATACCATTAATTTCACCATTTGACGTAAGTCTATAAACAGCGAAATTCACAAAATGTAATCGTTTATCTATTTTATAAAATTCTTGAACTACAGATAAAGAATCAAAATTTTGAATTTTTATATTAGGTTTTATTTCATCAAAATTACTTTCCAATCTAAATTTTCGTGTACACTCCCTATTTCCTATTTTATCCTCAACACAATTAGTGCAATTAAAAAATATAAGAAATAATAAAACATAAAACTTATAGATCACTTTTTTGCTTTTTTGGGAGGTATTCTCCATGAACTTAACTTAGTTTTTGAGTTAATGCTTGTTTTTTCAAGTTGATTTCCATCTTTATCATATATTACGACATCTGCAATACCTAACGATCCTGATGCAGGCTTTCCATAGTGATAAAAAATATTCACAGAGAAATTTTTTCTAGTTAAAAGATGTTTTTTGTAATTAGAAGAATCTGAGCCTCTGTAAACCAATACAACGAGTACATTTTCAGTACTCGTATTTCTTTTCCTAGCCTTATCTATATATCTCCAGCCCCCTAACCAATAATCGTGTCCTTTTACAGGATCTGTACTAAGACCCGCACTAGCTGCTAAATGAGCAGAATACATACCTTTTAATCTCCTTTTATCTTCTTCACTCCATGTTTTATCAAAGGTAAAACCACTATCTTTATACTTTTTAAATTTTAAATAATTTTTATTAACCTCTTTTTTTGTATCACTTTCTCTTCCATCAATCATTTTATGTTTACTTCTTGAAGAGTAAATTTCATCTTCTCCTCCTCTAGATTCACCCCTATTAATCATTGCATGAGCATAGTATTTAGGTGGCGAGTTCTGCCCTTCTCCCCAATTGTAAAAAATCCTTGTAATAAACTGTTCATGTGTCATAGCTTCTCCTTCGCTATTCATTAACTGCGAAGATTCCAAATTGAGCCTGCCATAACCATACTGTTTTTGATAAGACTCTAAACTTTCTTCATCTGTATCAACAACATAAACATTGGTAGAACTTCCTCTTTGCCCTAAAAATCTTCCATCAGTAGCATAATAATATCCTTCTCCTTTTTTATCATCTCCCAACAAAACCAAACCACCTTCCACATCTTTAAACTCCCCTCTATCTACAGCATATTCAGGCTCTGCTCCATCAGTTTCACCTCTATCCACCAAATCATCAGGTGGCGGCTCTGCCTTAAACCCTCGCTCATCCATTAACCTAACAGGATTATTCTGCGCATACTGATACAAATTCAACCCATCCACAAAGCCACCAGGGTCAGAACTCGTCCATCTCCCCAACCAAGCTGCATAATAACGCACCCCAAAATAATACAAACCCGTCTCATCATCCCGCTCCTTATTCGTAAAACGATAACGTTTAAGACTCAAATCAGTACCAGACTTAGCCGTTCGATAAGCAGAAGTTCCATAAGGATGATACTCTTCATAAGAAATCACCACCCCATCTTCATTCGTTTCCAAGGTTGCCGAACCTAGATGATCCCTGTATTGATAACGAACCAAAGGAATAGGAGTTGCTACAGTAACACTATTGTTCACCGTCAAGGTATCCACCTGCGCAATATCATCCACCTGTAGCGTCCATCGTTCCAATTTTACCGTTCCACTAGCACTATACTCTCGATAACGCTCTAACCCTCCTAAATACAACCGCTCTGTTTTTTTGCCACTCTTAACGACCACCTTTCGTACTCGTTGTCCACTTCCATCGTAACTATAATAAGCCTTATCTCCTGTTCCTTTCAATTCCACTATGCATAGTTCCAATACAGGGCTTGTAAATTGTTGTATTACTATTATTTTCAAAGAACTTTTTTTATTTATTACATTTATATCCTCAACATGCCAAACCTAGAAACATGACAGAACATAGCGACTAAAGCAGTGATAGTTTTTTATAACTACTCAAGTTAGCTTGTTCCTCTGGCACAAAAGTACTAGCATAGTACTATGCTACTGGTTTCTGTGGTGTAATGCCTTTTTCCTACACTCCTATTCAAAAGAAAAACCATTTAATGGATGTAATAAATTAGAATAGATATAAATAAAAAAAAACATATATATAAAGCATATTAAAATAATATTACATAAAGTTAAACTAACTTCTCTATGAAATATTAAATATAGATAAATAGCCATTATAACAGTAACAAGTTCCAATATGTATATGTCAAATGCAAAGCTTCCCCTTATCATTAATTGGTCTAACAAAAAAAAACTATACACATCATATGTAATAACTCCCATAATAAAAAACAGTATCAATAGGTATGATATTTTTTTTATTTTTTGTAGAAGCCCCAGTAATCCCACAAAAGATAATAACCACCAAAAATAGCTCATATGCTCATGTTGGAAAGGATTTACTAAAATATCAACATGACTAGGATCATAGTAATTCATTTTGCAGAAATGTATAAAATCTATTAAAAAAGAAAAAAACAATAGACAAATACCAATACCTCTAGTTGCTTCGTGATTTATAAACTTATTAGTATGCATCTTTTCTTTCTATTTCTAAGTTAATTTGATTGTAACCCCAAGCTTTCAATAGCATTATCATAATTTTTCCTAGAGTTAAATTTTTGAAAGGTGTATTCTCCATTTTGATAAGAAGAGATAATATAACGCATTGTAGCAGCGGTTCCATCTATACTATATAGATACTCATAACCATGTGCTGAAGCATCTCCCCATTTATTTACATGAAGAAGGTTGAAGTCTGTAATCCTTTCAGTTGTATAATCATCTGGGTTCGTTGAAAAAAACAAATCAACATCAAGCCTTTTATCTTCATATCTTTCACGGAGTCTTCCTCCATATACTGACCTTATGTAATTTGCAAAATTAACTGCATCCCACTCTGATGGAGATACCTGCCTTAAATTTAAACCTATTGAAGATTCGTTAACCCATACTGCATGGGCGAATTCATGTGAAAACTGATAAAAAGAACTTGCCCAATCATACTTCAAAGAAGCTACTACAGACCAATTATAATAGTATATTGTTTTGGTTGATATTTGGTATTGAGTACTTTTATAGCTCATAATCCATGTTGAAGCTGTATAATCAGAACCTCGATCCATTAACTCTTGTATTCTTCTTTCACCATCTACTGTAGCTGCAATTTTCGCATAGTACAGTAATTCTTGCTTTGGATTTGAACCAGGGATAATTCGTTTGGAAATTTCATTAAATTCCTCCCCATAATCAAAACTATTATCACCAACTCTTTCCTCTTTATCATTTCCCACCAAAACCAAATTATCCACAACACCGTCAAACTCCCCACTATCTACAGCATGTTCAGGCTCTGCTTCATCAGCTTGACCTCTATCCACCAAATCATCAGGTGGCGGCTCCGCCTTAAACCCTTTCTCATCCACCAACTTAACAGGATTCCCCCTAGCATACTGATACAAATTCAACCCATCCACAAAGCCACCAGGGTCAGAACTCGTCCATCTCCCCAACCAAGCCGCATAGTACCGCACCCCAAAGTAATACAAACCCGTCTCATCATCTCGTTCCTTATCTGTAAAACGGTAACGTTTAAGACTCAAATCAGTACCTGACTTAGCCGTTCGATAAGCAGAAGTTCCATAAGGATGGAATTCCTCATAACTTATAACCTCCCCATCTTCATTCGTTTCCAAGGTTGCAGAACCTAGATGATCCCTGTATTGATAACGAACCAAAGGAATAGGAGTTGCTACAGTAACACTATTGTCTACCGTCAAGGTATCCACCTGTGCAATATCATCCACCTGTAGCGTCCATCGTTCCAATTTTACCGTTCCACTAGCACTATACTCTCGATAACGCTCTAACCCTCCTAAATACAACCGCTCTGTTTTTTTGCCACTCTTAACGACCATCTTTCGTACTCGTTGTCCACTTCCATCGTAATTATAATAAGCCCTATCTCCCGTTCCATTCAACTCTACTGCTGTCAACTGGTCTTGATAATCCCAATGTAGTGCTTGCAAATGGGGCATTTTGGTCATATTTCCATGCCCATCATAAGCATTATAAATATACGTATTTCCGCCGACAATTTCAGTAGAATTTAAACGATTACTGGCATCATTTAACATATAATTATAATTTCTTGTCCAATTACCCGAAGCCCCCGCCTGATGTTTTAGTTGTAAGATATTACCTGCCTTATCGTATTGATAGGTTTGGGTATAATTGCGCACGGCATTGGCTATGCTATTATGTGGCATATTGGCTAAATGTGCCAAGTCTTCATGTCTGGGAACTGCTGCGCCACTGTGTTCTCTTCCTGTTGCTTTTTTTAGTCGATAAAGCGCATCGTATTCATATTCTTTTAAGGGAGAAATTGCCTCATTATTATAATAAAAGGTGCTTTGTGCTCTATCTTTTACGGTCATTATATTACCAACAGGATCATAAGTATAGTGCAAATCTTGTAAGGTATCACTATTGCTATGGGTCGTCAATAAATTATTCAGTCGAAAGGTCTTGGCATCGTAAAAAAAGCGGGTAATGGTATCGTTGCCATATTTCACATATTGACGCTGCCCTTTGGCATCGTAGTCCTGCTCTTTGAGGAAATCAATCCAACTCCCTGTTCCTCTAATTTGAGCCGATAGCTTTTCTAAATAGCCCCCTTTATTATAAGTGGGTACTAATTGTGTATGATCTGGCAAAATCGTCAACTTAGGTCGATTGAGTGCGTCATAAGTACTACTGGTTTTAAAAATAGCAGCCTCTAGTGTTTGAGCAACATTCCAATCTATTCTTGTGCTGTAGTTTTTTACCAATTGTCGTTGCATGACTAGTGGATTGCCCTTAAAATCTACTTCTAGAGTCGTTACAACACCCGATTGGTCAAAGCTCTGATAGGTCTGCCCTCTCAAATTTACTGCATCAACATCTCCCCAAGTCCAAGTCGAAGGAAACATCACAGGTAAAGATTCTCCATAGATGGTTTTTGCCACACAAATTTCAGCATTTGCCCCTCTTTGTACAAAGGTTTTGAGGGGGCGATGTAAAGCATCGTATTCCGTACGGAAAATCTTTTGATCGGCTACTGTTGCACTGTCAGGATTGTCCCAAACCCGAAGCATTCTACCCAAAACATCCGTAAATACCCAACGCTCTCCTTTTACAGCCGTTTTATTATAGACACTCTGCCCTAATAGATTTGTCAATCCATAACTGCTTACATTTCTAGCAATGCTGTAATTTCCAGTTCCATTTGCCAGCAATTGGTCGGTTGCAATTTGGTCGTAAATTTGACTAAATCGCCCTGCCAAATCCGTCTGTGTAAAAGCGGCTATTGTTTGTGTACCATCGTCGCTATTCTCCGCATAAATCGTTCGACCCAAACAATCTATATGACTAATGGTGGGTGTGTTATAGTGGGCTTCGGTCAACAAAGCAGCTCGTTGCTCTTCAGGACTTCCACTTGCCATAACATCTTGATACCATTTACTATCTTTAACCGTATCATTGGTATCGTATTCTGCCGTTTTCCAAGCATCAAATTCGACTTTAACAAAGGTACCGTTTGGCAATAGCGTTTTATTATTTCTACCCGCAGCATCATAATATAAAATTGGACTGACACCTACGCCTACAAAAACGGCTTCTGGTTCATAGGCATGCGTTTCACTAAAATAAGGCTCGTATTGCTTAATTGGATTGCCTTTATTGTCGATAACAGTTCGACCGTTTCCGATCCAACGTTTGGTTATGGCCGTATTGGTCCCCACTAAGCCATCTTTGGTCTGCACTTTCGACAAAATTACAGCTCCTCCTCCATCGGAATATTCGTAGGATTCTTGCCAAACTTCCGCTTGGTTATTCGCATTGGTAATGCTATAATGCTCCTCTCTAACTTTGCTATGAATATAGTTCGGCTTTCCATGCACCTTCCAATTAAAAAAATTATAACGCATCTCTGCCGTAGGATTTGCTAAGGTATCCCCCTCGTTGCTGCCTGCTTTTCCCATTACCGCAGACTTAACTACAATACCCAAGGCATCAAAAGCTACTGCGGCACGATTTCCATTGGGATCGGTCATTAATTGGGAACTCAATACCCGATAATCGTATTCGGTACTTACTGTGTTGCCCAAGGCATCTTCTGTACGAACGGGGAGATATTGATAGGTATCAAACTCAATCTTAGACAAATTCCCTAAGGCATCTTCCACCCCTGTTGGCAAATAAAAATTCGTTGCTGCTCCTGTTGGATAAATCGTTTTCCCTGAAGGAAGCCACCAATTTCCATCTCCATCCAAATCCACATAACCTGAGGTAGCTGGTAACTGTAAACCTACTGTGGTCAGCAAATCTGTTCCTGCACTGGTTTCATACAACTTGGTCAACAGATCGGGGGTGTATGCCAATTGATAATTCTTACCAGGAATTCCCAACGCCTCTTGTACACCAAAAGATAAAATGCCAGTTAAATCATCTTTTAAAAACTGGGCTTTGCCCCAACCACTTAAACGTTGCTGAAAGCCTCCCAAAACAGCATCATACGCTTGTTCAAAGTTTAGATTTCGAGCAGGTTGTGTTAGGATTGTTTGTAATAAGTTATCAATACTCGTTTTAGTATAATAAGCGTCTCCTGTTGCCCAAGATAAGCCCAATAACTCGTACATTTTTTCTTCATAAGCTGCTCGCAAGCGATAGGCATTGTCTTGATCTACATCGTTTGTTAAGCTTATTTTTTTATAAACGCCGTGTATTTTTGCCTGTTCAACTTGCACCATCCAAGGCACATTTCCTGCAATCAATCTTGGATAAATAATGGAAACTGTCTCCGTTGGAATTCCCAATTCATCAGTAGCTAAAACCAGCTCTTGCGAAATTCTTGGATCGTTAGGGTTCCGCTCGTATCCATAGGACATGGACTGTATGGGAACCACGATAAAAGAGGCATATTTTTGATCCTTGTGTGCTTGAACCAACTGCACTTCATAAGAGGATTCTGAACAACTATAAGGATGATCGACCTGCTGCGTATTTTCATCATCCAAAGAATAAACTTCTTGACGCAACGGCACCCCCTTACAAGCCCTAAAAGCTTCGAGATAGGCTTGGTCACTCAACGATTGTGGTAGCATAATTCCATTTAAGGCTTGCTCTACACTAGGGTTGGAATAATATTCTGTTTGATAAGCATCGGTTAGCACTTGATCTTTAAAGGAAGCTCCTGTATGAAACCATGAAATGGTTTTGATGGGCACTTGAAAATGATCTGGATCAATATTACTTGCTCCTGTGGCATCCAAGATGTTAAAATCTTCTGTATCGAGTTGTTCTACTCGCCCAAAGCCTCTAAATTCTCGCTCTACTTGGTCGTAATAACCATGGTGGTAACTGTATTTACTGACAAAAACAGTATTTCGAATATAATCCGTGGAGATTGTTTTGTGTACCACGTGAACAGGAAAGGGCAATTTAGTTGCCCAAGGTTTTCCTGCTTTTTTGTCTTCTAAATAAAAATGGGTGGAAGAAATGTATTCAAACTCAACCGCAGCCCCCATATTGTTTTTGTATTGGTATAATAAATGGGGCTTTTTGCTATTGGTCAAATTTATATAACGAAGCGGGGTACCCGCATCTTTGGCTCCCATTGACGACCAAACCAAACAAGCTGTTCCTGTTCCCAACAAATCCACCAAATCAATGTTTACTTGGTTGTCAATACTTGGGAATGGACTGATAATTTGAGGGGCAACTGACCATGTATTTCCGCTGTGGTTCATCCAAATTTGAATGCTGTTTTTACGTAGATAAACCAAGTCAGTGGTTCCAGAACCATCAATATCCGTCAATTTTAGGTATTGAGGGTTAAACAACTCTTCATGATCAAAATGCGGTGCATTGCCCATCGTGATTTTTGCCGAAAAATGACCGTAGCCCTGATTTGCCCAATAACAAACCTCTTGATTTTTGATGCGGACAATATCCGTCATTCCATCGCCTGTCATATCCGCTAAAAAGATACTTTGTTCTTGATCGGCAAACACAATTTTAGGTCCTTCTTCTTCATCTACTGCTTTAAACAAGGTATTAACAGCACCAAAACCTTTTTTACCTTCTGCATTATACCATTGAAATAAATCATCTTCGGTAATCAACAAATCAGGACGACCATCCCCATCCAAGTCTATAAATCGAGCATTGGGATCATTGCTAATGTTTCGATTGGGAAAGTTTTCAAAATATTGAAAAGCCCCCCATTCTTCTCCGTCCTTAAAATTAAAAAAGCCTTGTGGAGCATTCCAACTTACTAATTGTCGTTCGCCTGTTCCTTCTAAATCCTGAAATTGAACTGCCTCTCCATTTAATCCATTAAACGAAGGTTTTTGATGCAATAATTTAGCAGGGCTAAACTCCCCTGCTCCTAGGTTTTCTTTATAATACCAAGCCCGATCTTGTTCTGTCAAGATTCCAGAAATACCTTCTCCATAAAAGTCTGTCCAACGGTATCCACTGTTATTGATTCCTGTCGGACTATGCTGCAAAGAAGTTTCTTCTAGCGTTTGTATGGTCGTATTCCATTCATGTCTTTGATAATAAAAAGACATAGGAGGCATTGCTTTTTCTTGATAATTATTCGTAGCAGTATCGTATTTATATCCCTTATTCCAAGCTTCTTTCAAATAAGTAAAGCCTTCTAAATCTGGATCAGAGGCATTTTCTTCTGGAAAACGCTCATATTTTAATTCTAGTGCAGAAACCAATAGATCTTTTATCGGTTGATCATTAGGTACATCAAATTTATGAAACAACAAGACACGTTGACACAAACGATAGGTTCGGATATCAAAACCACTTCTAAAACTAGAAAAAGCATCCTTGCGAGCTGCCCAATCATTTACTTCTACAGGCGTAGGTGCAAGCACATCATGTTCTCCATAATCTAATACCGTTTCAAATAGAAAATCGCTACTTAGAGGCAAGGCATCGCCATGAGTGTAATGGCTTTTGTTCCCATAAAACACCCGTTTTAAATAGCGATTGGTGGTTGTACTTAAAGTACGATTTTTTTCATAAACGCTAGGCTGTATGTTTTCTAGTTTTTCTTCCTTGTATTCATAACGGATAAAATTTCCTTTGTTATCATAACGATAAGCAATCAGCCATTCAAAAATAGCCGTTCCAGTAGGTAAACTTGGATTTTCAATTCTAGAAGTAAGACTGTCACCATAAACGGTAACAACATTTTCTGTACTAATTGTCCGCCAATGAATTATTCCTGTTCCTAACTCGGACCACTGTTCTATCCTCAGCCAGCTGCCTTCTATTCTAGGGCGGTACTGCTTAATGTGATGCGTCGTGGTGGTTCGTTCTATGGTTTCCCACTGGTTTCCATTTTTTTGGAGTTTGGGAATTAAATCTTCTGCCCCTGTTAGTATAAAGGTATCGCTTTCTTTTCCATCCTTATACTGAGGCAGTTCCTTATCTGTCTTTCGACGAATAGTTGGCAAACCCAATCCCCAACCTAAGCCAAATAAACCATTGCCACTACCAGAATTATACTGTATGGCCAAATTGGGCGAAAAACCTCCACGAGCAGGAGATATAGGCAAAGGAATGCTTATGGAGTTGGTACCATTAACAGGATTTACTTCAAATTTTTCATCAATCCCTTTTAAGGCTCCTCCCCCTTTGGGCAATTGGATTTCGGGAATCTGATGATTGTTTTGTTGAGAAAAGGAACTGGAAAAAAGTTGACGACTAGGGTCATTAGAATTCCCCTCTTCCTTAGAAGAAGAATTCTTGTTGGGATCATGCATAGGTTTGGTATATATTTCATGGTAAGTAACCAGCCATAATAATCCATAGTTAACATTACTACTTTTTATTATACTCGCTTACTAGTTTTAGTTTTCGGATACTAAGGTCGAAAAAAATAAATAGAAAAACAACCCATAAACTGTTAAATAAATGTGATTTTTTTTGTTATTTGGCAAATCATCTGGAATATTAAACAGCCCTGCTCTCTTATTACTACTTTTGTTATAAGTTATAGGTAGTAAGTCGTATGTCCTGTATTAACAGAGACTAAGCATACGACTTAATACTTATAACTTTCTTCTAATAAAAGTAGTAGAAAGCTTACCCTTTGTTAGGGGTTGTTACACGACTTGAGTTGTCAAAGAACCATTTTTTATTTCTTTCCTTAACCTAAATATTGAGTTGATAATCCAACCCTTCTGTTGTAAACACCTGCTGAATAATTCTCTCTTGAATAAAATAAGTAGGCACATTAACATCAATGTTTCCTGCATGAAACAAAACAACCTGATTGGCAAATTTTAAGGCAATCTCTAATTCATGTGTCGCCAAAAAAATAAGCTTCTGATATTCTTGTGCCAACTTTTGTAGCGTTTGAAATATTTTGATTCGATTGACAAAATCTAAATGCGCTGTTGCTTCATCCAGTAATACAATTGGCGTATCTTGTGCCAAAGCTCTTGCCAGCAAAACCATTTGCTGTTCGCCATCGCTACAAGCAGCAATATACTTGTTGGCTAGATGCTCAATTTCTAAGGTTGCCAAGATATTTTGAATCACTTGATGATCCTTCTTTTGTAGCTTTCCCAAAAAACCTAAGTAGGGGTAACGCCCCAAGGCAATTAAGTCGTACACTTTTAAATAGGGTGTTTGTATGCGTTGTGTTGTGACAATACTAAGTTGTGTTGAAAAATCGATTGCAGCATATTTCTGAATCGATTGCTCATTTAACAAAACCTGTCCCTCCAAAGGCTTTAAGAAACGCCCCATTGTCCTTAACAACGTTGTTTTACCACAGCCATTCCGCCCTAGTAAGACCACAAAATTTCCAATATCAAAGGTTGCATTTAAGGCAGTTGCATTAACTGCCTTTTGATGCCCAATCTTAAGTTTATCAAGTCTTAACATAAATAACTAAGCTATGATTTCGTCAAAACCAAAGTCCAATAATTTCCGCTTCTTCCCAAGCCTATCGCCGTCATATTGCCATTCATAATGTTATTGCAATGCCCTGTGCTTGCCATCCATCCATTAAAAACCGCCTCCTCAGAAGTAAAGCCCCTTGCAACATTTTCAGCAACAGAACTCGCCGTATGTCCTACCGCAAGCACTCTATCACTTATACTAGAGCCATTGCTTCCTGTATGACTCATAAAGTTATTTTCAGCCATGTCCTCACTATGTTTGGTGGCAGCTTCTTCCAATAGATCGTCCCAAGTTACTGCTCTTACTGCTGGCTTCACTGTAGTTCCACAATTACAACCCGTTGCTCGAACTTCATTGATTAGTTCCAATATTTTTTCCTTGTCAAAATTTCTTGTTTCAGTATCCGTAGTTATCGTTGTTTTTTCACAAGCTGTAAAGGCAAAAATTAAACACAATAAAGCATAAAGGGATAATGGATTGAATGTTCTCATTTGTTTTTATTTAAAAATGAATATATGATCAAAAATACAAATTAATACGTTGCTAATTCAAAAATAAAAGAAACCAATCTTGGAGGTTTTGTTCTATCTTCATTATCAAACCATTCCTGCCACTTGACACAATGTAACCCCGCTTTTTTAGCTTGTTCTATATAATCTGAGATGTGATGAACATAGCAATTTAAACTCACTCGTTCACCATTTTGTTCAAAACTAGCTTTGCTCCCCATATATTGTTTAAAAGGATGCAATTCTGAAACAAAAAACGTTCCCTGAGGTTTCATTACTCTAGCAGCTTCAGCAAAAATAGGTTCCAAGTTTTCGATATGCTCTAAGACTAGATTTGCCAGCACCAAATCAACTTGCTCATCTTTTAGCGGCCATTTTTGATTGAGATCACTTTCAAAAATTTCGACAGCAGCCCCCTTTACCTTTTGCTGGAGTAGTTTTAGCATTTCCAATGAAAAATCTATTGCTGTAATATGCTTTGCTTTATGTGCCAACCAAGCGGTGTTTTTTCCTGTTCCAGCTCCTATTTCCAAAACCTGCTCAAACTCATACTCCTTTAACACCTCCTGTGTAATTTTTAAGTCTAAATCACGTGTTTTATTCTCATTGGTATCATAAGTTGCTGCCCAAATGTTATAAAGTTCGTCGTTTTTCATGCTGTTTTTTGTAATTGATATGACTTTTGGATGCTTTGCTGAAATAATTTAATGCAATAAAAACCAACTAAAAATAATAATCCATAGCCTAGTGTAAGCCCCCAAGTTCGAGGATGTGCATAAGGATTCATAAAACGTTCAAGAATTTCTTGTGCCAAGCCCATAGGACTCGCAATAATATCCCAACTATTAAAACGCATATAACGCCCTAAATAAATTCCAAATGCATTTAAAAAGATGACCATTAAAAGGCTTAGTTGTACCATTTTTGAAGGCAAATAATGGTTTAAAAAACGCTCCATTAATAATAAAGTAGCATAAAACAAGATCACTCCTGTCAGTGCGTACGAAAATATTAACAAGGTATCAAACCAAAGTGGAGCGCTATGTTTCCAATATTTAAGATGGAATAAATCCGTTATAATATAAGGAGAATTGGGTAAAAATAATAGACTAACACCAAACATGATCCAAGCCAATACATTCAGCCTCTTTTTAGCCAATATACTTACTGCTACCTGCATAAATACAAAGGGCAAAAAAGCTAAAAATAAGTTCCAAACTAAAAACCTAAAGTCATATCCATCTGAATAAAAAATCCTAAAAAGGATTAAACCAAAATCATAAGAAAACAATAGAAATAAGGTTGTTAAAAATGGATTCAACACAATATATTGCTTACTATTTTTCAAAAGCGTTTTCATAACAATCAATTAATTATAGTTTTATAAAGTAATCAACACTCACTTTGAAATTCAAAGTACTTTCATAAAAATAGTAAATAGCCTTTAAAATTGCTTTGGACAAGCTTTATTTTAACATAAAATTACGGTTTGCTTTATTTTTTGGTTGTTATGAGTAGTATACGGTTTCAAATTCTATATTTTCCCTAAGCCGATTCCCCTAGCCACTTTAGTACATTGTCGTGCCAAATCATTGCCTGTTCTTCCTTGGTTATGATGTTATGCTCAACTGCTTCGTCCAAGACCTTACCAGGATAAGAATTAGGAACATCCTCCATTTCTCCAAGTGGATATGGGTCGTCTATTCCTGCCACAATTTGTGCAACCCCACAGCGATTTTTGAGCAGCTGAAAGGTATGAACGTCGTGTACCAGCGTATCAAAAAACAAATTTGGATGCCCTACAGCCTCTCTAGGGTGTTTGGTGTCTGGAAACAGATCGGGTCGCCCATCAAAACCTTGCGCTCTGCGCCCCAAATTAGCCTGTCCTAACATACAGCCATGAGCAAAACAAGTTCGAATATTCGGAAAACGATTGGGAATATCTTTTAGCGTATACAAATGCAGGGTGTCTGCTGTTTGTGCCATCATCCAAACCAAATGGAATCGCCAAAATTGATCCTTTAATTGGATCATTTTCTGCCCATCGTAGGGATGAATTTCTAAGGCTAGTTGGTACTTATTGGCCAGCTCATAAATAGGATACACACTTTCATCTGCTACAGAGGTCCATTGTCCTTCCGAATTTAAAAAATGGGTAGGCAAGCACAACAAAGACAAGTTGTGTTTTTCTACGCAACGCTCAATTTCCTGAAGCGCAAAATCAAGATGCAATGGTTGTACAACAAAGCCACTAGTAAATTGCTGTGGGTGGTTGTGCTGTACCTCGGCATTAAAATCGTTTTGAAAGCGAATCGCATCTCTAGTATTTTCCAAGGACAAACCATTGCAATACAATTGAGATAAATTCAAAATTACGGTTCGTTCGATTTCATTTTTTTCCATCCACTCCAATTTTTCTTTTAAGAAAAAACTTGGTGCAGTGATCGGACGAGACCAGTTTTTTTGGCGCATAAAACGCTTATCCTCATCAATCCAAAACAATTCTTTGTCCTTCATGAACGCTGGAATTTGATGCGGTTCTGGCAGTAAATGCCCATGTCCATTTATTTTTGATTTGCTCATTTTATTGTTTTTATTTCTATGAAATTTCGCAGATTCAAATGCAAGATATATATTAATGATTATCGTCAATGGATTTGTATAACTTAATGTGGCATTTTTTTGTTGATTTGTATCATTGAAGGGCGTACAGCTCCTACAAAAAGGCAACTTTTGGCTCCTTGACTAAGTAAGTAATTATTCCTTCATTTTTCTTAACCTATTCCCTGATGTTATTACACCGTTTATTGCTTTTTATACTGATTGGACTTGCAATTTATACCACTAGGCTAGATTGGATTTATTTACAAGAATTCGATATTGGTACTACTCCTTCTTGGTTTTTTATGTATAATCGTAGAGTCCTGAAAGAAGTCCTTCCTTTTGTTTATACGATCTATGTTGTAATCGGTCTTTTCATTTTATTTTTTCCCAAAAAACCTTCTTATAGAAAGAATGGCGTGCTGTTGTCAATTTTTATGGTCTTTTTCATAATTATATTAGGAGCAATACTCCTCTATTACCAATCCAAAGAAGATAATATCGCTAAACACAGTACAGGTTTTACATGGTTTGCTCTTGCGAATGGAGCTATTTTAATTCACTTATTTGTTTTCTTACCTGTAGCTGCAAATAGCAATTATCACGACAAAATACTAGATCATGAAATTAAGAATGAGTAAAACACAAAAACAAATGAGTAAATCAATTGGTATTATTCCAGCCCGCTATGCATCCAGTCGTTTTCCAGGAAAACCACTTGTCGATATTGCAGGAAAAAGCATGATACAGCGAGTATATGAGCAAGTTGCTCTATCTAAACTGGATCAAGTTATTGTTGCGACAGACGACCAAAGAATTTATGATACAGTAAAAAAATTTGGAGGAAAAGTAGTAATGACTGGTCAACATGAAAATGGGACATCAAGATGTATTGAAGCCTTTTTGAAGACCGATCAAGAATATGATATTTTAGTCAATATACAAGGAGATGAGCCATTCATACAGCCTGCACAAATCAATGCAGCCTTAGCCGCTTTTAAGGTTCCTCAAACGTCAATTGCGACACTCGCCAAACGAGTTACTCACCTAAACGACCTTCTTAATTCCAACGTTGTAAAAGTGGCCTTCTCCAATCCAATTGAGACAGGGGTTTACAACGCCTTATATTTTAGCCGCAGCCCTATCCCCTTTGTGCGAGATTTGCCACAAGAAGAATGGTTAGCACAACATCATTTTTATAAACATATTGGGTTGTATGCTTTTAGTCGTTCTTTTTTAATCGACCACTATCCACACATCAAACCGAGTCGATTAGAAGCGATGGAAATGTTGGAACAATTGTCTTGGTTAGAAAATGGTTATGCTATTCGAATTTTAGAAACCACCATTGAAACGCCCAATATTGATACGCCTAAGGATCTTGAAATTGCCTTGGATTGGTTAAAGAGTAATCCTCTAATCATTTAAGGATAGCAAACCAATCCATTACTTACGCTCTGCTACATTGCTAATGACCCAAAAGTTATGTTCTTTTAATTGATCGTCTGTAGATCGATGCAAAACTTCTGTGGCATTAAAGGGAAGTTTTGCTTTGGCAAATGCTGCTCTAAATTCTTGAATGTGTTTTTTGCCAATAACCAAAACGGTCGGTTGTTCTTCTTGAAATGCCGCTATTGCTTCAGACAAATACATTTCTTCATGAGCACCAAATCGTTGCTGGGCATAGACCAACAAGCTAATTTTTAATTGTTTAATATCAAATTCAGTTAAAATTAACCGTGCTTCTTCATTTTTTCCGCTCAATTCATAGGCGGTTTCGATCACCTCATCAAAAGATTTGATAGCAGATTGCTCAACTAAAGGACTAACACAGGCCCAAAGTAAAAACATAAAGGCTGCTCCAAAAATGGCGATATGCTGATAGAGCTGATTAATTCCTGTTCTTTTCTGTAGCAAGCGAATTAATAACACCAATAAAACAAAACTCATTGGCAATAAATATCCTAAGGCTGAATTTCCTACAAAGTACTGTCCCAAAATTGGTAAACCAATGATGACAAGACCAAAGATTAAGGCATACAACCCTAAGCCCACATTAACCAAAGATCGATTGGCAGGCTCCTTTTCTAGTTGTTCAATTTGTAAAGCCATCAATAAGGCCAGCGCAGGTTGTGCTCCCATAGAATAAGAAGGCAATTTACTGCTCATAAACTCCCAAAAAAACCAGCCCATTACGACCCAAAGTAATAAGGTTAACTGTTGTTCGGATGGTCGAACGAAGCTCTTTAATGTTGATTTTAGCGTCAACAACCAAAACGGCAGCCAAGTCAAAAAAGCAATGCTTAATACAACGAAGTGATAACCTATAAATCCAGATTGCCCCAAAACAGATCCCCCTATTCTTCTCAAAACATACCATTCCCACAAAAAAGGCAATAGGTGAATTTTATGCCCATTGGCTTCTTCTTGCCACCACTCCGCAAAGGGAATTCCATTGCCTGTCTCTTGCCATAGTGCCCAATCTTGTAAGTAAGATAAGTAACACCAAAGTGCAAAAGGAGCAATTGCCAGCCACCCAAAAAACCAAGGATGTGTTCGAATTAATTGTTTGCGCTTAGGATGGAAAATAGCCAATAAAATCCAAAGTCCTCCTACCAATAAAATAATTGGCGGTCCTTTGACTAAAATTCCCAAAGCGATTGACAGCCACAGACCAAGGTTCCATTTCCAAGAGGGACGATTTAAAAAGTTGAGCAGCGACAGAACCGCTACGGTTTCAAATAACAACAAAGAAGCATCTGTTAATGCTATTTTGCCCATTAAAGGCAATTGAACGGACGTTGCCAAAATAACAGCAGCCCGCCCTGCATTTTTGTCCCCCACTAAGGTTCGCCCCATTCTAAAAACCATCAAACAGGTCAATAAAATGGCTAAAACACTGGGCATTCTAACCGCAAATTCATTGACTCCAAAAATTTGATAGGAAATAGCAATCGACCAAAAATGAAACGGTGTTTTACGATGAATCACCGACCATTGATATTCTGGATTCACCCAATCTCCAGAGTTTAGCATTTCTATTGCAAACCCAGCATAAGCTGCTTCATCTTCATCCCATAGGGTAACAGAATGGTTCATCCACAATAGATTTACCACGAATACAATACCGATCAACCAAACAAATTGGGTGGACTTTTTCATTCAATTAGAGTCTTTAAGAAATAATCATTACTCAACATAAAAAGGAGCTACCGATTAAAGTAGCTCCAAAATTATCATTTTCTTTTAGTATTCCGAATAAAATTTGCGCTTCTATCCTTCAAAGTGCAAGGAAATAGAGAAACCTCGACTAAATAGTTTGTCTATCACAGAGGAAAAAACAAGTTGTTGATTTTGATCGTGAAGATTCCTTAGTCCATAAGAAAATTTAACTTCTGGTGATAAAATAAAATAAGGAAAAAATATCTGAAATCCCAATCCTAATTCTACTGCCAAATCATGTGCATCTAGCTGAACCATCTCATTCGCTTGCCTTGTATTCGAATTAGAAGATAAATCCATGCTGTATTTTATTCCTGCAATGACAAATAAACGAACATCATTATAAGGTTCAGATTTGTATCTAAAATAGATTGGAAATTCCAAAAATACAGACTCCACTTTTTTATCTACTGTTCCATCATAAACCATCTGATAGGATAACGTTTTGTCTGCAAAAGAAACCGTTGGAGCTAATAAGCGAAAATCAAAATATTTGTTGAGTCCAAAATTGGCAATAAAACCAATATGAAATCCTGGTCCATAAGTTGCATTCACGGTTTTAATAGAATCATTTTGGATGAGGTCTGTGCTTTTTTCAACTCGATATCGAGAAAAATTAGTTCCTAATGCGATTCCAAAATAATAGTTCTTCTTGGAGTATTTGTTGATATAATTAAAAGAGCCTCTTTGGGCAAAAGAAAGGTTAGCACAAACAAATACAAAAAAAATAGCTAAGCCTATCGCTGTTCTAGATAGTCGGGGGGATTTTGTTGGCATTTTGTAATAGAGATAATGGTGTACAAATCAAAAATTATTCAATCCTATAATTTGTAGAAACATTCCATAGATCGCTTATTTTAATTGGGGTTATTCAACAGTATCGTTCACTAACCAAGAACGAATTTCACCCATACAAACGCTGCTTTGTTCCCAAAAGTTGGGTTGCCAATTTTGTTGTTTCAAGTATTCAACCTAAGTTGAAAGGCAAAAATAACTAGCTATAAATTGAAGCCATCTTTTTTTATAAAAACCAACATACTGAGCCTTAAAATAGGCAGCCATAAGCTCCACTTTTTGTGTGGTAACATCAAGCTTATCAATTGTATCTAATAGAGGGATTGGGGGTACTGGGCAATAAAATGCTCTTGGGGGCTTTGTCGTAGAGTAAATGAATAGAAATAAAAAACTAGTTCAAGACTTATTGTTCTTGAACTAGTTTTTCTGTGTACAGAACAAACTATATCACGAGCAAAGCGAACTATAAGTGAAACGCTCATGAGGAACGAATAGCTAAACAATTGGAATTAAATAAAGTAAGGGATTAATGGAACTATTTTTCAGATATTAGATCGTTACACTTTTAGATTATAGACCCTATTAGGCTGTTATAGGGTCTATAATCTAAAAGCAAAGCGATCTAGCATCTAAGATCGAAATATAAGTTTTAGCTTAAACTGTACTTTATAAGTATCCTTTACCTGTTTTGTCCTGTACTCAGCTAGTTTTTATAAAACAGTATTTATTCCAAAAAAATTCAATTTCTTTGTCTTCGTCTTAAAAATTGAGGCAACAACTAGCCTTCAAAATGTAACGAAATAGCAAAACCTCTAGAGAACAACTTATCGATCGTAGAAGAAAAGGTAAGCACTTCGTCTCTAGCATGGATGTCCATAACTCCATAAGAAAACTTGATCTCTGGAGATAGGATAAAATAAGGGAAAAACACTTGGAAACCAACACCAAATTCTATCGCAAGGTCGTGCTGCTGTAATTTTAGTAAATCTTCTGCTTTTCGAGAACGAGAATTGGAAGCCAAATCAACGCTATATTTTAATCCTCCAACTACAAATACTCTAAAATCTTTGTAGGGCTTAGACTTGTACCGAAAATGCACAGGGAATTCTAAAAATACAGATTCCATCTTTTTTTCGACCAAGGTATTGTTGGTCATTAAATATTGTATTTTTCGATCGGCAAAAGAAAGTGTTGGCAATAAAAACCGAAAATCAAAGTGCTTGCCCAATTTAATATTGGCTACAATTCCTAGGTTAAACCCTGGACCATACACAGAGTTTACAGTCATTACAGAATCACTATTAACAAGCATGGGGTGTTTTTCGATTCGATAGCCAGAAGCATTAAACCCTAATGTAATTCCAAAATAATAGCTCTTTTTGGAAAATTTATTATCATAATTAAAAGAGCCTTTCTGAGCATTGGAAACCAATGGGGCAAAAAAGCACAGTAATGCTACTCCTATTATTTTGTAGCAGTGTAAATGGAACAAATTCCTAATGAAAGTTTTTTGCATGTTGCGTTTTTTAGTCCAATATTAGTTAATAAATCTAAAAAATCTTGTCCTTCAGGAAATGCTTGAACAGATTCGT
This sequence comes from Aureispira anguillae, assembly GCF_026000115.1. Lineage (GTDB taxonomy): Bacteria > Bacteroidota > Bacteroidia > Chitinophagales > Saprospiraceae > Aureispira > Aureispira anguillae. The sequence continues at coordinate 3,184,794 of NZ_AP026867.1, forward strand.
AGAGATACCCATAGGCTTTTTTGTCTTTAGAGGTTATTCGCCCAATAAAAGGCAAAACATATTTAAAATAAAAATTAAACCCCTGTTTAAAGGGGAATATTGTGGGTTTAGAAAATTCTAACACCACTAATTTTGCATTAGGCTGCAAAACTCGCACCATATCTTTCAATCCAGCCTCTACATTGGCAAAATTACGCACACCAAAAGCTACAATTGCAGCGTCAAAGGTATCCTTTTCAAAAGGAAGATGCTCTGAATCTCCTTCTTGCAAACTTATAACGTCATCAAACCCTAGTTTTTGTATCTTTTTTTCTCCAACTTCCAACATTTTAACAGAAATATCTATTCCTGTGATTTTTTTTGGTTTTAATTGACGATAAGCAGCTATGGCCAAATCCCCTGTTCCTGTAGCTACATCCAAGATATTTTGGGGTTGATCTGCTTCCAGTGTTGCAATTGCTTTTTTTCTCCAACTTCGATCGATCCCCAAGGATAAAAAGTGGTTTAAAAAATCATAATATTTTGCAATATTATTGAACATAGTGGAAACCTGTCCCTTTTTTTCTGCATTATCTTCATAAGGTTTTATTTCTTCTGCTTTTACTTCTTTTATGCTCATAGTATATTGGTAATTATGTTTTTGTACAATCAATTGATTTTATTGGGTAGAGGCTCCTTACAAATTAAACGGAACTAGCCCTTTGAGGTTCATAATTCTTGTTATCTTTGCAGGCACAAATTTAGTACATTAATTACTAATTATGAATAGGGTCATACAAGATTCATGAAATAATTGTAAATACTTATTGCTTTTAGCTATCTAGATAGATTCTATACTATCTAAAATAGAGCGATAATTAGCCCCAAAAATAAGCTGCAAGTTATATCTTGCACTTGTTTTATAGCTCTGAAGCAATAAATAGCTAGACCAACAACAATTATCATCACGACCTCTAAAAAGAATCGTGTATTAAAAATTTAAGAATGGAAATTTATCACGCTAAATATATATCAAGCCACACCAAGCTTAGTCAATGTCCTAAGCCAGATCGCCCAGAATATGCATTTATTGGTCGCTCTAATGTGGGCAAATCTTCATTGATTAACATGGTTTGCAACAATAAATCTTTGGCAAAAACATCGAGCCAACCTGGAAAAACGCAAACCATTAATTATTATGATGTAGACGAAGATTGGTACCTAGTGGATTTGCCAGGCTATGGCTATGCCCGTATTGCTCAACGTACTCGTCAAGTTTGGCGAGAAATGATTGGTGATTATTTCACTAAACGCCCAAATATTCAGTGTGCTTTTTTGTTAATAGATAGCTGTATTCCTCCCCAAGAAAAAGACATCGAATTTGCCAATTGGATGGGAGAAAATCGAGTACCTTTTATTATTGTATTTACAAAAAACGATAAAAAGAAATCTTCTAAAAATAAAAACTTTTTAAGCGATTTCAAAAAGGAGTTTCTTAAGTATTGGAACGAAATGCCGCAATATTTTATCACTTCTTCCAAACAAAAAACAGGAAGAGATGGAATCTTAGAATTTATTGGTTCGCTCAATGATCAATACTATGATTACTTAGACAGCATCAAAGAATAGTTAGGCATCCCCCAAAACAGAAAGACAATTTTGAAGACCAGCATTTCATATACAGATATATTCAAACTATCCATTCCCATTATGATCGGTTCTGCTGTGCAGAACTTAATTACCTTAACTGATACTATTTTTTTGGGTCGTGTCGGTGAAATTGAACTAGGCGCCATCGGCTTGGTGGGTGTGTTTTACTTAATGATTGCCTCCATTGGTTATAGTTTTTCCAAGGCTGGGCAAATCATGATTGCTCGACGAATGGGCGCACAAGAACTGGAAAAGATTGGCACTATTTATTATTCGATGCTTGCTTTTGCACTATCCTTAGCCCTTTTGCTTTTTTTGTTTATGCAATTTGGCGGCGATTACTTTTTTGCCCTTTTTGTTAACAACAAAGATATTTATACGGCCTGTATTGCCTATCTGGACTACCGCTCTGCGGGGATATTTTTCAGTTATGCAGGTGTTATTATTGTAGCACTATATACTGGTGTCGCTCGCACACAAGTCATTATATACAATGCATTGGTACTAGGAATAGCCAACACCATCCTCAATTATGGGTTAATTTTTGGCAAGTGGGGCTTGCCTGAAATGGGAATTGCAGGGGCAGGTTTGGCCAGTACAATAGCAGAGGGGCTTGCCTTTTTAATTTTTATCGTTTATATTTTATTAGACAAAAAAAACAGAGCCTATGGTTTGTTTGGAACTCCCAATGCTACCCATTCTCAAACCGCTGTTTTAGATGAAGCAATAAACCTCCCTAAACGCAAGTTTCCTAGCATTAATGTTGATATTATTAAAGCTCAGCTCAAGCTCTCGACCCCCATTGTTTTACAATCAGTCGTTGGTATGGGGAGTTGGTTTATCTTCTTTATTATAATAGAAGATATGGGGAAAACAGAATTGGCTATTTCTAATATTATGCGGGCTGTTTATTTGCTCTTTATGATTCCCTGCTGGGGTTTTGCTTCTAGCATCAATACTTTAGCCTCCAATTTGATTGGTAAAAACAAAATGGATGAGGTTTTTACGGTAACAACTAAAACCGCTATTTTATCCTTTGGGGTGACCATGATTTGTGCTGTTTCGATGCTGATTGCGCCAGAAGTTGTTCTTAGAGTAGGAACGGACAACTTAGATTTGATCCAACAATCTGTTCGACTAACAGGCGTTTTAACTGGCATTCTAGCATTATTTTCAATTGGTGCTATTTACTTTAATGGTTTGGTTGGAACAGGAGCCACTAATCAAGCGCTCTTTTTTCAAGTCATTTGTGTTATTTTTTATCTCATATATATCTATGTAGTTGTTCATCTATTAGGTTGCAGCTTAGAGACCGCATGGATGGCAGAATTCTATTATTGGATTATTTCTTTGGTTACCTCTATTTGGTATTTGCGCTCGAATCGATGGAAAAATATTCAGGTTTAGATTTATGCTCTAAAAAAGCTAGGGACTCAACAAAAAACAATGCTTATTAGTTTAATACTTTCTATCCTACCAGGTATTTTTATTATCTACTATATTTATAATAAAGATAAATACGAAAAAGAGCCGTTTTATTACATTGCTTTTTGTTTTTTATTTGGGGTGCTCAGTTGTATCCCTGCCATTTTGGGTACTTTGTCTGTTGAATATTGGATGGGCGTCCCAGATCCGCCCAAGTCTTTGGACATGAAAGTGGTGGCATTTTATGCCTTTGTTGCTGTCGCACTGAGCGAAGAATTGGCAAAGTATATTTTTCTGAGATGCTACATTTATAGAAAAGAAGCCTTTAATGAGCCTATGGATGGAATTGTTTATGCTGTTGTGATCGGGATGGGCTTTGCCATTGTAGAAAATATACTTTATGTGATTGATGGGGGTATACAAGCAGCCTTAGTCCGTATGTTTACGGCCGTTCCTGGACATGCTACTTTTGGGGTTATCATGGGTTATTATGTGGGTTTAGCAAAGTTTGAACCTCGCAAAAATCAGTCTATAAAACTGCACCTCCAAGGAGTTTTATTGGCAATTGGCGTGCATGGAACTTACGACTTTTTCATTTTTCAAAATAACTATGCCTTATTAAGTGTTTTGGCATTCGTAGTGCTCTTTGCCAGTATTAGAATGTCTAAGCAATTAATACAGCAACATCTTGATAACTCACCTTACCAATAAGCCCCCCCTATCTCTTTCGACCTATCAAAATCATTATCTCTTTGGGCGCTTTCTACTTCCAAAAGGCAATTAAAATGGAAAACTATTTCTAGTGCCTGATGGTCATGAGTTCGCATGCTTAGTTAGATCGCTATGTTGAATATATATAAACGAAGTGGTCTAAAGTCCAATAAAGCGTTAAACCGAGGTTCTTATTTAGCCTATTTTTTAGTTTTATCCTGTACTCAAAAAAATAATTTTAAAAAAATATTATATTTATGCTATAAATGTCTATAGAATTGTTCTATCCCCTATGAGCAAAAACTTGCCTTACATATTCTGTCCTATCGTTTGTATTATTCTCGATTTTTTTGTTATTAATAGATCAGCCAATGCCCCCAACGATAAAAACTATCCGTAAATTCTCTCTCATCCATTCATCAATTGTTTCTTTCTTTTTCGTTTTTTTATTGATTAGTTTAAAAAATGATCTAATAGGGCAAACACAAAACCTCGTGGGTAGTGTAAATGGAGAACCCATTACCTTCAAACAGTTGGAAGAGTACCATAAGGAATTTATTAACAAAAGAATAACTCAAGAAAACGAATTATACGATACTTGGGATTTTTTAGTTTCGAATGCTCTTCTTCGTCAGAGTTGCAATGCAATTGGCATTGGGGTTACCCCAAAAGAAATAGAAGATTTATTGTTTGCTAGTGAAGAAAATGCTCGCATTAGCCCAATTGTTAGGCTAGAATTAGGAGATGCTCGAACGGGTCAAATTGATAGAAAAAGAATCAAAGAAACCGCTTTTTATTTTGCAAACTTTGATACCTATTCTAAAGAAGAACAACAGGCACAACTAGCCAATAAAAAGACCTGGGATCGGCTATTAACCAAAATCAAAGAAACACGTCTCAGGAACAAATACTTTTCGCTACTAGAAAGTGGTCTATACACCCCTAAATGGGTCACAAAGTCATCCATCGCACAGAACAAGACTTCATTTAACTTTAAGTATGTCTTCATTTCATATTCCCCCTTCGACGAGCTTCCTGTTTCAGAACAAGAAATAAAAAATTACCTTACCAAAAATGCAAAAAGATACCAACAACCTCCTACTGCTAGCCTCGAATTTGTTCGCTTTCACAATCTGCTCTCTCGTTCTGATTATGTAGTTATCCCCAAAAGAATGAATGAGCTAGCAAAAGAATGGAAAACGGCAAAAAGTGATCGCTTGTTTTTATCTAAAAATGACCTAGAAATAGAGGATGGTTTTCATAAACGATCAACGATTGATGCCCCCCCAGCCATTATAGATTCTATCTTTGGAGCAAAGGAAGGCACTATTATAGGGCCTTATACTCACTTTGATAACTCTAAAATAACCAAAGTAATTCAACGAGTGCAATTACCCGACTCTGTCCGTGCTCGTCACATCCTTATCCCTATTCCTAAAGATGGGGATATAGTGCAAGTCAAAAGACATTTAGATTCTTTGAGACAACTTATTCTTGATCAGAAAATAACTTTTGAAGCAGCTGCCCTAAGATATAGTCAAGATGAGACTAGAACAACAGGAGGCGATCTAGGTTTTGTAATACAGGATGGACACTTTACCAAAAAATTAGAAAATTACTTATTCTCTCCTCGTCCAAAAGAGGCCTTAGATTTGATTTTAACGCCATTGGGATGGCACCTTATTCAAATAACAGATAGAAAATTTGCAACAAAATCAGAGGGAGTTCATATCGCCACGATTACTCTTCCCTCTCTCCCTAGCAAAAAAAAATCAGATGCTCTTTTAGCACGAGCCAAGCGTTTTATCCAAAACAACCGAACTCTTAACGATTTTAGAAAAGCAGCCCAACAACAAAATTTATCCATAGGTTATGCTTATGACATAGCACCTAACGACTATAGGGTTGCAAATTTAGGTGCCAATTCATCTATAGCAGAACTTATTAAGTGGGTACATACTGAAGCCAAAGTAGGTGAGGTTGCCTCAAAGCCTTATATGACCTATAACAGGTGGGAGGTATTCCACAATGACAGTACTAAGGTTGTAAAAGAATTTATCGTTCCTGTTCTTGTTTTTTTGGGAGAAGAAGGAAAGGCTAACTTGATGACACCTAACAATAAATTGATTGTTAAGTATCTATTGCGCCACGAAAAAAAGAAGGCACTTGTTGCCTCTCAAATTAAAGGACTCACATTAGATGAGATTGCCAAACTTTATAATGTGCCATTAAACAATGCTAAATCTTTTAACGTTAAGGCTTCTGAGTTTATAAATTGGAGGTTTGGAGCTCCCGTAGGGGCAGTAGTTGCCATTTCGAAAAAAGGAGAACCCTCTAATCCCATCAAAGGAAAAGATGGGCTTTATATCATTGAACTGGAAAGTAAAGAGCCTTTAAATACTCAAGATTCTAAAAATAAAAAGCATTTTTTTTACACAAACATGATGAGTAACTGGTATTCTAATGCTAAAAAGAGGGCGGATATAAAAGATTATCGATTAGAGCATCTACTCATTAAACAGCACTAAGTACACTGTAACAAAAATTTATGCTCAACGCATAGGTCAAAAATTATAAATAAATGAGATTCTTTATAACCTTAAGTTTTATTTTCTTTGCCGCTCCTATTTTTTCACAAAAAGAAAACCTTGCTGTAACGAATGAAGCCGCAGCCAATGAAGCCATCTTTTTAGCAGAATCCTATTTTAGAGAAGACTCTTTTGAATTGGCTTTTAATGGTCGAGATAGTCGTTCTCCCTCTATTCCTAATTTTTTAGGATTTAAGGATATTATTGAACAATACAAAGACACCAAGGCCGCTAATCTTGCCTATCGTTATGCTGGGGTCTGTTTATTAAACATGGGTGCCTATACAGAGGCCATTGGCTATTTGTCTAATTTCCAGACTAAGGATCCTTTTCTTCAAATAACAAACGATGGATTAATTGGAGATGCTTATGCTGAACTCAATGATTTTCAAACTGCGCTTAAATACTATACCCAAGCCATCAATGGCGAAAAGGATGAAATGCTTACGCCCTATTTTTTGTATAAAATTGGGTTGCTAATGGAAATTCATTTTAAAGACTTAAAAAAGGCAAAAAAATACTATCAAAAAATTAGTAACAACTACCCCACTTTTGCAGAACGACAAAATATTGAAGCGGATCTAATTCGGATAACAGGAGATTATTAATGCTCTGTTTACAAAAAACACTCAAAATAAAATCAGCAAATTATTATACAACAGTCTAACTATCACCACTAAGCATCATCACCTGAATAAATCCTTCTCATTATTCTTTTAATTTTATTTTGCAACGTACTCACATATAAGTAAACAATTATATATATTTGAGGCATTTAACGCAATCATACTCCGTTATTTTTTTGTTTTTTTTGCAAAAAAGCAAAAAAACATCTTGTGGTTTTCAATGGAGTAATGACACAAATAAAACCTGTTTTAAAAGCAATAAATGAATCTATATTTTACCCTAATCGTATTTGTCCAATTATTTATTCTTCTTCTAAAGAACAATTGTTTTGTTGAGAAAACATCTATACTCAACCTATTCCTCCACTCCCCACACAGAACATTAAATAGAACGCTATAATCCATCTAACATTAATCTAGGGTAATGCATTATCCTCATAGCTTCTCTATAATTAATCTAAATTAAAATAAAATAAATACAGGTAGCTAATACAAGCCCCCTCCCCTGTCCTCTGTCCTTATCTAGCAGATTACTCAATATTCAAACACTATAAAAAAGATAATGAAGAAAGAAATAAAGACTATAGGTATTATAGGCATGGGCTCGGTAGGAACCTCCATTGCTTACCTTCTGCAAAAAGCCAATTTGAATATAATTGCATTTAAACCAAAGGCTAAAACATATCGACAATTAATGCAAGATGGGAAAATAAAAATTATTAATAAAACAACTCCTAATGCACCTTCTTCAACTGGGCAATTAAACATCAACATTACGGACTCTTTGCTAGAGTTGGTCAATCACTCGGATTTGATCCTCAATTGTTGTTTGTTCCCCCAAAGTTCAGACACCTATCATTTTAACCCTTATCAAAAGGCAATACTCAAGAAAAAAAACACCCCCATTTTAGCTTTTCCTGGCACCTTAGGTTCAACGTGGTTTATCGGCTTAGGAAAAATAGAAGTAGGGCTAATTGGTTATTCTCCCGTTTTTTCAACAAAAGAAAACACCCTGCCCTCTTCTGCTGGCTTAACCATAAAACTACTGGATTTTAAATCTAGAATCCCTTTGGCTCATGATGATCCTAATACTCGTTTATATCTATTGGATTTTTTTAACAAACACCTTAAGTTTAAAGATAAGGTGCCTACATTTATCGATGGAGGTTCTTGCCTTCAAACGGCTCTAAGTTCTCCTATTTCAACCATCAATGCAGCTGCTATTTGTAATAAAGCTCAACAGCTTATTGACTCCAATGGTCAAGCGATCAAAGGAGCAATATATGCCTTAGAGGAGGAATATTCGCAACTTTTCCAAAATGCATTCCAAGAACAACTAAACGTTGCCAATGCATTGGATCTTTTTAATCTTCCCACTATAAAAGATTGGTTAAGCAATCGAAAAAACAACCTACAATCCAATTGTGTCACTGACATGTTACACCAAACCTACAAAAATAAAATCATAGCAATTTCAGGAACAGATCGTCGCATCACAGAATCTTACTATGCGCTCTTGTTCTTCAAAACATTTGCTCAAACCTTGGGTATTCAAGTCCCTGCTACAGAAATTTTAATTACCCAAATCAAACAATTACAACAAGCACTAAGCAAAAGTTACGCTTTTCAAGACATAGACTTAGCGCTTCAAAATGCAGCGTTGCACTATGCAAAAAATATTCTAAGCAAAAGAGAAATTGGAGAGTTGGTCATTTAAGTGCTAAAACAACTACTAAAACGTAGCACGATTAACGTAAAATACCTTTATTTGAATATGTATGGAGTCTACGATGTTCAAATAAAGGTATTTTAAGTTAATTTTTCATCCTATATTCAGAATGTTAGGGTATTACTGTATAACTAAAAGGTTGACTCTTTACACTGTTGATACTATCTGTGTCTACCCAAAAAACAGTCGTTGAACTAGCAGACCCTACAACTCCCTGATGCTCAAAACCTAACTTAAAAGGAATAGAATCCATTGGAGGAACATCTACATAATGTCTTATTACAGAGGATGAGTAGCAGAGTAAGTTTGTTTTAGGAAAAATATACCAAGCAGCAGGATTTCTATATTCATTGGTTCTGGCCCACTCTACCCTTATTGGAGTTGAATTATCATTCGCCACCCAAACAAGATGACTATAGTCAAAAACACTTGTACTATATCCTGTTTGATTGGCAGCAGATGCTAGATTGAGCCTAAAATAACTTGCCAATGTTGTAAAGGTATACTGTACTGTTTGAATAGTAAGTTGAGGATTGGTAACATCATAAAAATCAATTTTACCACCTCCTTTTCCTACCTTTCCATTCGGCATCATGGTTAGCGTCACCTCCACAGAGCTGTTAGCAAGAATATTCAAACGACCAGTGCTGCTTGCAGTCCCATTAATATCATAAGTCCACCCTGTGATGTTTTGCAAATCCGTTCGCTCCCATTCAATTGTTGCATCTTGATTACTTGTATTTTTAACAACAACCTTGAACATAATAGGATTGCTAGCCAATCCTGTTTTGGCTATCGATGTTTCAGACAAAGAAACTTGAACGGGGTCAGGTGGAGAAGTGCAGGCTACTAATAAGGTAAAAATCATTAGCACAAAATAATAATACGTCTTTTTCATTGGTATATTTTTCTGGGGGATAACAGATTCTTACAGATACAATATATTGAAATTCAAGTAAAATACAAACTAAAACTGGCATTAAAACGTATTTTAATGCCAATTAGATTAAAAACTTCCTTGCTATTCACTAAAGCAGAACGTTATTTAACAATGATTATCGTTATACTTTTATTTCAACCACTTGATGTTGCAACCAGCACTTGGATATTGTTTTTCTGTCACTGCTTCTCCTGCCAATAAAGCATCAATAGCTGCTCTTAAATCTTCTCCCGTCACAGGCACATCTGTATTGGGTCTAGACGCACACAACCGACCTCTATAACGCAATTTTAAATCTACATCAAACACATAAAAATCTGGCGTACAAGCGGCATCATAAGCCTTGGCAACCACCTGAGTTGCGTCGTACAAATAAGGAAATGGATAACCAACCTCTGCTGCCAATGCTTTCATCTTTTCAGGGCTATCTTGCGGATAATTTTCTACATCGTTAGAACTAATGGCAACAAAAGATACCCCTTTAGCCATATACTCCTTAGATAGCGCTACTAATTCTTCATTGATGTGCAATACATAAGGACAATGATTGCAGGTAAACATTACCACCGTAGCCTTATCTGATTTCAGTTCGTCCAAACTAATTTCTTTACCGCTCACGGTGTCCAAAAGTGCAAAATCAGGCGCCTCCATTCCCAATGGAAGCATATTAGATTCTGTAAGTGCCATACTTTATTGTTATTTATTTTATGCTGTTAATATTTTTCATTCTTTGAATCCTCCTCTCGAACAGGATCTAATTCTATAGTCGCTACTACCTGAGCATGATCTGATTCCCAACAATTGATTTCTTTATTAGCAAAGGTTTGGTCGACAATATGATCGTTAAAGGTACGAACATAAACGACTCTTCCTATACGATTCGGGTTTTCTTTTACCAATTCTTGGCTAACCATGATATGATCCAAACTTTCGTAATGACCATTATGAATATGGGTATAATAAACATCCTTAGAAGATTGTCTCGCCTGTATATCCTTGACATGATACAACAAAATATCCCACAATTTTTTCTTTTGTTCAAACGACCAATAACGTGGAGGTGCCTGTCCCGAAATAATCTGTGTGGTCACAGAGGTATGCGTATCGTTTAAATCGCCTAAAGTAATAACAGGAGTGGTTCTATTTTTTAAGCTTTCCAGCAAAATCGCTCGTAAGGCATTCGCTTCAGAAGCTCTAAGCAGCAAAGAACGAGCTTCTCCCTTTGATATTTCCAATGGATCATGACGATCAACATTATCAGGAATCAATGGGCGCTTAGATTTTAGGTGCGCTACAAAAACCGTCAAGTTTATCCCCGAAGGCAATTCAACCATTGCTTTTAGAACAGGTCTAGAGAATTCAGTAAAAGGAACCACCAAGCCCTCTACTTCCAATTGTTCTGGAAAATCTGAATAAACAGTGTACGATGTAATGGGGTATCTAGAAACAATTGCTACTGCTGGGCTTCCTCCTTTTCTTGCTCCCATAACTACCGCTGCCCCTTTATACAAAGGGTGTTCTTTTATGACTTCTCGCAATGCTTCCTCATCAAACAATTCTTGAAAACCAATAATATCAGCATCCATTTTTGTTAACTGATCTGAGATCCAAGCTTTTTTCTTTCGGTATTCTTCTATCGTATAACTTCGTTTGCCATAAAACTTTTTATTGGGCAATACCAGATTTAATAAATTAAAAGAAGCAACTTTTAGATTTTTTTTCTCGTTGGAATTCATACGCTTATTCAATTTAATAGCTTGCTAAACGCCTAAAGTAATATCGATACCTTGAAGTGGTTTAACACAGGGTTATTCAAAAAAACTTATTCAACTCATTAGCAAGCACTTAACAAAACACCATTTTATATGTTGTTGTACTTATCATTGGTTCGCTTCACACTTGATAATGAGCTGAATAAAAGGTTATTCTTACCTTGTAATGATGATTTTATGAGATTCTACATCTTTTTTAGTAACAATATTAATAAAGTTTACTCCAGAACACAAATTTGAGACATCTAGTTTAAAATTTTTCGACTTTATATTGGTGTGCGATTGACATCTTTTGCCTCTAGCGTCGTATACTTCAATCGTAACCTCTTCCTTTAACATTTCTTTGAAACGAACCGTTACATAATTCTGAGCTGGATTCGGTGCTACTACAGCAGAAGGAGATCGTTGTTTTGCCACCTTTTGAGTTGCCAACAATGGGCTATAGTTAGGTATAATGATGCACCTAGAACCATTTGTTGGTCGCCATAAAGGAACTCCAGCAGGCAATAAAGTCCCTTGGTGATCGTCCAATAATTGAGGAATATTTGCGATGCTATCGGGAAAAGGTATCACTGATTTAATTTGAATTCTTTCTTGATTGATGTTAATAAAAAAGAAACCGCTAATCTGTTCTACATCTTGTGTCACAGAATCAATAGGTGCATAAGCTGGTCTAGGAGGAGCCCCCCAAGAACCATCGCCCAAAAATACAGCTCCCAAACTGTCGTTTCTAACCAAATCGTGATAAAGGGTATCAGCTGCTGGGTCATAAATTAGAGGATAAGTAGTCTTTAGTACATGGGCATGAGATTCGCAAGCCAAACGCACGCCATAAGTAGCAAATTCCGAAGCCCAGCAATCAATTAAGTCCGTCCGAGCCGAATAATTAGCATGTGGAACCATGGGCTGGTGATACTGCACAATTTTCCAGTAAGGGCTATTAGAAGGTGTACTATTTTGTTGTAAATCGTTGATAAACCAGTTTTTTTGAATCACATCTGCACAAACATCAGATGGTTCAGAATTTAGGGTGTACAAACGAAATAAATTTCCTCCAAAATTAGTCGCATAGTAAACATCTGTATTGGGTACATCAAAAAATTGATCCAAATCTACTGCGTCTTCATGATTGCCCAAGGAATGAATAATGGGAGTCAATCGTCCATCTGGTCCTATCGACAATTCCCAATCGTCAAACCACTCCCCCCAATCGTCTTCGCTGTTGGCTGTAAAGGGAATATCATAATTTCGAATATAGTCACCTGTAAAAGCTACAAAATCTGGTCGAATTCTTGCTACAATCGTGTTCAAATCTTGTCGGGTTTCTCGGCAACCATTGCCCCAACAAGGAGGGTCTCCTATTCCCAAAAAAGACAGTCGCTTACGAGAATCTCCCCCCGAAATAAACGAAATAGCTTGATTAGGATCATCCGAAATGGTTCTAAAAGAATAACGTTTAGTCGCATCTCCTTGTATCGCAAAATAATAAACGGTTCCTGGTTGAAGGTTATTTAAACGAACAAAATAATGGGTATTTCCTTTATGATTAGTGCTTCTATCTACTACCTGAGACATTGCATAAGCAGCGTGATTATTAACTCCATGATCAACCGTGTCATAATGTAAGGTTCCAACTCCTCCTGTCCATCCTAAAACAATGGTGGTCGATGGATCATCTCGATAGGTTGCTCGTACCCATTTGGCTTGCCCAATAGCTTCTTGAGCAAAAAGCAGTAGCGTTAATCCCAAGATTAAAGCTTGTAAAATAGTAGTCATTCTAAAATTCATAGCACTAAACTTAACTTTTTGGTTAATTGATTTTTATTAATGCTCCAAGATACTACAAAAAACTTGATTTGGGAACTTGCTTTTCTAATTCTACCGACAAGATGTATTATTTTTTTTACAATTCATAACTGTCGCCCAAATCAGGTATCTCAATATGATTAAAACCTCGATCAAATAGATAGTCTCTAAATTCTGCTTGGACAGGGTATTCGCCATGTACTAAAAATAATTTTTTAAGCTGTTTTTGATTTTGCAAAAAGTTGAACAACTCGATTTGATCAGCATGTGCTGAGAAAGAAACCAATCGCTTTATCCTCGCTTTTACCTTTTTTCGTTCTCCATACAAATAGACCGTTTTTGCCCCTTTCAATAATTGCCCTCCTAAGGTTCTAGGGGCGCAATACCCCACCATCAAAATGGTATTTTTGGGGTCTTCTACCATATGAAATAAATGGCGACGTACTCGCCCTGATGTCATCATTCCAGAAGAGCTAATCACAATACAAGGTTCTTTAGATTTTGCCAATCGATTTGCCAAACCTGACCGTTTTACATAATTTAATCCTGAAAAACCAAATGGATTAGGATCCACCATCAAATAGTCGTGCAGTTGTTCATCATAACATTCTGGGTGCGTTCTAAATATATCCACGGCATTAATTGCCAAGGGGCTATCTATATAAACAGGAATTTTGGGCAATTTGCCTGCTGTTTCTAGCTGATCTAACATATAAATTAGACTTTGAGTCCTTCCTACACTAAAGGCAGGGATCAACAACTTCCCCTCATTCAAAACACAAGTTTCTCGAACAACATAAAGTAAATCATTTAAATCTGCGGTATAATTTTTATGAACTTTGCCGCCATAAGTAGATTCACAAATCAAATAATCCACGACTGGCATGGGAATGGGGTCTTTTAGAATTGGTCGTTCGCTTCGTCCCACATCTCCCGTAAAACCAAACAAGACAGGCTCCTCTCCTGCTTCTTCTATCTTGAGCGTAACACTTGCAGATCCCAAAATATGCCCTGTATCCCTAAAAAATACCTCTAGTCCAATCTCTACAAAATGCCAACGCTCATAGCTCAAACCTGTAAAAAAATAAAGAGCTTGTTTAGCATCTTCGCAAGTATATAAGGGGGGATTTAACTCGTCTGCTTCGTTCTCCTGAATTTTTCCTGCATCCATCAGCATAATTGAAGCTAAACTTCGAGTAGCATGTGTGCATAAAATTTGCCCCTTAAAACCATCCCTTACCAATTTAGGTACACGACCAATATGATCGATGTGGGCATGAGAAAGGATAAGAAAATCAATTTCTTTGGGATCAAAATGCGCCCATTGCTGATTGTAATCTCGCATATCCGTTTCATTACCTTGATACAAACCACAATCCAAAAGGATTTTATGCCCATTTTTCAGGCTCAACAAATGACTGCTCCCCGTAACATCCCGTGCTGCACCACAAAACTTTATATTCATATTGGGTAGTTTTTAATTTAGAAGATAAACCGTTATTGCTCTTAGCATCAACAAAGTTTAAAGTAAGGTTTTTTTTTCAATCGCAAATAGTTAATGCAAAAATATTCTAAAGCTTCAATTAAATTCCAATCAATCTCACTTTTTTCATAGCTTTGCAGGTCAGCGAAAGAAGCGAAGAAAAAACTATGAAAAAAGTACTATTTATGGGACTGCATCGTCCCGATCGTTCTCCCTCTCAACGGTATCGTTTTGAGCAATTTCAACCCTACTTAGAACAACAGGGATTTGAATTTGATTATTTTTATTTGATACGAGCCCAAGACGATCAAAAATTTTATGGCGCAGGAAATTACCTTGCAAAAGTAGGAATCCTGCTGCGCAGTGTTGTCAAGCTATTTTTTAAATCTTTTAGCGCCCAACAATACGATTTTGTTTTTGTACAGCGAGAGGCTTTTATGCTGGGCACTGTATTTTTTGAAAAATTATTCGCTCGAAAAACAAAAATGGTTTTTGACTTTGACGATTCTATTTGGTTGCAAAATGTATCGGCAGGCAATCGGGCACTTGGTTTTCTAAAAGATGCGACCAAAACTCAAAAGTTAATTGCAATTTCGGATCTAGTATTCGCTGGCAATTCGTTTTTAGCAGATTATGCCAAACAATTTAACCCCAATACCAAATTGGTTCCAACGGTAGTTGACACCAATAATTATCATCGTATTCAATCTTCTAAATCTGATAAAATTTGCATTGGATGGAGTGGTAGTTTTTCAACTGTTCCTTATTTTGAATATGCCTTGCCTGCCCTTCGTCAGATCAAAGCCAAATATGGCGATTTGGTCTATTTCAAAGTTATTGGTGATGCCCATTATTACAACAAAGAACTCAATATAAAAGGAATAGCTTGGTCTAGTGCCACAGAAGTAGCAGAACTTTCTGAAATTGACATCGGAATAATGCCATTGCCGAACGATGAATGGACAAAGGGCAAATGTGCTTTAAAAGGACTCTTATATATGTCTTTAGGACAGGCGGCAGTACTATCTGATGTTGGGGTCAATGGAGAGGTAGTGGAAGATGGAGTCGATGGATTTTTAGTTAAGACAACTGAAGATTGGGTAAACAAGTTATCGCTCCTTATAGAAAATCCTGAATTGCGCCAATCTATGGGAAAAAAAGGACGGCAAACAGTAATCGAACGCTATTCTGTTCAATCTGAACAAGAAAACTATGTCCGCTATTTTAATGAGTTGTTGCGTTAATCCCATAATTTTGGTTCTATAGAAAACGCTCTTGCCTGCTTATCACTACTTTTTAGCTTCGCTGCTAGGCATCCCCGTTGGTACACCATACCAAACTGCTCGTGCACTACGTTTATGTGGTTTTAGAAGAAAGTAATTAAAGCTTATTTTTTTTTAGAATGTGCCACAGGATTAGCTTCGCTGCTACTGCGTGGTAACTGCGTTGCTACTACAGTGATAATTTTTAATTACTAGGCAACTCTATCTTTATTTTTAGTGTTCTGCTAATATACACCATGTACTAAACATAGATCTTTTGTTATAAATATGAATATTACCAACATAAAAAACTGGGAGCTAGATCTCCATATATCTCCCAATCAACCGCTTGTAATTTCAGGACCTTGCAGCGCAGAGACCAAGGATCAGGTCTTGCAAACTTGCTCTCAAATCGCCAATTCAGGCGTTCACATTTTGCGAGCTGGTATCTGGAAACCAAGAACCCGACCTGGCTCTTTTGAAGGGGTAGGTGCTAAAGCCCTGCCTTGGTTAAAAGAAGCTGGACAACTGAATCAATTGCCTACTTGCTGCGAAGTAGCCAATGCTCATCATGTGGAGGAAGCACTTAAGCACGATATTGATGTACTCTGGATTGGAGCAAGAACTACTGTTAATCCGTTTGCAGTACAAGCAATTGCAGATGCGCTAAAAGGCGTAGACATTCCTGTTATGATTAAAAATCCTGTCAATCCAGATTTGGAATTGTGGATTGGGGCCATTGAGCGGATTGCTCAAGTTGGGGTTCATAAAATTGCTGCCATCCATCGTGGTTTCTCGGTCTACAATGCCCCTAAATATAGAAATCAGCCTCAATGGGAAATCCCAATTGAATTACGCCGACGCATTACCAATTTAGAAATCATTTGCGATCCTAGTCATATCGCTGGAAAGCGTGCTTTGCTGTATGAAATTGCACAACATGCATTAGACTTAAAATTTGATGGGTTGATGCTTGAGAGCCATATCAATCCTGATGAAGCATGGAGTGATGCCAAACAACAAGTGACACCACAAGGTTTGGAAACCTTATTAAAGAAACTCATTATCCGTCAATTAGATACCGATAATTTAGATTATTTAAACAAAATTAATCATTTTAGAACGCTCATTGATAATTTGGACAGCCAAACCCTCCATTTGTTGGCAAAACGGATGGAAGTTGTCCGCCAAATTGGCTTGTACAAAAAGGAAAGTAACGTTGCTATTCTTCAAATAGAACGTTGGCTAGATGTCCGAGCAGGAGCGCTCAAAAAAGCAGAATCTTCTCAACTTTCTAAAAAATTTGTAGAGGATATTATTAATACCATTCACAAAGAATCCATTCGTCAACAAACAACAATCATGCGGAAGGAGTAAACCAATTCGGCGAGTGACATAAGTATAAGAAGGGTTTTCCTATAAAAAATACAACTGCTCAAAATCAGTGTTTTAATGATTCACTTTTGGTGTTAATTTGAAAATTAACCGATTTGATAATCAGAAAACAATTTCGTTCAAACATTTTTATAGAAAATCCCTATAAGTATAAGAACTATAACAATTTACCAATGAACTATTTATTACCCTTTTTAGGTTTGTTATTGACTTTTAATAGCATCGCTCAACGCCAAGTGTGTGGGCATCAAATTCATACGCCACAAGGCTCAGAACTAGATTATGAGCCTTGTGCAAGTGCTTCTTTTCGCACCAAATGGATGCACCGTTACCACCAAAACCCTGCGGCGTATCAACATCTAAAAACGCCTAATAGCACAACTTACCTCCCTATTAGTTTGCACATTGTAGGAAATGATGACAGCACGGGGTATGCTAGCTTAACAGCTGTGCTTAATGCTTTTTGTAGAGTCAATCAGGATTATAAAAATACAGGCATACAGTTTTTTATAGAATATCCCATCCGCTATATCGAAAATACGGCATTTAATGACCACGATTCGGTTATTATTGGAGGTGGCTTTATGTTACAGTATAATGTCCCCAATACAACAAATTGTTATATTGTCGCCAATCCTGCTGGTGCCTGTGGTTATAATGTGCTTTATGGAGGATTGACCGTTAGCCAAAATTGCCTAACTGCCAATACCTTTTCGCATGAATTGGGACATGCCTTAGGGGTTCAACATACCTTCTTTGGTTGGGAAGGCGGTCATGGCTATAATGGAACTGCCTTACAAAATTTTCCTAGCCCTGCTCCCACCGAAGTACTCTATGATTATACGGTCTACAAGGATACCATGTGGGGAGCCGATACCATCATTGTAGATACCACAGCAGTGGAATATGTTAGTAGAACGGGTCCAAATGCCAACTGCAACAGCGCAGCAGATGGTTTTTGTGATACTCCTGCCGATTATTTAGCCTTTCGTTGGAGTTGTAATGGTAGCAATATGAGTACCACTCAACAACTTGATCCAGATTCTGTTGCCTTTTATTCAGAAGGGATTAATATCATGTCTTATTCTACCTGCCGTTCGGTCTTTACAACAGAACAAGGGCAGTATATGCAGGCATTTATACAAGCCAAACGTTCCAATCACTTATACAATCAAAGTCCGATTGTGGATTCTATTTCTATTGCTAATATGGCATTAATCGAACCCGCCCCTAATGCTACTTTACCCACAACAGTTGGTTCTACTTTTCGTTGGAATAAAGTAGATGGCGCAACTCATTATTTGCTTAAAATTTGCGCTGCTCCTTGTACAACTCCTGGGCATATCATGGAAGAAATTTTATTGACTGATACCGTCTATACTTCACCACTTAGCTATGCTCCTCGCCCTTCTTTTTTACCCTATAGGTGGCAGGTGCTTCCCTTTAATCAAAGTTATACTTGTGCAGGCTTAACAGCCCCTCAAAGTTTTAACACTCAAATAGCCACAGGGCTTAATGACAATGCCGTCATCAATAGCTTTACGATCTACCCCAATCCCTCCCAGCAGGGCAATAACTTAACCTTAGAAGTTCAAACTTCCAAAGCCACAACAGGACAGCTTAGTCTCTTAAGCATTACAGGAAAAACGCTATTGCAAGAAGATTGGAAACTCCAACAAGGTGTGAATCAACTCAATTTACCCCTTACTCATTTAGCAGCAGGGGTTTATTTGGTTTATTTAGAAGGTATAAATGGCAAAATTATTCGTAAATTGGTTATTGAGCAATAATAAATTATCGCTTTATGAAAGACTCTCTTGTTTCTGTGGCTTGGCTGAAAGAACATTGGGCGGATCCCAATCTCGTAATTTTAGATGCTAGTTTGCACAACAATAAATCCAACTTAACAAGCTCCTATCCTGATCTCCAGATCAAGGGCGCTCGTTTCTTTGATTTAAAGAAGGTTTTTAGCAATCAAGCCTCTAGCCTTCCCAATATGCTGCCTTCTCCAATCGATTTTTCAACAAAATGCTGCGAATTGGGCATTCATCAATCTAGCAAAATTGTTGTTTATGATAATTTAGGAATCTATTCTAGTCCTAGGGTTTGGTGGATGTTCAAAGCAATGGGGCATGCTAATGTGGCGGTTTTAGATGGTGGCTTGCCTGCTTGGGTACAAGAAGAATCAGCCGTAGAAAAAAGAAGGAAACGGTTTTATTCTAAAGGAGATTTTAGCGCTAATTATCAAGCAACGTTAATCTGTAACGCAGAAGATATTTTAAAAAATATTGATCAAGCCCAGGCGTTGGTTATTGATGCTCGATCTGCTGAACGATTTAAAGGCTTGGTTCCTGAACCAAGAAAAGAGTTAGCCAAGGGACATATTCCAAAATCCATCAACCTGCCCTTTCAAAAGGTTATTCAAAATGGGAAATTAAAATCTAAAAAAGAATTAAGGGAGCTTATTGCCCCCTTAATTCCAAATTCGAGTCCCGTGATTTGTTCTTGTGGATCAGGGACTACCGCTTGTATTTTATTATTGGCTTTTGCCCAAATTATAACTACTCCAACGGCTTTGTATGATGGCTCTTGGAGCGAATGGGGCAGCTTAAAAAATGCCCCCATTGAGTCTTAAAATTTAGTATTCTCTAGTTTTCAGCATAACCATTGTCTACCCATTGTTGCAGCAAATCTTTATCTGCTTGAGATAGCGTTCCTCCAATGGGCATATCTTGTACAACCAATACTCGATCGTGAAAACCGTTGCTATTTTTATGCAGGCTGTTGGTTAGACCAGTAGCCCCAGACATTGTTGCATAGCTGGTGTAGTCAATGTTTTTCTTTGCAGTAGTGGCATCATGGCAGCCAGAAACGGCACAACTCGTGCTAATAATCGTTTTGACATCTTGGTAGCTTGTGTTATTATCTTTTTGACAAGCAGAAAAAGTAATTAAAGTGATGAATAGAACAGTTGAGGCAAAAAGGATTTTACTTAGCATAATTTCTCTTTTTTAGTGAAGTTGTAAAAATAGTTTATCTCTATAGTTATATCCTGAAACGATGCATCCTATCGTTTTATTATATTTTAACTTCTTGGTCGTATTCAAAGAAGTAACGTTCCTCTAAAGAAGCCACGGCATAACCTGCCTTTTGCTCTTGGCATTCTTGACTAATCAAAGCACAACATTTTTGGATATTAGCCCGATCCAAGTGAGAAAAGGGTTCATCCATAATTAAAAACTTAAACGGTTGGCACAAGGCTCTAATAATCGCAATACGCTGTCGCTGCCCATAGGACATTTCTCCACATTTTTTTTGCAACAAATGCCCAACTTCTAATGCCTCAGCCATTGCTATAATCTCTTCCTCTGATTTATGCTGGGTCAAGTTGTTTTTCAGTTGAATATTTTCCATTGCTGTCAATGGCAAAAACAAGCGCAAGTCTTGAAATATAACCGACAATTCTTTTTGTCGAATTGTAGCCCACTGATCTAAGCTTAAGCTTTTGAGTTTAAATTTATCGCCCAATGCTGCAATGGTCACCTCTCCTGTATAATCCTTTCTCAAACCATACAAAATATGCTGCAATGTAGTTTTGCCCTTGCCCGATGGCGCTTCAACAAAATAACGAGTAGCAGTATCAAAAGCAAAGTTATTTGCCCATATATCAGAAACACTAAGCTGATCGCTTAACGGTATTGGAACTAAATTATCAAAAGAAAACATTAATTAAAAATTGAATTAAACAGTTTAAGTTTTATAAGTATACTACTTTATCTATTAATACGCTGTTATTTTTTACTTTTTTTTTAGTAAAAAACATCTAAGTATAGAACAAAAGTTCTAAAATTCCCTTGTTTTTATTGTTTAATGCTTTGTTCTTTTTTCTTCCATTTATAATAAACACCAACCCCTATATTAGGTCCCTGCTGCACATTATTTGCCCAAAGCCCGCCAGACAAAGATAAATTTAAACCAATTTGATCCGAAACAGGAACAATTGCTTTAATGGTTAATGCTACAAAATTTTGGTTATTAACATAAAGCCCCGTTTGTACTTCTTCTGTAGAATTGGGTACATCTACTCCACCAGGCAAACACAAAGCCGCATCCAAAGCCAAGGCCAAATAAGTTCGCTTGCCTAGACGCCAGCCAAATTCAAAATTGGCTACCCATTGATGGCTATAATTATGGGTACGAAAATTCATACCAGTTTCTAAGTAAGTGTAAATTTTTTCTTTGCTATATCCGATCGATAAAGAGGGTTGAAAACCCCAACAAGGATATGCTGTTCGCAGGGCAGTCTGTGGATTGTAAGCTTGAAGGGCTGTTGGCGCAGCAATGGCAGCATGAGCAGAAAGAACGATTTTCTTTTTCAAAAAATTATACTTGCCTGCCAATCGAACATTTCCGAGGTCAACTAGAGTTCCTGCATCCAACAAACGACCAGGTGTCCCGATTGATCCAGCGCCCATTTGTGTACCATTCACCGTCTGAACCTCTTGCCCTGTCGCAACAAATTTCAAAGGCAAAGAAGCAGAAAGCGTTAATTGATCAAGAAGTCCATACTCTACATATAGCTCTGCTGTAGCATCAAACACCGCACGATTTAAAAATTTTGTTCGATAAGCATTAATGGACAATCGATTGATGGGTGGAATAGCATAAACTGCAAATTGAGCATAGCCTTCGCCCTTTTTTTTGGTCCAAGGTCCTCCTGCTTGCAGTTCTACAATTGTTATCAATAAACACAGTAATAGAATGTTATATTTCATCATTATAATTAGGTTTTAAATCATTAAAAGGTAATCCCTCTTATAGAGGGAATATCCTGCTTAATTCCCCTATGGTAAAACTATTTTTTTTAACTTTTTAGGTTAAAATCAAGAAAAAAAATTGGCGCATTATTACTAATGCGCCAATTTTATCTGGAAACAAATTCCAACTAGTATATTAGTCATCAACCACTAAGAGCCAAAAATTTCTTTTAGTTTAGCCTCTAGCGAAGCCCCTCTTAGGCGTTTACCAATAATTTTACCTTCTTTATCGACCAATACAGTATAAGGAATTCCTCGAACGCCATATGGTTTTGACAATTCAGAAGCCCAGCCTTTAAGATCACTAATGTGATGCCAAGTTAATTTATCTTTAGCGATTGCGGCTTCCCATTTTGCTTTGCTATTATCCAAAGAAACGCCCAAAATATCAAAGCCTTTGTCTTTGTATTTATTGTACAAACGCACGACATTAGGATTTTCACGACGGCAAGGACCACACCAGCTTGCCCAAAAATCAATCAGTACATATTTTCCTCTAAGATCTGTTAAGGATAGAGTGCTTCCTTTAGGTGTTTTGCCTTTGATATTCGTGGCAACTTCTCCAACACCAGCAGCCCCTTTCAATTTAGTGACCTGCTCTGTTACAAATTTATCCAACATAGGATAATCGCCCTTAAATTTCTCTAAGTAAATTTTTCCATATTTTAAGAATACTTGGTTGTTCCGTCCCATCATACCAAACATAGCCCCAACAAGTGTTGGTTTGAACAAGCGGTTTTCTTCTTTTACTTTTGTAAATAAGCTATCTAAAGCCGCTACTTGTTGGTTGCCCTTCAAGCCAATCTGTGTCAATGCAGTAGCATAGTTTTTGATGTTTTCATAATAGAAAGGCAAATTTGCATAAACAGTATCACTAAAATCAACAAAGTCAAAATAAGATTCGGCAAAATAAGAACCTTCTACCTGTCCTGATTTTCCATTATTTTGATAACTCTGAAACGCATTAAAAGCCATAATTCGAGCTAATTCTGAATTTTTTTGGCGCAAAGAATCCAGCAATTTTCTTTTTGCTAAATCCTCCTCACCCATTCTTTTTTTGACTTTATCTCTCGTTGCTTTGTCTCCTTTTGCTGTATTGTAATCGGTCATCAATGTCATAAACGTTTCGTTATGACCTTGTACTCGCTTCATCAAATTTTCATATTCTTTATTGAGCGGGCTATTTACGATTTTCAACTCTGATACCTTAGCCGTTTTTCCCTCCAACATCAAGGCTTTTTCTGTTCCTAACAGCATAGGTTTTAAATCCCGTAAACTAGTTCCTAAATAATACATACCTCTAGGCTGTTGCCCCAATTCAAAAGTACAACCAATACCAGCGCTAGATTTGGTAACTGCTTGCACTGCTATTTCTTCTGCTTGAATATCCTTCCATGCAAATAATCTGAGGCTGTCAATGGTATTGGTAGTATCGGCAATTTTAACTTCTAAAACGATAGATTTTGCCAATTTGGTAGTTGTTGATTTAGAGTTATTACAAGCTAGAGCCAACAAACAACCCAGCAGTAAAATAGTCCAAGTACGCATCATTTTTTTTTGGAGTTATAAAATTAATGCCCCGTGTATTCCTTCCTTTTTTGTAAAAAAGCAAAAAACTGCCTTGTATTTGTGGAGTGGCTAACAAACTAACAGTCTAAAAAACACATCAACCTAGTAACCAACCCACTACAAGCGACCCACGGAGTAATGAAAATTTAAGCCTAATCATAGGCTTTTAGTTAGGGAGATTAAAACTTCAAAGATACATTTTTGCTTTAAAGTTTTTTTATTAGTAGCCTGCTAATTTTTTAAAGCCGCTTATCCTTCTCTGCAATTACACTGATTAAGCCCTTAATGGTTATAATCATAGCAATAAAAATAAAATTGGCAATAAGTATTATAATTAGAATATTTCTATATCCCCCAGCTTCAAATACACTTAAACCAGAACAAAGTGTTCCAATCCCTATTACAGCAATTAGCATAAACATAAACCCATAAATAGAATGTATTAGATAGGTTTTGTAATCGTTAGCAAAAAAACTCAACCCATTATTTAAAATAGAGTATAACAATAAACAAGATGTACCCATCATCCATATTGTTAAGGGTTCTTTTGCTACCATAGCAGCCCCTAACATACCTACAACGATCATTGCCCCAAAAATTGCTGCCTGAACTTTTGGCGGCATGATATTTTTTTTCTCAAAACTACTCATTCTATATGATTTGGTGGTTTCCTGTTTTAATCCTTCTCCATAATAACTAAGCCACTGTTCCTTGACAACTAGATCCCGCTCCTGCTGTACAGCCATAACAATGTTGCCCCAACATAATATTGCGTTCTTCTAGTGTTTTAAGGTCAAAATTTTCAATATGCTGAGGAGCTGATTTTTCTACTTGCAGTTGCAACATCTGATTAAAATCACAATCGTATAAATAACCGTCCCAAGAAACCGATAAGGTATTTCTACACATAACACTTTCTGCGGCCGCTGGATTAAATGACTCTAATAGCAACTGCATATAGTCGTCAAACTTTTCCTCTTTCAACAAATAATCTAAAAATCGACTAATTGGAAGGTTCGTAATGGTGTATAAATTATTAAATTCTAAGTTAAAATCCTTTTTTAATACCCGTTTATAATCTGCCTCTAACCCTGCTTGATTACCAGGCAAGCTTGCTCCTCCAGGATTAAACACTAAGTGTAAATTTAACCCTGTTCCTTCCTTTCCATATCCCAATTCATTGAGCAATTGCAAGGCTTCAATAGAGCGCACAAATGCCTTATCTCCCCGTTGTTTATCTGTATTGGCTGCGGTATAACAAGGCAAAGAAGCAATAACTGTTAAGTTGTGTTTCTTAAAAAATTCAGGGTAGGTTCGATATTCTTTGTTGGAAACCAAAATTGTCAAATTGCTGCGAATAATAATTTCAATATCTTTACTAATCGCTCGAATTTGCTCAATAAACCACTGAAAATCTGGATTCATTTCTGGCGCCCCTCCAGTAATATCAACCGTAGTTGTTTTGGCTTTTTTGATTGCATCCAAACAATGTTGCATGGTTGCTTTGGTCATAATTTCGGTACGGGTCGGCCCTGCATCTACATGACAATGCTCACAAGTCATATTGCACATATACCCCACATTAATTTGAAATATTTCTAATTTGGTAGGTTTAAATGGCATTAAATTTATGTCTTGCAATTTATGCTCAAACTTAGTTACCTGAGGAGTCGTTTCCTCCAAAATAGCAATTTGAATATTTGGAGTAGCCAGTTTGCTCCCACGTTTTTTTAACGTTTGTAATTTCATGTATACTTATTTTTTCTTGACAAAATTTTTTGTAATACAGACAAGGGTATAAGTCTTATTTTGTCAGTGATAACTAAGCTGTGTCGACTTAGCTCAATTCATTATTGTAATCGTATTTTTAGCATTAGAGCGCACCGATTACAATAGGTCTAATCAAAAATAGTATTAATAACAGTATTAAACAAAGGTTTAGTTAAAAGGTTTAGTACTTTGTACTTGGTAATTCTTCAGGTTCTTTGACAAATTATGTGGAATAGTAAACTATCTTGCCTGCTTATTACTACTTTTGTTATAAGTTATAGGTCCTAAGTCGTATGCTTAGTTCCTGTAAATACAGGACATACGACTTAGAACCTAAAAAAGCTTACCCTTTTTTAATGTTTACTACACGATTAGCTTTGCTGCTAGGTTAGCTCGTTATCACTCGTGAGCCAGCAAGCTGGGTTCTGCGTGGTTACTACGTGAGCCTACGATTTATCAAAGAACCATTCTTCATTTGCATCCCAGAAATTTTATCTTTGATTTCTATCCTTCCTTAAATCGCCTTTATAACAATAAGTAATAAACCATGTCTAAACATTACCTGATACAAACAGAACGCCTTGGTCTAAGAACTTGGAAAGAGAGCGACCTAGCCCCCTTTGCCCAAATCAATGCAAGCTCTGAAGTCATGCGTTATTACCCCAATACATTAAGCAAGGAAGCGACCCAAAAATTCATGGATAGAATTATCCAGCAGTATCAAGATTATGGTTTTTCGGTTTATGCTGTTGATTTATTAGCAACCAATCAATTCATTGGTTATATTGGTTTTATGCGTCCAACATTTAAGAGTAACTTTACGCCTTGTGTAGAAATTGGTTGGCGCTTAGATCATCGTGTTTGGAACCAAGGTTTGGCAACAGAAGGTGCCCTAGCTTGTTTAGAATATGGTTTTAAAACATTACAATTGGATAAAATTTATTCTTTTACAGCTACTATTAATAGCCCTTCAGAGCGTATTATGCAAAAGATAGGCATGCGTAAGATAGATGAATTTGATCACCCTTTATTAGCCCCCGACTCTCCGCTAAGGCGACATGTTCTCTATTTAATTACCAATCAATCATTAGATCAACCAAAAACTAAACGCTAATTTTTCGGCAGATTCATAACTATTTTGTTTTGTACGTTTTTTTGTTCTTTTAAACTAACTATTCGTTCTCTACCCTATGATTTTTGTAAAAATTAAAATTGGGGCAGCTTCTATCTATTTTTAGATCGCTTTGCTCTTAGAAATTAGACATTAGATCCCAATTAAGTTGTAATTGGGATCTAATGTCTAAGAGTGAAACGATCTAAGATCTAAGATAGAGCTAGAAAAAGCCCATTCTGTTAAATTTAAAAAACCGTCAGGTAGAGTAAACTATTCGTTGTTAATCTAAATCATTGTTATGGTTCGACAAGCTAAGTGTACAAAAAACAAACTTCAAGGCTTAAAAAAAATGGTTCTACTTTCTATAAGTGCTTTACTGCTACTAGTTTTAGTCATTTTCGGGGCTGATTTTTCGATAAAAGCAAGCACCATTAAACAGTTGCATCAATCAACAGAAACGATTCCTTACAATAAAGTAGGTTTGTTATTGGGCACGGTTAAATATCTAAAAAATGGTCGTTTAAATCGCTATTACAAATATAGAATAGAAGCTGCTGTTCGACTCTTTCAGGCACAAAAAATTGATCTTATTTTGGTGAGCGGCGACAACAGTAAAAAAGGCTATGATGAACCCACAGATATGAAAGAGGATTTAATAAAAAAGGGCATCCCTGCCTCTAAAATCGTCTTAGATTATGCTGGTTTTAGAACACTAGACTCTGTTGTTCGTAGTCTAAAAATTTTTGGACAGAAGAAAATAACGGTTATCTCTCAACAATTTCATAATGAAAGAGCGATTTTTATTGCCAACTACAAAGGCATTGAAGCCATTGGCTTTTCGGCACAAGATGTCTCTACTCGTGCAGGCATTAAGGTAATGATTAGAGAAAAGTTTGCCCGTGTAAAAGTTTATTTGGATTTATTATTGGGCGTAGAACCCAAATTCTTAGGAAAACCAATTAAAATTTGAGGCTCATTAGCAGGCTTTCAAAGTAAAGCATTCTGTGTTTTTTTTCTTAGTCCTAATCTTTATATCTCATGTTTCATAAATATGGAGCGATTTCCCATATTATCAATGAGAGCGTCAAGAAATAGCTAGAAAAAGCAACAAGGCTTGAACATTTTAACGAAATTTCCATTATTTTTACAGCTATTTACATTAGGTTCCATAACTTTAAATATTTTGTGGATAATAAGTGCTTATTCCTAAGAAAGCATTTTTATCTGTAAACCTATATATATCACTTTTCAATACAGAAAATGAGTAACCAACGTATATTAGATGAGGTAGCCAAAACGAGCATCCAACTCATGTTAAAAGAAACATTTTATGGGCACTTTTTTACAAGTATTCTCAAAGACGTTTCTGAAAGAACCGAGTCTATTGCTACAACAATTAGTACCAATCAAATGATTAAGCTAATTGTCAACCCTCAATATTGGGACAATACACTCAAAGTTCCTGGCGATGATGCAGCAACTAAAGATTTACGCTATGGAGCCATCAAGCACCAAATTTTGCATATTGTCTTCAAACATGCTTTGCGTTTTACAGAATTTGGAAATAAAAAACTGTTTGGGATTGCTTCCGATCTGGCTGCCAATCAATATATCAAATCCGAACAATTGACAGAGGATGCCATTCGTATGGAAGACTTTCCTGAATTTAAACTTAATCGAGGGCAGAGTATCGATTATTATTACAAGCGCTTAGCAGAAGAGTTAGAAGACATGCAGCAAGATGGTGGCGGGCAAGGTAATGATAGTGACGAGGAAGAAAACGAAAATTGTGAATCTAGCAGTGGGCAGAGTGATGACAAAGAGCAAAATGGGCTCAATCAAGCTCAAAACCGCCTAAAGGATCTAATGGAAAATGAAAATAACCAACAGTTAGATCAACATAAATTTTGGGATGAATTTGAGCGCTTATCTAGTGCCGAACAAAAAATGATTGATGCAGCGATTAATGAATCCATTATTAATTCTGTTTCTAGAATCAAGCCCAAAGATTATGGTAAATTGCCTGGTGGATTACAACAATATATCAACCTATTGGTTGAATCACTCAAGCCCAATGTAAATTGGCGCCGAATTTTACGCATTTTTACCGCTAGCAGCAGTAGAACTCGACTCAAAAATACCATTCGTAGACCGTCTAAACGCTATGGTACAACTCCAGGTATCAAAATTCAGTGCAAACAAAAAATCTTAGTTGCTATTGACACTTCTGGATCTGTCAATGAGGATGAATTAAGAGAATTTTTTGGAGAGTTATATCATATTTGGAAACAAGGAGCCGAAATCTATGTTGTAGAATGCGATACGCATATCCACAATCAATACAGTTATACAGGACGTCCACCAGAATTAATTAGTGGTAGAGGTGGCACAGACTTCAATGCTCCTATCGAGTTTGCCAATGAAAAATACCTACCAGATGCTATTGTCTATTTTACCGATGGCTATGCTCCAGCCCCCAATATAATTTCTAGAAAGCCAATTTTGTGGATGGTTACTAGCCAAGGCATTAGTGAGGATACTTGGGACTTTTTGCCAGGACGAAAAGTAAAAATGACCAAGCAGTTTGCATAACATCAAAGTCCTTAATTTTAAGGATTCGTTTTTTACAGCTAAAGACGCTTTTTGCTCTCCTCGACAATTTTGGTAAATCTTAAAATTGGGTTAGCTCTTTTTGTTTCACAACTAGATTTTAGACTCCTCTTATAACTTAGTTGGAGTCTAAAACCTAAGTGTGAAACAATCTAACATTTAGTGCAATAAATCATTACTTAGGAAGCATCCTAAACTAAAAATGGGCTGATGAAAAGCAATCACCAACCCATTCTTTATGTAACTAATAGCTATATCCTTATTTAAGAACATTCACATCCATTGTTGGATAAGGAATGCCAACATTATTTTTATCAAATTCTTTCTTAATATTTTCATGCATGTAGAAATACACATCCCACCAATGCGCTGGTTTTGTCCAAGGGCGTACAGCAAAATTCACAGAGCTATCTCCCAATTCAGAGACAAAAACATCTGTTTTTTCGGGATCAATAACATGAGGACAAGCAGCCAATACTTCCTGAATTACTTGTCTAGCTTTGTTGATGTCGTCTCCATAACCAATTCCAAAAGTCATGTCTACCCGACGAGTGTCTTGCATGGTCAAATTCTCTATTGCTCCATTAGACAATGGTCCATTAGGAATAATAATTGTTTTATTATCTGGTGTTAATAATATAGTATTAAAGATTTGAATCTCTTTAACGCCACCAGTAAACCCTTGAGCAGAAATAATGTCTCCTACCTTAAATGGTTTGAATAATAAAATCATTACTCCACCTGCAAAATTTGACAAACCTCCCTGCAATGCCATACCTACAGCAAAAGCCGCAGCACTTAAAATCGCAACAAAAGAGGTAACTTCCATCCCCAGTGTACTCGCCACTGCTAATAACAATAGAATTTTCAACAATACACTAAGCATTGAAACTAAAAATGGGCGTAAAGATTCATCCATTTTACTTTTCTGCATTGCAGCAGCAATTAGCTTTACTGCTCGACCAATAACCATTGATCCAACGATCCAAACAATAATAGCAAGCGCAAAAGATTTAAGCGCACTTAAAAAGCTTTCCCCTTGCAAAAAGGTCATGATATCAAAATCAATCAAGAATAAAAATCCGTTCATTAGTTTATGAATTTTAAATGAAGTAAAATTATAAAATTAAAGGAGGGGGGTATTAATATGCCAAAGTATAAACTTTTATTTACTTACCATAGGATATATGAGGTTTTTTTTGATAGCAAACCGTACTTATATTTATGGTGTTATTTTTGTAAATAACTACAGCGAGTCTATTGGAGGCACAAAAAGTCATGTTAAAAATGATGCCAAAATTTGTTCTTTGTGGCTTTTTATTACAGAAATAATACTTACTTTTTTCTAT
Source organism: Aureispira anguillae (assembly GCF_026000115.1). Lineage (GTDB taxonomy): Bacteria > Bacteroidota > Bacteroidia > Chitinophagales > Saprospiraceae > Aureispira > Aureispira anguillae. Next base: position 3,215,389 of record NZ_AP026867.1, read on the forward strand.
TTTTTAGTCTAATTTTATCTTCCAATACAAATCAGCAACAAATCTTTTGCCCTAATAACCTTCTCATTTTTAAACTATTTTAATTATAAATTATGAAGATCATCCTGTTCTCTTTATTGGCTTGCGGTCTATTATTTACAGCCTGTGAACCATCTCCTCCGATCACCCCCAACAACGATGCTAAGTTGATATTTAAATTAAAATTCGACTCCACCCAAACCCGACTAAACGCATTGGCACAAACAGCTCCTATGCCAGCAGGTCATGCTGGTCAACACCCCAAATTTAATGGAATGAGTGCCCATAAAATAGAATTAGTGCCCAATTCGCTAACCCCTGTTAATGCTGGTCCTGTCGTTTATCATGGTCCTGAAACAAACGCAGGAGGCGACAATGCGATTAAGTTTAATGAAGCAATCATCAAAAAAGAAGGGGAAACATTCTATGAAGTGCCACTCAAAGATATAGCAGCAGGTACTTATGAGTATATTCGGGTATCCGTGAGCTACCAGAACTATGACGTATATTACGACATTAACAATGTCCCCACCTGGCCTTCGGGAACAATTAATTTGCCCAATCAAAAAGGAACCATTGCTTCATTTGTTGGTTTTAATACCTACATCAACAGTATTACGCCAAAGAATATAACCAAAAGTGTCAATGCCAATAAACTCCAAGGTTATTGGGCTTTTGAAACAGACCTTAGCAGCCCATACAATAGTGCCAATGCTATTTATACAGGTGCTGCACCTGGAACAACCGTTGTCAATCCCATTAGTTCAACCGCCCCTACCCCCTCTGGTTCTTGTCTCGTAACGGGTACTTTTGATGGAAATGCCTTAGAAATAACAGGTAATGAAACAGAAGATATTATCGTAACGCTATCCTTTTCTACCAACAAAAGTTTTGAGTGGGTAGACAGCAACGGAAACGGCAAATTAGATATTGATGTTAGCACAGGAACTACAGAAACGGTAGTAGATATGGGACTTCGTGGGTTAAAAGCCAGTTATCAATAATTGATTTAGTAAGGGGTAAAAAACTGTCCTTGACAAATTGCAGACAATTCATTCTATTTTTTTACTCCTTACTAAAAAAACTCTTACATTTGCTTTTCTATTAACCTTTCATCAAAACATCACCTTACATAATATCAACCAATGGATTTTGCAGCAATTACAGAATTATTTAGTACTTCTCAGGCATGGGTTTCTTTAGGAATGTTGACGCTAATGGAGATTGTACTAGGAATTGATAATATCATTTTTATATCTATTGTTGCCAACAAGCTCCCCCTCAATCAACAGCCCAAAGCACGAAATATAGGTTTGTTCTTGGCTATGATTCTAAGAATTATCCTATTATTTGGAATTACCATCATTATTGCCATGCAAGACCCCTTGTTTGAGCCGCATATTTTTGGTATGCATGCCAAGGTAACTGGGCAAAGTTTGATTTTGATGTTTGGTGGACTGTTTTTACTCTACAAGTCCGTTACTGAAATTCACCACAAGTTGGAGGGAGTCAACCAATCTAATGAAGGCGAGCGGAGTGCCAAAAACACATTGAGTAATATTATCTTGCAAATTTGTGTCTTAAATATCGTTTTTTCCTTTGACTCTATCCTAACAGCCGTAGGACTAACCCAAGATATTGCCCGTACCCCTATGTTGTCTGATCCTAGTCGTCTTTACGATCCGCTCCCTATTATGGTTTTAGGCGTTGTATTTTCTATGATTATTATGATGGCATTTGCAGGACCAATTGGCCGTTTTGTCAACAAACATCCTTCGATACAAGTATTGGGGCTTTCTTTTTTGATTCTAATTGGCTTTATGTTGGTCGTAGAAGGTGCACACAGTGCTCATTTAATGCCTGAAAACGTAAACATTCCAAAAGGTTATATGTATTTTGCCATTTTCTTCTCGCTTACGGTAGAATTACTTAATATTAAGGTAAGACAAAGTGGCAAGCCAGTACAACTTAAAGGAGCATTGCAAGAGGCCAAAGAACGTGATTTATACAACTTGGATCCTACTAATGACACCACTGTTGAGGTTACAGTGACTCCTGAAACGATCAATGAAATGGAGAATGATTAGTTTCTCTTTTCTAGTATTCTATAATGGTAGATGGCAAAGCATGTTGTAATTCATCTACCATATTGTAATAGTTTGGGTTGGCATTTTGTTCAATGGATAAGGTTTTTAATTTCTTTAGCTGAACAATGGAAGTCGGCAAAGTCTTAAGCCTATTGGATGTCAATTCAAGAGTCTTGAGCTGCTTTAATCCGCCTATTGTTTCTGGAAGTAATATCAATCTATTGTAATTTAAATCCAATGCACTCAACATTGATAAGTTACCAATAGAGTTTGGCAGTTCTATCAATTGATTACTTCTTAAATATAAACTGAATAACCTTTTTAAATCACCAAGACTAGTCGGTAAGATTCTGAGTTGGTTATTGTTCAGGTTCAATTCGTATAATGCTTGAAGATTTCCTAAGTTAGCTGGCAGTTTTTTTAATTGATTATTGCTAAGATCTAGCTTTTCCAATTGGCTTAATGCACAAAAATCGGAAGGCAGAACCGTCAAATGGTTGTCTCTCAAATTTAAGCGATTTAAGCTTTTTAATTCCCCCATCCCAAGGGGTAATTCTTTTAATCCATTATTAGCGACACTCAATGTCTTTAGCTCTTTTAACTGCCCTATAGATGAAGGTAATGTTTCAAGCCAATTTCTATTCAATTGCAAAGAAGTTAGTGTTTTAAGTTGCTGAATTGAGCTAGGCAATTTCACCAACCTATTAAAGGACAAATCTAGGTGCTTGAGCCTAGGAAGCCTCCATTTGTCTACATTTACCAACGAATCAATTTGGTTTCTCTTTGCTAATATATCCTCTAATCTTTCTAACTGTGCCACCTCTATCGAAATGCCTTTGAATTGATTCGATTCAATATAAAGCCCCTTTAAATTCGTCAAATTCTTAATGCTATTGGGCAAACTTTCCAATTGATTGGTATTGAGATACAAGTAATTTATTTTTTTCCAACTTCCAATTTCATTGGGTAAAGATTTGAGTTGATTATTATTTAAGAAAATATCCTCTAGTTCCGTCCAACTCCCAACGCCAGTAGGTAAACGAACTAGATTATTATGCGATAAGTCTATTTTTTTTAAAGCCGTCCAATTAGCAACTTCCTCTGGCAAATACTCTAATTCATTGTTATTTAAATAAACTTCTTCTAGTAAATTAAGCCGTCCAATTTCAAATGGTAATTGTTTAATGTTGCAGGCTTGCAAATTCAAGACTTTTAATTGAGTTAAAGCGCCTATTGACTTTGGCAAAACAAGCGTTTTGTTCCCTTTATACAGTACAGAAACACTTAATTTTTCCAAGTTGGTAAACCGTCCTAATGCTTCAGGAATTTGCGTTTGGTGCACTTTCAAATGCATTGATTTGAGCTGAGAAAAACGATCTGCCCAAGGCGCTATTTTATCCAACAAACTAACCGTGGCAGTGATGCTCGTTTGATCTTTGAATTGTTGATACAACGCTCGATCTTCATTGGTGAATAAATAAACATTAAGAAAAACCAATCCCAGACAGATCAAGGCAATACTTTTTTCCATAGCGTTAGTCAGTCATGAAGTTGTGATAAAAGCCTATTACATAACACAAAAATGCTAGATTATAGTTTCACACAATCTAGCATTCTTAAAAAAATAAACGGCAAACAAGCACTACAAAGCATTTCCTGCTTTGCTCTTTTTTAGTACATCATAGAGTAATTCTTTTGCTCTAAACAACTGAGCTTTAACAGTGCCAATAGGCAAGTTTAGTTGTTCTGCGATCTCTTGATAAGACAGCTCCTCAAAGAAGCGCAATTCGATCATAATGCGATATTTATCGCTCAATTTGTTCAATAGCGTACGCATAATAAGCTTGCGTTGCTGACGAATATAACGCTCTTCTGGGTCTAAGGCAGATGATTTTAGGTTGTTGGAAAAATCTTGCTCTCCGTCCTTTTCTAATGGATCATCAATAGAAAGTAACTTTAGACGTTTTTTTCTCAAAAAATCAATCCCATTATTGGTTGCTATTTTAAATAGCCAAGTACTAAAAGCATAATTAGGCGTATAAGTATGCAATTTTCTAAAGGCTTTTCCAAATGCTTCTATTGTCAAATCTTCTGCATCATCGTGATTATGTACCATTTTAAACATGGTATGATAAATAGAATCTCGATAACGCTCCATCAATTCTGCATAAGCCAATTGATTGTTGGCATCAACCGCTTTACGCACCAATTCAAAATCTTCTAACGCTCTATCTGATAATTTTTTATTCATTCACTCTGCTTATTTTAACCATTTACTGACAAATAATCATTACAATTCCTCACTCCTCACCCAAATCAATCCATACTATTTATTTCCAAGTTTTATTTTTTTGTTCTACCAGTGTCGATGCAAAAATAAGATAATATATAGGAAGTAAAACATCTAGCAGTAAAACATATTTAAAAAATGAAATATACTTTATCTTCTTTAGATAGTTAAAGAACACGGTATGCAACAGAAAAGTTCTTAGTATAAGTATCATTATTATTGCACAATTCCAAACATTTGCACCAATAAAGATAAAGAATCCTAAATAAAAACACAAATGGGAGCTAGAAAGTAATCCCAACAAGATTTTATGTTTTAATTTATAATGATTACTTGACGAATAATGTCTTTTCTTTTGTCGATACAAAGCTCCCCAAGAGGTTGGTACAGTTGAATACATAAAGCTATCTGACTCCAAGCAAATGGTTGTATTTTGGCTTGTTGCTGCTGCATTGACAAACAAATCATCGTCTCCCGATATTAAATGTTGGTGTTGTTCAAAACCTCGATTTTGAAGAAATAATTTTTTGGGATACATCAAGTTGCGCCCCACTCCCATATAAGGTTCCTTCCACAAGGCAAAAGAAAAATATTGAATGGCTACATAGATGGTTTCAAATTGCACCCAACGGTTCAACCAACTTTCTTCTATTTGATAAGGACCATATCCCAATACGATGGCACTATTGGTAGCATGAGCCTGTTGATACATCTTTGTAATCCAATGAGTAGAATTGGGAATACAATCCGCATCGGTTAACAACAACCAAGGATATTTCGCAACTTGAATGCCTCTTGTTAGCGCAGCCTTTTTGCCCTTTACTTTTTTATGTTCTATCTGTACTACTTTAAGATGAGAATATTCCTCTGATAATCTTGCCAATACAGCCGATGTATCATCACTAGAATCATCATTTACCACAATAACTTCAAAGATCGAATAATCTTGTTTTAGGATAGATTCTAAGTTTTTTTGTAGATTTGCAGCTTCATCTCTGGCACAAATCACAATAGATACTGCTGGAAAAGATAATTTGGCATCTACTGGAGGTGTTTTGTACCAAGCCAATCGCTGAAAAACAATCCCCCAATATCCAATTTGGATGGCTGCCATAGCGTACCATATTATAAAAAAAATACCCATTTGTGATTTGTCTCGTGTTGGTTCTTATTTGTTTGTTCGAAAATAAAACTCCCAATCCACAACTCACAATTTACGACTAAAAAAATGAGTTATGAAGATGAAATTTGATCTAGAGGCCAACGATCCCCACTCGAATGCACGAGCGGGATGCTTACATACTGCTCATGGCGATATACAAACCCCTATTTTTATGCCTGTAGGTACTGTTGCTACGGTAAAAGGAGTACATCAACATGAATTGACCAATGACATTAAAGCACAAATCATACTCGGCAATACCTACCATCTTTACTTGCGTCCTGGAACAGATATACTAGAGCAGGCAGGCGGCTTGCATAAATTTAACGGTTGGGACAAGCCCATTTTGACAGACAGTGGTGGCTATCAAGTTTTTTCATTAGCACATCGACGCAAAATAAAGGAAGAAGGAGCTACTTTTGCTTCTCATATTGATGGTTCTAAGCATCTTTTTACGCCAGAAAATGTAATGGATGTTCAGCGAAAAATAGGCGCAGATATTATCATGGCATTTGACGAATGTACGCCTTACCCCTGTGAATACAAGTATGCCAAACGCTCTATGCACATGACACATCGTTGGTTAAAACGCTGTTGGACTCGTTTTAACGAGACAGAACCTCTATATGGTTATGAGCAAGCTTTGTTCCCGATTGTCCAAGGTTCTGTTTACAAAGATTTGCGCAAACAATCGGCAGAAACAATTGCCAGTTATGATAGTGTAGGAAACGCCATTGGTGGGTTATCTGTCGGAGAACCTCATGAAGATTTGTATGAAATGACAGACTTGGTTTGTAGCATTTTGCCCAAAGAAAAACCTCGTTATTTGATGGGGGTTGGTACTCCTGCCAATTTATTGGAGTGTATTGCTTTGGGAGTGGATATGTTTGATTGTGTTATGCCTACTAGAAATGCTCGTCATGCTCTCATTTATACCAAAAATGGCAAAATGAACCTAAAAAATGCAAAATGGAAAGATGACTTCTCTCCTCTTGATCCAGAAGCACCGAACCCTACTTCTCGCTTTTATACCAAAGCTTATGTCCGTCACCTTTTTGCTGCTGGTGAATTGTTGGGTCCACAAATTGCCTCTATTCATAATTTGTCGTTTTATTTGTGGTTGGTTGGAGAAGCTCGCAAGCACATTTTGGCTGGTGACTTCTTGGCTTGGAAAAATGAGATGGTTCCCAAGTTAGATCAACGCTTGTAAGACTTTTTGAATTGATTACAAAGATTCTTCTAGAGAATATCTATTTGAGGTGCATGACCTGAAATCTTAAACTTTAAATGGCGGAGAAGCGGACTAATACATTAGAATATTATTTATATTACAGCTAATTATTTCGCTTTTTAATGCCTTTGAGAATTAAATAAGTAGCAAAAGGCTTTTGGTGTATACTGAAAGCTTTTTTTTATTGAGTATCCAGAAAAACATCACTCTGCTACGCTAATATTGGCAGAGGAATACTAAAAATTGTTTTAGCAATTTGAATTAGCAAAGGGAAATTTTTTTTGCTAATTTTCTAATTTTAATATTGAGTTTATTTTAGTTGTGAGAGTTGAATATAAATTTTCATCATATCCTTTTTGTTCAAATTGAATAATTCCATTTTTATCCAATAATACAAATGTAGGATAGCTTTTTGTGTTAAAATTTTGGCTCAATTCTCCATTACCTAAAACAATAGAATAGGTCATATCATTTTTGGCTAGAAAATGCTTTAGTAGTTTTTTATTTCTTGAATCAAAAGGATTGATACCAATAATAATCAAATCTTCTTTTTTATAATTGCCCTGTATTTTTTTAATAATAGGAATCGCTTTTAAACAAGGAGGACATCCCATGTACCAAAAATCAATTAATACTACCTTATTTGTTAGATCTAACGTATCAATAGTTACTTCATCAATGGTTTTTAGAATGCCTAATTTATTATAAGCAGATTCAAACAGCAAGGATTTTTGGCTCTTATTATTGGGGGGATATTCTAGTATATCAGGAATACTTGCAACATGACGAGTTCCTTCAAAAAAATTGGAAAAGTACTTCCGTTTTTTATTAATTTTATAAGAAGAAATTGTCTTTTCAGTAAACTGAACTAATCCCATGTGTTCAAAAGTAGTAACAAATTTAACAGGCAAATAATCTTCTACATTTATATAAATGGTCATCACTACAAGAGAGGCATCCTCTTCATTGTAAGTAGAGTAGGTGATTTTATGACAAACTTGGTTTAATACTTTTGCTTTACCAATGTACTCTTTATCAATATTATGAATAAATGCTCCATCTATAATAGTATGAACTAACCAACCATCTAAAAAGTAGTCTATAAAATCAAAGAGATCAATCCTCCTTTGTTCAAAAGAAGTAATTGTAGATTTTTTTTTCTGTCTTTGAAAAAGAGAATCCCCCAAATATAAATAAGAAATTGCATCTGTATCAACATAGAAAGACCTCGAAAAAAGTGTATCAGTGGCATTATTTTCCACATAACAAAAAGATTTAGTAGTAGTGGTATCTATACGATCCATAGGTTTAAATTTGCACTCAATTTCGTATTCTATGGTATGAATTGATTTTACTGTTTTAATGGTTTGGGAAACAATATCTTCTATTAAAAGACTATCATTTTGCCCCGTCAATAAAAATGGAAAGAACATCAAAATAACTAAATATAGTTTACCCATAACATCTATATTAAAAAATAGAACTTTGGAAATCTCAAAGTCCTATTAATGTGAAAATTTATGACTAATTAATGAACTTTATTTGTTTTATAGGGCTACTTCCATTACTGATACTGACAATCATTCTAGCTTGAAAAGTTCTTTCGTTGGATTCGCATCTTGCACAACCTCTGCACCTAATTGATATTTTTCCTGTATGTATATTCATAACTTTTGTAGGCTCGCAATCATTGCTAGAACTAGGAGCTGTGTTTACACAAGAACAAGTTATTGCTGTTGTCGCAACAGTTCCTCCTGTATAAGCTTCAATTACATCATCGTTAGGATCAAAAGGAATAAATCTAAGAGTTGACAATATCTCTGCATCAAAAGTAGCCTTATACCCATCTAAATTTTGAGCTGTTAGTTGTATTGGAGCAATAATCATATTTTCTCCAAGTGCAACTTCATCTTCTAACTCCATAAAAATTTCTTCTCTTGAAATATTCAAGACACCGTTTTCATCAAGAATACAAGTCATTTTATAAGCCGAAAAACCTGTCTCCATTTTATCGACTAAAAATTCTTCTGTTTGACCTACTTCAAATACAAACCCATTACTATTTACATTAATACCTTCTGTTTGGGTAGTTGATTTTTCTAAACTTACGAGTGTTTTTACATTAGTTATTTCATCGATTTTTGAATTTTTTTCACAAGAACAAAGTACCAAAATGGCAAAAAGGGAATTGAGCAATAATTGTTTCATTACTTTTTACTTTAGAGTGATTTAATATATTTTCAATAAACATACCACTCTAAAATAAATATATCCTTAAACGAAATGTTAATTTCTTATTGCCAACTCAATATATTTTTTCCCACCAACACCTTCTCTTCCAATAACTTCTAAATATTTTTTCATTGCCCAACATTTTTATAGACCTTAAAATTGGACTAGCTTTTAGCTATTTTTAGACTGAGCCATAATTAGATCAACCTACTCGATCACTACGTTCATACGCTTAAATTTTAGACTCCCATTACGTTATAATGGGAGTCTAAAATCCAACATTTAGTATTAAAAACCATCGGGTAGCGTAGAAAAGGTAGGCATCCTGTTTATCTTCAACCCAATTAAAAAATGATATTGTTGCTCAAGCCTTGCAAAAAAGTATCCTTACTAATAGGTTCGCTAGAAGCATTGCTACAATATTGCAATACCTGATCCATCTCGTTTGCATCCATTCCTCCACGTTCAAGCCTTGCAATAGGTCCCGTACGCTCAATAGATGTGTTGGCTAGTACCTTAGCATCAAGTGTATCGGGTTCTCGATCCAATACTTTATACACCACTTTAATAATGGTATCCGAAGGCTGTACCACCTCTTTAATCTGAGTAATATATTTATCAACAAATACCGTATCAATCAAATTCTGGTGCGCCAAAATAGCAGCATCTTTAGAACGATTGGTTCCTAAATGCTGCGCTAAAAAGAAAACCAATAATGTTGCTGCAACTGCTTGCCAAGCAGGGATTTTATACGCCAACAAAACCGTCCAAATCATTGGCTTTTTCTGCTGTTTATTCCTCAATGCCAACAATGCTTTATTAGGAGCTGCATTGGCTTGTATTTTTTGTTCGTCAATAACAAAAAACGCTTGGCTTTCTAGGATTGCCATTCGTTCTGTGTCATAATCCTCTTTTGTCATTTGCTCCAAAACAAATGCTCGTTCCTCTTGATCTAAATCTTGAAACGCTTTTTGTTCTAATAAATCATGCAAATCCATTCTAATTTTTTATAATTTAATACTCCGATAATTGATAAATTCATTCAATAATTACTTAAAACATCCTTTTTATATTGAGCTAGCCGTTTTCCCAATAATTTGGTTGCACTACTCAGTCTAGATTTTACGGTTCCTAATGGACATTCCATCACCAGCGCAATCTCTTTTAATTGCAACCCCTCTTTGTATTTTAAAATAAACACCTCTCTATATTTATAAGGCAAGTCCATCAAAGCTTCGTTTAGTTTCTGATGAAATGCTTCTGTATTTAGTCCTTCGTCTTTTTTTTCTATTCCCTCCCTACTAGAAGTAGCCCCTAACTCTACAATTGACCGTTTTTGTGTTCTAAAATAATTCTTACAATGGTTGGCAGTCACTGTAAAAATCCATGTTTTGAAGCTTTGGTTGACATCAAATTTTTCAGGAGCCTCAACAATTTTCAGAAAAACATCTTGCAATAAATCTTGGGCTTTAGCCTCATCCTGTTTGAGCATTTTATACAAAAAATATAAAATTCGCTGGCTGTATCGTTGATACAACTCATTAAAGGCCCATTCTACGCCTTTTTGAACATGCCGCATGAGTTCTTCATCAGATATATTTGTGTACTTTTTCATATCCCAAATTGTACTAGAAGGGACGCTTTCCAAAGCCCCCCTAGTACCTCTAGCGAATTCATTATTATTTAGTTTTTGATTCGTAATCTGCTAAAACCTCAAGAATTCTTTCCCGCTGATCGTAATCTGTTCCTATTTTTAAAATTAAGGTTCTTAATTCAGCTTGTTTATTGAGATCATTGGTCAATAAGTAATGCTTGTATAACATTAGCAAACTTGGAATATACAACACATTATAACGTTGTATTTCAGATGGAAACTCTTCTTTATAAATCGAGCATTTGAGATGATCCAACATAATGTTCTGCTCAAAATTTTTGATCAATAAAGAAGTACTATTGGCTCCATCTTCACAATAAAGCATCGCCAAACCAACATTAAACAGTTTATCTTGCATTCCCAATTTAGCAGGATTTCCTCCTAACGCAAAATACAGAGGATGTGTTCCTTTATGCTCAATCACATAATTGACAATTTCCTTATAATCATTTATTTCACCATTTAGCGCAGGGATGCCCAACTCTTTGAACAATGCATTTCGGTAATCTTCTTTTAAGGCTAGACTTTTATTAAGCACCACAACATCTTCTCTTATTCCTTCTGCATATTGTAAGACCAAAGAAGGATAAGTATCATTGTCCCCCATCGTAATTAAGATGGCATTTTTTTCTGTGCTATTCAGCATATTATAGTTCCAAATTAGAACCGTAGGAGAAAAATCGCCTGAAGCCAACCACTTTTTAGCAATTTCTTTGAGTTTGGTTTTATTTCTTGTCAACTCATAATGAGTCATTAGCTCATCATAAACATCAGGGCGATTAGGATCCATTTCATAGGCTTTTAAAGCATGATTAATCCCCTCATCGTCCATATCGTGATAAGCTTGAATATAATAGTATTCATACGTGCCTTGAATTGCTGCTTTCATTTCTTCCACTACCTGCCCCATCTTTTCAAACCAAGTATTTCTTATGTCCGAACTTGGAGCGCCTATTTTAGCCATTCGAGTAGCTGTGTAATAATTTAACCAACCTGCGGGGTTATTGGGGTGCTGTGCCAGTTCTTTTTTCCATAATTCGTGTTGTTCCGAATACCATTCATAGCCTTTGTATATTTTTACAATAGAATGTACTTTTTCGGGTTTGGCAGATTGTGCTTGTAAAGTAACCGTAAAATAACAAACGATAAGCATTAATAGCCCAAGGATAACTTTCATATTTTTTTGTTTTGTAGTTTCTAATTTGCCGTAATACCCCGCCAAAAAGAAAAGGTTCGCAAAACGAAAAAATAATTTTCAAAAAACAACTTAAAGTGAATCATTAGGGCTCAAGAAGTTCCCTTCGAATTCGGCTCAATGACTCTGGGGCAATGCCCAAAAAACTTGCAATTTGATACAAAGGGAGTTTTTGAACCAGTTTTTCTGGAGAATTTTCAATAAAGTCCAAATAACGTTGTTTAGCCGTCTTGGACTGCATCAAAAGCGTTCGATCTAAAATACAGAGGTAATTTTTTTCGGCTAGTATTCGCCCAAATCGTTCAAATTTTGGAAACTGCTGATAAAGTTGATAGAGCGCCTGATGGGATAAGCTGTAAGCGATAGTATCTTCTATGGCTTCCAAACATTCTAACGATGCGTTTTGGGTGATAAAACTAGAAAATACAGTCATCAAGGCTCCATCACAAGAAAAATAGGTATTAATTTCTTTCCCATCTTCTAGGTAATAGCTACGCATTAAACCCGTTTTTATAAAATAAATATTATGAGCAATCATCCCTTCCCTAACGATCAAAGACTTTGCCTCAAATTCATGGAGAACCAAATGTTTGCTAAACAGTTCCCACTCTTCCTCCTTTAAGGGTAAATGTGTCTGAAGGAGTTTTTTTATATAGTCCATTGCAAATTATAGTATAAAAGCCCCTTCCACAGTTGTAGAAGAGGCTTTTTATTATTTATAAATAAAGGATTATTCCTTTATTAAGCATTTGAATTTTCTAGTAAACCAAAGGCAGCTTTTACATCGTCTACACGATCCAATTTCTCCCAAGTAAAGGTTTCATATTCTTTTCCATTTACGGTAACAGTTCCAGGAGTACGTCCCATATGACCATAAGCCGCTGTCTCAGAGAAAATAGGGTTTCTCAAGCCCAAATTGCGAACGATTGCCGCTGGACGTAGATCCCACAATTCTGCGATTTTTGCAGCAATTGCACCATCGTTCATATCCACTTGAGCAGTACCATAAGTATCAACAAACAAGCCTACAGGCTCAGCAACACCAATAGCATAAGCTACTTGAACCAAACATTGTTTAGCCAAACCAGCCGCTACGATATTTTTAGCAATATGACGAGTTGCATAAGCAGCAGAACGGTCTACTTTAGAAGAATCTTTTCCAGAGAAAGCACCTCCACCGTGAGCACCTTTACCACCGTAAGTATCTACGATAATCTTACGACCAGTCAAACCTGTATCACCATGAGGTCCACCAATAACAAATTTACCAGTTGGGTTGATGTGATAAATGATCTTGTCATCAAACAATGCTTGAACACGAGCAGGCAATTGAGCAACAACATTAGGAATCAAAATATTGATAATGTCCTCTTTGATTTTTGCTAACATGATGCTATCTTCTGCAAAATCATCGTGCTGTGTAGACAATACGATTGTATTAACACGGATTGGCTGATGGGCATCATTATACTCAATTGTTACTTGAGATTTGGCATCTGGACGCAAATAAGGAATTTGCTTTCCTTCTCTACGCAATTTAGCCAACTCAACCAACAATCTATGAGATAAATCCAAGGCCAAAGGCATATAGTTATCGGTTTCGTCTGTTGCATAACCAAACATCATTCCTTGATCTCCAGCACCTTGCTCATCCTCTGATTTTCCAACATCAACACCTTGAGCGATATCAGCTGATTGCTCATGTATAGCAGAAAGAACACCACAAGAACTAGCGTCAAATTGGTATTCTGATTTTGTATATCCTATTTTACGGATTGTATTACGTACAACTTTTTGTACATCTACGTAAGCTTGAGAGCGAACTTCGCCACCTACTACCACTTGACCAGTAGTTACAAATGTTTCACAAGCTACTTTTGATAATGGGTCTTGCGCCAAAAAAGCGTCAATAATAGCGTCTGAAATTTGGTCAGCTACTTTGTCTGGGTGACCTTCCGAAACTGATTCGGACGTAAAAAAATATGGCATAACTAAGATTTTTTAATGTCTTGTATTTAAATTCCAAACAAAGATAGATAAATAATAGACACAAAAAAACAACTGCATTCTAAAAAGATATTTTACTAAAAATTACGCTCCAAGATTCAACATATTATCATTTAATTGACAAAAACATTACCAATTAAAATTCTAACAAACACCAAATTAATCAAAATAAAATTCTAACAAATACACTCACCTTAAAATATAAAAAACAAAAAGAAAGATATTAACCGCTCTCCATTTATAGTTTAAAATATGGACTACTGTGTTTTATTTTGCTGTTTTATGACGATTGTTCGCAAACGCAATAAATAAGCTTTCTGCTGGATTAGATCATCCATTTTGCCTTCAAAAGAATGAATGTTTTTTAAGTTTGGAAAACTTAGTTTTGCTTTGGCAATAGAATGTGTTATCAGCAGATTTATACAATTGAATCTTAGTATAAACACTTGTAACAAAGCTGTTTTGGTTTTTACAAGACCCAATTTATGTGCCGTTCTCTCATTGATAATATAACTTGTTCCTTTGACTTTGATTGAATTTGGAATACTCTGCTGCTCTTTTTTGTTTTTGGTTGTTTGATAACTCTAAGTTATAAGTTATAGGTCGTAAGTCGTATGCTTAGTTCCTGTAAATACAGGACATACGACTTACGACCTATAACTTTCTTCTAAAACCACATAAACGTAGCCTTGTTACTCACTCTGTTTGTTACTCGTCCCTCGTGAGCCAGCAAGCTGGATTCGTGAGGTCTCAAGCTCTGTTCGGGTTTTCAAAGAACCTTGTTTTTTAAATAAAACGAGTGTTTTAATTCTGTCATTTACCGTACGATAAGGTATGTTATACAATGGGGCACTATTTTTTTACGCCTGCTTACTAAAAAACATTCGATTGCAAAGTACTTCTATTTTTTTACCAAAATGCATTAAAGTCCTGTTTAAAAAATGATACTTTTGCAATATTCTATCCAGTATTTAAGTTTAAAGTATACTAGATTATCCAAAAATTTTAAATCAACACTATCTTGAATCTAGAATTTCTAATTGCAAAAAAAGTTGGTACAGCAACAAAAAAATCCTTTTCAAACGCCATCTTACGTTTAGCAGTTATTGCCATTGCATTAAGCATGGTTGTAATGATTGTTTCAACAGGCATCGTTGCGGGGTTCAAGAATACAATTAGTGAAAAAATATTTGGTTTTTGGGGGCATATTCACATTACCAGCAGCTATTCTCCTAGTAGTTATGCCTTTGAAAGTAGCCCTATGGATCAAAATCAAGATTTTTATCCAGCAGTAGATACCATTGGGCAGATTCTGCACAAATTACCCGCAGTTGATTGGCTATCGTCCATCCAACTAAATAGTAGCAACCCCAATGTAGGGATTGCATTTTTGTTGATTTTTATCGCCCTTCTTTTTTCTTTTTCGCCTGCTTTTCTCCGCAAAAAAATCCGCTTGTCTTACCGCCTACTCATTGCATTGGGTTTTACAATTGGTAGTATTTTATTGTTTAGCAGCCAAGAATATCAGCTTGCCCAACAAGATGTAACCCACCAAACGCAAGGAGGAATTCGACACATTCAACTTTATATACATAAGGAAGGGATTATAAAAACGAAGGATCAGATTGAAGGTATTGTCTTGCGAGGTGTTGGAGCTGATTATGATTGGGAATTTTTAAGCCAATATATTCAAGAAGGTAACACGCTTAATACCACTTCTCAAACCGCAGAGCGAGGTATTCTCATCTCTGATATAACAGCCAAACGATTAAAACTAAAATTAAACGATACCTTTTTAATCTATTTTGTGCAAGATGGCAATTCTTTGGGTCGAAAATTTACCATTACAGGGATTTACAAAACAGGGCTAGAAGAGTACGACAAACGTTTTGCAATTGTGGACGTTCGAAAATTGCAACAGCTCAATAACTGGCGTCCTTATAGAAGTTATGGGACGGAATTGGATTTGGAGCAAGAACAAATTAGCCTCAAAGGCCTCACAGTAGCAACCGCTGAAGATGATGCAGGTTGGGCTTATGTACAACAACACTTGCAAAAAGGGCAGTTGCTAAATTTGGCTGATACCGCAAGCATGGGGGCTATCATACCCCATCAAGTTGCCTTTGTTCGACAAGTAGGTATTGGCGATACCCTATCTCTAAAATACATCGACATTGGAGGCACTCCTCATGTCTTTAACTATTTAATTCAAGGAATCTATGAAGGCCCCAGTAATCCCAACATCAAAAAAACGATATTTGTCAACTGGCAGTCGATTGACAACCTCAACAAAATACTTCCTCCTCAAGTATCAGGCTTTGAAATATTTGTTGACCACATTGCTGATTTAGATGCCTTTGGGAACTATACCAATTATGTAGTTTTGATGGGAAAAGATCAATATGGCAATACGATTAAAGAGCTGTTTCCCAATATATTTGATTGGTTGAGTCTGACCGATATGAATGAGCGCATTATTTTGTTGCTTATGATCTTAGTTTCTATTATTAATATGACCACTTCGCTGATGATTTTAATTTTGGAACGGACGAATATGATTGGTATCCTCAAAGCCTTGGGAGCTCCCAATTGGTCAATTCGAAAGATTTTTCTATACAATGCCGCTTACATTATTGGTTATGGCTTGTTTTGGGGCAATGTTATTGGGCTTGGTCTCTGTTGGATACAAATGCAATTTGGCATTATTACCTTGCCAGAGGATCTTTACTATGTTTCTGTTGCTCCTATTGAACTTAATTGGCTAACCCTGCTCCTATTAAATATTGGAACCTTATTGATTACCTTAATTGTATTGATTATTCCATCTTGGTTGGTGGCAAAAATAGATCCTGTAAAGGCCATACGCTTTTCTTAAGTATTTGGACTTTGCTTAAAATTAAAATGCTGAAGGTGGAACAATATAATCCTTGTTCCACCTTCAATTTTTAATTTCTTTCTTAGAAGAAATCGTCACAAACCTAGCACGTTATTTTTTATCCTTTGACAAAACGACTTAATGTTATTCCTTGATTCGTTTGTAAAGAAAGCAGGTAAACTCCTTTAGGAAGATTAGATACATCAATGGTATTTTGTGCTCCTACCCGTGTTTGAATTGTTTTCCCAGTAATATCGTTGATCGTAATGGATTCTATTCTAAAATCAGCCTGTGTACTCGTCGCCACAATGGTTAACTGTGTGGTTGCTGGGCTAGGGAATACAGCAATAGATACATTCTTAGTAGCCAATGTTGAGATTCCAACTCCTGTTACATTCATACAAGCAGAAGTATCCGTTCCGCAAGCAGAAGTTACCAAACAAGCATAGTTTCCATTTGTAGTAGGCGTAAAAGTCATTGTAGTAGCTCCCGCTATAGAATTTCCATTGTCACAATCAATCCACTGATAAGTCGTTGCCCCAGCAGAAGCTGTCAAGGCAGTTCCTACCTTTGTTACTTCAACATCAGGAGTACACAACTCCCATAATTCGAATCCTGACGTTCCGTCATCTGCTGAGAAATACAATTTATCATTGTAGATGACCAAGTTTTTAGGGTAAGCTGATTCCGAGCCAACGTTAATATTGTCCGTTACCAAACGAGGGGCATCCACTCCATTGTAAGCCCATAATTCGTAGCCATGGGTAGCATCTCCATAGTTATAATATAATTTTCCATGGTAAAGCGTTAGCCCACTAGCACTATAGTTCAAATCCGTAGCAATAGTAGTAGGTGCATTAATGCCATCATATTCGTATACCTGATAGGTATAGGTCGCTAAATAATAAGCTACAAAGTACATTTTATCATTAAATACCAATGCATTTCGGCGTATGGATGAACCTGAAGACCCTGCTCTAAGATCTGCAATAAGAGAAGGCGCATTGTTGCCATCATATTCCCATAGTTCCCCACCATTAATTCCATCATCTGCCGAAAAATAAAGCTTATTATTATATACTCCAATAGGATAAGGATTACTTCCTCCACTAGCATTAATATTAGCGACCATTGTTGGCGCATTGCTGCCATCGTATTGCCACAATTCAGAACCATTCGTTCCATCATCTGCACTAAAATAAAGCTTATTGTTAAATACTTTTAGAGAACCAACCAATCCTGCTCCTGCATTAGGATTAATATTAGCTACCATCGTAGGCGTATTGCTGCCATCGTACTCCCACAATTCTTGTCCATTGGTATTGTCACTAGCAGCCATATACAGCTTATTGTTAAATACTGTCAAATACTGAGGGTTACCGCCAAAACCACCCGTTCTAAAATCATACACTTCAACTGGCGGATTCACACCATCGTATTCCCATAGCTCTCTATCATTGTATCCTCCTTCTGCTCTAAAGTATAATTTACCATTAAATACGGTCAAATCAGTGGGATTAGAACCATTTGCTCCTTGGTAAATTTCAATCATGGTTGGCAGATTGGTACCATCATAGACCCAAAGTTCTTTTCCATGTACACCATCGTCTGCATTAAAATACATTTTACCATTAAAAGCTACCTGCCCATTTGGGTCAGAAGCCAGTGTTCCTGCTTTTAGATCGGCAACAATACTGGGGGTATTCGTTCCATCATATTGCCACAATTCTCGCCCGTGCAACGCTTCTTGTGCCCCAAAATATAAACTACCATTAAATACAATTAAATTACTTGGCAAAGAAGAGTTGTTGCCCGCAGTATCTATGTCGTAAACCATCGTTGGGGTATTACTGCCATCATACTGCCACAATTCATAACCTGCTGCTGCATTTCTAGCCTTGAAGTACAATACATTATTCATTACGGTTAATTCAGAAGGAAAAGAACCGCCTGATCCTGTATAAATATCATGTACTAAAGAAAAACCGTTACCATTATACGTATACAGTTCTGTATGTGTTCCTCCTGTTTCAAAAGCTTGAAAATAAAGATTGCCGTTAAGCACTGTAAGATCTTTGGGGTTTCCACTTCCTGTCCCTGGTCTAATATCCGCTGCAATCACAGGGGTGCTAGCCGTATCGTATTTCCAAAGTTCTACACCATTTGCCCCATCATTCGCTACAAAAAACAAGGTATCGTTTAGCACCTCAAAATCTGTTGGTGTTGCCGATCCTGTTGGGTTTATATCCTCTACCATAATAGGCGCATTGGTGCCATCGTATTCCCACAATTCAATACCATCTGTAGCGTCATCTACTTGAAAATATAATTTTCCTCTAAACACTTTCATATCTAGGTAGTCATATTGGGAATAAAAAATATTCGTATTAGAAGAACTGATGTCCATAAACATAGTAGGTGGATTGGTGCCATCATACTCCCACAAGGCAACATGATTGGTGCCATCATAAGCATAAAAATATAGCTTGTTGTTATAGACGGTCAAGCTTTGAGGATAAGAGCTGGCTTGTCCTTGATTGTTAATATCTAAGACCAGCGTTGGTGCATTCGTTCCATCATATTCCATTAATTCTCTCCCCTTCCAAGATTGATAGCCTTGATAATAAATTTTATTATTAAAGACCACCATCTCACTAGGCGCACGCCCCGTTCCATTAAGTTGGATTCCAGGCGCTAAAGTAGGCGTATTGACACCATCATACACCCAAAAATGAGCAGTACTAGAAGAGTGTTCACTTTCTTGAATGGTAAAATATAGTTTGTTGTTAAAAACGATGGACTCGCCTGGTATAGAAGATACTTGAGTTGTATTAATATCTGAGACCAAAGAGGCCGTTTGAGCAAATAGATTCGTGGAGAAAGATTGAATGAGCAACATCCCCATTAGAAAGGACAATTTTTTCATGTTGTACAGTTTTAGTTTTCTACAAATAGTTTTATCAATTCAGTGCAAGTTCATGCTTTTTTTTACCGCAAAATCCTGCTTTTGAAGCGTTTTATCTTTTGTAAAATTCGTGCTTTTTTTGATAAAAATCTCCTCCATATTTTCAAACTGCCCTATTTCCTCATGAATAGGGTCAATGGAGCAATCAACCTACTAATCTTTTCCATAAACAAATTATACATATATCTAATTTTAGCAACACAGCAAATAAGTGGCTAAAACTTCATATAATTAGGTGCATTGTTGCACGCTTTCTAAAAATGTCGTAAGTTGTTTTTTCTTATAAAACACTTAACTTAGCTGTGAATTCCAAAACGCAACTTATACAATATTTTAAGCAATTTCCCAATACTCAATTGGTTGAGCATTTTCTAAAATTGCTGCGTTATAGTTTTGAGCATCTATCTCTAAAAGAAGATGCCAATAATCTATTGTGTTCGATACACACCAATAGTAACGCCCTTTATATACAACTCAATAACATCCCTATACTCATCCATAAGGTAAGGGATAGAAAACATTACATTGAGTTTTTATGTTTTCAAAAAGATCGTGAGCAACTGTCCAATTTGCAAAATTTTCAGCCCAGCAAACAAAAAATTGGCAAAGAACTAGGAGGAATGGCACGGTTTCAACTCTCTAGCTATTCGCTTACCAATCAAGCACTGATACAACTTTGGTTTAGTGCCGTCCAAGCCATAGATAAAGCCCCAAAAAAGAAAAACAACAATCGAATGGCCAACAATCCTTGGATTTATCGAGCGGCGATGGATTTGTTTGTGCATAATGACTTGTTAAAAGAAATTGAATCTAAGGATAAATACCTTAGCATCATCCCAAAAGCAATCCATCAATTGCTGCAACAGGAAACGGTTCAAGAGGTCCAAAAAGCAACTGATTTTTGGTTTCAAAAAGCTCAGGTAATCTTAGAAAAATTTCGAGCAATCGACCTTCCCTTGGAAGTTTATGAAGATTTTTGGGCTGATTACCAAAATTTTGAAGGGCGTTATGATGCCTTTGTTACTCAAGCAAAAGATCAAGCCTTATATGCTGATTTGGCGCTTTTATTGGGGCAACTCGTTGCTTATATTGACGAAAAAGCAACGGCAAAACAAAGCTGGAACGAATACAAAGACAAGCGTTGTTTGGCGACAACGGGAATTCGCCAAAACCTTTGGGTTCAGCAATTGCTGCAATACAAGCAAGCAGGAAATAATTTAGCGGCGATCACCACTCCAACGATCAAAAATGCTTTGCTATTTTTGCTTCATCCAGAAACACATAGCCCTATTTTGTCCCTTAGCCATCAACGGCAAATAGCCAACCATTTGCTAGATAGTACTTATCAAGCCAGTTCTTTTTCATTGCAATTGGTGAGCTATTTTAATAAATTTGAACTCTCTGCTGCTAGTTTTAACAACTACACTTATCTCATCAAGTTGTTGCTCTATGCTCCTAGCGTGCAAGACTTATGGAAATACACAGAGGAAGACATCTATTATGATGAGGTCTTACACCAGCAAGTTGCCGAACCAACCAATGGTTATAAAATAGCCTCTAATACTAGGTTTCCGCTCAATCAAATCCTTTATGGTCCGCCTGGTACGGGCAAAACATTTGAAAGTATTCGCCGAGCCATTGCCATTGTTGAAAATAAACACTGGACCGTCATTCAGCAAATGGATGCCAATACCATTCAAAAACGAATAGAAGCGCATCTTAATACTGGGCAGGTTGTTTTTACTACTTTTCACCAAGCTATGTCTTATGAAGATTTTGTGGAAGGCATCAAACCCATGGTTGTTAATGATCAAATACATTATAGCATTCAGGACGGAATGCTCAAAAAAATGGTGCAACATGCCCTACAAGAACCTGACAAATTGTTTGTGCTTATTATAGATGAGCTAAATCGAGGAAATGTTGCCAATATCTTTGGTGAGTTGATTACGCTTTTGGAAGAGGACAAACGATTGCAAGCACTCAATGCCTTAAAAGTACAACTTCCCTATTCAAAAAAACTTTTTGCCTTGCCTCCCAATCTATATCTTATTGCGACCATGAATACAACAGATAGAAGTATTGAGCAATTGGACATGGCACTAAGGCGGCGTTTTTCTTTTATTGAAATGTTACCAGATTCTATTTTATTGAGTGAAGATATTGAAGGGGTTAACATTCGTTTAATGCACCAAGTAATCAATAAACGGATTGCGTTGTTATTGGACAAACATCATCTCTTAGGGCATTCTTATTTTATGCCTATTGGTTCTCTGGATGATTTGCAACAGGTTTTCAAAACCCAAATCATCCCACTTTTGCTAGAATATTTTTATGGTGATTTAGGCAAAATAGGTTTAGTTTTAGGCAAAGATTTTTTGATTGCTCAAAAAGTAGAATACAAACATTTTGCTGATTTTGACTACGAAGGAATGGATCGATCATGGGATAAACCCATTTATGAAATCAACGAATTTCCGCTCCCTAAAGAAACTTATCTTAATATTTACAAATAAAATATATCGCTTCCTTTGCAATATCAAATCATATACATATATTTGTTTTATTATATAAATAACCAACTCTACAACGGTGATTTAATTATTAAATTTAACGCGCCATATACTCATTAACACTATCACTATCTATAAAAACGAGGATATTAAAATTTAGCAATTCCCACCAAATCACCTTAAAAACATCAAGCCTATTCCCGCTTGGTGTTTTTTTTATGTTAAGTACTTGAAATAAACGCAAACAAAGCCTAAAATCCTTAATTGCTTATTATTAGATTGAGTACAGGACAAACCCAGTTTGCTGGTTGTCAAAGAATGATAATTCAACGGAGTAATGCTATTTGGAAGATAAAGAAAATTCTAAAGGAACTTTTAGGCTGAGTACAATATTGCGTCCTTGTTCTGGAATTTCTAATATTCTGTATCGGCTGAGGTGATTAAGATAGGCTGTATCCAATAGGTTTTGAATTTGCAAACCAAAATGAATGGCTTGTTTTTTGACTCGAATTTTAAAGCCAACTCCTAAATCTAATAAATGATAAGCAGGCGTCCTTAATTCATTCCGATCGCTTCTTGCTTGTTCAAAACTATAACGATACGTCAATTGGGTATATATATCTTCAAAAAAAGCAATTTTTGACCATTGATAACGCAACTCTGTCAAAATACTAGCAGGCGGTGTAAAAGGCAATCCCAAACCCGTTTTTAAATTAAGATTCCATACATATTCGTAAGCTTGCTTAAGCGTAAAATTGTTGATGGGTTCCCATTCCCAAGCCAGCTCTCCTCCTGTATAAATCGCATCGGTTTGGATATGCTGATACAACTGTCCTGCCTCTGGCAAGGGTGAAAATTTTCCTGTTGGACTCAAATAGATATACTGTTGAAAATAATTGCCAAAAACAGCTCCATTGGCCTTTAATCGCTTCCACTTTATATCCATTGCCAATTCCAATTGATAGCCCTGCTCTGGTTTTAGGTTTGGCGTTCCCATTTCATGTCGAAAGGTGCCATGATGGATTCCATTAGACACTGTTTCGGAAGGATGTGGCACTCGATAACTCTTTCCTAAATGCATTCGCAGCCACAACATTTGAGGGCGAATTTCACAATTAAATCCCAAAGATGCCGCATAATTAAAAAAGTGCTGTTCCAATTCTTCTACCTTAGGAATGTATTGAATCTCTTGGTTGCGATCATAAACCGCCTGCTGATAAGCATCGCTTTGGTTATAGGCATAATCCAAACGCAAACCAGCCGTCAACAACCAACGCTTATTGGGCTTAAAATTACTAATCCAATAAATCCCTGAACGTATGGTTTGAAAATTGGGCAATAAAAATTCAAATCCTGCTCGTTTATTGTGTTGATATTGTGTGCTTAGACCATAGCTATTTTCCCATTTTTTGGTTGTTCGATGGGTAAAAATAGCAGCTATACTTGCCGTTTGCAAGCCCAATTCCAGAGCTACATCTGAGCTATCTACTGGTGAAAATTGATGGTAATGAGGAAAAGAAAATTCCTTGCGACTATTGTTTTGATACCCTATATTAATTTGTAAACGATGCTGTTGAATATAAAAATCATTGTTCCATATCAAACTAATATGGCTAACCTTTTGACTGGGATGATCTAAGTCTCTGTCGTCTCCATCTACTTCCAAAGCATAACTTCTTGGAATCCCTACTGCCCCAGAAAAGATACCTGCATTTAGGTAGTATTGACTAAACGTTAATCGGCTAATCCCCCAATCTTTGACCAAACCTAAAGTCGCTTTTATATTTCGCTCTTTTCCCGCTGTGTTCTTGAGTTGATAATTATAAATTGGCAGCACATAATCATTATAAACAAAACTATCAGTAGGGATTCTATAATCTGCAAAATCCTGGTAACTAACTCGTGCTTCAAAAAAATAATCACTAAAACGACCGCCTATGTAAGCTGAAAAACCGCCATGTTGATTATTGGATTTGTAAAGCCCTATAAGACTAGCCTTTAAGGTATTTTTTGCTAGGATTTTGCTCGGCAGGATATTAATAGCACCACCCAAGGCATCAGAACCATAGCGCAAAGAGGCTGCCCCTTTTACCAATTCAACCCGTTCTACCCCAAACTGATCCACTTCCAGACCATGATCAGCCCCCCATTGTTGTCCTTCTTGCTTTATTCCATTGTTATTAACTACTATTCGATTAAAAGATAAACCACGAATAACAGGTTTGGCAATCCCTACGCCAACGTTAATGGCATTAATGCCTGCAATTTTTTCGATCGATTTTGAAAAAGTTCCCTGTGCGTTTTCTTCAAAAAAGGTTGAATTGAGTTGCTCCTTTTCTTGTGTGGATTGTACCTTTTTTTCTGTTACAACAATTGGCTCCTCTCCGCAACAATCCAGCAATTCTAAAGCCACATTTAATTCCCTTGTCTTTGCTTCGTTGCATAAAACCTCCTCAATCCTTAGTTTTTTAAACCCCAAATAACTAAACACAAGGGTATAGCTCCCCTCTTTCTCTAGAGTCAATTGATATTTTCCCTCTTCATCTGTCAGTACAGCTATAGAGGACGACTCCAATTCAACAAGCGCCCCACTCAAGGGTTCTTGTTCATTAGATAAAACTTGTCCTTTTAAAATAGCGTTTTGTGCTTGTATGGAGCAATAACTGAGAAGGATAATTATTGTAGCTATTATTGTTTTCATAGCAACAAAGGTAGGCGTTTTGCAACAATGTTGCAAAAATAACGCAACATTGTTGCGCTTCTATTAAAACTTTTAACTTGGATTCAATAAAAATAGTTATTATCTTGGAATTCTAACTAGGTTTATCCAATCTCTACAATGCACAATCGTACCTACATACAAGTTTTTGAACATCAAGTATTGCGAGTAGATCAACAGCAACTCACTCAACAACAGCTCGATGCTTTAGCTTTTTTTAATGAAAAACACGATCAAAAGTATTTTACTCTTTTGCACAAGGGCGTTCGGTTTAGGCAATATGTAGGTGTTTTGCAAGTGGGAACATTAACCATAGAAATCTTGCCCAAAACGGATCAATACGCCAATACCCCTCAAAATTGGCAAAAGGTGTTATTGGACTTATTACACGCTTGCCAATTCATTAAAATTGATGCCTTATCTAAAGCTCCTCTAAAACTAAAAACGAGCCCCTTGCTTTGGCTATATCTAGAATTGTATGTCCAAGAAATTGAGCGTTTGTTGTTCAAGGGTTTACAAAAAAATTACCGCAAAGAAGTCGCCAATACCAATCGTTGGAAAGGGCAAATCAATTTTGCCAAACAACTCCAAAAAAACCTAACACAACCCCATCGTGTTTATACCACTCAACAGACCTATGATTACCAGCACCCTGTTCATCAGGTTTTGTACAAAGCCCTCAAAATCGTAGCACAGTTTGGGGTCAACCAGCAGCTCAAAAGTAAAATACAATACTTAATAAAAGCATTTCCTCCACAAGAAAACATTGTTGCAACAGAACATTTATACCAACAATTATACAGCTACCCTAAATTTAAAGATTATCATGCTGCATTGGACTTGGCGAGAATGATTACCTTACAATATAGTCCTGATTTAAAAACGGGGAGCTGCCCTGTTCTTGCCATTTTGTTTGATATGAATCAATTGTTTGAACATTATATTTATCAGCAGCTCAAAAAACACCTAGACGACTCTTGGACCATTCGAGCCCAGGCCTCTAAGCGTTTTTGGGCGAGTCGAAATTTACGCCCTGATATTTGGCTTAGCCACCAAGATCAAAATTATATTCTAGATACCAAATGGAAAATTCTCAAACGCCCCTCTCCTTCGGATGAAGATTTGCGTCAAATTTATGCCTACAACCATAGCTTTCAAGCCACCAATAGTTTACTTATTTATCCCAACGTCTTTGCTTTGCATCAACGCAGCGAAGCCTATGCCCAACCTATGCTTATTCAAGGACAAGCCAAAGAACATTATTGTAATGTAATTTTTGTTAATATTTTAAATAAAAAGGGTACTTTAAATACCGATATTGCCCATGATATTATTCAAGTATTAAACCATCAATAGCTGGCTAACACACACTATGACCAATATTCCACCTTCTAAAAATAACAATAATTCAAATGCTATAAATTGGGTCATTAGAATTATTACCTTGGCTTTTATCGCCCAATTTTATATGTCATCCAATTTGTGGTTTCCCAACGATCGATCCTACCCTACCATTCCCCTCCTATCTAGCTTGGATTTTGAATTGGGGCAGTTGTTAACCTCCTTATTAAGTGCTTTGTTTATCTTCTTTTTGGTACTTAGCTCCATTCGAGAAAGCCTACAGCGTTACAGTTTATTAGCAGCTTTTTTTTGCTATTCCATCCTTCTATTAGAAGACATTAACCGTTTTCAGGCTTGGGTTTATATTTATCTTGCTTTTTTAGCCATTATTTGTTGGCATAAGTGGAAATTTCAGCAGGCAAACAGCCTCTTAAATTTGAAATTTATCCTAGCAATGGTTTATTTTTGGACAGGCATTCAAAAACTTAATGTCCAGTTTATAACCGATGTTTATCCTTGGTTGGCAAAGATTTTTGAAACGACCAAAGGTCTAGCAGCCTACCCCTCGCTAGGATATAGTATTGGTATTTTAGAAATGCTGATAGGGCTTTTATTATTAAGTCAACACAAACAAAAACTAGGGGTTTTTCTCGCTGTATTGTTACACATTGGCATTTTAATTTTATTGATAAAAGATGAATGGAATAGTGTGGTCTATCCTTGGAATGTAGCGATGATTCTTTTATTGATGCTATTGTTTAAATCATCAGATGTTCCATCTATAAGCCGTCAAAACTTGCCAAATTTTGCGCTTTTAATTTTATTTGGGATCGTTCCCTTTTTAGATTTTTTCCAACTAAGCCCCCACTGCCTCGCTTTGGGCATGTATTCGGGAACATCAATAGAATGCGACCTAATTATCAACGATGAAGGAACAGATTCCTGCGTTCCTAAAAAACTCCAAGATAATTTATTATTTAAATCGGATCGCCAAAGTATTTTGTCCTTAGACGATTGGGGAATGGAAGATTTAAACATTCCTCCCTTTGCTTCAGAACGAGTATATCAAGCCGTTGCTAAAGAATTTTGTGTTTGTTCTGCTCCTCATGGTGGTTTTATAGAGCTTTATATCCCTCAACGCTGGAAAGATGAAGATCAAGCGTTAACCATTAGCTGCCAAGCATTACTAAAAAAATAGGCTATGGTACTTTTAAATTGGTAATTTGGAAATTAATCCATTGGTCAACATCCAAATTACCAAAAGTCCAATCTCCTAATGCTTTACAAAATGTCGAATGTATGTATTATTGCCTTGCTTTATTTTCAAAAAATATAAGCCCGAAGGGTAATTATTTACCGCTACAACCAAGGGGCTATTTTTAGGACTCCAATTAGAGTTGCTATACAATTTGTTCCCATTGGTAGTATAAATTTCTAGGGCAACCTCCCCTTCATTAAAACCATTGCAATCAATCCTCAACTGATCTTCAACAGGATTAGGAGCTAAGGTCATCCTCCATTGTTGAGCACTTTGATAATCAACGGCAATAATACTAGAATAAAGGACTGTTCCGTCCAAATTTACTTGTTTTAAACGGTAATAATTAGTTCCATTATAAGGCTGCGTATCCCAGTGTTTATACTGATCCCCTTCCATTTCTGTTCCTTGCTGTAGCAAATATTCAAAAACAATCCCATTGATTGAACGTTCTAAAATATAATAAGCAACCTCTACTTCATTTTGCCCCCTCCAATCCAATCGAATACCTCCATTTATTGCCTTTCCTTCAAAATCTAACGCATTTACGGCTAATAAGGTATTACAACTCGTACCATAAGAAGTAGTATTGTTAATATTCGTCCAATTGGTCGTAGAATAGACAGGATCATCTACTTGTATACAAAGCAAATTAGGGTTTGACCTCGCTACAAAAGAGGTTATATTGGTATTCGTGCCATTTTGTACATTGAGGCTAATTAGTTGATTGTTATCACACCACAACGTGGTCAAGGCTACATTTAAACTAAAATCTAACGCACTCAACTGATTGCCTGAACAGATCAGACTACTCAGACCTAGGTTATTACTCACATCTAAAGCCGTAAGTTGGTTATTACTACACCAAAAAGTAACCAAAGCCGCATTCATGCTTACATCCAAGGCCATTAATTGATTATCAGAACACATCAAACCAGTCAAGGCGGTATTGTTGCTTACATCTAAAACACTCAACTGATTATTAAAGCAAGATAAGTAGGTTAATAACGTATTGGTAATCACATCTAAAACGGTCAATTGATTTGCCGAACAATCCAAGCTTGTCAAAAGCGTATTGAGACTCACATCTAAGGTCGCCAACTGATTGCCACTCACCCCCAAAGTAGTCAATGCCAAATTATTACTGATGTCTAAAATAGACAGTTGATTATTGGAACCATGCAAATGTGTTAGATTGGTATTTTGGCTTACATCCAAGGTCATTAATTGATTGTTGGAACATTGTAAACGGGTTAAGCTCGTATTGAGTGTTACATCCAATGCTGTTAGTTGGTTCCTTTGACAATACAAATTTGTTAATCCAGTATTCGTGCTTACATCTAAAGTCGTCAATTGGTTGTTATTACACCATAACCACATTAATGTAGCATTTCCACTCACATCTAAGGTTGTCAACTGATTGTTATAACAATACAGGGTTCTCAATGCGGTATTGGTACTTAGATCTAAGGCTATTAATTGGTTGTTATTGCACGATAGGTTTTCCAGAAGCACAAAGGTCTCTATTCCCGTTAAATCAGTGATATTTTTGCCATCTACATTAATGGCACCACTGAAAGCCTGCGCTTCGGTCAATTGTATTTCTGTATCTCCATTGGTATTAATAGAAGTATTGGCTAATAACTCTGCCTTAAAATTAGCGTCTGGGATGGTAACATTCTGAGCAAAATTAAGTGCTGGAAATAAAAGTAAGCCAATCCATAAAAGTGTTCTTTTCTTCATGTCAATTTTTTTAGATTTTGGCTCTTTGACAAATTGTGTGCTACTAAATTATACGGTAAGATGATATTATTCTATTTGGGGATATTAGAGCATAGACCAGGTTGTTGTTAGATCGCTTCGCTTTTAGACTATATAGATATGAATTGCAGCTATATAGTCTAAAAGCGAAGTGATCTAATTTCTAAAATCTAATCCCCAAACGGCATAAGTAAGACCATTAATTAAAATTTCCACACAAGTTGTCAAAGAACGTAGATTTTTAAGTGCCTAAACTTAGATTTATTGACATAAATTGGCTTCATCAAAAATGATGATTTTTCTAAAAACAGCCCTCACAGCTATTTAAACGCTCTTTTTTTATCGTTATAAAATTGCTCCTGAATTCTACCCCTTAAACAATACAAGGGTATATGTCGCTGCATTTTTGTTGATAAACGAAAAGAAAGGCACCCCAACGACCAGCCGAGACACCTTTACTTTTCAAAAACAAAACCTCTATCTTTAATTATTTTACCGTTTTACAAAACGTCGAGTAGTTGCATAATTTCCTTGTTTAACCCTCAATACATAAATACCTTTAGGGTAGTCTTTTACATTGAGCAATATTTTATTCCCTCCATCATTTACAGATAGATTTGATTCACTCAACATTTTTTTCCCTACTAGGTCATAAATTTCTACCATAAGCAGTCCTTTTTGAGGGCTGTCGTAATCCACGGTCAAATGATTATAAGCAGGGTTAGGAGCAATAGTCATAATAGGCTGCTGATCCGCTTCAAATCTAACCGCAACAATCTTAGAGAAAGTTTGTGTTCCATCCAGATCTACCTGCCCTAAACGATAATAATTGATACCTACATGGGGCTGTTGGTCTAGATAATTGTATGCATTGTCTTTGGAACGCCCATTGCCTGTTGCTACTTGTTCTAGAATGGTTTTAAAATTCACCCCATCTATTGATTTTTCTAAGGTATAATGAGCCACATCTACCTCATTCTGCGTGATCCAGTCCAATTGAATATTCTTATTGACTCGTTTAGCATTAAAAGCTAATAAATCCATTGGCAATAAAGTAACAGGAGAAGGTCCAATATCACCAATTCCAAAGCCTGAAAAACCAGAATTGAACGTAGCCGTTAATGTAATATCCGTACCAAAAGAGCCAAGTGTTGCGGCTACTTGTTCGATCGTATAAGCGGTATAGTTGCCAGCATTCACCGCAGCAATAGGTGTATTCGCTACTTTTACAATTTTTAAAGCCGTACGGTTTTTTCCTGTTGCTGCTTCCCATGCAGCAATCTCGGCTTCTGTATAATATAGCGTTATTGTATAAGAACCTGTTGGTGTATTATTATTTGGGGCTACAAAAAATGTCTTTGCAGCTAGTGCATTTGCAGGATTATTGTCCCAAAAGGGAGCTGTAGCTGTGCCCAAACCAAGCGCAGCAGCATCTCTATCAATTTCTACTCTTGTGCATTGATAATCCCAAGTAGACAAATTCTGAATCGTTCCCATTACATTATTAGTGTTTTTATCATAATAATGAACCGTTTCCATTCCCCCTACAGGAATCCGTTGAGGTAGAGCAGTATTGTTGGTCACTTGAATATTGGTAGGTGCCTCAGCAGAAACAACTACATTATCAACAGCTAAGCCATACTGCCAGGTACCACCATCGTTATATCTAAAACGAATTTGAACCGTAGCTTGACCTATGTAAGGGGTTAAGTTTACAGTTGTCCCATTAACCCATGGCGTTGTTACTAAACCTCCCCCTCCTGCTACACTAGTATTCGTAAGTGTTGCAATCGTTGTATAGGCTCCCCCTGTTGAAATTTGGACTTCCCCTACTTCCCCATTTCTATTGGCAAATGCATGATCAAAGGTTAGTGTTGCAGAAGTATAAGCAGCACCTGCCAAACTAAAAACTGGAGAGGTTAAGCGATCATTTGCTTTATCACAGTTACAATTATCATCGTTAGAATAGGCAAATTGAGTAGCATTCGTAGAATTAATATTCCAAAAACCACTATTAGCTCCTGCTGTACTCGCCACTAAAAATAAATCCGAAGTATTGTTTCCTTGCGTTGTAAATGGAGCAATACCCGTTTCAAAATCTTGGCTCAATAAGCGAACTGTTCGATTTGTTGCTGGAGCTATATCATCACTAATAATTGTAAGATCATGATCCACTAAGTCACCAGTTGTGGCTATAGCATCACCTGTTGTAGTAATATTGAAGGCCATCAAAATATCTTCGAGCCCTTCTACAATGCCATCGTTATAAATTCTTATTCTAACTTGGCGAGTAGGTGTTGCCCCAGCAGGAAAGACAACTGAGGCAGGATTAATATCATAATCAAGCCCATTGGTGGCTGTTCCTGACGTAGTAAAAGTTACGGTAGCATCCGCAGAAGGTGCCATGGAAATCGTTAAATCTAATGTAATATCTTGAAAACCACAGTCGGTTCCTTCATTAACAACCGTTCCTCCACCACTAACAAAACCAATCATAGGAGCAGGTGTTGCACATTTGGTAGAATTAGCCAAACTTGCACGCCTTGGTGAAACGGTCATTACAGTACGAACACGTGCTTTTTGGTCTGCGGTAAAAATATTCATGCAGGCATCATCTGTATAATCCATATAATTCTCTATCATATCAACACTACCACAAGAGCTATGTCCTGTCGGGCAACCATAATTAGCAGCATCCGACCCAGGGGTATCTCCACAAAAATCATCAACACCACAAGCTCCATCTCCCCAAATATGACGCAATCCTAGCCAGTGTCCCACCTCATGGGTCAAGGTTCGCCCACGGGCATAATTTCCACCAGCAGGATTAGGATTGGCAACAGAACCAACTGATGAAGCTAAAATGACTACCCCATCTGTATTAGCAGCTCCCCCATTAGCATTGAGTCCCGCCAAGCCAGAATTGTCAGGAAACTGAGCCCACCCCAATAAACCACCTGAAATATTCGCAGACCAAATATTCATATAATTATTAGGGTCCCAACTTGTGCCTGTTTTTATTGTATTATCCACATAATTACTAGTAAAAGGTCCTTCGCCATAAGCTGTAACTCGATTGATTCCTGGCTCAGCCATAGGGTTATTATTGGGATCCAAGGTCGCTAAGCAAAACTGCACTTCAACATCTGCTGCTGCCGCATGGCTGCTCCCTGCCAAATTTCGATAATCAATATTAAGTTGATCAATTTGTGCCTGCACTTGTGCGGCTGTCAAATTCTCAGCCCCAGCCCCGTCTGTTATAATGTGAAAAACAACAGGAATTGTTAATAGAGGGGCACGATAGCCGTTAGATTGCTGCTTTTTGTAAGCATCTACCAACGGAGCCAACCAACGTTCAAATTCTTCCAAGGTTCCTCGCTCTGGATATTTTTGCCTGTTGTATGCATCTATTTCCATGGTTGCACAATGACTATCATGGATATGCGGATACGTTTTTTGTCCGTTTACGGTTGTTCCAAAAACTGTTAATAAAATAATTAAGATGCTTAAGTAGATTTTCTGCATAACCTTTTTTTTATGGTTTTATTTTAGAATCCAATCTTAATACACTGTAAAAACCATCCATAGATTTTGTTACCGTGTACTTAAGGAACTAAGTAGAACTAATGCTTGTAAATTTAGCGCAT
The DNA here is from genome assembly GCF_026000115.1 of Aureispira anguillae. Lineage (GTDB taxonomy): Bacteria > Bacteroidota > Bacteroidia > Chitinophagales > Saprospiraceae > Aureispira > Aureispira anguillae. Next base: position 3,248,344 of record NZ_AP026867.1, read on the forward strand.
AATCAATTCTGCTTTGTTGCTTATATTTTTTTAATTGATTGATTGGCTTCCACCAGCAAGTGAAATTTTATTTGGCTACGAAGCGAAGCGCAATTATATAATTTTACAAAACTATATTTCACAAAATCTAACATTATTTAAATCAATAAATAGCCAATAAAAAGGTTTCTAAAAACAAGTTTTTTCTAAAAAGCAATGGAACCTCTTTTTATTTTACATTGTTACCTATGGATACAATCTTATAGTGTATAAGGTTTCTAAGTTCTAGTTTGGAAGGCGTTTTATACCAAACCTTCTCCTAAAAACAACAAACAATTATAGGTCAATTCATTAAATAACAATTAATTTACAATTTTAGACAAACTCCTTTTAGGGGGTAATCTCAATAAACGATCTGTAATGCTAAATTAATCGATCATTAACTTAGCTAGAAGCTTAAACATTATTAATTTCATAACCTTTTATTTCATTCATCCATTTGAATGTGTATTTTTGTGCCCTTAACAAAACAGCAAAACACTGTTTAAAAATTTTAGAAATGAACTTTATAGAAGAACTTACTTGGAGAGGATTACTAAAGAATGTGTCCGAAGGATTAGAAGATGAACTGCAAAAAGGTACTATAAAAGGTTATATAGGTTATGATCCTACAGCCCCATCTCTAACCATTGGCAATTTAGTTACAATCATGTTACTCAAACATTTGCAACTACACGGTCATCAACCTATTGTGTTAATGGGAGGAGCTACTGGAAAAATTGGAGATCCATCAGGCAAAGATGCCGAACGTCAATTGCTTAGTTATGACATAATCGATCAAAATATAGAACGCTTTAAGCAGCAATTCAGCAAATTATTAGATTTTGAAGGAGAGAATGCTGCCATCATTCTTAATAATGCTGATTTCTATAAAGGAATGGATGTCTTTACCTTTTTGAGAGACATTGGTAAAAATATCACCGTCAATTATATGATGGCTAAAGATTCGGTTAAAAATCGTATCGAAAATAGAGACCAAGGGCTTTCTTTTACAGAATTTTCTTACCAATTGATCCAAGGATATGACTTTCAATACCTTTACGAAAAAGAAGGGTGTACCTTAGAAATGGGCGGTTCTGACCAATGGGGAAATATCACAACAGGGACTCACTTTGTGGGCAAAGCTGGTGGCAAAGCTTTTGGCTTAACTTGTCCTTTATTGACCAAATCAGATGGCACCAAATTTGGAAAATCTGAAGGGGGAAATGTTTGGTTGGCTGCTGACAAGACTAGTCCTTACCAGTTTTACCAGTTCTGGCTCAACAAGATCAATGATGATGATATTCCTAAGATGCTTAAAATTTTCTCTCTAAAATCAAGAGCAGAAATAGAAGCGTTATTGGAAGAACATCTAGAAACAAACCCAAGGTTTTTGTTACAATTATTGGCAGAAGAATTGACTACTCGCATTCACTCTAAAGAAGCTTGTGATGGTGCCAAAAAGGCAACGGAAATTGTTTTTAATAAAAAATTAAAACCAAGCTTTTTGCAAAGCTTATCGCCTGCTGATTTTGATATGCTAAAGGGGGAGTTACCTACTTTTTACATCGACTTGTTTTTGCTAAACCAGGGCATTCAAGTAGACAACTTATTGGTCAACAGCCATGAAAGCTTAGATTCTAAAGGTAAAATTCGTACGGCGATCAAAGGAAATGCGCTTTCTATTAATGCTGAAAAAGCAACAGGTCACAATCAAATCATTGGTGCAGATAGTTTGATTCATAATACGGCGTTGTTTGTCCAAAATGGAAAAAAACATAAATTTTTGGGCATCCCTTATGCAACTACCAATGAAGATGAGCTTGTTTTAAAAGCTTATTATGAGCGTTACCAAGAAGATGTTCAGGAAGAAGATAACACAACTCCCGAAGTTGTTGTTCAACAAACACTAACAGAGCGAATTCCTGCTTTGCTAGAGAAAGGTTATCTAAAACAAAATCAACAAACCATTAGTCTAAGTGCTAAAGGTTTATTGTTCTGTACTTCTAAATTTGATGCGTAGATTTTTTGATTTGAAAATTTGAAAATTGAGCGATTTTTTGATTGTTTCATTTTCAAATTTTCAAATCTATATTATTTTTTCTTAGAAGGATTTGCCTGTTTAGCTGTTCTAAGATTTTTCCGAGCAACCCGAATTGCTTTTAACGTTCTTTTTCGCCACAATTTTTTGTTCTCTTGGGCTTCTTTTAATTTTTCTTGCGCCATTTCCACCTCCAACAACGGGCTATTGCCTTTTCTTTCTTTTGTCTTGTCTTTTGTGGTATCTAATGATTGAGTCGTCTCATGATCCTTTTCTTTCAACAATGATTGTTGAAACCGAGTTCTTTTCTTGGTATCCTCTGGAGGAAAAACTTCAAAAAGGTCGTTGCTCAAAATTTTAGATTCATAGGCATAGCGTTCTGTGCAAATTTGGGCATCTCTTTTTTGATATAAGGTCATTGCATAACGAGTTCCGATACACACCGATTTTTGTTCTAAATAAGCAGGACCTACTCTAATTTTATCTCCTCTACTATACAGCAAAAATTCCAAGGTAGTATCCCTTAGTGCTGTCAATAAATCATGTCCTTCTGCTGGAATAAAATGAAACAAGACTTGATACTCATCATAGCCCCACATACTCTCATCAGCGGTTTTTATTTTATGAATGGCTACAATTTCTGCCAAGCCAGGCACCACCTCATAATAACACCCCCTAAAAATTTTTGTTTCATTGACCACTTTAGGGAGGCTGGCTGTTTTCATTGCTTCTATTTTAGCCTTTAACAATGCTGCTGCCTTTTTTTCTTGTTCCTCTTTTAGCACTTGTTGTTGATAGACCTTTTCTTCCATTTTTGCCAAAACTCTTATTGCAGCTTCATATTCCTCTAATAATATTCTATGCCTTTTTAGAAAAGCTATTGCTGTTTTTGTCAATTGAGCCTTTACCAAGGTCTTATTTTTAAGTCCATGCTTTAGTTCTGCATCCATCAATGCCCGCTGTTCTGCCCCCGTTAGGGTAACAGCCTCCAAGTTCACCAACATTGAATCTATGGGGTCAAAGCTAATGATCTCCCCCAGCAAATCAACAATATCTTCATAAGCTTCAAATAATCGATGTTCTAAGGCTTTAGATTGATAAAAATAGCGTTTGACTCCTAGCCCACCACTTCTAGTCTGAAATAAATCCATTGCATATCGAGTCCCAACCTTGAGTCTCATTTTTTTAATATAAGCTGGTCCTACACAAACTGCCGAAGATCGATAACTCAATTTAAATTCGAGTTCTTTGTCTTCTAAAATTTGTAGCAAATGCTGTCCTTCCATGGGAACAAAACGAAACAAAACCTGATACTCATCATAACCTAATGGGCTCTCCTTAGCTGTTTTTATCCGTTTAATAGAAGTTATTTCTGCCAAGCCAGAAAGCAGCTCATAATTCACCTGATTAACCTGTCGAATATTATTTTTTATAGGGTGAATCACCTTCTGAGCATCGCTATTTACTCCCATCAATAGCCCCCCTATCAAAACGATAATTTTAAAAAATGACTGCATCATAGTAAGATCTTATTAAAATGCTTTGGTTTAACCAAAGAACAAAAAAAGTGGCTATCTCAACAAACTGCGAGAAAGCCACTTTTTCAAAACAAATAACGGTTATATTTTTTTATTTTAATTTGATTTTAGAAGAATCATTTGGTAAATCAGGAGAATAAAGCATCATCTCATTACAAATACCAGATTGTAGCGGCTGTGCAAAACCTTGGTATTTAGAAGCTTTGAACACCTTGTATTTTCTGATGTACCCTGCACCAGGGTTAGCATTTTGCCCCATTGGATCAAGTGTAAAAGTAAACTGAGCCTCCCATTCCTTTTTTTCTTTTTTGGATAAGTCTCCAAAATTATCTGGTCGGAAAGTAACTAAAACCTCATATTCTGTATATTTTAGGTGGCTCAAATTCGCTTCTTTAACTTTGCTTACTTTTACGACCTCTATTGTTCCAGAAATACGCTCTCCAAAAACACAATCTTTGCGCTTAGTCTCATCAACAATACGCTGAGACATTTCACGTTCAATTTCCTTAATTTTTTCAAGAGCAGCCATTTTTTTATTTCGCTCCTCTTCTTCTTTTTTAGCATCTTGTGCTGCCGCTAATCTTGCAGCTTCTGCCTTTTCCTCAATTTCACGTTGAATTTCAGCTTCAATTTCTTTTTCAATTTTTGCTCTAATTTCTTCTTCTTTGCGTTTTTTCTCCAAAGCTTCTTGCTCTTTACGTTTTTCTTCTAACTTAGCCTCTTTCTCTGCTTCTTTAGCTTTGCGTTTAGCCTCTCTAATAGCATCTGTTGCAGCATTGGTGCTTTTAGTAGTTGATTTAGTCGCTTTTTTGTTGGAAGAGATTGAAGATACAGTACCAGCATTTTCAGCCTCGGCCAATTGAGCCGCATATTCTTCTCGCTTCTTAGCTTCAATTTCAGCTCTAATAGCCGCCTCATCAATTCCAGCAGAAGCTCCCCCATAAGAAGTAGGCGTTCCACCATCTTCAATTTCCTTTCTCAAATTTTTCTCTACTAAGGCACGCATTTCAGCTTCTGTAAGATTAGCGATTTCTTCTTCCGACAAGCCTCCATAATCAAATCGATCTGTAGTTGTTTCTACCTCTGCTTTTGGTGTCTCAACAGTAGGATCTACTGTTTCGGTAACCGTCACATCTTCTTCATTAGCTTTTCGTCTTTCGTGCGCTCGCTCCTTTTCTTCTAATTGGCGAACATAAGCTTCTTTGGTATAATCAATAATATTTTCATAAGCCTCAAACAAATCATTATCCAAAGCCTTAGATTCGTAGGTAAATCGCTCCAAACAAGCATCTCTATTTTTTGTTTGTAGCAAGTTCATTGCGTATTTAGTTCCCACCTTTAGTCCCTTCTTCTTAATGTATTCGGGGCCAACAGGAACACGCACTGCACGAGAACGCAAAACAAACTCGATATCTGTATCACGCAACATTTCTAACAAATCACCACCTTCCATAGGAGTAAAAGTAAACAGAACTTCATGTTCATCATATTTGAGAGCACTTTCAGAAGCGGGACGCAACATTTCTATAGAAGTCACCTCTGCCAATCCTGGCAAGACCTCATACTCACAATCTCTAACTATTTTAGTACGTACGTTTCCTGAAGTTCCTTCACTTGGTCCCTTTTGTGCCATCATATCTACTGGCATAGAACATAATGCGCCAATTGCAGTTGCCAAAATTCCAGAATATAGTTTTCTCATAATTATATAATTTGATATTTTCAAATGTTATGCTATTTGAATTGGTAGTTCCTATAAATAATAGTATTACAAATAGATCACGAACTATAAGCGATAACGCTCACGGAGTAAGCCACACTGAAGGTAATTATAAAAGCGGTAAAAATAAGCATTTTTAATTTTTTGAATCTTCCCAAATAAGCCTCTTGGTTAGTCGCTATTTTTTGAGTTGATAAAAATAAGAAAACGTTATTTTACGATATGAAACCCTTATTGTATGAACTTGTGTTTCGTAATAATGTTTATTAATTATCTTTAAATTCTTTGTCTTATTAGATGCAAATCTAATGCAAAGTGGTGCAAATAATAGGCACTTTATTTTATAATTAACGTATTTTTATTTATTTGGATGCCAAAATAAGGATTTTTTCAAGGTTTTGGGTACTAATAGTTCTTTGATTTTTTTCATTTTTTGCTAAAAAATAAAAAACGTCCTATATATCCCATTAATTGCCACCATTTCATAAATAGAATTTCATTGATGATAAAAGAGGTTTCCTCTCTTAACACTTAACTAAGATAAATTATTAATAGCTCATTAGAAAACATGCATAAAAACCAAAAAATTGCTGTCAGCGAATTTTTTTACAGCTTACAAGGTGAAGGTCGTACTATGGGAATACCTGCCATATTTTTGCGCTTAACAGGCTGCAATCTAATGTGTGGAGGCAAAGGAGTTGAAAAAGATGGTACCATGCGAGATGGTGCTACGTGGATTTGTGACACCATTGAAGTCTGGATGCATGGAACGACCCTTTCTTTCCCCGAATTGGTCAACCAACTCAATGAACATACTAATTTTATTGACCGATTAAAAGAGGGCGTCCATTTAGTGATTACAGGAGGTGAGCCTCTATTACAACAGGATCGTATTGTTGCCTTTTTAGAATACTTAGAGCAGGCTTATGCTTTGAGACCTATTATTGAGATAGAAACCAACGCAACAATTCTTCCCTCTGCTGCTCTCGATGATCGTGTTCATTACTGGAATACATCTCCAAAATTAAGCAATTCTGGAATGTTTCCTCAACAAAGATTAGTCCCTGAAGTACTCACTTGGTTTTCTAAAAACCCAAACACAATGTTCAAATTTGTCGTTACCCAACAACAAGATTTTGATGAATTGCAACAAACGCTAATCGCTCCCAAGCTTATTGATCCAAAAAAAATTGTCTTAATGCCAGGAGCCGATAGTATCGAACAACTTTTAGAACGCAATCAGTTGGTTGCAGAACTGTGTATCAAACATCAACTCAGAATGTCAACAAGGCTTCACGTGGAAATTTGGAACCAACTCACAGGCGTTTAACAAGGTTGTTTTTTGACAACCCGAACAGAGCGCTTGCTGGCTCACGAGTGATAACTAGCTAAACTAACAGCGCAGCTAAACAGAGTGAGTAACAAGGCTCACGCAGTAAACTATATAGAATTTTACAATAGGGCTTATTTTGTCTTTTGACCACGAGATCTGATTTTTTACTGTCAAAGTGTACCGCAATCGCTAAAAAAAAGGACTGGCACATTAGTTGAATTCTAAAAACAAACTATTTATACCAAACAAGCTTAAAGACTATAAATCAAGAAAATAAAGCAGCATTTACACCTTCCATTATTTATAAAGAAGGAATCCATGTGCTTCTACACATGACAAATTGGCTATTATGCTGCCAAAAACAAACTTACGTGAAATTAACAACCAAAATAAATTTAGAAAATAATATCTCATTACAAATGCTAAGTGGAAGTAACGACGAAGTAGATTTTTTGCCTCTTTTTTCAATTAATGAGCAGGGGTTTGATGAAAATGAACAAGAGGATTACCCTGAAATTCTCCCTGTTTTAGCCCTCAAAAACACCGTACTTTTTCCTGGTGTCATTATCCCCATCACTATTGGGCGACCCAAATCGATCGCTGCTGTTAATGAAGCTTACAATTCAGATAAAAATATTGCGGTTGTCACACAAAGGGATATACAGATTGCTGACCCTATGCAACAAGATTTATTTGAGGTGGGGGTAGTTGCCAAAATTTTGAAAGTACTCAAAATGCCCGACGGTACTACCACTGCTATTCTACAAGGACGACAAAAACTGACCTTAAATGAATTGTTGCAATCTGAACCTTATCTAAAGGGAGCCCTTTCTTTTGCTGCTATTGAACCACCCAATTTAACCCCTCAATTTGTAGCTGTTGTTTCTGCAATGCGTGATCTTGCCGAAAAAATCATCAAATTATCACCCAATATTCCCAATGATGCTTCTTTGATGTTACAAAATATCAAAAGTCAGCATTTCTTGGTCAATTTTGTAGGGTCTAACCTCAATGTTGATATCCAGACCAAACAAAATCTGTTAGAAATCGAACAGATCGAGAACAAAGCAGACGAAATTCTTAAGCATATGAACCATGAGCTTCAAGTGTTGGAGCTAAAGCAGAAAATTGAGGTGGATGTTCATGGCGATATGGAAAAGCAACAACGAGATTATATTCTCAATCAACAACTCAAAAAAATTCAGGAAGAACTGGGGGAATCGCCCAATCAAAATGATATTTCTGAGCTAGAAGAAAAAGCAAAAACAAAACAATGGTCTAAGGCTGCTCAAGAAAAATTCATGAAAGAAATGCGTAAACTTAAACGCATGAATCCTGCCGCTCCTGAGCATTCTATATTGATCAATTATTTGGAGTGTTTGGTGGATTTGCCTTGGGACGAAGTAACAGAGGATTTGTTTGATTTAGCCTCCGCTGAAAATATTTTAGATAGCGATCATTTTGGACTAGACAAAGTCAAAGATAGAATATTAGAGCATTTAGCTGTTCTGAAATTACGCCAAGATATGAAATCTCCTATCCTTTGTTTGGTAGGCCCTCCTGGTGTTGGAAAAACATCTTTGGGGCGTTCTATTGCCAAGGCTATCGGAAGAAAATACATTCGTATGTCTTTGGGTGGTGTACACGATGAATCTGAATTGCGTGGCCATCGCAAAACATATATTGGTGCTATGCCTGGGCGTATTATCCAATCGCTCAAAAAAGTTGAATCGAGCAACCCTGTCTTTATTTTAGATGAAATCGACAAATTGGGGACGAGTTATAAAGGAGATCCTTCTTCTGCTTTGTTAGAAATTTTAGATCCCGAACAAAATACTTCTTTTTATGACAATTATCTGGAATTAGAGTACGACCTATCCAAAGTCTTGTTTATTGCTACCGCCAACTCTTTACAAAGTATTCAACCTGCATTGTTAGATAGAATGGAAATTATTGAGGTGAACGGTTATTCCATTGAAGAAAAATTAGAAATTTCTAAAAGACATTTGGTTTCTAAACAACTCAAAGAGCATGGTCTTAGTTCAGCAGAAATTGAATTGCCAGACGATGCCTTACTTAAAGTTATTTCTGATTATACTCGTGAATCGGGGGTTCGTTCTTTGGAGCGTGAAATTGCAAAAGTAATGCGCCATGTTGCCAAAAAAGTAGTCATGAAGTCGAATGGAACGCCTACCTTAACTCCTGAAGATATTAGTACTATTTTGGGACCTAAAAAGGTAAATTTAGACGATATTTTTGAAGAAGAGCAAGAACCTGGAGTGGCGATTGGTTTGGCTTGGACCAGTGTTGGGGGAGATATTTTATTTATAGAATCTAGCCTAAGCAAAGGAAAAGGCAAATTAACCTTAACGGGGAATTTGGGGGATGTAATGAAAGAATCTGCCACTACTGCCTTAAGTTATTTAAGAGCTCATGGCGAAGAATTGGGCATTCTGCCTGAGTCTTTTGACGAAACCAATGTACATATTCATGTACCCGCTGGGGGAATCCCCAAAGATGGTCCTTCGGCTGGAATAACCATGTTGAGTGCCTTGGCATCTGCTTTTACCAAACGTCCATTGCGTCAAAAATTAGCCATGACAGGTGAAATTACCTTGCGTGGAAAAGTGCTTCCTGTTGGAGGAATAAAAGAAAAGGTTTTGGCCGCCAAACGTGCTGGTGTCAAAGATATTATTATGTGTGCAGACAATGAAAAGGACGTCAAAGAAATCAATCCTGATTATATTCAAGGGGTGACTTTTCATTTTGTAAAAAGAATGAAGGAAGTGCTTGATTTCGCACTAACATAATTTAATCCAATATCTATATCTGTTAATTTGAAGGTGATCTGATAAAGATCATTTTCAAATTAACAACCTAAAAAACTCCTTGCCTATCCCCCAAAACTCAATTCTTCAATAACCAATCTTACCTTATAGAAGTCTTCCTTATAGATCATAAAATAATAAGGTTGTGCACCTCTACCCCCTTCTTATTTCGAATCCAATTTTATTCCTAATCCCCCTATAAAACTTTATTCACTATGGCTGTATTACTAGTATATGGAGGTCCCCTCTTACTAATCACAATTTGGGTACTTGCACTTCGAAAATACGCTCAACAAAACAACTTAAAAAAAGGATTTCAAGAACTTTGGCGCTGCCTAAAAACCAACCTATTAATTGTAATCGGTACAGCTCTTATTGTCTGGGCTCAAAACATGAGCATGAAGGGCTCTGGAGGTTCTCCTGAGGGCAGTTGGGCGGCAGGACTGGGACTTATAATCACCATGTTAATTGGAGCAGGGCTTATTGTTTTGGTTTTTATTATATGGGGTTGTAGGGCTTATGTAGATGCTGCATCTATTGACCCTAAAAGTGGCACACTCAGCGAAAATGACGACATATTGGATGATTCCTTCTAAAAAAAAGACCTAAGCAAATTAGATTGCTTAGGCTTCATTAAAGTACAAATTGGTTATATCATTATTCCGTTAATTTTACTAATCTTCTACCAAGCCCCCTATCCTATCTGCAGAATTTGCAGCATTGGCTGTTGATTCATCATTGGCAGCAACAAAATCTAGGCGTTCAACAAGATTAATTTCATTCTTTTCAAGCATTTTTTGAACTAAAGATTTTCTCCAGCGACCGTTAAACGTTACTAAAACTAACTCGTCTTCTTCAGCGACTAAGAACAGGACATTTTTGATTAATTCTTCTTTAGGAGTCTTTTTTTCTCGCACCATAACATTCACCCTTGTTCCCCCTTCTTTGACTGTCAATAAGTTGACAAAATGATGCTTTTGGGCATCCTTAATCAGTGCGTTTACTTCCTTGGGTGAAGCATAGTTCTTCTCTTCCATTACAAGCACTTTCATATTGTGCAAGCCTCTCAGCAAAGGACGATACTCGTTAATTTCTTTTCTATCTTCAGAAAGATTAATACCTAATTTTACCAACCAACCAGGGAGCGCAATTGATAAGGTATTGGGGCTATGTTTATATTTGGCATAAAACGTATTCAGTTTAGCACTTTGTGCCATAGTTGATAGGCTTAGACCAAGTAATAATACGATAATAGTCGGTTTCATTGTTGTCAATTTTAGTGGTTTAAATCCAATGATTTTCAAAAAAGTTTGATGGTTAATGCGCCTCTGCCTCCTCTACTTTATCTAAATGTTCTAGCCCTTGTATGTCCATGTGTTTGGCTAATTTAGAAATCTTATTCAAGTTAATATTTCCAACAATACTCAATAAAACAAACTCATCCCCCCCCACTAATAGCAAAAGTTCTTTTACGCTATTCTTTTCTTTTTTGATTAAAAACCGAACATTAGTCCCTTCGTCTTTGACCTTCATCAACACCTTATACTCTTTTTGGTTAATGAGTTGAATCGCCTCTTCATAATATTTTTGAGGACTCTTATCCGTTGTCAAAACTTGCAAGCCCTTCAGACCATTCAGAATTTCCATAACCTCCTTGTCTTCTGGATTTTCCATATCAATATCGGCAAAAAGACTAAACATATATTCGCTTACATATACTGAGGTAAAAGCATCGCTATCTTCGTATTTTTTAAAATACTTATCAATGGCATTGTTTTGAGCCCATGCTCCCTGTATTATCAGAGTGGCTAATACAATTGTTGTTATTATATTTTTCATAATTTTATTATTTAGTACTCTGTGCAGCGCTAACAAGCTAGATTTTATACAGCTCTGCACAGAGTAACGATTATTCTAAGTTATGATCTATCAGAGAAAGAAATCAATACAAAATCATCCTCTCCTCCTGCCAACATCAAGACTTCTTCCACCCCTTTAGTACTTTCCTTGACCATAATACTCATGCCAGAATTTTTGCCTTCTTTTACCCTCATTAATGGTTTATAATTTCCTTTTTTAATCAATGCCATGGCCTTTTCATAATGTTTTTGAGTTTGTTTTTCAGTAGTTAGTAAGGTCATTTGGCTCAAATTTTTGATCAATTCAGAAAACTTGCTGTCCAAATCGCCCAATTCTTTGCGAATATCATTCAACATCTCTTTTGAGATTAAGTTGCTGAGTGAAACATTGATAGAAGTAAAGTCATCGTTTTGCTGATACTCCTTCATGTGTTTTTCAATAAAGTTACTTTGCGCTTGAATTGATCCTACCAAGCAAAATACTGCTATAAAAATTCCAAAAATAGTTTTCATCTTCTGTTGTTTTATTGTTTAATTGAAGTTAGTGAATGAAGTTGTTTTAAAACAGTAAAGCTTTACGGTATTGAACAAGGTGATCAAATCTTGTTTTATTAATTAAATTTTGTATTCGATAGATTATTTTTGGTTCTTTGATAACTCTATCACGACCACAGAGTAGCAGCGCAGCTAAGTAAATTGTGTGGAATCGTAAACTATCTTGCCTGCTTATTACTACTTTTGTTATAAGTTATAGGTCGTAAGTCTTGTATTTACAGGAACTAAGCATACGACTTACAGCCTATAACTTATCAAAGAACCTTATTTTTTTGCCTTTTTGACTCCTTCCTTTGTCTTTTCAAGCCCCTTATTCAGACCTTTAGAAATTAGCATCAAAGCTGCTTTTGCTTCCTTGTATGCAATTTGAGGGTCACGATAAGTATCTTTAGCCAGATCGCTTTCGTCTTTTGCAAGGCTCGGATTTGTTATTTTACTATTGTGATAAGTCAACCAACTTATGGCTACAACTAAGACAATACTAGCCGCAATCGCCAACCAATTTCCCCATAAGGAATGAACTCGATTTGTTGAAGTTGGAGGAATAAAAGGCTGTGTAGAGGTACGCTTTTTTTCTTTTTCTAAATAAGCAAACAAAGGTTGAAAAGGTACTAAATCGTTGGCTACAGAATCGCCATTAAAATAAGCTTTCAATAATTGCTCTTCTTCCAAGGAAGTTTCTCCTTCCCAATATTTGTTTAGCAGAATTTTTATTTGATTATAATCCATAAGATTCAATATTTAATAGCTGCTTTCTAATACTTTTTCTAGCTCTAAATAGATTTACCTTAACTTGATTAAGTGGTATCTCTAATATTTGAGCGATTTCTTGGTATTCCATTCCTTCAATATCTCTTAGTTGCATGACCATTCGTTGTTTATGGGACAAGTTTTGCATCAATTGATGGATATGAGAAATGGTATCTTTGTGTGCGGTCTGTTGATAAGGATTTAAAGCCTCTTGAATTGGCTCAGGTGCCTTGTCTAATCCAATATTTTGATAATTCTTAGCCCGTGTTTTATCAATGGATAAATTTTTGGTCAAACGCATACAATAAGATTCTAAATTTTCATATTGATCCCGCTCTTCCCTTTTATTCCACATTTTGATTACCACATCTTGAACCACATCTTCTGCCAATTCGTCGTTGCCAACAATTCGAGCCGAAAATCGAAAGAGTTTGTCTTTTAGACCTACCAGTTGATATGTAAATTCTTTTAGTGTCATTTCACAACCAAGACGAACCAAGTCAATAAAAGTTACAGCTACAATAAAAATAATTCATTTTTTTTTCTTTCCTTGAAAATATTCTCCTTGAAGTTATAAAAAATAGATTCGTTATTGTCCTTCTTTACATTACTTTGCCAAAAATCATATTCTACTGACTATCAAAACAATACCTTTCCCATAAAAAAAATACAACCACTCAAAATTAGTGTTTTAGTTATTTGCTTTTGGTGTTAATTTGAAAATTTACCGATTTGATAATTTGATAATCATCTTGTATTATCTTTATAGACGAACAAGCTAATTTTTGTACTATCTTTAAATTCAAAAGCAAACAAGCATATCATGATAAATTCTAATCCATCTATCCAACAACTTATTCGAAGCGGTATTTTGACCAATACCAGTAAAGCCTTACAATTGGCATTATCCTCTCATAAAGAGATCGATTGGGAACCCTACATAAGTTTGGCTACGTGGTTACAAAAACAAAAAATCATTCCACAACCAAGCCCTGTTTTAGCCGATTGCTTGGTTCAATTATTTTCTTTTAGCACCTTAGATTTATCCAACAAAGCACTCCAACAAGTACACACTTCTTTAGGTTTATTAGAACATTTAACCCATCTAAACATCAGTGGCAACCAACTTAAGAAGTTACCCATATCAATTGGCATGTTACCCAAAATTGAACGACTAGAACTTCAAAACAATCAACTTTTAGCCTTGCCTGAATCGATTGGTCTTTTGCCTACTTTGGTAACATTAAATCTGGCCAACAACCAGCTTCATGTCTTGCCTGATTCTCTAGCATTGTTATTAAACCTGCAAAATTTTTCTCTAGCCAATAATCAACTAGAGGCAATCCCCACTGATATTGGTTGGTTATCCAAGCTGAATTTTTTAGACTTACACGGCAATCAAATCACAATAATTCCTACCTTTATAAAAGAGCTACAACAACTGGAAGTACTCAACCTAAGTGCTAACCCGCTTATTCCTGAAGAATTGTTAAAAGCAAAAAAATTATTACCCAATACTCAAATCATTTTTTAAATGCAACCCAATTAAGATAGTTGTCCGTTAAAACGTTGCATTAAATTAGTTGTGTTGCTTCTTATGAGGTATTTAATCTATTCTCGTTGATGCGCCACACAGGTATAACCTAATAAACGGACTGTTATTAAGAAAAACATGACGGATAAAGAAAAATTATACCAACTCATACAGACGGCAAAACCTGAAAACATCACCTTGGCTATTCAATTGGCTGAGGCAAATAAGCTGCACTTGCACGAGTACCAAGACATTCAAGAATGGTTTGCAGAAATAAAAAAACAGCGTTTTCACGCCGCACTATTAAAGGAACACTTGGATGACATCGCCCAAAAAACACACGCCTATCTCAATCAATTGAACTTGCAAAATTTGCCAACAACCTTAGGGCGATTGTTTAATTTAGAACGGCTCTACCTAAATAATAACCAACTAAAAACACTTCCTGAATCACTAAAAAACTTAAACGCTTTAACGGAACTCAATATTGGAAACAATAACATTAGCATCTTTCCTTCTTGTATTTTGGATCTACAGAACCTAGAAGATTTAACGATTTCATACAATTACTTAAGTTTTATTCCAAAATCAATTGGCAATTTAAATAAACTTCGGCGACTTCGCTTAAACTATAATCAATTAGAATCATTTCCTGAATCTGCCCGACAATTGACCAATCTCCATACTCTGCATTTGCACCACAATCGGCTAAAAAGAATGCCTCGTTCTCTAAGTTATTTGCCGCATCTAAGCAGCTTAGATCTTTCTGGAAATCAATTAAAACAGGTACCAGACTATATCGACAGCTTTAAGCAAATTCTTCAATTATCATTCAGCAATAATCCCATTCAGACCATTTCTCCCTTTATAGGAAAGTTAACAGCATTAGAAAAACTTCATCTTGACCAAACAGCAATTCAGATATTGCCAGATAGCATTGGCGATTTAAGTCAACTCAAAGAGTTGTACCTTTTTGGCAATCAACTCAAATCGCTCCCTCAAAGCATTGGTAATTTAAGCCAACTCAAGTTATTAAAACTCACCGCCAATGTAGGCATCCAAATTCCTGATACAATTGGACGTTTAAAAAACCTAAAAAAACTTTGGTTGTGGGATTGTGAATTGCCAGAAAAGGAAATTCTGCGCATCAAAAACTTATTGCCCCATTGTCAAGTAAAACATTAATTTTTGTGTTGATCCTAACTCGCAAAAATTGTAGGTCATGCCCCTTTTTATTACCTTTGTGTTTTTATTTATGTTCTTTGACAAATCGTGTGGAATATTAAACAACCTAGATTACTACTTTTGTTATAAGTTATAGATAGTAAGTCGTAAGTCCTGTATGAACAGAAACTAAGCATACGACTTACTATCTATAAACTTTCTTCTAAACCACATAAACGTAGTGCACGAGTAGTTTGTTTGGTATGGTGTACCAACGGGGATGCCTAGCAGCGAAGCTAAAAGTAGCAGAAAGCTTACCCTTTGTTAGTGCTTGTCACACGATTTGCCAAAGAACCTTTATTTATAATAGACTTCATTGCAGAGTAATTTGTCTAGAATCTGTTATTCAACTCAAAAATACCTAGCGTACCTACTATCATGACCAATAAAGAATATGCTAATGCCTTCCAAACGTTGGCTAAATTAATGGAATTGCACGAAGAGAATAGTTATCGTATTAAATCCTATAGCAATGCCTACAGAATTATCCGTGGTGTTAGTGATCCTGTACACGAAATGACACTGACAGAGGTTAAGCAAATCAAAGGAATTGGCGATGCAATTGGTCTAAAAATCATGGAATTGCAACAGGATGGAAAAATGAAAATGCTGGAAGAATATAAAGCGTCTACCCCTCCTGGCATTGTTCAATTACTTTCTATCAAAGGGCTCGGAATAAAAAAAATAAAAACACTTTGGCAGGAACTCGAAATACAGTCTCCTGGTGAGTTATTGTATGCTTGCCATGAAAATCGATTGATTACACTAAAAGGTTTTGGCTCCAAAACGCAGGCTACTCTCAAAAAACAATTGGAGTATTTCTTTCAATCTATTGATAAGTTTCATTTTGCAAAACTCGAAGAAGAGGCTGAAAATTTGGTCTTGGATATTCAAGAGACTTTGGGTACAGAATTGGTGGCTTTAACAGGAAAAATTCGCCGATTAGAACCCATTCTAGAAGCCATTGCGATTATTGTAGGGCAACAAGACATTCAAGCCATTTTTGACGAGCAATTGCTTACTTTAGTTCAGAAAAAAGAAGCAGCCCCTATTTATCATTGTAAAACCATTGAACAGGGGTTTCCAGTTATTATTTGTACCTCTGACCCTGATTTTTTTGGGTATAATTTATTGCGAACAACAGGAACGGAGCAATTTAACAAGGATCTTTTTGAGACCGTGTTCTCTCCCGCTATTGATTGGAGGCACAACAACCCCGAACAGCTAAAAGGCTTGCAAGAAGCTGAAATTTTTGCAGCAGCAGGGCTAGCTTTTATTGAACCTGAGATTAGAGACATTTCTAAAATTATTTTTAAGGCGCAAAGTAATAAAGTCCCTCAATTAATTCAAGAGCAAGACATCAAAGGGATCTTACATGCTCACAGTACTTGGAGTGATGGAGCCAATACCTTAGAACAAATGGCCAGCTATGTACGAGATCAAGGTTATGAATACCTAGGCATTACCGACCATTCCAAGTCTGCTTTTTATGCCAATGGTTTATCTGTAGAACGGGTGTTGGAGCAAATGGAGGAAATTGATGCACTCAATCAAAAACTAGCTCCTTTCCATATTTTTAAAGGCATTGAATCAGATATTTTGTACGATGGATCGCTGGATTATACTCCCGAAATTTTGGCAAAATTTGACTTCGTTATTGCCTCTATCCATTCTACGCTACGAATGGATAAGGAAAAAGCAACCCAACGTCTAATTACAGCCATCAAAAATCCCTATACCACTATTTTGGGGCATCCCACAGGAAGAATTTTATTGTCTAGACAGGGATACCCTATCGACCATCAAGCTGTTATTGATGCGTGTGCCGAACATAATGTCGTGATTGAAATCAATGCCAACCCTCTCCGTTTGGACTTAGATCATACTTGGATTCCCTATGCTTTAGAAAAAGGCGTAAAAATTGCAGTAAATCCAGATGCACACAATTTGGATGGCGTTCACGATGTACATTTTGGTGTTTTAGCAGCTCGAAAAGGCTTATTAAACAAAGAGATGTGCGTCAATTGCTTATCTACGGATGCTTTTGCAGCATTAATAAAGAACTAGTTTACTGCGTTTTTAGTTTTTTAGGATCAAATCAATCCCAGGTATTTACCTAATTGGTTATACATTCAATAAAAAACAATGTATATTGTTAATCGTGATTAGTCTTTTTATTAAAATTGAGAGGCTGTTTAAAATTGTGTCTTTGGCAAACATCTTCTTATACAGAATTGCGTAATTCTGTATTACTACAACGCTAAAAATCGAGCAATATAATGAAATCAATTGTAGGGATCATCTTGGGTTTTATTTTCTGGGGGCAGTTGGGAGTTGCACAAGTCACCATCTGTGAAAAAAATACCATTTTATATTTTTCTTGTTATAAACTGAACCCTGATAGTACGTTTAGTTATCAGTATATTGATGGAACAAACGAGCGAATTGGCATTGGTACCTATCGCCAAAACAAAAAAGAAATCGTATTTAGTTACGACAGTCTAGTTTCGCCTATTATTAACAAAACAAAAGTTGGGAATTCACTAAAAACCATTACGATCAACTGTGCTTATATTTTAGATTCATTCCCTCAATTGTACCATCCTGTCGTTTATCGCAACAATTTATTTTTTTGTGACTCTTCTGGGCAGGTTACCATCAATAATTATATAGACGGGCCTATTTTAGTACACAATTATACCGATTCTATCCTCCTTCACCCACAACTTGATGACTGCAATAACTATCAATTGTATACCCATTATCCCGACAACAAATTTATTGCAAAAGGTAGTGTGCATGTATTAGAAAAAAAGGGAAAATCTTATCGTAGAAAGGTAAGCACCTATTTTGATAAGAAAGGCATCCCCACTCCCAAGCCAAATATCTGGAAGTATATTTATTTTAGCATGCATCCATACTAATGATCAATTGGTTCAATCTACTTTCTGCATTTCAGTAGCAACGCCATTATTGACTTGAAATTGTTTATAATCTGTCCCTAAACCTGATACAATCTCTACAATCCTATTTTCGTGGGTATCTGTAATAAAAATTTGTCCAAAATCTCGTTCCAATAAGAGTTCCAATAGCTGTTGCACTCTTTTTTTGTCCAATTTATCAAAAATATCGTCCAACAAAACCAATGGAGCAACTTCTGATTCTTGGCGCAGCAACTCGTATTGAGCCAATTTTAACGCCAACAAGTAAGATTTTAGTTGCCCTTGTGAGGCAAATTTCTTGACAGGATAACCATTAATTAATAATTTTAAATCATCCTTGTGAATCCCCTTGGTTGTTCGCTGCAACCAAGTATCCTTTTCTTGACTTTCCTGCAATAAATCGGCAAAGGAACATTCCAATAATTGCGACTGGTATTTAAGATCTACCTGTTCTTTGTCTCCAGAAATTGCTTTATAATAAGTTTGGAAAATGGGTTTGAGCTGACCGATAATTTGTTGGCGTTTTTCATGAATATATTGAGCAGGTTTGAGCAGTTGTTGACTGTAAATCTCTAACAATTCATAATTAACTTCTAATGGATGTTTAAAACTTTTTAGAAACGCATTCCGCTGTTGCAAAATTTTATTATAGGTCATTAAATGCTCTAAATAGATAGCATCCAACTGTACCAACAAAACATCTATAAATTGACGGCGATTCTCACTTCCCTCTGTAATTAGTAACGTATCATCAGGAGTAATCATAATCATCGGTAACAAACCAATATGATCTGCAAATCGTTTATACGCCAACTTATTTCGCTCTATTACCTTCCGTATTTTAGGAGCATATTTACAAACAATCGATTCCTTTTTTTGATTGCGTTGAAAAACACCTTCCAATCTAAAAAAATCTTCTTGGTGCCGAATAACTTGCTTATCAGGAAGGCTAAAATGACTCTTGCACATGCATAAATAATGAATGGCATCCAACAAATTAGTTTTGCCAACTCCATTTTCCCCCACAAAACAATTTAGTTTGGCAGATAAGTCAATGGTTTGACATTCATAATTTTTAAAATTGGTCAATTTAAGCCCTTGAAGATACATAGTTAAAGATTTTCTAAAATCATCTCTACTGTAGAGCGTTGCTTGTAATCTGTTTCAAAGTGTACAAATTTAATTCGTCCATCCTTCCCTATAATATAAGTGGCAGGGACAGGCAATATAGCTTCATCGTCTTGATTATGGGTTTTGGTGTGTGATACCACATAATCCTTAAATGACATTTCATCCGTTTTTTGGATGGTGTATTTAGTATGGTAATCTTCCATAATGGCATAATCCTCATCGTGCAAAATAGAGAATGTTGCCGCTGTTTTTTTAACCATCTTTTTAATGTACTCTGGACGTTCAGGCGTTACAACAACAACATTTGCCCCCTTGTCAATCAATTGTTCTAAACCTTCTTGTAATTCGCTAACATGTTTTTGACAATAAGGACACCAAGTTCCTCTATAAAACACCAATACAATAGCTCCTTTTTCTAATAGATCGGCTGATTTAATCGGTTCTCCTGCTTGATTTTTAGCTTCAAAGCTAGGCGCCAAACTACCAATTTCTAGAGGTTCTAATCCAATACCATGTTGTGCATACCCCAATTGAGTCAAGAATAAAAAAAGAATTCCTAAATATTTCATTACTACTTTTTTTTGTAACGTAAATCATCACTCTGTTAACGACCACATGAACCCAGCTTGCTGGCTCATAAGCGATAGCGAGCAATGTAGTTAATCGCATTCGATTATTCCATTACTCCAACAACTACCTTAGCTTTTTGTTGACCATTCTTCAACCTTTTTAAGCATTAGAAAGTGTTTCTGAAATATCTACTCGATAAGCTTGAATAGCAGGAATTATAGCCGCAAAGAAACCAATCAATAAAGCACCTAAGGTTAAAAAGAATTCTTCCTTTAAGAAAATCCACCCCGAAAAAGTATACTTATAAGTCTCTTCCAGATGAGAAGCCATAATTTCCATTCCCAAATGACTAATAATCATCCCTAACAAAAGACCAGCTATTGCTACTAAAATGCCTTCCATTATAATCATGATAAACAACTTGGCTGGCGAAGCTCCCATTACTCGCATCAATGCCATTTCATACCGACGTTCTTTAAGCGAACTGTACAAAGAAATAAACATACTAAAAGCAGATATAAGGATAATAATAAAGGCTAAAGCACTCAAAAAATCCATTCCAACGCCCGTCATTTCCAACAAACGTTGCAATTCAATAGCTGGTTTTGCATAACCAAAATCTTCGCTATTATCATCAATTAACATCGGAGCCTCAACCGTTGCTCGCATTGATGTATTGCCATCACTGTCTTTTTTATACTGCACCAAATAGGCTGTAACTTCTTTTCCTTCTTTAGAAATTGGGGGCAACGCCTTAGTTTTTTTATGCACATGTCCTGCATGGTCGTGCCCATCGTGATTGTGCCCTGCATGATCGTGCCCATCATGCTTATGTTCTCCATGATCGTGCGCAGCGTGGTCGTGTTCTCCATGATCGTGCGCAGCGTGATCGTGATCTCCGTGGTCGTGTGCATCATGCTTATGTTCTCCATGATCGTGTGCAGCGTGGTCGTGATCTCCATGGTCGTGCGCAGCGTGCTTATCTTCTCCATGATCGTGCGCAGCGTGGTCGTGATCTCCATGGTCGTGTGCAGCGTGCTTATCTTCTCCATGATCGTGCGCAGTGTGATCGTGATCTCCATGGTCGTGTGCATCAGAATCATGGTTATGCCCTTCTGCTCCATGATCGTGATCTTCATGCATACGCCAAACCGTTGAGACATTGGTAAGAATCAATTGATCCAAAACTAAATTTGTTTCTTTTAGAATTCCAACCACTTCATAAGCATAGGTTTCATGTACATGTCCCCCATCCTTCACTAAACCATGAGATCCATAAAAAGTAGCTCCTAATTTTAAGCCTAATTTTTTGGCTGCACGAGCCCCTATCACGACCTCTAAATCTTGCTCAATCAGGCGACCCGTTTCAATTTCTGCTCCAAAATGCTCAATATATTGATGATCCGTTCCGACAATTCGAAAACCATCATAACTATCACCCAAAGCCAAAGGAATTGCCTTTTCTACGTAAGGATTTTTGGTAACTACATAAGACTCCTTTAAAGGAATATTGCCTGTTGGGGCATCAATGTGATAAACTGAAGAAAGAATCATTTGCAATGGACTCCCTTTGGCACTAACCACCAAATCAATTTCGTCAATATTTTTGTACAATCGATCTTGAAACTGTTTGTTCAACAAAAATAAAATAGACGTCAAACTAACACCTAATGCTACCAATATGGTGCTCAATAAAGTAGCAAAAGGTTTGGCAGCCAAATATTTCCAACTGAGTTTTAATAAATTCATGTTTTGTATATTTTACTTATCTTCATTTAAGTGCCCTTGTTTTTCTAACAGAGCTTCTTCCTGATTTCTTTTGATAATTTTACTCACCCAATTAGGTACTACTATAGCCCCAACAAAAAGATAAACATAGTAAGTAAAAGAACGCCAAAGCGTTGCCATAATCACCATTAGGGTTCCTGCCGCTGCAATATTAGTTGCTTCTGTTGGGATATAATCAAAATGGAATGTTTTAAAAGCATACTCTGCTACTCCTGCTCCACCAGGACTTGGCATTACTGCCATAATTACATACATGGCCTGCTGACGAGCATAAATAAATATTTGCTGCCAAAATGCATTAAATTGCAATTCTCCATGCATAAAATCATTGTAATGTGCTTGAATTTCTGGATTGGGCGAGTAGGCAACAAAGGCAACAATCAAACAATTTAACACCATAAAACGTGAAGCCCAAGCAGACATTGTACTCAAATAAGTCCCTATATGAAAACTCCATTTTTGTGTCTTTAACTCTTCCGAAGCCAAATCCATATCATCGGTTACCTTGATTGCTTTTTCTCTAAAACGTTTCAAAAATGGAATTTTACAAAACCACAATAAGATATTTTCTAATTTTTTGGCATCAACTAAAACACCATAGAAAAAAGCCCCTCCATAAAATAACATCAACAAATAAGCAAATACAAAGGCTCCACCCCATTGGCTATCGCTCAACAAATGAGCAACGGTATCCGATTCGGGTTGAATCATGATTGGTCCAAAAATCAAAAAGAAAATCAATAGCGCTGATAAAAAAGAAAAGGTATCAACAATAACTGTGTACAAAACAATCATAGCTGTTTTTCCTGCCGCTAATTTTTCTTGTGCAATAGCAAACATTGCCACAGCAGCGCCCCCCACACTAGTTGGGGTTACGGCAGAACTAAATTCCCACATCATAACTAGCTCAAAGCATTTTTTCCAGCTAAAAAAACCATTGGTTATAATTCTGAGTCGAACCATATAACAAAAATGTCGGAAGCACATAAAGAATCCCGCCATTCCTATCCAAAAGAAAACGTGGTTGCTAAATTGAATTTTACTAAATTCTTCAGCATTAAAATCTTTATAAAACATATACACCACGACACTCAAACCTACCATTGCGGCCAAAAAGATCTTAAATGGGCTAATCGAATTTAAAACCCCTGCTTGCTGTTCTTCTTGTTCTTTGCTTATTGTTGTTTTATTCTCTACTGATTCCGTTTCACTCATTTTTTTTAATTCTATTTTCTTTTATTTAACATTACTTCGTGGAAAAATCACATTAAATTGATTATCAATAAGGTATATCTTTGTTAATAAAAAAGTTAAAACATTGATAATCAGTCTAATATTTCGTGGATTTTTAATTAAGATTATGATCTTCGCTATTACTCAACGTATTAACCGCTTCTTCTTTTTGATCCAAGGGCTCGACTTGGTCTTCCATTGATTCTACGGCTTTTAGTTCAAAATCGTTGAATCCTCCAGCCCCTTCAACAAAGATAATCCGTTCTTGTTGCATTAAGTCCAAGATCGCTAAAAAAGTAAAAATAGCATGTAAACGATTTTCACAAGCACTAAAGATACCTTTAAAGGTCATTTTCTTTTTAGAATTAAGACTATTTAACAAAAAGTCTCTCCGTTCTTCTATGGTATAATGAAAATGAACAACAGTATGTATTGTCTTTTCCATTCTAAATTCAAAAGTAGACATAATACGTTCATACGCTTGCAACAGACGAAACAAAGATAAGTTCTCAAGCTCAGCATCTGCCAAAGCCGCTGTAGCAACCTGTTGCACTTCGTCCACTACATTACCTCTATGTGCCATCGCAGCACGGGTAGCCTCCAAGGTTCTTAACTCTTCCAAGACCTCTTTATAACGTCGATATTCTAATAATCGTTCTACCAATTCTGCCCTAGGATCAATCTCGTTTCCTTCTTCATCCAATTCTTTTCTAGGAAGCAACATTTTGGCTTTAATACGCATCAAAGTTGAGGCAACAAGGATAAATTCACTTGCCGTATCAATATTAAGTTCCTCCATTTCACGTAGGTATTCCAAAAAATCATTGGTAATTGAAGAGATGGGAATATCATAAATATCCAATTCATCTCGTTCTATAAAGAACAATAACAAATCAAAGGGGCCTTCAAATTCAGGAAGTTTTATTTTATAGGTCAACTTTTATAGTTTTTAATGGTCAAATAGACGGAACAAGATAGCTATTCTTTTTGATTCAAAATTAATAGTATTAACTTTGTGAGAATGCACCCAAAAAATTAATACGCAAAACCATGATTATACTTTATCAATAGATCAAGTATAATTGTCGTTTGCATAAGATGAATTATTTAGTCATACTGGATACAAAATTAGGGAAAAATAATATTAATGGAGCTAAAAGATAAAATAGATTTAAACAATCTACCTAAACATGTTGCCATCATTATGGATGGAAATGGACGCTGGGCAAAACAAAAAGGTAAAGCACGTGTTTTTGGACACAAAAATGGTGTTCAATCGGTTCGTGAAGTAACAGAAGCTGGTGCGGAATTAGGTATTCAATACATGACTCTCTATGCGTTTTCTACCGAAAATTGGAATCGCCCCAAGTTTGAGGTAACGGCTTTAATGACGTTGTTGGTATCTACCATTCGAAAAGAAATTTCTACCCTCAACAAAAACCAAATCCGCCTTCAGACCATTGGAAACATCAACATGCTTCCATCTGCTGCTCAAAAAGAATTGTTAGAAGCTGTCGAAAGTACAAAACACAATACTAGAATGACCTTAGTACTCGCCTTGAGTTATAGCTCTAAATGGGAAATTATTGAGGCCGTCAAAGATATTGCACAACAAGCTAAAGATGGGC
Organism: Aureispira anguillae; assembly: GCF_026000115.1. Lineage (GTDB taxonomy): Bacteria > Bacteroidota > Bacteroidia > Chitinophagales > Saprospiraceae > Aureispira > Aureispira anguillae. The sequence goes on from NZ_AP026867.1 coordinate 3,273,036, forward strand.
AAATTGCCATTGATGACATTAACGAAGATAGCATCAAAGATGCCTTGTCTACCAAAGATTTTCCTGATCCAGAGTTGATGATTCGAACCAGTGGAGAAACCAGAATTAGCAATTTTTTGTTGTGGCAATTGGCTTATGCAGAATTGTTTTTTACACCTGTTTTTTGGCCTGATTTTCGTAAAAAACATTTCTATGAAGCCATTCTCAATTTTCAAAACAGAGAACGTCGCTTTGGTATGACCAGCGAACAAATTACAGATGTAAAGGGGTAATTTATTGATTTTTTTTTTATGATTCCATCTTTCTAAAACCTAAAAATAAAATGCATATAGTTCTAATTATAGGATTGCTTATTTTAGTAGTAGGAGTTGGTCCATTAACAACATTAATTCTATTAGATAACTTTGGTTTTATTGAGATTCCTCAGGGACCTGTAGAAACTCCTGGAACCGAAGCTATATTTTTCTTCGGATTCTTAGCAATGGTAAGTTTTCCCTTTTCTATTCCAATTATACTAGTCGGGATGATACTTACCTTTATTCAAAAGAAAAAGAAAAAATCACTATAATGATCATTCGTTTGGCAATAACCTAATAAAATAGTGTCTTTTTGATTTTTGTTTAAAATCATTGATAGCATTAGAATGTTCTTAAAAATAAAATCACTTGTTATATGAAAACAAGTGAACCAAGTACTAATCAACAACAAACCACAGGCACAAAAGGGGAATTCATTGATTTTTTTATGATTCCAACTTTCTAAAACCTAAAAATAAAATGCATATAGTTCTAATCATAGGATTGCTTATTTTAGTAGTAGGAGTTGGTCCATTAATCAGCTTAATTTTATTAGAAAATCTTGGTCTAATTAAGCTTCCTGATAGTTCTAAAGAAACGCCTCAATCCAAATTGATCGTTTTCTTAGGTTTCTTAGCAATGGTAAGTATCCCTGTTGGTATACTACTTATGCTAATTGGAGGTGTATTTACCCTTATTTAGTCCCCCTAAACCAATAGGGGTATGAGCAGTTCATCTATTCTTATAGGAACTTTATCTCAGAAATCATAGTTGAAGATTATAATCTATAAGTTGCTATTAGACGAACTTATAGATATATTCTTAGGACTATAACCAAGGCTACAAGGGAGTAACAAAAACAGGGAGCTAATCCACCAAGTATTAATAACAATAAAATGAAAAAAAATAAGCAAGTTCCCAACAAAAGGAAAATTATTTACCAAATTGGTCTTGGGCTCATTATAATTGGAGGTTTACTATTTCTTTCAACCTTTATAACCTTTGCCATTAACTTTGGAAATTTTGAAAATTTTGACCAGCAAATGAGTAGCCATTTTTTTAGAGCTATAGGAGGAATGTTATCCATCATCATTGGTGGATTTCTTTTATTCGTAGGCAAATTAGGTCTAGCGGGTTCGGGGTTAGTGTTAGATACTGAACAAAAAAGAAAAGACTTAGAGCCCATTAATAGAATGCTTGGAAAACAATTAGGCGATGTATTAGAAGCGTCAAATATTAAATCCCATTTTGGACAACAAAACCATCAAATCATAAAAATCAGATGTCAATCATGCAATCACCTCAATGATGAACAAAATAAGTTTTGTGGTAAGTGTGGCAAAAAAATTTAAAAAATCATATCGCTAACAGCCAACAATAACAACTTTGTAAAGCAAAAAATGGTATATTTGTATACCATAAACATTAGAAATGAGTTTGAAAGACAAATATATTAACCCACTTACTGATTTTGGATTTAAAAAGCTTTTTGGGGTCGAACCCAACAAAGAATTATTGATTGATTTCTTAAATCAACTCCTCCCTCCTATTCATCAGATTAAGCACCTTTCTTATACTAAAAACGAACACCTAGGCAGCACCGCCCAAGAAAGAAAAGCTATTTTTGATTTATATTGCGAAAGTGCTTCGGGTGAAAAATTCATTGTAGAAGTCCAAAAAGCAAAACAAAACTTCTTCAAAGATCGGTCTGTCTATTATTCTACTTTTCCTATCCAAGAACAAGCTAAAAAGGGTGATTGGGATTTTCAACTTGCTGCTGTTTATACCATTGGCATTTTAGATTTTGTTTTTGACGAACATAAAGATAGAGATGATATTTTGCATACTGTAAAATTAAAAGATCATAAAAACAGGCTCTTTTATGATAAACTCACTTACATCTATATTGAATTGCCCAAATTTACCAAATCGGACACAGAACTTCAATCTAAATTTGATAAATGGCTTTATGTTTTCAGGCATTTAGCAAATCTGCAAAATCGTCCGATAGCTCTCCAAGAAAAGATTTTTGAAAAACTCTTTGAGGTTGCTGAAATTGCTAAATTCTCTCCCAAGGAAAAAGAACGGTACGAAGAGAGTTTAAAGTATTATCGTGATTTAAAAAATGTCGTGGACGCTTCTAAAGAAGAAGGGCGAATGGAAGGAAAAATAGAAGGACGAGAAGAAGAAAAAATAGAAATTGCTTCCAATCTAAAAAAACAAGGTATTCCTATCGCTGTCATTATACAAGCAACAGGCTTATCTGAAGATATAATTGAAAATTTGTAGACGGATAATCAAAGGTGACAAACCAATAATAGCGATTTCATGAAGTAATAAATAACTTTTTCACCTATGTCATCAATGCTAACCATGAGCTCAGAAAATAAATACATCAACCTCCTTACTAATTTTAGATGCTCTGAGGTGGCTGAAATAGCTAAATTCTCTCCCAAGGAAAAAGAACGGTACGAAGAGCGTTTAAAGTATTATCGTGATTTAAAAAATATCGTGGACGCTTCTAAAGAAGAAGGGCGAATGGAAGGAAAAATGGAAGGAAAAATAGAAGGGCGAATGGAAGGAAAAATAGAAGGACGAATAGAAGGGCGAATGGAAGGACGAATGGAAGGACGAGAAGAAGAAAAAATAGAAATTGCTTCCAATCTAAAAAAACAAGGTATTCCTATCGCTGTCATTATACAAGCAACAGGCTTATCTGAAGATGTAATTGAAAATTTGAACTAAATACTTAGTCTGCCAAATAATTCGTACTTTTTACTCTAAGTTTGGACAAACAATAACCACACACAATTAAACGAGGAACTTGGTGCAGCATCAACTAATAGGCAGAAAATGAAAAGAAACAAAATTTACTATCTAATCCTAATTGTTAGTACAATAATACTAGGGTTAGCGACTAGGCACTACTCAAACTACCTTCCCTCTATCATCAACTTAGGCTTAGGGGATCTTTTATGGGCGTTGATGGTTTATTGGATTATTGGCTTCTTATTCCCTCGGTATAGTATTCAAAAACTAGCCCTTATTAGTTTAAGCATCTGTTTTTTAATAGAATTTAGTCAACTTTGTCAAGTAGATTGGCTAAATGCTATGCGAAGCAATCGCTTTGGAAGCCTAGTTTTAGGAAAGGGCTTTTTATGGACAGATCTTCTGGCTTATACCATTGGAATAGGTATTGGAATGACAAGTGAACTCTATTTAGAAAAAAATTATCTTTCTCAAGAATAGTTTTTTATTCTTAAAACTTAAAAAACAGGCACGATTACCTGTTCTTTAAGTTATTATTTTTTCTAATCTTCAATAGGGTAAGGCGTTTTATTGATAGCCTTTTTGATGGCTTCTTCTTTGCATTTTTTGCTATCATACCATACCAAAATTTTTTGTTGTTTCAAATTACTCTCTGCTCTTATAAACCCTTTAACCTCTTTTAAAGAATAAGTCACAATACCTAAGCAACAAGACTGTTTTAGGCCCTTTAATTTATATGTTTTGGATATAATAGTAGACTTATTTTTAGTCTCCTTCTTTGTAATATATTTATTAGCATCTAACTGATCCTGGCAAAATACACTAGACAAATTTAACAACAAGATCATAATTGGCAACAGTACCATTTTTATTATTTTCATTATTTTGATTTAGAAGTTATTAAAAAGCTATTATCACTTTGTCACCCTAAAGATAAGGTAGTAACAAAATGATAATCGTTATCCAAGCAATAGCCCACAAAAATGCTTTCGATTGAAAAAAAGAAATTGTTTTGATTTCTTTCGGATTTAACTTTGCTAAGGTTTCATTTTGGTCTATAGCACAACAATTCTCCTTATTTTTGGGAATGTAAGCCCGATATAAATTGTATGATATAGCCAACAAACTAGTCCCTATGAGGTAGTTTTTTATGCTTGATAGCCAAATTAATTGAGATGCACTAACTCCAAGGACTCCTGCTAATGCCAACAGTGGACTGATACAACAAGTACAGGACAATAATGCTAGAAATACCGCACTAATAGATGATATCAATGATTTCATTTTTATTTTTATTTTATGGCAGCCTACTATTAAAAAATTAGATTAAAAAATATCCCTGATAGAACCATTCCGATTCCGATAGTTAAGAAAAAGGCTACAATCAATTGTCTTTGCATTACCTTTTTGAGCAATAAAGCCTCTGGAAGAGACAAACCAATCGCAGCCATCATAAATGCGATAGCCGTACCTAAAGGCAGTCCTTTATCCACCAACGATTCAATGATTGGCAAAACACCAACTGCGTCAATATATAAAGGGATAGCAAGTACAACAGCAATGGGAACGGCAAAGGGATTAGATTTGGAAATATAGGTTTCAAAAAAAGACGCAGGAATATAGCCATGAATAAATGAACCAATCGCAAGCCCTACAAAAATGTAAGGAATTAGTTGGCGTAAGGTTTGAACTACTTCCGCATGAATTTCGGGCAAACGTTCTCTAAAACTTCTGTCATCTTTTGCTATTGAGGTATTGCTTTCTTCTAAACCTTTTATCCATTCGGCTACATAATTTGCCATTCCTATTTTTTCTAAAAAAAGCCCCCCTATTATTCCTAGAAAAACTCCTGTAAGTACATAAATTATCGTTACTTTCCAACCATAAGACACCCAAAACACCGCTATGGCAATTTCGTTCACTAAAGGTGAGGTAATTAAAAAAGATAAAGCAATACCCAAAGGGATTTTTGCTTGCATCATTCCTACAAAAAGCGGAATCGAGGAACAAGAGCAAAAGGGGGTTATCGCTCCCAATAAAGCTGCCAGGACATTCCCCAAACCAGATTTTTTATTTTTATCCAAGAACGCTCGAATGCTATTCATAGGTAAGTAGTTCGTAATGATTCCCATTAAATAAGTAACTACAACAACTAGAATAGTAATTTCTGTAAATCCAATTATAAAATAATGTAGCGCCTTTGTAAATAGGCTTGTTACGTCCAATCCTAACAGATCATAAACCAAATAATCTGCCAATATAGTTAGTATATATACCAGAGTTTCCATAGTAAAACGAATTATAAAATTGATACTATTTTTTCTTCTGAAGCATACTTTTTATAGTCGTAAACCTTTCCATTAATGACAATAGCAGGAAAAGTCAAGGCACCATATATCATAGTATCTTTCAACTCAGATAGTTCTTCTATAGTTACTTCTATATTATTTTTAGAAGCTATTCGTTCTAGTTGATTTTTGATCGGAGAATTTTTTGCACAACAAGATGAATGCAAAATTTTAATTTCAGTACTCATAATTTTTGTTTTAATGTTGATTAAACTTTATTATGAAGTCTGAAATAGAACAAGAAAAGACACAAAAAATAAGACTTTTAAAAAAAAAAGTCCAATTAAAAAACATAAAACACTAATTTACTGCAACTTACCTTTTATGTCTTTTTCAATTTTTTTTAAAGGGGTACAAAATGGTTTAACGGTACAAGCTATAAAGTTTCCATTTTTGTCGTATTCAATATCACAACATTCTATAAACAACTCACGCAACTTATTCCGTCCTCTTTGTATTCGCATTTTGGCAGCAGATAATCCAATTTTCATTCTTTGAGCAATATCCTTCTGCGGAATATTCTCAATATCACTCCACATTAGAGGAACGGCATAATTCTCTGGCAATAACTGAATCATAGGAATGATATAATCTGAAACGGTAATTTTTGAAAAATCAGATAGTGGGTCATCTCCCCCTACCTCTATTTCTTCACCACTTAATTCTATTTTATTATTTTTATAATAATCATAAATTGTATTTCTACTTACTTGAAACAGCCAAGCCTTAAGGTTTTTGATTTCTCTTGATTGCTGATGCGATTCAATCAGTTTTATCATTACTTCTTGAACAATGTCCTGCGCAATAAATCGATCCTTAGTTTTTGTTAAAACATAGGACTCCAAATAAGTATAAAACTCTTGGACGACTTCATTAATATTGCAACATTCATTTTTCATGACAATTCTTTTTTCATCCAAGGAGTATTGAAATTGTTGTTTTTTACAATACTCTGTGGTATAGTCCGTGAGCTACTCTTAATAATGTTTGATAACTACAAAGGTAAATCAAAATTATCCAAAAATAAAATAGCCCCAGCGAATGCTGGGGCTATACACAAACAATAACATTTAGTACACTTATTTATTCTATGCTAGATAAGAAATATGCACCTAGAAAAGAATAGATTCTTCATATGCCTTTGTCAATTTTTCTGTCTCTAATAGCAGAACATTGTGCAAAACCAATATACTGTATAGATCCACTTCCTTGAGTTTTTGGCAACTTTCTTTCAGTCGTTTATGGTGTTTACTTATGGCCGTTAAACTCTTGGTTATTTTTGGTGAATTATTTTCATTATTACTTAAGAATTTAACTTTTTGTTCAAATGCATTCAGTACTTTCATATTTTCAGCTTGGAAATTACCAACTTCCCATCGTTCAGCCAAAGCAAATAACAACACCTGTTCTGTCATCGTTCTTAGATGTGCTGCATCATCCACCATCGCCACTTGTTCACTTTCGCCTCCCTTCTTAATACGCTCCACAACCTGTTCACAAGCGGTAAGCATTTCTTGGCTAATTTCTAATAGATGAGGTGTTTTTTCTTTTAATAATTTACCAGTAAATGTAATTTGATACGTATTCCAAAGTTGATTTACTTCCGTTAAAACCTCTTTCAGATCGTTTGTGTTAGCAAAAGCTTCCAATTCCTCCAATTGTCTTTGAAACAATAATTTATCTTTATCAAATTGCTGCTCATAGTGCTTCACATTCAGGTTCATGCCGATCGCTAAGTAACTTGTTGCTATTTTTTGAGATAGCATACATTGGTAGTTAGCCTTATCAATAGCCTCTTCTGTTACCATTTTATTAATTCGCTCTTCATACAAACCCGTTAATGCATCCAATTCTTTAGATAAGGATAAAGCCCACTCTAACAAATCCTCCTTGTGATTGTCAATATCCTCCAAATAAATTTTAATGGTTCCCCATTTATCAACCAAGGCTTGCCCTCTACGCTCCAAATCAGGAACAGGAAAAGCGCTGTTTAGCTCATTTAAGTTTTTGATGTATTTGTATCCTGTACGCTCTAGTTCTTCTGCCAAATGACTATCATCAACTCCCCAAGCCATCGCATAGCTATACATTAATATGCGCTCTGTTAACATCTCTTGACGACCAATTTGATTGGTCCAGTGCGACATATCACTATTAAATCTAGAAACACTTTTTTTGTAAATTTTTGCATACATTTCTAATAACATCACAACATTATCACAGCCTCTTAGCAATTCATTATTAGCATATAGTAATTTTTTAGCCCCCTCTTTAGTTGTTGGACTCATTGCTTGATTTCTATAATTTGTCCAAAGATCGTCCACTATATCTAATCCCGTTGTAATTTCGTCAATAGGCGCAAATAACTTTAATTCATCAATATGATGTTCAAATAGCGTTATATCATCTTCCAAATTTTTTCTATGTTTGTCATGATCCACCATTCCCGCAACAATATAAGATTTTGCAATTTTTTGAACTAACATACTTTGTTTGTTGGCCATATTGATTGCATTATTCAACAACAAAGAAGCTACTCGAAAATCTATTAAATCTTCATACAACACTGTAACCTCGTCCATGGATGCCAAAAGCTTATTTCCCAATTTCAACACATCTTTGATACGGCTAGCATCCTCTACTTTTACAGTACAAAACTTAGCAATGGTCTCCCATTCATTACTCAACAACGTCAAACGATAATCAATTTCAGGCGTATTTTCAGTTGCTCCCATTAATTCAACTAATGTTTTTTCGTAATCTTGTAGAGCAAGATTCAGTTCTTTTTCTATTTGTGGAGCTAGCCCAATGATAGATTGATGAGCCAAAAAATAGAACAAAATTCTTTCGGTTAGCATTCGTTGTCTCCCAGCTACATTTTCTAGGTGCACAATATTGCTGTTCATTTTATAGAGGTCATTTTTTTTAGAAAAACGACTGCCATGTAACTCTAACTCATAAACTACTAATTCACAGCTTTCCAAAATAACGGTATTGTCTACTAATAATTTTTCTATGTTTTCTTTGGTTGGGCGACTCATTATAAGTTCTTTATAAGACGTCCATAAGTTTTGTACTTTATTAAGTCGTTGATTATAACGACCATTAATTTTTGAAGCTTTTAGTTCCTGAAGCCGATTTTCAAAAAGCGCAACGCTACCATCAATTACCTTTTTATTTGCATCTACATCCATCCCAATATACATAGCAATGTAAGCCTTTCCCATTCGTTGGGTTAACATACGTTGAGCGCCTGCCTTATTCAATAAATCCCCAATAAGAAATGCCTTGTCATTTTGTTGCGCATCCAAAGGAACTAAAGAAAAAATCATCAAAACTACCAATACGACCTGTTTCATTTTATTTTTGCATTTTTAAGCTGGATGGTAGTATACTAATGCTTGTTAGTATAAGGGGGACCATCTAAATTTTACACAATTGATATAAAGGAATATAATTATTAAGGGGGGCTTCAATCTTAGCACAAAGGTCAAAAAAAAATATCTGAACAAAAATGATCTAAATTATTTTAAACCTTGATCCCAATCACCTATTTGTAATAGGTACTTATAAATCAAAAAAATAGGCTGTCAGAGTATCTGACAGCCTATTTTTCTTTCAGCTTGGCATTTTTCGCCTAACAGCCTGTTTACAAATTGAGTAAACAAACATTCTAAGATCAATACTATTTTTTTAGCCAAACAAACTACGTATTGTATCTTCAAAAAAATACATTCCTATGCTCAAACCAATTGTTGGAATTAAGATCCCAATCACATTTCCAATCATATAATGGCGTTGTTTTATATTCGTCAAAGCCAACGTATACCCCACTAAAGGCGAAAATTGGACTAAAATTCGCAAAACAATTAATGTTCGGATAGGACGTACTTCCGCTTCTAATAATAAATTCTTCACGGTAGGGTTTTTTATTTCTGTCAAAGCTTTCCCGCCCATTGTTCTACCCAAAACAAAAGTCACCCAAGCCCCCAACAAGGCTCCTATATAAGTAAATAAAGCCCCTTGCCAATACCCAAACAATAAAATAGAAAGCAATAAAAATGCCGTTCCTGGCACATTCATAATGGCTGCTGCTACAAAAATTCCAATAAAAATAAGAATCCCCCAAAAGCCTGTCTGTTCAACCATAGATTGCATCCGATCCAAACTCAACCAATCTCCTACAGCCGTATATTTTACCAACAAGATAGAAAGTACAATAAACAGCAGCATTCCTCCCAAGCGGAGACCTACATATTTTTTACGATCATCTTTTTTATTCATAAATAATTGATATTTGTTGTTAGCTTATTACGGATTTTACCCAAACTAAGATAACTTCTTGGAAAAATAGGCTTCTAAAAAACACTGTTCCTAGTATAATAAACGCAAAAGGAAAGATCATTGCTATTGCATTGCCAATAAAAAACTGCCTCGATTTTATATTCGTTAACGCCATTGCATAATTAACAACAGGTGACAACAACATAAAAACACGCAACCAACAAATGGTTTGAATGGGGTGGGTCTCTACTTTAGATAACACTTTTTGGATTCTTTTGTTCTTGATTTCCGACAAGGCCTTCCCTCCTATAAATCGAGCAAACAAAAAATTAATCATTGCACACAAAATTGCTGCCAAATAAGACAATAAGATGCCTCCTAGGTAACCATAGGTTAAAATCGCAAAAACCAAAAAAACAGCCCCTGGCACACTCATTAGCGTTCCCACTAGAAAAACGAGAAAGAAAATGAACAAGCCCCAATTTCCTGCGTCCTTAATTAATGCTTGCAATTTCTCTACACTAAAATAAGTTCCTAGTGTGGTATATTTTGCTATTATCAATAACCCGAGCATAATTGTTGCTAACAAAATTATGCGTAAAATAAATTCTCTTTTATTAGCCATTCGGCTCCCTACTTTTGGTTCTTTTCCTAGATGAATAATTTATTACAAAAACGACCACAAAAAACACTTAAAATTACAAAAAATAAATCCAAAAAGCAACTAAAGAGAATATTCTCAGTTAGAATAAGTTGTTGAATTTCGTCTATTTAAAACATAGAAGTTTATTTTTGCGTTATAAATAGAAAAATCGACTAGAATATTGCTGCGAAAAAGCTTATCTTTGCATCATTAACAATGACCTAAAACGTTTGTCTTTATATAAGGCAACTACTATAGCACTCAGAGATTTAGTATTAAAATAATAACTATGAATAGAATTATTACTTTGGATGAATTTATCATCCAACGTCAAAAAGATTTTCCATTTGCTACTGGTGAACTCTCTGGATTATTAAGAGATATTGGACTAGCTTCCAAAATAATTAGTAGAGAAGTCAACAAAGCAGGTTTAGCTGATATTGCGGGGCAAGCAGGAACACAAGAAAATGCTTCTGGTGAGGTAGTTCAAAAGTTAGATGTTTTAGCAGATAACCTACTAATTTCTTGTCTTCAAAATAGTGGTGAGTGTTGTGGCATTGCTTCTGAGGAAAACGATACTTATGTCCCTATTGAGAAAAGTCTAAATGCCAAATATGTTGTCTTGTTTGACCCCCTAGATGGCTCTAGCAATATTGATGTTAATGTTTCTATAGGAACTATTTTTGCTATCTACAGACGAATTTCTGATGATGGTGCTTGCCAATTGAATGATTTTTTGCAAGATGGAGTTGAGCAGGTAGCTGCTGGTTATGTTGTTTATGGCTCTTCAACCATGTTGGTTTACACCACAGGCAAAGGGGTTAATGGATTTACCCTAGACCCTTCTATTGGAGAGTTTTGTTTGTCTCATCCTAATATTCGAATTCCTCAAGAAGGAAAAGTTTATGCTGTCAATCAATGTGCTTATCACAAATTTGATGCTCCTATCAGAGAATTTATTGACGAATGTATGGACAAAGAATGCACCTTCCGTTATGTTGGCTCTATGGTTGCGGATGTCCATCGTACCTTGATAAAAGGTGGTATTTTTATGTATCCTGCAACTACTACTGCTCCCAAAGGCAAGTTGCGTTTGCTTTATGAGTGCAATCCTTTGTCTTTTATTGTAGAACAAGCCAGTGGTCGTTCTACCAATGGAACGCAGCGTATTCTTGAATTAGAAGCGACTGAACTCCACCAAAGAACACCTATTTTTATGGGCTCTCCCAATATGGTTAACCGTGTAGAGGAATTTATTCTAGCCGCTAATAAGGTAATGGTTTAATCTTTTGCATTAGGTCAACTTGCTTAACTTGAGCTATGAAAATTTGGAGATGTACCAAGATAATGTTTCCAAATTTTCATAGCATCTCATTCGTTATTTATTGGGATAATGTTTTAGCGTAAAAGCCAAGGCATTGTCATAACAAATTTTATCGACTACCAATTCGGGGGTAAATTGCTCATCAAAAGTAGCCACACAATCCAACGGATTTTTTTTGGCTGCCTCCTCCTTTATCTTTGCCAATAAGTCTACTTTAAACTGTGGAAGTTCTATTGCTGTCTTATAATTGCTAATAGGATCAATATAACCGTCAAAATCAGTTCCAATTGCCAGCATATCCCAAGCTTTTCGTTTCTCGGTTTCTGATAAACTGGTATCCTCATAAATTACTCGCAAAACAGCTTTAAGATTATTCCATAAGGCATTGATATTATTAATTTGCTCCTTTTTTTCTTCTCTTTTCTTAGGAGAAACGCCCAACATACGTTTATCAAACGAAAGACCAAACAAACCTCCAGTATTATAAATCATGCGAATATCTTCATCGCAAAGATTAATTCCCCAAGCATAAAAAGGACCTTCTACGGTCTCTACTCTAAAGGTATCGTCCTCTTCATCTTGCACTGCTATTAATTCATCTAAGGTTTTGCGAGCAGCATACGAACAATGACTAGCGATCAATGGAATTACATCCCCTTTGTCTAAACAGGGTCGCACAAGTTGTTCGTAATATTCTTTGCGCCCCTGTGGACTCATGTGTTTTAAATCAATTAAAATGCGATAGCCCTCTTCTGGTGCAGGATTGTTTTGCTCATCTACGGCCAATAGTTTGCGAAGTACTTTCCAACCCAATGCTGTAAAACCTTCACTCATCAAACTTTCTTGATTCAGTACAAAAGCAGCGACCTCAGGTAAACTATGGGCATGCCCGCACAAACCATTATTAAAATGATGGGAATAAGTAATAAAAAATAAGGGATATTCCCATTCTCTTTTTATAAAATCGACTCGCTCCAATACCGTTTTGTCATCTTCGGTTTCTGCTCCAAAAACATGCGCTCCTTCAATAGACAAGGCCATCATCATGACCGCTTTGTTTTGTTTGGCTATTTCTATTGCCTCTGCCCTATTTCTAGGAATCTGATAGGTTCCCTCTGCATGATAATAATCAGGGTATTTAGTTCTCCTTTTTTCGCTATTTTCAAAGGTTTTTCTGGCAACCCCAAGCGTATAAATTTCATTTTTAGTAGGCAGCCCAGATTTACTACTAATGTAAGCGTATTCATCTTGCAAAAATTCCCAATAATCATAGTCCTCTGAGTTGACAAATCGTATTGTAGCAGTAGGAATTCGCATGGTCATATGTTGCATCAATGTTCTCAAAGGTGCCTTATGATGTGTTGCTACCCTTAGTACCTTGCGGATCATCTGATATTTACCACCACTAGGACGTTTAGCGGTTTTAAAAAAACCTTTCTCTATTGGATACAAGGCATTCCAAACTAAACGAGAACCGCCATTCCAGAGGGCAACCAAATCCGATTGGCTGTACCCTGCTGCACGGTCTACATTCTTTAAACGAGCCATATTAGTCGCAACAATTGTCCAAGGATGATACATCCCTTTTTCTTCGTACTTTTTACGCTTTTGACGCAAGCATAGATAGGAGCGCATGTGCGCATGGCAATGCAAATCTGCAAACATATTCTTTTACTATTAAAAATTTAATACTCCATGTTTTTTTTACAAAAAGGTAAAAAACCACCTTGCATTCAATTGATTATTACATGAGCTAGCAAAGCTAGGTTATCAAGATAATTTCTATCTTAAACAACACATTTACATCAACTTAATAATCCATCGAATGTGACTTTTCCATGGAAGTAATGAAAAATTAAGAAACGAAATTTATACTGAAGTTGTTTTTATTTTGTTCTTAGATAAATAACCTCGAGTAAGTAGATGGACAAAATTAGTAGTTTAAAAATTGGAGTATATTTTTTTCGCTAACGACTTGCAAAACGTAGCTTTAACGGGCTAACTAAGCCTGCGACTTCACGCAGCGAAGCAAGTAAAGCGAGGCTTTTCAAGGAAACTTAGCGGACAAAAGATGCCCAATTTAATGTTAATTATTTTGTCCATCTACTTCTTCTTATCAAGAATTGAGTAGGACAAATGCATCTCTCGCTAGAAAAAATGCATAATTCTTAATGTAATGATACATCATTGTATAGACAACGCCCATTTCCAAATGATGCACTTTGAATCGGGTAAGTTCCGAATTTTTAAACGTTTAAACAAACTTTTTTAAAAATTAAAAGCCATTTAGGCTTTTCTTTAAAAGAAAATCTAAATGGCTTTAACAAAATGTGAGGATATAAACAATTAACTATTTATAAAAAATTTAGTTTTGTGATTACTTCATTGAGCTAATAACTTGTTAATTGTTTCTCTACTTCGTCCATGGGCTTTATTCCGTTTTCCATATTTTTTGTTGTCCAATCATTTGATTGCCTTGATGTATTCGAAGCACATAAATTCCTTTTGACAACGCTGATGTATTCAACTCTAGTACATTATGGCCAATTGAAACCGCTTTTATTTCAGTAGTTATGGTTTGCCCCAAGGGATTGACAAATTCCCCCCACAGCGGTTCTTCCCTTTCTGTTGACACTCGAACTGTCAAATTTCCTTTTGCAATAGGATTAGGATACACTTCTAGCAACTCAGTGGTGGGAAAGTAGATCGCCTTAATTGTAGATAATTGTACCGTTCCATCTTTTCCATAAATTTTCAATCGATAATAATTGTAGCCATTATGCGGATGCTTATCGAGGCAACTGTACCTCAATTCCGTAGTAGCTGTTACCTCTTTTAACGATTTAAAATCAATTCCATCAGAACTGCGCAACACTTCAAAATGACTGCTGTTTTTAATGCTTGCTGTTTCCCAAGTTAATGCTACTTGCTTTTGTGGCGTTGCCTGAGCATCAAAAGTTACAAGTTCAAGGGGTAACAATACGGGCGTAGTAGGTACGAGTATAAAATGAGAGAAGGAATTGACCTCAAACTCAATCGCTAATACATTTGTTGTGCTTGTTAATGCTTTTCTGCTTGATCCCGTTAAAGGGATGACGGTATGTGGCACTATGATGGGGGCACTGGAACCTATACTTGCATTGGCAGGGGGAACAGCATCAAATTTCCAAACTTCTAAATATGCGTTGCTATGATCAAATGCCAACCCATTCATACCATGAAACGTATGCGCATACAAAGAGTCCAATTCTTCTTGGGTAAAATACAAGCGTACTTTTGCTCCTACATTATTAGAAGGTGTAATCTTCCAATGTCGTGGTAAATAGGGACGACCTGCATAATACGCTACTGTTGGTTCAAAAAATACAGCAGCATTGACTTGCTTTAACGAATCTAAATCTGTTGAGTTTAAAGAGTCTTGCAAAGACAAAATGGGTTTAGCCTCTATCTCATCATAAAAATCAACCCAGGCTCCTGAATTGGTCAAATAACAACTCGCCGCTCTATTAACAGCCACTAAAGTATTGGGAACTGTCTTGTAAACCCAAGCCGTATCAATGGCTGCTGCTGTTCGCTTATCACAACGAAAAGTTGCAATATCAAAGGCATAAAAACCAGAAGCCAAAATAGGTTTTCGAAAGGTGTAAATAAATGGTGTGCTGGGATCATTGTCATCGTCATTGAGCTGGATGGTATCTGCTCCTGTATTTCCTAAACTATCGTACCAATTATAACGAACATCATAATAATCATTTCCTGTAATTGCTATCGTTATATCAATGCTATCCTGACCGTCACAAGCTGCAATGGTAGGCGCTTGAACCGTATGGGTTGAAAACAACAAAGAAAAATTCCAAATCCCTGTTGCTGTTCCATTTATATTATCGCTATTGGTTCCTGTATAAAAATATAAATCATTATCTGCCACTCCTGTATTTGGGTTGATTCCCCTTCTGCCCTCATTATCTTTTATTTTAACATAATCCAAACAAAAGTAATCGCCCCACTCTTTGTGAAAATACGATTTTTGATTACTGGGGTAGGTTTCTATATTTACAAAATTAGCTCCCGAACCATTTGCGATTATTTTGCCATGTGGTGCTTTGAGGTGCTGTTCGGTATTTTGGTACAAATAATAAAACTGTCCACCAGCAAACGCAATACTATCCATTAAGTTATCGCCTCTAAAATAGGCTGTTCCTAAGAAATTAATATATTGATAATTAGCAGAACTCGTAATATTGGATATTTCATTCACTGCTCCAAAATTAACAACTCCATAAGTAATGTGATTGTTATCATAGGTTGCCGCTCCCTTAATGGTTCTCCAAGTCAGAGAATCATAGCCCATATGCATACGCAATTCATAGACCGTCGCATTATTGTCTCCAAAATTAAGGGTGCTCTGTTCCCCCTTTAGTTCAATATTGGTACTTCCAATAGACCATGGATAGGTATAACCATTATCCATATTTCGTCCTAAACAAAGCAAATTAACAGTAGAGGTGCCAAGATCCAACTGCTGTTGAAGTCCTCCACGTGCGTAAAAAGAATTGTACAAATTAAGGGTATGTCCATTGGTTTGCAAATTTCCTGCGGTCAATTGCAATCGTCCATGACGTATATCGTGGCGATTTTCTAAGGTAAAAGCATCCGTCAAATCCCAATTTCCTGTCACACTTTTAAAATGGATTTCTTGGTTGACTAAAGTAGTATTACTCGTCCGTATGCTTCCTCCATTTCCTACAAAAGTCAAGCTCCCTGTATAATTATATTGTGTCATCGGTAAATCGATTAAACAGCTTTCGCCAATCAATAGATTTCCTGTAGGGCTTGTTAAACTGGTATTGGTCAAATTAACATCTGCTTGTACCCAGATTGTTTTGCAAAAAGCAACGGCATCAATAAAACAACCATTGCTAGTTGGAGAAAAAGACATCCCATCAAAAATCACAGTATCTGCAATCGAAGGAATACAAGCGCTATCTCCTACTAAACTTGCTGGATTAGAAGTCCAGTGCCTAGGGTCATTCCATGCTCCTTCAAAATCAGTAACATCATCAAAATTGGCTCGCCAGTATAAGGTTGTTCCTGTCCCTGATGTTGTAAAATTGATCGCAGAATTGCCCCCTCCATCTACTGAATTAACAGCATTAATAGTCGGATTTCCAGTATTGTCTAAACCTTCTATAAACGCATATTCAATATTGGCTGCTCCTACACGAATAGTAATTGGTTTGCCTGTAAATGTTCGTATGGTTATGGGTTCTATACAAGTGCCAATAGCATTTAAAGTTCCCGCTATATTAATTTGAGAATTAAAACCAAAATTGGCATGTGTAGTAGCGTAATAGTTTGCATAATAAGAATCAAACACGTACTCCTTCCCTGCTGTTAAATTTAAATCTCCTTGATAGGGGCTATTGGGCTGATCTCCCAAGACTTTAATTTGCTTAAAATAAGTTGGATTGTTCACCCAATGATGAAACTTTCCTTGATCCAATAAGGTTAAATCTCCATGAACTGTCATGTGATAAATTAGACCAAATAGCTCTCCATGAAAAATGACATTGGGAAAGTGCGCAGGCGGCTGGGCTCCTGTACAATTGCCACAAGAGGAGCCATACAAATAACTTCTGCCATCTCCTGTAGCAGCGTGGTTACAATTAAGGTACCGATTGTCTCCCCAAAAATGGAATGTTGTTGTTCCTGTATAAGAGATTCCATGCTGATACCCTCCATAATCTCGAAAGGCATAAGCCCTGTGATTGGTTAAATGGCACTCTACGCTATCCAATTGGCGTTTATCTACGTGCAATTGCCCCAAATTCATGGTAATATTATCTGCTCGTATAGAAGAATTTTTTAAGCCTTGTAAAGTTCTAGCCGTAAGACTGTCCCAAATATGATAATCGGAATAAGGTTGTAATTGCAATATAGGATAAATATAAACGCCTTTTGTAATCAAACTATCTGGGTCATTCCCCCACAAATTGATCGTTCCATTAATACAAGCAATACTCATGTCTTCATCTAGGGCTAGAGTCCCAAATAAATTGAAGGTTTGAGGGGTTTGATTGGCATGGAGGTAAGCATACCATTCTATTCTATTATCAATTGAAGAATGCCAACGCATATCATGACAATAAGCCAAGCTGTCTACTCTTAAACGCTGGTTCCCTGTTGCAGGAAATGATAAACCATCAAAATAGACATTGTCTGTGGGAGTAGGCAAACAGTTGCTACCAACCCACGTTGTTCCATTCCACTCTTCCCAATTGGTCACATTATGCCAATAATGACTGGTTGCGCTTGCATTGCTGTATCGAAAACGCATTGCTCTTGCTGTAGGGCTATTGATGGTCCAGTTGGTATTTCCGCCTCCATCAATGCTGTTATTGGCTACATAGGTTTGACCATTGCTAATATCTCCTTCTATTCCATTCAAAACTACCTTATCCAAGGTTAGGGTGGTATTGGCTGTTTTTTTAATAATTTTTCCATTGGTGCCCTGCCAACCCACCAAAAAGGCAAAATCATCGCAATCCGTATGGACAAAAACATTCTCTACTGTAATTTGAGGAGAACGATAATTAAATCTATAAAAATAGCCACCGTATAGATGTAGGTTTTCAATGGTGGCATTCAGATCACCATAAAAATAATGATCGTTATGAATAAATAAATGCTGAATGGTGGGTTGGCTGCTCCTTAAATAAGTATAATAACGGGTATTGGTGCTAATACTGTCATAGTTTACATCCCCCAACCACAATTGTTGTCCATAAGCTCGCTTGGTGGGTTCTTGTACCAGAAGATGGGAACCTGCTGCATCAAAAAAACTGTAATTCGTTCCTACTGCATTAAAATTTGTAATCCAAATATAATCTCCATGCCCAATTAGCTGAATGTGGGAATTTGCTATATTTAATTTTCGGCTAGCAAAATTGGTTCTATAGGCATCAAAACGATCTAAGATGGCATTCTGATGATTAAAATTTAGGTACCCACTGTAAAAATAACAGAAGCCGCCATCTATATTTAGGGTTCTACTATAATGGTATTCCTTGGGGTCGTCTACATAGAAAAAGTCCAATAAGCGAAATTCTGTACTATCACTGCCTTCAAAGACAACTTGCTTAACCAATAGTTTATGTCCATTGGTTTTTAAGGTGACCAATGTATCCTGAGAGCGAAATCTCAAAGAGCCATTAAAATCAAAATCTAGCTTATCTGCGTTGGGCAATTCAAAAATACCATAGATGTCCAGATTGATATTAGAAGGTCCCGTTGATCCTGCGGTGTTCGTTCTAAAAACAATTTTTCGGGCTAAAGTAGGAATTAAATTATCCCAATAGAAGGTCTTACAATTCGCATTATTACTAACGGTAATCACAACAGAGTCTGTCCCAGGCAAACTAGTAGGAAAAGCAGCTACCATAAAATATACGTTATTCGTAGAAATGGGTACTTGGGTAGGAATTGCACCGTTTATACTATCCAACCTCCAAGCATTAAGGTCTGTCCACTCTCCACTACCTTGTATTGTATTAGCACTTGTGCCTACCCAATAATAATCATGCTCAGGTTGAGCTTGGGAATAAATTACTACCATTATAGTTAGCAGTAATACAAAAACATATTTCATGTATTATTTTTTAATTAAAACATTAATCTGAAACGCAACAATCCTCTTTAGCATATTAGGGCTAGTATTTCTTCTAATTCTAGTTTTATGCTTTGAAAATTGGCAGGTAGGCATAACTTGCTACCTCCTGCCCTTGCATTCAATAGCGGTGCATCAACTTTATTAGTTAGTTTTCTAAGGTTAATCTCGGTCGTTTGGTGGGTTGGGGTGTAATTAGCGCATTATGAGCTTGGGGCATCAGCACATTAACTGCCCAAATAATAAAGCGAAAAGTTTTTTTCATAGAATAACGAGGCTGTTAAAAAATCAGTTTTTCAACCTCAAAGATACAAGCATAAAAGGTGCTTAGCAATCGATAATTGGCAGGCGTGTCAATTTATGGATTAAGTGTGCAGTAAAAATCATATACTGTGCAATTCGCACTGGAATTCTTATCGATGGTTAAAAAAATCATCCAAAGTTGATAAAAAAGTATTCTTTTTACGAACAGCAACATCTAAAACCACTCCCGAATTCAATTCAATTTGTCCTCCCCTTCCTCTAATGTATCGATTGACCTCTCTAAGGTTGACCAAATACTTGTCGTGTATTCTAAAGAAGCCAACCTCGCTCAACATATTTTCATAACTCGACAATGGTTTTGAAACCATTATTTTTTCTTTGTTCGTTAATAAAAAAGTAGTGTAGCCCGCACTAGCTTCACAATAACTGATCATTTCAACATCCACATATTGAACCGAATTAGTCGTTGGTAAGCCCAATTTTTTATATTTACCACTCATTGCATTTTTTAGGACTTGGTGGGTCGATTTAGGCGATAAGCTAGGCTTTTTTTGTTGTCTATATCGGTTAATGGCCTCCTCCAAATCGTCATCATTAATTGGTTTTAGTAAATAATGCAGGGCTGAAAACTGAAAAGCTTTTACGGCATAATTGTGATAGGCGGTAATAAATATCACTTGAAAATTGGTGTAATTGACCTTCTTGAGTATATCAAAACCATAGCCATTCTTGAGATGAATGTCTAAAAAAACTAACGCTGGTTGTACCCGCTCTATCAAGCTGATTCCGTCCTCTATGGTTGCCGCTGTTCCTAGTAACTCTATATCGCTTGCCAATTCTTCTAATAATGCCTGAAGCACTCCCACGCTCATTGGTTCATCGTCAATAATTACTGCTTGTATGTTCTTCATGATCAATCTGGGGTATATAAAAAACTACTTTAGTGCCACAAGCTTTCCCTTCTTGGTATAGATCTTCAATCTGAAAAGATAAAGTAGTTTGGTAAATAATATTAATATTTTGAATTCGCTCTTCTATGTTTTTGATTGCGCTAGAAGTTTCAGCATCAATTGTCTTGTTCTTTATTATTTTTTGGGCAGCAACTCGACCAATTCCATCGTCTTTAATAATAACGCAAAATCCGTTGTCTTTCTTCAAAAATTCCAAACTTAAATTTCCCTGTCCTTTTTTGGGACCTAGACCGTGCATTAATGCATTTTCGAGAATGGGCTGTATAAGCATAGGAGGAATTTTATATTTATTACAGATTAAATCTTCTCCTATTTTTTGCAGTATATTAATCTGACTTCCATATCGCAATTGCTCTAAATCTAAATAGGCTTGAAGCGTAGCAATTTCATCCGTTAAGGAAATAAAATTATGCTTGGAATTTTCTAAAACAAAACGCATCAATTTAGAAAATTGCGACAGATAACGCCGAGCAGATTTTGCATCTTTATTGACAATCAAAAACATAATAGAATTCATTGCATTAAAGATAAAATGCGGATTCATTTGGCTTCTCAAAGCCTTGTTTTCCAAATCACTCATGCGCCTTTTTAATCTCGTACGCTGGCTGAGGTATCTAAAAATAATAACCATTAACCCCAAGGCAATCCCCAAACATAGACTAATAATAAGTGCTTTAAAAATCCATGTTTGGGTAAAAGCAGGATGAATAAAAAAAGGCACTCGCAAAACAGGACTATTCTTGACCTTTGCTTCAAAAACATAATCTCCATAAGGCAATTTATGATAGCGAATCATATTCGAATTTCCCTTTTGCCATACGGTATCTAACCCAACTAGTCGATAATAATATTCATTGTGTTGGTTAAATCGTATGGTTCTAAAATGAAAGGTTAAGTTGTTTTCATCCCATTTAAAATTATAATCTGTTTGCTGCTTAATGGCTTGATTATTTACTTCTATATGATGCAAATAAGTTGTATAAGCTGCCTTCTTATTTTCTAATCTTTTCTTTAAAACAATCATTCCTTTGTTGCCACCAACCAATAGATGATCCTTTACCTTCTTGATAATGCGAATATCATTAACAGGAAAACCGTTCTCGGTATTATAATACTCAATTTTAGGCTTTCTTAAATCTCCTAATAAATGATTCATTCCTTGATTGGTTCCAATCCAAACAGAAGAGTCGTGTTCTACCCATATCGTATTGATAAAATTGCTGCTTAATCCCTCTTTTTGAGATAGGCTAAACACTTCTTGATCCTTCAGTATGACCAATCCCCCCCCATCGGTTGCAACTAAAACTTGATTGGTACTGGTTTGGGCAATATCATGAATAGAACGCTGTAACTTCTCCGCTAAATTTCCCATATAAATGGGCTCAGTATCCAACGATGACATCAAGTACAAACCATCTGATGCACCAATCCAATACTGCTGGTGTTCGTCCTGCATAATTGCTTTTACCCATTTATTAAATCCCTGTTGATTAGAATTAAAAATCGGCTGTTTAGTCTTTCCATCATAAATCGAAAAACCATTAGCGGCCCCTAACATTAGGCAATTGTTATTTGTCCATCCTAAGCCCTTTATCAGTCGTGGTTCTTTTAAAAAATGCAGCAATAACTGGTCTTTGGCTCCCTTCCAATTGGGCTGCTGCCCCTCAGCTTTCTTATTCTTAGGTAAAACCCTATTACCGACAAAAGCACCAGCACTAGAATCGTATACAAATTGATACAAGACCCTATTATGGGTACTCACCCAAATACTAGAATCATTTCCCAATTCGATTTTAGAAATTGCCTGATCTAATAAATATTGCTTTAATTCTAAAGAAGCAACAACAAAAACACCACTGTTTAGGGTAGAAAACCAATAATTGCCATCTCGATCTTGTAAGGCATGACTAATCGGAAACCCTTGCAAGAACCGATCTAAAGGCTGGTAGTCCTTATCCAATTGTACGACCCCATTATCTGTGCAGATAAAAATAGTTTGATCTGATGTTTGGCAAAATTGATGAATATCTGCCTTTTTGCCCAAGGCATTATCAAAATGATGAATGCTATCTTTATCAAAAAGTAGCCACTCTTGAAGGTTATTAACCAATAAAAGGTTATTTTTTAGTTGTATTGCCTTTCGAATTCCACTTCTCAAAAAGGAATCTTCTAACTGAGGTAACAGGCCTCTAGGAACAACTGAAGGTACCTTTTTTAATCTCCCAATTGTTCCAGCAAGGAGAACAGAAGAAGGAGAACAATGTTTGACATAATTTATTCCTGACAAAGCAATACAATTGGTCTCAGAAGGCGCAATGGCTATAATGGTGTCATTGGAAGGAGGAATTTTATAAAAGTTATAATCCAACGTTAAGTATTCTCGGTTAGAAGAAGTAAACCAAAAATTGCCTAAAGAATCAATCCCAAAACTAGAAGCCCAGTTTTTCCCCAGCTTTTGCTTAATTTTTTCATTTAAGGGATGCGGCAAAATATGTTCTCCATTATAATAACAAAAGCCTCCCTTAAAGGCATTGAACCAAATATATCCAGTTTTAGGATCTTCTGTTATGGCAAAAACATTATTGTTCGTCAGCCCTTCTTGGTTGGCATAACATTCAAAATCGTATCCATTGTATTTGGCAACTCCCTTATCGGTTGCCATCCATATAAACCCCTTAGAATCCTGAAAAAGGTAATAAGCTGTTGAGCTTGGTAATCCATGTCTAGTATCTAAGTTTTTAGCATATAACTGCGCTGGTTCCTGTGCTAGGGTGGTCAGCCCTTTTACCATAAGAAATATAACAATAAATAACGGCATCCTTACTCCCTTTGATTCAACAATGAATTTAGTTGGTTCTTTCTCCCTCTTCTAACGCAATTCCATACCACTCCTGAAAAGGTTTAACCAGGCTTTCTCTTACAAAAAAGTGATTTCCTTTAAAGACATTTAGTTCTGATTGGTGTAGTTTGGGAACCAATTTACGAGCAAACTTAGCAGGTGTAATCCGATCTTTTTTACCGTAAAAAAAGTAGGTAGAAATCTTATTTTGGTTCAGTAACTTAATATGCTTTGCTGTTGCCCTCATGGGGAAATAATACAGTGCAAGCCATGTTTTGAGCAATCTAGCCCTTCTCCTAGGCAAATCCAATTGTTGCTTAAAAACCAAATAAGTTGCCCTATTCATCAATTTAAGGCGGTGAGTAATCTCAAAAAAGCGCAAAATGCCTTCCGATTGTTCAAAGCGATTTTGGGCTCTTTTTCTAAACCAGAGTGGACACCAAAAACGACTTGCCGTAAAGGTATATTGTAAGCCTGCTGGTGCAAAAAAGTAAATTTGCTTCAATTTAGGGGCAATTAATGGTAGGAGTCCTAGAACAATTCGCCCTCCCATGCTATGACACATCATAGAACAAGTTTCTACCTGAAATTTTTCCATCCACAACTTTACAAGTACTGCAATGTCCTCTGGTCTATAACTATCCTCCTGCCATTGAGTAGCACCATGAAAAGGCATATCAATAGCAATAATGGTGTATTCATTTGCCAAAACGGTAGCTATACTTTCAAATAAATCGCCATTGTCTGCAAAACCATGAAAGGCAAACATTAAGTCCCTACCTTTTCCATATTGATGGTAATGTATTTGATGATCCTTATAGGTTACTACTGCCACGATCTATTTATTTTGGGGGAAATTCATCTTTAACAGCATCGACAATTAGTCGTCCTATTTCGTGAATACAATCTACCTGTTTTTCTTTCGTAAAAGAATCTTCATAACTATATCTTATAACTTTTCGATAAGAACAAGTTGCCATATTTAAGACCAATTCGTAATTATAACGATTAAAATGCAATTCAACCTCCAATTCAAAACTTAAGGAAGGCTTGGTAACAAACTCCCATAAACCATATACAAATACAGAATCTAGACGATCTAAGATTCCCAAATCTATATCAGGAAATTCAATGACCTTAAACATATAATCAAATGTTTGGATCATTTTTGTCAAACCACCCAAAAAAGGTGCTAAAGAGCGCTCATAAGTTTGTTCTAAGATAGGACGGCTAATTGGTGTTGGCATTGAATCAATTAAAGTACAGATAACAACAAAATCCCTTTAATAATAAGGTTTTGTGCGTAAGTTTAAATTTTTTGTTTTTCAAATCTTTTTGGTGCTTTGACTAATCGTGTATAATAATAAACCACTCTGTCTGCTTATCACTACTTTTGTTATAGATTATAATAAAAGTAGTTGAAAGCTTGCCCTTTTTTAGCGTTTACCACACGATTTATCAAAGAACGATCTTTTTTTATTCGCTAGAGCTAACTCAAATCTTCCACAAACGCAACAAAGCGGTTTCTATAGCCAAAAAGATCAAGGCAATCACCAAGCACCATTTCCAGAGTGGTGTCCCTTTGCTTTGAGTTGCAATAATTTCTGTAAAATCAGTGCTATTGGTTCCTTCTATAATTGCTACATTGCTTCCCATCAAGTTGCCCAAATCTTCAACATTATAAAAAGTAAGATAGGACTCCTTTCGGTCATAATTAAAGCCAAACTTATCCAAAACTTCATCCTTTTTGAGGTATAAATTATAGAAACCTGCTGCTTTAATTTGGTTATTTAACCCCAACATTACACGGCTTCCCATAGGGCGTTGTTCGGGAATAAATTCCCCTTGATTGCCTTGAAGTTTATAAACCAATTCAGAAGAAGAAGCTCTGTTGTCTGTTTCCAACACATCGTCTTTGCCAATAATATAAGCAACTTTGTCTTCTGTTGTTGCCGATAGTGCCATTTTATAAAGCATTGGGACAAAGATTTCACCATTCTTAACAAAATCAGAATAATCCACTCCCAAAGGTGCAGCACAAAGGAATAGATGCCCTTTTCCTTGGGTATATTTTCCTACAAAAGTGCCCCCATCTCGGTATCTCAAAATGACTTCTTCGCCAGAAGTTGCTCGCTTAGCGATTTTATAATTGGCTTGCGTAACAGGCAGTTTAAGATTGCTTCTTCTATCTTCAAATACATCGTTAAAAATAAACTCTTCGAAATTGATATAAGAAACCTTCCGTTCCCTTACATCCAAGCTACCATAAGCATTGGCATTAAACTGTCTAGTTAGGTTGTTATAATCGCTCAAGTTGGCTTCATGATGTGGAAAAAGAACCACATTCCCACCATTCATCGCATAATTTTTTAGTTCACTAATCAAGCCAGAAGGAATTGATTTTAGTTCATCTAAAATAACCAAATCGTAATTAGGAAATTCGGTATAATTCAATTGCCCTGCGTTTTGGGAGGTTGCTTTAAAATAATCATTATCCAAAAACGTTGCTGCTACAAAACGATTGGGGGTGCCTTCGTGGATTTGTAAAATATCCACCTGTTCATCTACATTAAACGTAAAATAGTAATCGTTATCAAACTCAATTGGAAAATCCGTAATGGTCAATTTTGCTTCATGCCACCCCGTTCTCAAAACAGGAATATCAATGGTATCATACACCGAAGTCTGAGCAGGAATGGTAAGGGTACCCACTGGACGAGTCTGATTGTCAATATACAAACTCATACGCACATTGGGAATTTCTCGATCACTTAGGTTTCGCACCTTAACCACCAATGGATTCGGCTGGTTCAAACTCTGCACAGGAGATTGAAACCATGCGGTATCTATAGCAACATTTTGATTTTGAACCGATTGCAACGGCACTAAATTCAAACTAATGGTTGTATCCTTATAAGGAGATAAATCTGTTATATTTTTCTGAAAATCAGAAACAATGTACAATTCTTTGTTTTTGTTCTTTCCTCCATTAACAGCCTGTTTTTGTCGAGCAAGCACCTTGGATAAATTACGCACATTATGGGTGATTTTTACTTCATTAATCCTTGTTAAAGCATCCTCCTTACTCAATAAACGTTGATCTCTACCTTCAAAATCTGCCGTTAAAATCTGGATTCTATCGTCTACACTATAAGCCGAAACAATTTCCTCTACTCTAGTCCTAGCTTTTTCTAACAAGCGCACATCCTCACTCTCGGCAGCCATACTAAACGAATTATCAAAAAAGATGCTCACATCTTTATTTCCAGATTTCACTTTCCCATTCTTGTTAGGAAGGTAAGGCATCGCAAAGGCAAAGACCAAAAAGGCCAATGTCAAAATACGTGCTATCAATACCAATAGGTGCTTTATCTTGGAACGAGCAGAAGTCTGTTCTTTTACCTCTTTTAGAAATTTAACATTGGTAAAATAAACTGTTTTAAACCTTCTAAAATGAAAGAGGTGAATGATAACAGGAATAGCTAGAGCCAACAAAGCCCACAAAAACCAAGGATATACAAAACTCATTTAGTTATATTAATTTAGTACACGGTCCTTTAAGTAGTTTAGTGTTTTTACAGTAGATTTTGATTGCTGTAGAAGCGACTCAGAACTTGACAGTCTTAGCCATTTGAGTAAGCCCCAAACAGCAACAACAGACAAAAGTTACTCTTAAAAAGATTAAATAATTTAGAGAAACAGTGTATTTATGTAGTTGGTTGTTTTTTGGCTTTATCAACAAAAATATTCACACAGCCATTTAATTATCAATTATTTACCTCAAAAAAGTTCAAATTACATCTTTCCCTTTATGTGATAAGCTATAATTGAATCAACTAAAATAAGCTAGGAAAAAGGCTACACCAACATTTCTAGGAGCATTAAGAAATATTTAAGTAACAAAGCAGAATCTGTTTTGCTTTGTTACTTAAGTCATCTTACTAAAAGAACCCCATGTATTCTTGAAGAATAAGGCAAGCACTAATTTGATCGACCAAGCCCTTGTCTTGCCTGTCCTTTTTCTTTTTAACTGTTTTTTGAATCACATCTTCTGCCATTTTTGAGGTAAAAGCCTCATCTTGGCGTTCAATCTTAATGGCTGGGTATACCTTTTTAAACCGCTTAATAAAGCCCTTTATATGCCCTTCTAAATAGGTTGGGCTTCCATCTTTATGTTTGGGCTCACCAATAACAATGCATTCTACGTCCTCTGTCTTCAAGTAATTTTCAAAAAAAGCCAACAGTTGAGCAGTTGCAATGGTATCGAGTGGGCTTGCAATGATCTGTAAAGGGTCTGTTGTTGCCAAGCCCACTCGTTTTATACCATAGTCTATGGCCATTATTCTAGCCATACTTAACCGATTGTTTTAATTAAGTCTGTTCCTGTATTTAAAATTGGGTCAGCAGCTGAAACGTCTCCATTCAAAACAGGATATAACAATAAAAATACGATTGCTCCTGCCACAAAACCAATAAAAGCCAACCAAGCAATATGTTTAACATACCACATAAAGTCAATTTTTTCCATTCCCATTGCCGCTACTCCCGCAGCAGAACCAATAATTAACATAGATCCTCCTGTACCAGCAGAGTAAGCTAAGAAATGCCACAATTTATCATCAATCCCCTCTGTATACATTCCCATAGCTGCTGCTACCAAAGGCACATTATCAATCAAAGCAGAACCTAAACCTAAAACAGCAATTACAATATCTCGATTTGGAATCGTATTGTCCATATATACTGCCAAAGATTTTAGTGTTCCCATTGATTCTAAAGAAGCCACTGCCATCAAAATTCCTAGAAAAAATAAAATACTAGACATCTCGATTCTAGACAAGGCATTATGAGCAGAGTAATGGTGTTTGTCTTCAAAATCTTCGTCAGGGTGTAAATATTCTGAGATCAACCATACCATTCCCAAAGAAAGCATCATGCCTACATAAGGAGGTAAATGGGTAATTACTTTAAATATTGGAACAAAAATTAACCCTGTTAATCCTGCTACCAACATAACGGTACTTCCTACTACCTTTTTGGAATCTGTATTAGTTTCACGGCTAGATTCAGGTATTGTAATTGCTCCTTTCATGTACGACATTCTAGACATAAAAAAGGTAGGTACAACTGCACAAACAATAGATGGTATCAAAATATTAACAATCAAACCACTCGTAGATACATTATCGTTAATCCACAACATTGTTGTTGTCACATCTCCAATTGGTGACCAAGCTCCCCCTGCGTTTGCAGCAATAACTGCCAAACCTATAAAATAAATTCTTTCTTCTTTTACAGGAACTAGTTTTCTCAATAAAGAAACCAATACGATGGTACAAGCTAAGTTATCTAAGGTAGCCGATAGAAAAAAGGCTAAAGGAGTAATCAACCAAAGCATGGTTGATTTTTGAGTTGTTTTGATTCGATCAGTTATAGCAGAAAAGCCTTTGTGCAAATCAATCAACTCTACAATTGTCATTGCTCCTATTAAAAAGATAAGGATTTCTGCCGTCTTCCCAATATGGTGCAACAAAGTAGGTCCTAATTCATCTTTGTAATAATCGTGTGCAGCTCCATGTGCAATGTGCCCTTCGGGAAGTGGTATATGCCCCAAAGATACTAATGCCCAACAAACTGCGGCCATTATCAATGCAGGAACCGTTTTGTCAAGTTTTAAGGGGTGTTCAAAAACTATTGCTAAATAGCCAATGATAAAAGTAAGAATTACTGCTGTTAGCATTTTTTGTAAGATTAGAAGGTTATCAGTATTAATCGACATTCGACGAAACACTACTCTATAGGAAACCTAAACAGAGCTGGCGACCTCACGAACGATAAGCTTGTATAAAAACGTGCTAAAATTACACAAATTGACGGGTTTAGCAAACAACTGAAACACTTTTTTGAAGCTACTTTATCAAAGCTAGTTTATTCGTTCTATAGCAGTGCAGCTACCCACTAAGGCGAAATGCAGTAAATCTATGAAGTATTGCTTACCAAACAGCCCATAATACAATAAAAAGGGCTAACCCTTCCTTCGAAAGATTAGCCTTTTAGCCTTATATTTGTTAGCAAACTTATTTAAAATAAGAATCCGACAAAGTTGTTCTTGTTACTTTTTTGAGGGTTGTTTTAGTCAATACATTGCCATTTTTGTCCTTAGTAACGCTACTTAAAGGAAAGCCTTCTTGTCCTAATTCCGCCAAAGCACAGAGCCCATAATCAGATTTAAAAAATTCTTTGTATTCCGAAAAATTAATTTTCACATCTGTTGTTATCTCAACATCCGCCACAATTTCTGCAGTAGAGATTTCCCAATGTTGAACCGAACTAAAATCCTTGTGTTTAACAGTTCCCTTATTTTGAAGCTTGGCTCCTTCCATAGAAAACCCAATTGGTGAAGTAATATCACTCGCAGGAATGACTCTCTTAGTATTTCCACTAATCATCAACATAGAATTGGTACTTTTTTGAGGCACACACCTCATTTGCACCTCTCCTCTACTCGATGCTGAGGATAGTTCATAGGCGATTTTGTCACCTTTGATGTACCATTTTAGATCGTATTCTAACCCATTAGATGTTACCTGATGCATCTCTATTATTCCTTCAAAAGTTTGTGCCCAAACAACCGTTGAAGAAGCCAAGAAAACAATTAATAGTAGAGTTATTTTATTCATATTGTATGTGTATTATTATGAGTAGAGTCCATAATTTAATAATACGTCAAAGAATCTGCCAATATAGTATTACTGACAATATTTAACGCTTTGAATCTGCTTTTAAGAAAATTTAAATAAGAGGGTCAATTCTTGTGCCTAAAACTAGGTTTGCTGAACTATTTGCTTGAATAGTTCATTGTTTTTGCTTCTTTAGTTGCTTTGTGGGTTTATTTTTTTTCTTCTTTGATGCTCCAAGGCATCTATTATTTTAGTTTGAGTAAAAGAGCAGGTCTAATGCCCTTTTACTCAATTGGACTGTTAATATAAAAAAAACAATCTAATTAACGTCTATTCCGCTTTAGTGAATTTAGTTGCCAATCATTCCTTTTATATTGGTGGTTTGATAATTACCATCAATAGGACCAATAAGAAGGTTGTTATTGCGCTTGATTGCATGACCAGCAGCTCCTCCATCAGGAAATACAGTTAATGGTGGATCAGGGAAATTTTGATTAAAGATGCTCACATTCCCAACAAAAGGAATATTAATGGTTACATCCAAATTAAAGCTCAAACTTCCTTCTTGCCCAGGCAAACCATATCCACCGCCATTCCCACCAAATACAGCAGGAGTAATGGTAAATTGTGCTACCGTCACTTGAAAAGAAATTGGCGTTGTTAACACTCCCCCATTTCCAGGCAATGCAAGCATACCACCACTCGCAGCAGTTCCTGCTTCATAATAACCAAATCCTGTACCAAGATTTCCACCTTCGCCCAATTGAGCGCCACCGCCTCCGCCAGCACCAATTCCTAAATTAAAATTACCAATTGGTTGAGGGATCGGAATTGTAGCTAAAAAGCCTACAGATCCACCACCACCACCGCCGCCATAAATACGACCAGTGTTCACCAAATGAGTATGCGTTGTCAAATGCATGGCATGAGTTCCTGGCGCACCTTCTCCAGTTTGTCCTTGCAAACCAGCACCAACTCCTCCTTTACCACCATGAGCCAATAAAAATCCTTCGTTCCAAATTCCAACTCTAGACTGTGCATGTAAGTTACCAGAAGTATAAACAGGAGCGCCAGAAGTATCATTTGTCATTTCCAGCCCTGGCGGAATCCGCAACACAACACAAACAGGCGTAGAAGTAGGTAGATTATTAACCGCCTGTAAGTCATAATTTACAGTAGGTGCAATTAAATCAATTTCTATACAAGGATCAATTGTTACCACATAAACTTGGCTTTTTATTGTTCCGTCACAAGCAGCTTGTACGACAATAGGATAAGTTCCTGCTGGAGCAAAAATATCTGCTGTAACAGTTAGGTTAACCGTATCCGTTCCAGTAACCACTGCACGGTCAATAGAAGCTGTAATTCCTTGTGGTAAATTAGCAATCACATAAACACCTACCGAAGAAAGTCCATTCGTTTGGTTGATAAAAAGACGGGTAGAATCGCTATTCCCCATAATTCGATCAATATTCCCATTTTGATTCTCTATCGAAAAATCAAATAGGCAATCGTCACAGCTTTCTTGCCAAACAGGCAACCAGCACCTTCCTGTATAATATTGTACCGTGCTATCTTCGCTATTAAAAATGGTTAATCCAGGTTTGGGACTATAAATGTTATCTCGTTGTGCTGTTGTCATTCGTGGAGGCAAAAAACCCCTATCAGTAGACTCCAAATGCAAGATCGCTGAAGTATCTGGTTGAAGAATATTGATCCCTACTTGTGCCTCTAAAAAAGCACCACTACAAAGAAAACAAACCACGAGAAGAAAAATCTTATTTAATAATTTCATTTAAGCTTCTGTGTTATTTTTTTTATCTAAAATTGTATAATTGAAATTGTTTAAGCACTAAAAACCAGCAAGGCTAAAGTAAATTTTTAAACAACGTCATTGAATCGGTATTTTAAAAGGAAATTGTGCAACAAAATTGTACTTTTTGACGCATCAAAACAGTTCTGGCATACCAATACACGGTTGAGTAAATATATTAACTTTTTTTTAAGAAAAAAACCTAAAATCATTTAAATTCAAAACAATGAAGGATTGGTCACAAATTTTAACGCATACAGGAGAACATAAAGAAGAATATTACAATGCCATTGTTCCTCCTATTATACAATCTTCTAATTTTGCTTTTCCTTCTATTGCTGCATTTCGAGCAGGTTTTAAAGATGAGCTAGACAGCAGCTTATACACTCGTGGAAACAATCCCACTGTTCGTATTTTGCGCCAAAAATTAGCCGCAATGGAGGGCAGTGAAGATGCGCTAGTCTTCTCTAGTGGTGCAGCTGCTATTGCAGCAGCAGTGATTGCCAATGTTGCCGCAGGCGATCACATTATTTGTGTCCAAAAACCTTATAGCTGGACGGCGAAACTCATTGGTAATTTCTTGCAACGCTTTGGAGTTGAACACAGCTTTGTTGATGGTCGAAGTATAAAAAATATAGAGGCTGAAATTCGTCCGAACACCACTGTAATGATGTTAGAAAGTCCCAACTCCCTTACCTTTGAACTTCAAGACCTAAAAGCTTGTGCAGCATTAGCTCAACAGCATCAGATTACGACCATTATAGACAATAGCTATTGCAGCCCCTATTATCAAAATCCCATTGAATATGGTATTGACATCGTTGTCCACTCTGGCACCAAATACCTAGGAGGGCATAGTGATGTTGTTTTTGGGGTTGTTTGCTCAAGTCAGTCTATGATTAAGAAAATCTTTGCGTCAGAATATATGACATTAGGGGCTTGTATTTCTCCCAATGATGCTTGGTTGGTAATTAGGGGCTTGCGTACACTTCCCATTCGCTTAGAGAAGATTAGCCAAACCACTCAAACCGTTATACAATATCTAAAAAAGCATCCCAAAGTAGATTATGTTTGCTACCCCTTGGATGAAGATTTTCCTCAATACGAATTAGCAAAAGAGCAAATGCGTGGTGCAGGGGGTCTATTTTCTGTCAACTTCAAAGCCAATAGCATAGAACAAATGGAGCGTTTTTGTGATTCATTAACAGATTTTTTCCAATTGGCCGTTTCTTGGGGAGGGCATGAAGCCTTACAAATTCCAACTTGTGTCTTCTATAATTTACATCCTAATGAAGTTCCTCCGCTCCCATTTACCTTTGTTCGTTATTATATAGGTTTGGAAGAAGCTGATTATTTGATTGACAAATTTGAACGAGCACTCGCTTTACTGTAAGCACTTTTATTGGGCAAGTTAGACAGAGATGGGTTTGGGTTGATGATAAGTAAGAACAAATTATAATTTGTAAATCTCCTCTTAATTTAGTATTTTGTAAATAGGTAGATCATCTTCTAATGCATCATCAACTATCATCCTTATGTGGAAAGATTTAAAATACTTATTCGCTTACATTATTCCTGCGATTGTCATCCATGCTCTTTATTATAGAGGAATTTGGTCCTATAATGGCGTCACAGTCTCTTTTGTCCTAATTCCTCTTCTCGAAGCCTTTTTTCCAGGCAACAGTAATAATTTAACCACATCAGAAGAACAAACGCAAGCCAGTAAGTTCTTTTTTACGCTTTTACTTTATCTAAATGTCCCTATCCTTTTGGGCATTAGTTATTGGTATTTTTATAGCATTGCCAATCTTCCGTTAGCCACTTATGAAATGGTTGGACTAACGTTAACGGTAGGCATCTATTTGGGAGGGGTTGGTATTAATGTAGCGCACGAATTAGGGCATCGCAATCAATTATTGCCTCAGCTCCTTTCCAAAATTTTATTGATCCCTAACCTCTATATGCATTTTGCTATTGAACACAATCACGGTCACCATGTACACATTGCCACGCCTCAAGACCCTGCAAGTTCCCGCTTTAATGAGACCATTTATGCCTTTTATATTCGTTCTGTTGTTTATAGTTATCTTTCTGCTTGGAAAATTGAAGCAAAACGGCTACAAAAAGAAAACAAAACGCCCTTTAGCATTTACAATCAAATGATTCATTTTCAGTTGATACAAATAGGATATTTAACATTCCTTGTGTTTCTTTTTGATTGGGCTATTCTCCCTTTTGCTCTCCTTGCTGCAATTTTGGGCTTTCTAATGTTAGAAACCGTTAATTATATTGAGCATTATGGTTTACAACGTCGCCAATTAGAGTCTGGACGTTATGAAGCTGTGCAACCTTGGCATTCTTGGAATTGCAACCATGACATTGGTCGGATTCTACTCTATGAATTAACTCGGCACTCTGATCATCATTACAAATCGAATCGCCAATATCAAATTTTGCGACACTTCGAAAAAGCCCCCTTATTGCCTTGGGGCTACCCCACCTCTATGCTAATTGCCATGATTCCTCCCTTATGGTTCTATTTAATGAATCCTAGAGTAATAAAAATGAACCATGTATAAACGATTAATCTTCTTTAGCAACAGCACCTATGTTATCAATATTTAGGTATTCAGCAATGTGCTTGACCAAAATATCTCGTGCATAACATTTAAACTTAAAATAATCATCGGTATTGTGAAAATAAACCCTTGCCACATGCATTTGAGAACCGTCAAACAAACCTTTAATGGTTATTTTTTTTAAAGATAAGGTTTGATTGCTTTGATAAACACGGTTCTCATTGTTTGATTCCGCTATCAAGAGTTGGCAACTGCATATTTTTCCCTTCCCATTGTCTAACCATACAGACTTAGCACCTTCTGGTAGTTTTAAGGAATAGTTGACCGTTATTTTGGTATTTTCGGGGAGTTCCCTTAATCTAGTTTCTAAGGTAGTTTGACTGTAGGTTACCGTCCCCAAAAAGATCAAACCTATCGTAAATAACAATTGTAAATATACCCTCATATTTTTCTATTTTTATGAATAAATAGCTAAAACTCTATTCTGTTTTTATAGCTAAACTCTAATCAAAAATTATATGTTGGGGAATTTATGTGGGGAGATGATTACGAAGAGTAATAAAAGAAAATCATACTATAATTTCAACTAATAAAAAATATATTTTTTTACATAAATTAATAGATATACCTCCGTTTTCAAGATTTAAATGTACAAAGACATATCCTACTATAACTTACAAAAAATGGGCTTAAATTGCTATTAATTAACGTTTTTTAACAAAAAAACACTAGCTCTATTTCGTATTTATTCTTCTTAAAATCTCAAAAGCTATTCTATGACAGACACAGAATAGCTTTTGGAATATTAGACTTTATCGCTTAATTTTTATTAACTAGTTAAGGTTTTAAGAACAGAAGATTTTAAAAATTTAGCTCGACGTTTAAACCCTTCAGGATCACTCATTAATTTATCAAAATAAGTTAATCCTTCATTCACAACAATCAAATAATCGACCACATCTTCTGGGTTTGCTTCTTTGATAACCCCTGTTTCCATCCAAGAAATAGCATGAGGAATCAATAATTCCTTAAAACGGTTATACATAACTTGAAAACGCTCTTTGATTCTAGGATGTCTCGAAGACAAATAATAGCAAGCATAAAAAACAGTTTGGTCCGAAAAAGTCAACCAATCCTCACTAAACATAACATCCAATATATTATTAAATCGTTCTTGTGGGTCTTTTGCCCCTAGCATTTGTTCTTTAAAAGTATCTTCATAACGCCCTAACAAAAACTCAACAAAAGCAACCACCATTTCTTCTTTGGTTTTGAAATAGTGAATTAATAAGCTTGGATTTACCTCCATAAGGTTTGCTATCTTTGCTATTGATGCGTTTTCAAATCCTTCTTCTTTTAGAATAATATAAAAATGTTCTAAAATTTCTTTTTTGCGTACATCTGCTTTACTTTTTCTGCCCATTGCATGTATTCTTTCTATGTTAGTTAATTTTTCAGGATAAGTAAGTAATTAAACAGAATTGATTATGCGTTCCATTTACAATCATTAGTTCTGCTTATCTACGTAAGTAGACGGACAAAATTTAGTCTACTATTCATCTGTTGCCCTTCCTATAGTAACAATGCTACTAACTGATCTTACTAATTTATTGCTCATTATCTTTGTCCATCTTAATTAAGAGCTATACTTCTATTTAACAAAATACCAATAATTAAGTGTAAAAAAAGAAGCATCTCACCTAATATTCAACAAATATTCAAATAATTTTCTAAATTATCATTTTTTAAAGCACATAAATAATAATACTCCATAGATTATTTGCTTCATGCGCTACTAGGCTTATGAGCCAATAAGCTAGCTTTATGCATGATTTTTTGACTTGTAGATTGATTACAATCAACGACTTTGTATAAATGCAATAGCAATTTCTTTGAAATGAACATTTTAGGTGCTATTACATTTATATCGTTGCCTGCCCTATTTTATTTATAATGCAATTTTTATTATTTCGCCTTGCTTAACCATTGGTCTTATGTTTTCAACCTTTCCCCAGTGTTTGTTTGCACTAGGTATTTGTGCAGGATACAAATGATAAACGGCAAACATCTTTGCATCAATTTCAATTTCTTGCTCTTTTGCACTTTTTAGAATCCAATATGGCACAAAAGCCAATTCAAGATTATCCATGCCCCCAATTGTTTCTGGATTCGTTGCATCGCCAGATATAAATATTTTTTTTCCGTGCCAGGTTATTAAATAGGAATAATGCCTACATGGAATTCCCAAAAATGTGTGTTTCGTTTTATATGCCTTTATTTCAAAGTCACTAATTGTTTCACTCAACATTTCTAATTCTGAGATATTGGAAACGCCAAATGTCTTTCCTCGTTTTTTTTTCATTACTTTTTTCAAATTCTTTTTCGAATAATGATCAGCATGTTTATGAGTAAAGATGAAAATAGAATTTTCTTTTATGCTATCTAACTCTGCTTTATCAAACTCCATATATCCATAGGCTCCAGACTTATATGGAAAATCTATGTAAAAATTTGTAATTCCGTCAGTCATGTGGAATCCACAGTTTCCGATAAATTCAATTTGAATCTCTTTTGTCTGTGAAAACCCCAATGTTGTCATTAAGCATAAAGTAATCGTGAAAATTATTTTTCCAATCGTCTTTGTCATTTGCGTTGTATTATATTGAAGTTGTTAAAATGGTTTATTCATTTCCTCTTTAGCTCACTCGTTCCTATCCTTTTAGACACGCTCTGCTTTCTGCATAAAAATATCTTATATTTTTTAGCGGGGTTCTGCGTAGTACTGTTTCGACTGCAACCTCACTCCGTTCATTAACTAAGTAACAAGCTCTTAACGCTAAAACAGCCACAATATATAAAACCAATAGTCAAGCACATAACACAGGTGAAATAATCGAATACAATTTTCCCATAGAGTGAAAAAATAAAAGATTATTTTTATTCGCAAAAAATTACATTTTTTGATTGTATAAATCAAGAAAAGCAAAATAAAATAAATCTACAAAATTCATTACCAAACACTTATCTTTTTCATTACAAATAAAAACACAGTTCAAAGTCTACAGGGGATAAAAAGTTGGTATTATCTTTGGCTCTATTCATTAAATTCTACCCCATTCTACTACTTATTATTATATTTACATCTATCATAAAAAATTTTAAGATCAACCAAACTAAGTTGAAGTGCTTATTGAATAATGAAGAAAAAAAACACCTTGTTATGGGAAATTAGTGGCAAAAACGTACAAGCTCCCTCTTATCTTTTTGGAACCATGCATGTTCGAGACAATCGTGCATTTAGAAAAATTGATTTTTTAAAAAGCTGTATAGAAAATTGTGCTGCTTTTGCTGCTGAATTTGATCTAAAAGATGCCGATCTTGCTCAATTGCAACAAGCTTCAAAATTGCCTAATGGAAAAACACTTCAGGATTTCTTAAATCCCAAAATTTATCAAAAACTTGATCGATTAGTACGTATAGAAACAGGGCAACAGCTAGAACAATTTAAATACAGTTCTCCAATTATTTTATTTAACCTTATTTCTGAATCGCAATTCCAAGCAGATAATCAAATGGCATTGGACAGTATGCTTTATACTATCGCCCAAAACGCCAATAAGGAGCTAATGGGATTGGAGACTTTTCATGAGCAAATGGCTGTATTTTCTAAGATTAACATAAAAGAACAATGTCGTTCTCTAAAAAAAATGGCAACCCATTTTAAACGTTTTAGAAAAGAACTAAGCAAAACAGCAGAGTTATATATACAAGGAGATATACAAGGCTTGCAAAAAAAAGCAAAACGATCTATAGGAGGCATGCGACAGGTTCTATTATACGAACGTAATGACCTAATGGCAGAACGGTTTGAACAATATGCCTGTCAACAAAGTTTGTTTGCCGCCATTGGTGCAGGGCATCTAGGGGGCAAAAAAGGCGTACTCCGCCTAATGAAAAAAAAGGGCTACAAAATTACTCCCATTTTTTATTAGTCTTACAATCGTTTTCCACAGAGACCACCCTAGCCCTAGCTCAATAAATAAAAGTTCCCCCACTTAAATATTCATTCATTTATGCGCTAAAGTTTGTAATCTCTAATCCTTATGTATATGCATCGACTTATCTTTATCCTTTTCCCCCTCTTGATTAGCCAACTAACAGTTGGTCAAGCCAGCTATCATTTAAGTGATTTTCAGATCAAACAAGATGCTCTTATAAAAGGCACGCATAGTCACACCAAGGGCTTAGACATACAGTTTAGGTTTTCACCTTATCAATTGGACAATACCACGCATGAATTTACCATAAAAATAGAAGCAAAAGAGCAGCTTATTGCTCAACAAAGTAAAACATTCACCTATCAATATACCGATAGCATTGCTTATTTGGTAGATAGTTTAGGAATTGATAGCCTCCCCAATTTAGATACAATCGTTCATTTATACATTCCCTATCGTGAAATTGCTGTTGAAGAAGGAGATTATACAACGAATATTACCATTACCACCAAAGGAAAAACCTTGCCTGTTTATAGCCGCCCTTTTTTATTGCATCAAGTCAAAATTTACGATTTGTTTTTAGCGCTAAAAACAGCGACCATCGTCCCTGACAGCAATGCCAATCCCTTGGGCTTGGGCTATCATGCCCCCGATCCCAAATGGTTGGTAAAACTTGGGGATAACCAAACGCTACACGGTCTTGTTAATCGAAACAAATTCAAAACTAAACCCAAGTCGTTTAGCACAACAATGACCAACTACGATAGCCTTATTGTTTGTGTCCATAATGCTGACCCAACTGCCGCTAATGACATGGGTTGTTTTTTAGTAGAACATGGGGCACAAAACTTCAATAAAAAGTATCAACAATTAACAATTGGTCATCGGATAAAAGAGGCGACTTTTGAGGTAAAAAAAATAGAGCGCAAGCCGATTTCTTCTCATTTCTTGGTAACGGAACAGGTTGAACACAAAGGTATCCAAGGAATCAAACTGGCGTTTAACTATAGCCTTCCCTTACAATACAAACGTAGAAATATCGGCATCAAAATAACGGATGAAAAACAGGCTTCTTTTGCCAACATAATGCCGCTTACACAACATCGAAAACAAGAGGACAACAGAATAATAGGTGCCTATAGTTATTTTATTCCTTATTACAATTTACAACATTCTAAACAAATTAAACTCTTACTAACGGGCAACGATAAAATTATCCAGCATCATAAATCAAAAGAGCTAACGATTGTCAAAACTGTTGACAGTGCTAGCCTTCAACAAACCGCAGGATATATACACAATGGTTTATCTGGAATTTTATACCAATTGGAGGTCAAATTTGATCAACTCCCTAAAGAAGGGCAACTAAAAATAGCATTCCCTAGTTTATCTAAAAAAACAATTGCTCAACTTTCTTATTGGACCAGTACAGCACCCAATAAAATCTATGCTGGTAGCCATCAAAAAATTCCACTGGTTTATCAACAAACTATTTTTGTTTTTTTACCTTATTTTGTAGCACCTCAACACATACAATTAACACCATATCTATTGTTTGAAGGCATTGATATACCCGCTATTCAATTGATTGCTTTTAAAAGCCAAGCCTATGCTTGTCCAAGTAGCCTCAATGATATTCAGATACACGCAACCAGTCATGAAGAACATTTGCAGGCAGGGCTTTCTGGACAATTGTTTAGGTTTAGTATGATTGTTCCTGACTACTATCACAGTAAGGGCTTCTTTGACCTTCAAATCTTAGCCAATGGAACAACCTTAAATCAAGGCTTTTTCATTAATAATGACGCCAATCAGCCCACTCAATTTCCGATACACAACCAGAAAAAAATTGAAGTATTTATTCCTTATCGTTTTATGCAAAAGGATGCGCATTATGAAGTCATCCTCCAAGCAAAAAGTAATAATTTTGCCCTCTCTGAATCGAGAAAGGAGCAATTTAACAATACTCTCTCGCCTGTTCAAACAATTGGTTTTTATCTACAACACTTAGTAACCAAAGATTGGGATCAAATTGTTTATAAGGTAGGTCTTCGAAACGATAAAAATCCCAATAGTACCTATGAGCATTTGGGGTATACAATTATAATACACGATACCATTTCTAACCACTACAAACCTGACTTTCCTGTTGCGCTAGATTTTGAGGCAGCCCTAAAGGATGAAATCATTATTTGGATTAAGGAAAAAGATCAGTCTGACGATCAAGCACTGCGTTTTAAAACTTCTATTGCTATGCTTCTAGAAGAAAAAAACACCTTATCGCTCCAGCATACCCCTTCGCTAAAAAAAGCTCTATTTAAGGCGATCCCTAGAGCCAATTAAGCAAAATATGACAAAAGTAATCAACCAATTCAGAATCAAGCAAGAACCGCTAAAAGAATCAAGTAATAGGGCTCGCAAGCCCTAAATCAAAACTCAGCTTATCCAACTTGTTCGATATTTATGTATATTTGCGGCATGAAATCGAACAAAAACACAACGGAGAATATACTAAAACGCTTGCAAATTGATGCGTTAAATGACATGCAGCAAGCAATGGAGACAGCTGCTCAATCTGCCAAAAACATTGTACTGCTCTCTCCTACTGGATCAGGGAAAACATTGGCTTTTTTATTGTCTTTACTAAAAACATTAGAAGAAAAACCAACACCTGCTGTCCAAGCACTTATATTGGTGCCCTCTAGAGAACTTGCGCTACAGATTACGCAGGTTTTTAGAAATATGCAAACAGGTTTTAAAGTTAATTGTTGCTATGGTGGGCATCCCATCAAAACAGAATTGCAAAATTTACAAATCGCTCCTACACTTTTAGTTGGTACACCAGGTAGAATTGCCGACCACTTGCGCAGAGAAAGTTTTGCAACAGAAGGTATAAAACACCTCATTCTAGATGAATTTGATAAATCATTGGAATTGGGATTTGCCAAAGAAATGTCTTTCATTATAGAACAACTACATAACCTACAAAGACGCTTTCTTACCTCTGCTACAACAGCGGTAGAAGTACCTGATTTTGTTCATTTAGAGCAACCTACTACGCTCAACTTCCTTTCAAAGAACCAATCCAACTCACTAACAACCAAAGCACTAATCACTCAAAGTGAGCATAGAGTTCGTGATTTCATAAAATTAGTCAACTATGTAGGGAATAGCGCAACACTTATTTTCTGCAACCAGAGGGCAACGGTAGAAAAAGTAAGCCACTTGCTCTTCAAAAAAGGAATTATACATGGTATATTTCATGGTGGCTTAGAACAAAAAGAGCGAGAACTAGCCCTCATCAAATTCCGAAATGGCAGCCACAACATCTTAGTAACAACAGATTTAGCAGCAAGGGGCT
Source organism: Aureispira anguillae (assembly GCF_026000115.1). Lineage (GTDB taxonomy): Bacteria > Bacteroidota > Bacteroidia > Chitinophagales > Saprospiraceae > Aureispira > Aureispira anguillae. The sequence goes on from NZ_AP026867.1 coordinate 3,314,871, forward strand.
TAGATATTCCAACCATCCAAAATATCATTCATTATCAACTGCCGCATACAGAAGCTGAATTTATTCATAGAAATGGTCGTACTGCTCGGATGGAAGCCAGAGGAACCGCTTATCTAATTCTAGAAGAAGATAAACCTTGGAGAACTTATATTGATGAAACCATCGAATATATTGAGCTTCCTTTGGCTATCCCCCCTCTCAAACAACCAGAATGGCAAACCTTGTATATTAGTGCTGGCAAGAAAGATAAAGTTAATAAATTTGATATTGTTGGTACCCTCTTCAAAAAAGGACAGCTTCAAAAAGAGGACTTAGGTTTGGTGGTGGTCAAAGAGTACATTTCTTATGTAGCTGTCAAACAAAACAAGACCAAGCAAGTCATAAAAAACATTAACAAACAACGCATTAAAAAGAAAAAAGTTCTTATTGAGTTGGCTCGCTAATCGTTTGTTTATAAAGTCATTAATTTGCTTTTTAACATTAACAAATATAAATTTCACCCTTATTTTTCTATCTTAAGGGTCGTTTTCCCATACCTATCAAAAATTAAAAGTAAACAGAGTTAAAAACAAACCTCTTCATGTCCTACTATTAACCATTTTTTTTAACTCGATTATTGGTATTGAAAAAATATAAATATGAAATCCAAGTATTTACACTTTTTTTTGACTTGTTTTTTGACATTTACCATTCATAGTCTGTTTGCACAAGTAACCCTCACTGTACGCATTAACAGCGGAAATTCAAGCACAAGTTGTACGGATGGCTGGCTAGGCGGTGGTCCAGAACCTCATTGGCGTGTTCAAGTAGCAGGACAAGGATACACGACTTATCCTACTGCTGGCATTTGTTTTACCAACCCACCCAATACACAGTATAGCGAGCAGTTTAACTGCTCTAGTAGCTATCCTAGTACCTTGCAAGTCTGTTTACGGGCTTTTGAAGATGATGGTGGAGCCTGCGTTGTAAGTGAAAGCTGTTTGGAACAAATTTGCCAAAATTTCGCTACTCCTACCCCTGGTAATTCGATCACCTATGCGCTTAGTGTGGGTGGATCTAGTTCTGCCAATATCAACTTTACCATTTCGGCAACTGGTAGTTGGCCTCCTGGTTCTACCTATGATCAAGTCTGTAATGCCATCAATTTGGGTATCCTAAATTCCAACAGTTCTGTCGGCAATAGCAACCTAAGTAATTATGGTAACTTTTGTGCAGGTAATGCAGGCGACCCCAATCCATGGGGAGGAAATAACGATCAAGGTGTTTGGTTCCAATTTACAACAGGTCCTTCTCCTGCTGCTGTTATAGAATTTGATTTAGACAGTGACCCACAAGGTCGAGGCGATGGAATTGATTTGCAAGTAGCCTTATATGAATCAAGTAATGGTACTTGTTCGGGAACCTTAACCTTAGTTCAAGAAGATTATGAAGGAATTGGAACCGTCTGGGATGAAGACATGAGCGTTAATTGTCTCAGTCCCAACACAACTTATTTTCTATTGGTAGATGGCGAAGCTTATACTTTAATCACTGCAAATGGCGTAGAAGGCTTTTTTGGTTTGCAAATCAATGACAATGGCATTCAACAAGCAGGAGACGAAATATGCGATGCAGAGAATCTAGGCTTAGTTCCAGCAGGAGGTGCTGTTTCAACACCAGCTCTAAGTCGTTCTAATGTCTGTGCTACCAATATCAATGACCCAACCCCTGGAGCTTGGGGATCCGACCAAACCGTTTGGTTTCGCTTTCAAGCACCTCCCTCTGGGCATGTTTTTATAGAAGCAGAGTCAGATGCACTATTCCCTGTAGGAGTAGATGCCGTAGACCTACAACTAGCAGTATATGGAACCAGTACAGGGACTTGCACAGGTACCTTAGATCATATCTACAGTGATTATACGCCTGGCTTATTTGGAGAAGAAATGGACGTACGTTGCCTCACTCCTGGTGATAATTATTGGGTTATGGTAGATGGCTCCTCTCTAAATGTAGATGGCATTTTTGACCTAACCATCACCGATGGCGGACAATACCCTGCTCCCAATGATTTGATTTGTGATGCTATCCCCTTGGGCAACCCTGGTTCTGGCGGCACAGTAGGTTTGCTAAATCAATATAATTATTGCGCCAACAACCTATTTGAACCCATCCCAAACAACTGGGGAAATGATATGGGAATTTGGTACACCTTTATTGCTCCTCCTTCTGGAAAAGTTGAAATTCGCTTAAATGACTATGGCTTATTGAGTCAAGATAGAATTGATTTACAAGTAGCTGTTTATGACCTAACAGGAGCAGTTTGTACGGGTACACCTACCGAAATAAAATCTGAACACGATGGAATTGGCGTAGTATGGGACGAAGATATGTGGGTAGATTGCCTTATTCCTGGTCGTGAATATTGGATTTTAGTAGATGGCGAAGGGTCTTTGATTGATCCTGATCTTCGAGAAGGTCTTTTTGATATTGAGGTCTATGGAGATCCACAAGACCCACCTGCTGCCAACAACGAACCTTGTAATGCCATTGCTTTAGGAGATCCAACTGGTGGCGCTGTTTCTACCACTCCTACTGCCCTGCATGGTTCTCAAAATAATTTTTGTGCAGATGCTATTGGAGAGCCTCAACCTTCTAACTTTACAGCAGACCAAACAGTTTGGTACACCTTTGTAGCTCCTGCTACGGGTGCGGTACACTTTGACTTGAATAGTGATCCTGTCGTGGGCGGCGTTGATGCTATTAATTTACAAATTGCCGTTTATCGTACGCCAGGCTGTTCTGGTCCTTGGATTGAAGAAATTAGTGGTAGTGACATCACTTATGATGTTAGTATGGATCTTTGGTGTTTGGTTCCTGGTCAAACTTATTATGTACAGATTGACGGAGAACCTCCTGTTCTATTGGAAGGGCACGAAGGCTATTTTGATATAACAATTACAGAAATTCCTCCTGTTCCTGTGTCTCCTAACGATACCATTTGTGGAGCCGTTGCTTTGGGCAATCCTTGGACTACGCCAATTACCATTAACAATCAGCACAACCTTTGTGCAGGTGATTTGGGCGATCCCACTCCTTCTGCCTTTGGTACGGATCAAACGGTTTGGTATACCTTCACAACACCAACTACTGGCGGTCCCTTTGCGTTAGACATTCAGGCAACCTCAGATCTTCCTTGGCCGCTTGGCACAGATGCGGTAGATTTGCAATTAGCCGTTTTCGAATCCTCTACCAATACCTGTACAGGTACCTTAACCGAAATGACCAGTGAATATTCCGTTCTCGACTTATTCAATGAATCTATGAACGTACGCTGTTTAGAAGAAAATAAAACATATTTCTTGATGGTAGATGGTTCTGTTCTTAATGTACAGGGGTATTTTGATCTAAACCTTACTCCTGCTACTCCTGTCCCCATTCCTACCAATGATCTAATTTGTAATTATATTGATTTAGGAACGGTTCCCAATGCTGGTTCAATCAATAATGGGGTCGATTATTCCAACTTTTGCTCTGACATAGAAGCAGGAGAACCCAATCCTTTTGCCATAGAACAAACCGTCTGGTTTTCATTTGTTGCTCCCAACCATACTGGTGCAAACGCAACGGCTAATGTGACGGTTAATGTAACTTCTGATCCAGGTAATTTGGGCGACAATGTAGATTTGCAGTTAGCGGTTTATGAATCGAGCAATACACTTTGCTCTGGCACTATGAATTTGGTAGAGAATGGAGAAGCAGATCCATTAACTAGTTTTGATGCGAGTGCTAGTGTCACTTGCCTCTACCCTGGTCAACGTTATTATGTGCAAGTAGATGGTTCTATTTTAAATCAAGAGGGCTATTTTAGAATAGAGGTGCAAGATGATGGACAAGGCGTTCGTCCTCCTTATAATATGATGTGTAATGCTGTTAATTTAGGGACGGTTCCCAATGCTGGCAGCATTAACAATAATGTTAATTACACCAACCTATGTACTGACACCGAAACAGGAGAACCTGATCCTGCTGCCTTTGGTATTGGCAAAACGGCTTGGTTTACTTTTGTAGCACCACTTTCTGGCAATGTCACGATCAATGGGTACAGCGATCCCAACAACATTGGGGATGAGGTAGATTTGCAATTGGCACTCTATTATTCTGACGATAACACCTGTACAGGAAATTTCTTAGAAGTAGATAGCGATTATGATGCTTTAAACAAAGATGAATCGCTTACTGTAGATTGTTTAGAAGGTGGTAGAGTTTACTATTTGCAAGTAGATGGTGCTGGTGGCTTATTGGGAGATGAGGATGGTTGGTTTACTCTTGAGGTAATTGATGATGGAGGGACTAGCAACTTTCCTTATAACAATAGCATTTGCGATGCCTATAGTTTTGGCACCCCTACAGGGGTCATTCAGTCTCGCACCAACGAAAGTAATGCTTGCGCCAATATAGAAGTTGGAGAGCCTGGTGCTGGTGGTTATGCGACCCATACCGTTTGGTACCAATTTATTGCCCCTCCTTCTGGGCGAGTTGAAATCAATGTAGTATCAACCAATCTTCTGTTAGGAATAGACCCTGAAGTTTATATTCATGCTTCTTCTGATAATACATGTACAGGGGTGCTCACTGAAGTAGAAAGCTCTCTATGGCCAACGGCTCTAGTTACAGAAAATATAGAAGCGACCTGCTTAGTTCCTGGCAACGTTTATTTTATCCAAGTAGATGGTCAATTGCTAACCAAAGAAGGTACTTTTAATATTGATATTGTTGATCTAATGCCCAGTTATGGAACAGGGGCTGCGAATGATCCACAGCCCAGCAACGATAGTTGTGACAACGCTATTGTATTGCCCGTTCAAACGGAATCTTGCATCAATGGTGGCGGAACCTTCCAAACCAATAGTTATGGTTATCCAACCATTACCTATGACCCTGCTTATGCGCAAGGCTGCGGAGGCAACTGTGGAGATACTTGGTATCAATTTACAATGCCCGCTTCAGGAAATGCTGTCATTGAAGGAAACGATGATGCGGTTGGCGGTGTTACAGGAGATTATTCTGATTTAACAGTAGTTGCCTACACAGGTACTTGCAATGGTTTAACGCCTATTGATTGTGGACAAGGTGGTCTTAATAGCGATGTTTCCTTCCAAGTTGCAGCCGCACCTGGAACAACCGTTTGGGTACAGGTATTTGACGATGATGGAAATGATAATGGAGAAGATTATCAAATTTGTGTATCCGAAGGCTGTGGCTTTGACAATTGTTTAGATGCCTTATTGGTTCCTATGTTACCTAATGTTCCTTATTGTTGGAATACTTCGGGTGCAGAAGGGGAAGATATTGCCAACGGAGCTCCTGGTTATAATGAATGTAGCGAGGGAGACAATCCTGAAAATTCTGTTTATTACTATTTTGAGTCTGACTGTAATGGTAGTGATGTCACCTTACATATTATGAATGGGCAAATCAATGGTAGCTGTTTATTGGGTATTACCCCATCTGATGGATTTAATATTTCTTTATTCCAAGATGCAACGCCCTGCGACAACAATCCTACTGCTCTTGTAGATTGCCAATCGTTTACAGCTTGTGATGTTCAACCCATCAACTGGTCATTTACCTACACGGGCTTGGCTCCTAATACACCATATATGATTCAAATTGACGGTGGCTTTGGAAATGCAGGTGGAAACAATCAAGGTGAGGTTATGATTACAACAACGACCAATCCTATCTTAGCTCCTGTAGCTACTCCACTTACTTGTTCTGGTCTAAATGACGGTACTGCTGCTGCTGCGGTTACAGGTGGAGGCGTTCCTCCCTTTACGTTCTTGTGGTCTAATGGCGTTACTGATTCTGTTGCGACAGGCTTGGCTACTGGCAATTATACCGTAACGATTACAGGGTCCAATGGCTGTACAGATACCGCTAGTGTTTTTGTTGATGATGGCTTATTGGTTACTGCTGCCATGTTGCCTCCTACTCCTGTGACGTGTAATGCTGTTTGTGATGGACAAGCTATTGTTACAGGCATCGGTGGTACGGTAACAACAGGATATACCTACCTATGGGATGCTGCTGCTAATAATCAAACCAATGCTACTGCCACAGGATTGTGTGCAGGCACGTATTCTGTTTCTGTTTACGATGATTTGGGTTGTTTTGATTCTACGCAAGTAACCATAACAGAACCTGCTGTACTGTCCATTAATCTTATTAATAGTATTGCTTCCGACTGCGACTCATCGGTTTGTACAGGTAGTGCAACCAGTGTTGTTACAGGAGGATCAGGCACTTACAATTACCTTTGGTCTAATGGCAATACCAATGCTGTTCCAAGCGATTTATGTCCTGGCTTTAATGCCGTTACTGTTACAGATGGTCAAGGGTGTACTGATAGTACAAGCGTTATTATTACTGCGCCAATTGCGTCTACTCCTCCTATTATCAATCCACTAGCTGGTACTTTCTGTCCTAATACAACGGTTACGTTAACAGCTTCAGGGGGTATTGCAGGAACTGGAGCCGTCACCAATTGGTACACAGGACCTAATGGAACAGGGCTTTTTGTTGGCACAGGAAATAGTATCAATATCGTAACAGATACAACCAGAACCTACTATGTCCGCAGAGAAAGCTTATGTGGCAACACTGCTGATTCTAGCATTACTCTCTTTGTTAAACGTTATATTTACGCTGCCAACGGAACCAGTACCAATACTTATTGTACTGACAATAGTGGTTGGCATCATTTCTTTGTTGGGGACGATATTATTTTCTCCATTCAGGGAGATATTACAACAGGTGCTACAACTGGCTTTCCTCTCGTTACTATTTGGGATTCTACCGCTTATTATCAAGAATCGGAAGGTCCTTTTGCGCCAACTTCTTGTGCTACAGGCTGGACCCCAGGCGAAGAACGTTTTGAAATGGAACGAAGCTGGAATGTTGACCTTGGTGGAGGAGCTGTTAATGCTCCTTATAATGTCCGATTCTACTATGAACCAGCAGAACGAACGGCTATAGAAACGGCAGCGATCAACTGGATGGCAGCTTATCCTGCTTGTGGTTATACCTACAAATATCCTTATCCACTTGGTTTTTATTGGTTCAAAAACGAAGGCGCTAATTATGATGCTCCAATTTACGATAGTTTACATCTGTCTGGTCCTTTGGGTACGACCATTAATGCCATTAATTATGTAGAGCTTCAAAACATTACTAGTTTCTCTGGAGGTTCTGCGGGGATTGTTTTAATTCCTGTTGATCTATTACCTGTAGATTGGTTGTATTTTGATGGTACAACAGATAATAAAATCAACTACTTAAGTTGGGGAACTGAAACAGAAGACAACAGTGCTTATTTTAACATTGAGCGTAGTTTAGATGGCTTTAGTTTTGAGAAAATAGGCACCGTTTCAGCAAAAGGACAATCAACAAGTACCACACATTATACCTTTGATGATGTCAATCCTTTTGAAGGTCCTAATTATTATCGTCTAGAATTAGTAGATTTAGATGGAACCTCTACCTATTCTAACATTGTACTATTGAGCATCGAGCGAGATCATTTGGCTTATAATTTTTATCCTAATCCTACAGATGGTTACTTGTATTATCAATATGAAGCAAAAGACAAGGAAAAACTAGAAATCAAGGTATTAGATGTACTGGGTAAACTCATTGATGTAAAAGAACATCAAGCAGTAGTTGGTACCAACAATATACCTACCGATTTGAATGACTATCCTCCTGGAACTTATATGGTAAGCGTTCGCCATAAAAAAACAGGCTATGTTCACTTAGCAAAAGTCATCAAAAATAAATATTAACCCTAAGCGACTACTTTTCAGTAGTCGCTTTTTTTATTCCAACAACGCTCACAAAATTCTGCTTTTTTCCATTTCATAATCTCCCTACGGCCGTGAGCCCGCAAGCTCTGTTTAGCTGCGCTGCTAGGTTCGCTAGTACGCTAGTGCTTATGGTTCGCTATCACTTATGAGCCAACATAGCTGAGTTCGGGTTTCTAGCGGAGTAATGAATAAAACGATTAAGCAATAAAACTAACCCGTCAGTTAAAATCAACCTCGTTTCCAAAGCCTCTAACAATGATTTCTAAAAAAAATCGTTTAAATTCTGTATATTTACTAGTTATTAAAAGTTTAGGAGTCTGTTATTCTAAAAGTTAAGAAGACCTTTTTTAGCAAAAATTGAGTACAATAAACTTACTGGATATATTGAATAAACCCCTTCAATAAAGTAGTTTTAGACCTATAGCCAATCACGATCAATCACCAAAGTTACCAAGGTAATTTTCAAGAATAATTACTATGAAAATATTACTTACACACTATATTTTTACACTTCTTTTTTTATTAATTAGTAATTCCCTATACGCACAAGTCACCTTAAGTGTACGCATCAATAGTGGTAATTCAACCACAACTTGTACCGATGGATTCTTTGGTGGAGGACCAGAACCGCATTGGAGAGTTCAAGTAGCAGGGCAAGGCTACACCACCTATCCTAGAGCGGGCTTTTGTTTTACCAACCCACCCAATACTCAATATAGTGAGGTCTTTAATTGCGCCAATAACTATCCTGCCAATTTACAAATTTGCCTACGAGCCTTTGAAGACGATGGAACAGCCTGTGTGGTTAGTCAAAGTTGCTTAGAGCAAATTTGTCAAAATTTTGCTACTCCTGCTCCAGGTAACTCAATTACTTATAGTCTTGCTGTAGGAGGATCTAGTACGGCCAATATTAATTTTACCATCACAGCTACGGGGGCATTTACCTTACCAGGTGGTGCTTATAATACAATTTGTAATGCGATTAATCTAGGCACGCTAAATTCTAATTCAACCCTTGGCAATAATGGTTTAAGTAATTATGGTAACTATTGCGCAGACAATATTGGTGACCCCAACCCTTGGGGGGGCAATAATGATCAAGGAGTTTGGTTTCAATTTACAACAGGTGCTTTTCCTGCAGCAGTAATTGAAGTACAAGCGGTTAGTGATCCTCAAAATTTAGGCGATGACATTGACTTACAATTGGCGCTTTACGAATCTAGCAATGGCAGTTGTACGGGTACGCTAAATTTGGTGCAAGAAGATTATCAAGGGCTAGGTCTATTAAACGATGAAGACATGGCCGTCAGTTGCCTGAGCCCTAATACAACCTATTTTATATTGGTTGATGGAGAAAGTACGTTCTTAGTGAATACAGGAGGACAAGAAGGATTCTTTGGGCTGCAAGTAGTAGATGGAGGCGTTTTGCAAGCCGCAGATGAGATTTGTGATGCCGAATTTTTGGGAGCCGTGCCTCATGGAGGGGCTGTTGCTACCCCCAACTTAAGCCGTTCTAACGTTTGTGCAACCAATATTAACGACCCAACGCCTGGTGCTTGGGCTTCGGATCAAACCGTTTGGTTTCGCTTTCAAGCCCCACCTTCTGGGCATGTGATTATTGATGCCGATAGTGACTTACCTTGGCCCTTGGGCACGGATGCCGTTGACTTGCAATTAGCCCTTTACGAAACAAGTACGGGGGCTTGTACTGGAACGCTTAATTTTATTCATTCGGACTATACCCCAGGCTTATTTGGGGAAACAATGGATGTAAAATGCTTAACTCCTGGAGCTAACTATTGGATTATGGTCGATGGCTCTCCGCTCAATGTAGATGGTATTTTTGATATAACGGTTACAGATGGCGGTATTTTTCCTGCCCCTAATGATTTAATTTGTGATGCCATCCCCTTGGGAAATCCTGGCGCAGGTGGTACCGTTGGGCTGGTTGATCAAAATAACTATTGCGCAGACAATATCTTTGAGCCTATTCCCTCCAATTGGGGAAATGACCAAGGCGTTTGGTATACCTTTATTGCACCGCCCTCTGGTAAAGTAGAAATTCGCTTGGATAATGGGGGGCTATTAAGCAGTGATAATATTGATTTGCAAGTTGCCGTTTATGACCTCACAGGTGCGGTATGTACAGGTGTTCCCTCAGAAATCAAGTCGGAACATGAGGGAATTGGTGTTCTTTGGGACGAAGATATGGAAGTGGAATGCCTAATTCCTGGGCGTGAATACTGGATTTTGGTTGATGGCGAAGGTTCTTTGATTGACCCAGATCTCCAAATTGGTATTTTTGATATTGAGGTCTATGGCGACCCTCGTGATTTGGCATCGCCCTATGATGAACCTTGTAATGCATTGGCCTTAGGTGACCCAACAGGGGGTTCTGTTGGCACAAGTCCAATAACAAGCCATGGTTCTCAGAATAATTTTTGTGCAACTGCCACAGGCGAGCCTCAGCCCTCTGGTTTTACAGCAGACCAAACCGTTTGGTATACCTTTGTTGCTCCATCCACAGGAAATGTCAATATTGAGCTCAACTCTGATCCTGTCTTGAGTGGTACAGATCCCATCAACTTACAAATAGCCGTTTGGGTCAGCCCTAGCTGTACGGGACCTTGGCGAGAACATGTTAGTGGCGATGATTTATTATATGATGTAGACCTAGATGTCTATTGTCTAACCCCTGGTCAAACCTATTATGTTCAAGTCGATGGGGCTCCCCCTGTTTTATTAGGAGGACATGAGGGGTATTTTGATATTACAATTACTGAAATTCCTTCTATTCCTGTTGCCCCCAATGATTCTATTTGCAATGCCATTGCCTTGGGAAATCCTTTTGCAGGAACAGTAGGAATTAACAATCAACACAATTTATGCGCAGATGATTTGGGAGATCCCAATCCTTCTGCTTTTGGCACCGACCAAACGGTCTGGTATACTTTTACCACTCCCGCAACAGGAGGGCCTTATGCGGTAGATATTAATTGCACTTCTAGTTTACCTTGGCCTTTGGGCAATCAAGATGCCATTGACTTACAAGTTGCCGTTTTTGAATCTAGTAATAATTTATGTACAGGAACACTTTCAGAGGTAGAGAGCGGTTATTCTTTACTTGATTTATTTAATGAAAGTTTAAACGTTCCTTGTTTAGAAGCAGGGAAAACCTACTTTGTTATGGTAGATGGCTCTTTCCTAGATGTGCAAGGCTATTTTGATATTAGCATTTCGGCAGCAACGCCTGTACCAATTCCCACCAATGACTTAATCTGTCAACATGAAAACCTGGGTACGGTACCAATTGGAGGTTCAATCAGTAACAATACCAATTATTATAACTTTTGTGCAGATGTAGAACCAGGAGAACCTAGCCCCTTTGCGATAGAACAAACGGTTTGGTTTTCATTTATTGCTCCCAATCATCCTGGCGTTAACACAACTTCCAACGTAAGCATTTCTGTAGAATCTGATCCTGCGGGAATAGGCAATACGGTTGACTTGCAATTAGCCGTCTACGAATCCAGTAATGGTACTTGTACGGGTAATATGTCTTTATTAGAAAATGGTGATGCAGATCCCCTATTCAGTTTTGATGCGGATGTTAGCGTTACCTGTTTGTATCCTGGACGACGTTATTGGGTACAAGTGGATGGCTCTGTACTCAACTTAGAGGGCTACTTCCAAATTGAAGTACGAGACGATGGTGCTGGCTATCGCCCACCTTATAATATACTTTGTAATGCTGAACCCTTAGGAGTTGTACCCAATGGAGGCTCTATTAATAATAATATTGATTATACCAATCTTTGTTCGGATACCGAAGCAGGCGAACCTACTCCTGCTGCATTCAGTATAGACAAAACAGTTTGGTTTACGTTTACCGCTCCAGCTTCTGGAAATGTAACCATTGATGCTCAAAATGACCCTCATAATATTGGAGATGAAATTGACCTTCAATTGGCGCTTTATTATTCTCCCAACAATACCTGCACTGGGCCATTTTTGGAAGTAGATAGCGATTATGATATTTTTAATAAAGATGAATCACTTAGTGTCGATTGCTTAGAACCAGGTCGCTTATATTTCTTACAAGTAGATGGTTCTAATGGTGCCTTTGGGGATGAAGATGGTTGGTTTACCCTAGAAGTTCGAGACGATGGAGGAACAAGTAATTTCCCTTATAACAATCACATTTGTAATGCTTATAATTTTGGAGTACCCAATACTACTCAAACTAGAAGCAATGAATCTAATGTCTGTGCCAATGTAGAATTGGGAGAGCCTGGTGTTGGAAATTACGCCACCCACACGGTTTGGTACCAGTTTACAGCACCGCCTTCTGGGCGAGTAGAAATTGATGTGGTTTCTACCAACTTATTCTTGGGAATGGACCCCGAAGTGCGTGTTTTTTCTTCTTCTAACAATACCTGTACTGGCACCTTATCTCAGATTGAAAGTTCTACTTGGCCAACAGCTCTAATTACAGAAAATATAGAAGCAACCTGTCTACAACCAGGCAATACCTACTTTATCCAAGTAGATGGTTCTGGCTTAGTCATTGAAGGTACCTTTAATATTTCAATTGAAGATATGTACCCCAGCTATGGAACAGGGCAACCCAATGATCCAGAACCGAGCAATAATGCTTGTGACAGCGCCATCACCTTGCCTGTGCAATCGGAATCCTGCCTAAATGCCAATGGAACCTTCTCTCAACTCAATTATGGCTTGCCAACCATTACCTATAATCCTGCTTTTGCACAAGGCTGTGGAGGCAACTGCGGAGATACTTGGTATCAGTTTACAATGCCAGCTTCAGGAAATGCGGTAGTAGAAGGAAATGACGACAATGTTGGCGGTGGTATTGTGGGTGATTTTTCTGATTTAACGGTAGTAGCCTATACAGGATCTTGTAATAACCTCAGTCCCATTTCTTGCGACCAAGGAGGGCTTAGCAGCGATGTATCGTTCCAAATTGCAGCGCCTCCTGGAACCACCGTTTGGCTACAAGTATTCAACGAAGATGGAGATGACGACAATGAAGATTATGAGTTGTGTATTTCCGAGGGTTGTGGTTTTGACAATTGCTTGGATGCCCTTGCCGTTCCCATGTTGCCCAATGTCCCCTATTGCTTTAATACTGCTGGAGCACATGGCGAGAATGTATCGGGTGGCGCTGCTGGATATTATGAATGTTCGGAGGGTGACAATCCCGAAAATTCAATCTATTATTATTTTGTTTCCGATTGTAATGGTAGTGATGTAACCCTGCACGTGATCAATGCGGTATCTAATGGCAACTGTATTTTAGGAATTACACCAACAGATGGATTTAATATTTCATTGTTCCAAGATGGCACGCCCTGTGACAACAATCCCGATAGTTTGGTTGATTGTCAAACCTTTACTTCTTGTGATGTACAACCCTTTAATTGGTCACAAACCTACACAGGCTTAGCCTCCAATACCCCTTATGTTATTCAAATTGACGGTGGTTTTGGTAATCTGGGTGGTGACAATGTAGGAGAAATTATGATTACCACCACCACTGACCCTGTTTTATCTCCTGTATCTACTCCTTTGAGTTGCTCAGGTATTAACGATGGTACTGCTTCAGCAGTTACGCAAGGAGGGGTTGCTCCTTATTCTTTTAGTTGGAGTAATGGGTCTACAGATTCTACTGCAACTGGACTAGCTGCAGGGCTTTATTTTGTTACCGTAACAGGCGTAAATGGTTGTTTTGACACCGCTCATGTTGTTGTTGACAACGGGTTATTGATGACTGCATCTATAGGAAATGTGCTAGATGTAAGTTGTAGTGGAGATTGCAATGGACAGGCCTCTGTAATTGGAGTAGGTGGCTCTGTTGCTACCAATTATACCTATCTTTGGGATGCAGCAGCAGGCAACCAAACCAACGCAACAGCAACAGGACTTTGTATTGGTTCTTATCGTGTCACCGTTTATGACGATCATTTGTGTTTTGATACTGCTGTGGCAACGATTAGTACACCAAATCCAATCCACCTTAGTTTAGATTCTATTAGGCTGGCAACTTGCAATGGAATTTGTGATGGGCAAGCCTTTGTTTCTGCTACAGGTGGCTCTGTCATCGGAAATTATAATTACATCTGGTCAGATGGTCAAGCTTCGGCTCATGCCACAGGACTTTGCGCAGGCAATCATTCCGTTACGGTCTCTGATGACAATGGCTGTACCGATACGCTAACGGTTCTCATCACCCAACCCACTAGCGTAATTGCTTCTATTGCCAACCAAACCAATATTAACTGTCAGGGAGACTCAACAGGTTCTATCCAAATTTTAGCCATAAACGGCACTCCAAACTACAGTTATACCCTATATAATAATACAGGGCAACTTAACACTGGAATTAGCCCTACATTTACCAATCTTCCTGCTGGCAATTATGGCGTATTGGTTCAAGATGCCAATGGCTGCCAAGATTCTGTTTCGATTAACATTACAGAACCCCCTGCCCTTGCTGCAAGCCTCATTAGTTCGACCAATGTAAGTTGCTTTGGTGGCACGGATGGCGCAATTAGTGTTCTAGCCAATCTAGGAACAGGCACAGCTCCTTATTCCTATTCTATTGATGGCATCAATTTCTCGACAAGTGGCGACTTTCTTAACCTGACCGCTAACAATTATACCATTACGGTTCGAGACAGTAATCACTGCCGCATTAATTTAGCAGTTACCCTTACTGAACCTACTACTATAAATCTTGCTTTAAATGCTCAAACGGTTGCTAGTTGTGGGCTTTGTGATGCAACAGCAGATATTACAGTAAGTGGAGGTGCAGGTGGTTTCAGCTATTTATGGCCCAACGGCGAAACAACAGAAGATGCCACCGCTCTTTGTGCAGGAACGAATACAGTAACCGTTACAGACAATAATAGTTGTACCGTTTCTTTGGCTGTTGTAATTGCCAATTCCAATGCTTTTGCCGTCAGTACTCAGATTGACCAAACTATTGCTTGTCATGGAGATTGTAATGGAGCCATCAGTATTGGGCTCCCTCCTACTGGCGCACCCCATACGTTTATATGGGACAATGGAGCAACCAGCCAAACCTTATCAGGCTTATGTGCTGGCAACTATACCGCAACGGTTACCGATAATAGCGGTTGTTTTGTTGTAGAGACGATTTCTTTAACCGAACCAAATGTTCTTAGCAGTTTAGCTGCTGAATTGCAAGGGGTAAGCTGTCTTGGCTCATCAGACGGGCAAGCAGCAGCCACGCCTACTGGTGGAACATCCCCTTATTCTTTTGCATGGGATAATGGTGAAACTTCCTCAATAGCAACAGCACTTAATGCAGGCATCCACACCGTAAGCATTAGCGATAGCAACCATTGTAATACAACTGCTACGGTTACCATTACTACCCCAAGTACCTTAACTGTTAATATCCAAAATACAACTGCCTCCAATTGTTCTTCTACAGGTTGCGATGGCAGTGCTACAATTTCTGTAAATGGAGGACAAGCCCCTTACAGTTATATCTGGACCAATGGTAATACAACCGCTGCTCCAACCAATTTATGTCCCAACTTTAATGAGGTGACCGTCACGGATAATAACGGTTGTACTGTTAGTGCGAATGTCTTGATTCCTGCCAATACGTCTTTAAATTTAAGCATTATTAATACCAACTCAACAACCTGTTATAACGATTGTGATGGATCAGCAATTGTTTCTGCTTCTGGGGGCAATAGTGCCAATCCTTATAGTTTCACTTGGGATGATCCAAATCACCAAACCTCAGCAATGGCAACAGGGCTTTGCGCAGGAGTTTATCACGTTACGGTAGAAGACTCCGACGGTTGTTCTGCTGCTACAGCCATTACAATTTCAGAACCTGATTCTTTAGCTGCTTTCGCTACCCTTACCAATGCGAATTGTTTTGATAGCAATGACGGTACTATTAATCTTAGCGTTAGTGGAGGAACTCCTAGTTATACTTATCAATGGAGTAACGGCGATAGTTTAGCCATTGCCTCTAATTTGGCAGTAGGAACGTATACCATTAGCATTACCGATGCTCATGGCTGTAACACAACTGCTTCTGCAACCATTTCCAGCCCTGCCCAATTGCTCACTACTACTACGATTGCGACTCCTTATAATGGGCAGCAAATTTCTTGTGCTGATGGCAATGATGGAAGTGCAAGCATTTCCGCTTCGGGAGGAGTACCAGGTTATACTTATCAATGGTTTAATGGAGAAACAACCGCAACTATTACAGGGCTTCAAGCCAGCACTTACCCCGTTACAATTACCGATGCGCAAGGCTGTTCTACCACGGATAGCGTAACCTTAATGCATCCTCCGCAAATTGTTATTACGACCAATGTTCTTTCCTCTTACAATGGTTATCAGGTTAGTTGTCACAACGGAAACGATGGCATTGTAGCCGTTAGCGCAACTGGCGGTACAGGCGCTTATGCTTATCTTTGGTCGGATGGACAAACCAGTACAACCGTATCAGGAATGAATGCAGGTACTTATGCTGTTACTGTTGTGGATGCCAATGGGTGCTGGACCATGAGTACAGATTCCTTAACGGCTCCTCCTCCGCTCAGTGATACCTTTGTAATGGTGCAAAACGTAAGTTGTTTTGGCTTATCAGATGGTCAGGCAACTGCTGTGCCTTCGGGAGGAATTCCTGCCTATACCTTTACATGGGATAATGGAGAAACAACTGCAACTGCAACCGCTTTAAATTCAGGCATTCATCAGATAACTATTACAGACAATAATGGCTGTAGCCTAACGGATCTGGTAAGTATTTTCGAACCTAGCCTATTAACGGCTTCTTCTTCTTCTATCTCGGTTACTTGTTTTGGTGGCAGCGATGGTCGTATAACCGCTGTTGGAATAGGTGGAACTCCTCCCTATTCTTATCTGTGGTCCAATAGCCAAACAAGTGCTACAGCAACTGCCTTGGTTGCTGGAGGTTATAGCGTGACTTTGACAGATGCCAATGGCTGTTTGTTCTCAATCAATGATACAGTAATAGCACCTACCTTAGTAAATGCAACAGCAAGTATTAGTTCTAATTATAATGGCAGCCCAATCAGTTGCAATGGTGCAACTGATGCAAGTCTAACCGCTACGGCAACAGGTGGTACAGGAGGTTATACCTTCTTATGGTCGGATGGACAAACCAATGCCACTGCAACGGGTCTAGGTATTGGTGTTTATCAAGTAAGCGTTACCGATGCCAATGGTTGTTTAGACAGTACCAGTATCCATATTACAGCACCAGGCTTATTACAAGCTACTGCTTTGGTGAGTTCTAACTATAATGGTCAAAATATTAGTTGCGTTGGTGCCAATGATGGACAAGCGACTGCTCATCCAATTGGAGGGACTGCTCCCTTTTCTTACTTATGGCCTGACGGACAGTCCACAGCAACGGCAACAGGGTTGGGACCTCATCGTTACATCGTTTTAGTGACGGATGCGAATGGTTGTTCCGATACCGCTCAGGTGCAGCTAATAGAACCTGCTCCAACCAGTATGTCAATTGCTGCTTTAACAGCGGTGTCCTGTGCTGGGGGTAGTGATGGTTCTGCTGTTATAACCCCAATTTCAGGAACACCTAGTTTCACCTACTTATGGGCTGATAGCACTACTACTGCCACCCATACCAATTTAACGGCAGGACTCCATACCGCAACCATTACGGATGCCAATGGTTGTCAAGCAACAGGTTCTATCATTATCACAGAACCCTTACCTATTGTATTAACCAATAGTTTCACTACTCCAGTCAATTGTCATGGAGGAGCCAATGGAATCGCAGGCATTCAAGTTTCAGGAGGAACAGGTAATGGCACTTATACCTATTTGTGGTCAAATGGTCAAACCAATGCCACTGCAACGGGATTAGCAGCAGGCTTATATTCTGTTACCGTAACCGATTCAAATAACTGTAGCCATATTTTTCAGGAGTTGGTAACACAACCTGCCCCACTAAGTTTGTCGTTTATCAACATCATTGATATTGATTGTAATCTCCATCAAAATGGTTCTGCAACGCCACTTGTATCAGGAGGAGTCGCCCCCTATTACTTTAGTTGGAATAATGTTAGTAGTTATAATGATAGCATTCCTACTTATTTGAACTACGGCTGGAATAGCTTGCTTGTGATTGATGCTAGAGGTTGTACGATCCTAGATTCTGTCTTTATCAATCATCCCAATCCTATGGTCGTTCATACGAATAGCAGTGATGTTAGTTGTTTTGGTGCTACAGATGGAGCCGCTTCAGTAAGTGCATCAGGAGGAACTGCCCCACTGACTTATGCTTGGTCCAATAGCCTTAGTGTAGATTCTACCATTAGTGGAATCGCTGCTAATTATACCTTTTATTGTACCATTACAGATGCTAATGGTTGCACACATATTGAGTCCTTTTATTTGTATGAACCTACCGAATTGCAAGCTTCATTTAGTCAAATAATTAATGCAGACTGTAACAATGGAGCCAATGGAATCATTACAGCAGAGGCTCAAAACGGAACGATTCCCTATACCTTCAATTGGAGTACAGGGGTGCAGGTTGTTGACCCAAGCAGTTCTACCATTAGCAATCTAAGTGCTGGTACTTATGCGGTCACTGTTCTTGACAACAATGGATGTTCTACTTCTATTAATACCTTAATAACAGATCCTGCCCAATTATCGGGTAGTGCCACTGGCGATGCCTTAGATTGTTTTGGGGATACCGATGGAAAAATTGTCGCTACTGCTACAGGAGGCACACCACCTTATTTCTTTTCATTGAATGGTGGTAATGTACAAAGTTCAGGCACTTTTTCAGGCTTAGGAGCTGGTAACTACGCCGTTGAAATATCGGATGCGAGTGGTTGTATTTTTTCTACAACAGCCAATATTAGTGTAGCCGATTCTGTTGTTTTAAAAGTACCTGATGATATGAGCATTAAATTTGGCGAAACGGTTCCTTTATTTGTTCAAATGCCAATAAATGCACCAACCAATCCAATCGTGACTTGGACGCCAAGTACTGGCTTAAGTTGTGATAGTTGTTATCATTTAACGGCTCAACCTTTTGCCTCAACCTTATATACCGTTTCTGTAACAGGAGATGAAGGCTGTGTTAGTACTGCTGATGTATTCATAGAAGTAGACGATGACAAGGGTGTTTACATCCCTAATGCTTTTTCTCCCAATGGAGATAAAACCAATGATGTATTTATGCTCTATAGTGCTGGTGCCGTAGATCGTATTGAGGAGTTTATGGTTTTTGACCGTTGGGGAGAGCTAGTTTGTCATCGCAATGATGTTCGTCCTAATTATCCTGCCTATGGCTGGGACGGTAGTTTTAGAGGGCAAAAAATGAACACGGGCGTCTTTATTTATTACATCAAAGTTCGCTACTTTAATGGTAGCACTGAGATTTTCAAAGGAGATTTAACCCTGATTCGTTAGTAACTTAAGTATGGGGCATTCGTCAAAAAAATCCATGAAGTAATGGAGAATAGAATGCCCCATATTTATTTATTTTGCTAAAACACGTGCGATAAACAAAACGATAATAGCGCCACAAGTTGGTCGAGCAATATCGCCCAAAATTCCATCAATAGTAATACCTAATAAACCAAAGACAAAGACTCCTACAAAAGCTCCTATTATTCCAAGAATAACGTTCATAATAATCCCCATTCCTTTTCCTTTCATAAAATTACTAGCCAACCAACCAGCAATCCCACCTATTATTAATGCGTACATAATTATTTATTTTAATGTGAATGAATGTTCATTTTCTGTTGAACTTGGTATATATTTTCATATCATAGAACCGCCCCTCAAAATACATTCTATCTTTAAAATGTCCTTCCAATACAAAGCCCAATTGTTCTAATAAAAAGATAGCACTACGGTTATTGGCATCAACCTTTGCGACAATCGTATGCAAACCTAGCTCATTAAGCCCATAGTCAATGATTTGTTTTACGGCTTCATAAGCAACCCCAACACCCCAATATCTAGGACTCAAAGCCCCACCTATTTCAGCTCTTAAATTATCCTTTTCTATTCTATTAAAACCACAAGTTCCAATAATTCTTTCTCCATCTCTAATCACTGCCGCCCAACAAAGCATCTCTTGTTTTTGATAGGCATCTGAAATATTTTGAATCAAATTTTCAACCTCTTCTAGTGATTCTGGTTTTTGTTTTGCAATATACCTCAATACTAAATCATCCGTTTGCATGTCAAAAATTTCCTGTGCATCACACATCTCAATCGAACGCATGGTTAAACGCTTGCTTTTTAGGATAGGGAATTTATTAAAAGCGGTTGAATTTAATGTTTTAATCATCTGGTATTCAATCTAGTTTTTTTATTCCTTGAGTAATCATCAGCACTCTTTGAGTTGTCTCAGTGCTAATTATCTTAAAAATGTAAATGGTAAGTTTTAGTGGAATTTCATTTTTGAATATAAAAAATACACTTTTTTTTTAATCTCTACCTTCATTTTAAACATTGTCATAAAAAATAATGCATAAAAATTGAATCTATTAATAAGATCAACACGCTACTTATTTTACTTAAAAGCCATTGATTACCAACCTCACGCACACAACAATCCTTCTTTTATTTTTTTCTTTTCCTTAGTGGATCATCCCTTCATAGAACCACAAATGCGACTTTAAAATTCCTCATTTTTCTACTTCTTATCTTTTTTCTATAATTTTGCTGTTCTCAAAAAAAAATAGATCATGCGAATAGATATAATTTCTGCCGTTCCAAGTTTAATGGAAAGCCCTTTTTCTCACTCCATCATGCAACGTGCCCAAGACAAGGGTTTGTTAGAAATTGTGTTGCACGATTTGCGAGATTATGGACTGGGCAAACACAAACAAATCGATGATTATCAATTTGGAGGAGGTGCAGGAATGGTAATGATGATAGAACCCATCGCCACAATCATTGAGCAATTAAAAGCTGAACGAAACTACGATGAAATCATTTATATGACTCCCGATGGAAAACGATTGGAACAAAAACAGTGCAATTACCTTTCTCTCAAACAGAACTTAATTATTCTTTGCGGGCATTACAAGGGAGTGGATCAGCGTGTAAGAGATCTATATATTACGCAAGAAATTTCAATTGGTGATTTTGTTTTATCTGGCGGAGAATTAGCCGCAGCCGTTTTGGTAGATTCCATTGGTCGGCTTTTGCCTGGTGTACTCAATGATGAATCTTCAGCCTTGTTTGATTCTTTTCAGGACGACCTATTGGCTCCTCCTGTTTATACTCGCCCTGCGGATTATCAGGGGCATAAAATTCCAGCAATTTTATTATCAGGACATAAAAAGAAGATAGATGATTGGCGGGACGAGCAGGCTTACCTAAGAACCCAAAAACTTCGCCCAGATTTATTAGATGAATCCTAAAATCACGGCTATACAACAAAATAGCAATTAGCCTTATAAAAAATAATGTTATTCAACATCAACTGTGAAGTACTTATGGGAGCACTTTATCTGTTCTTATTTTTTGATTTTTATAATCAATCAAAAGCATTGCAAACTACTCTTAGATCAAATTCTTAATTTAAGATTCTTGATTTCCACAAAAATCCTGTAATTTGTCCTTTCAGACAAGATAAACTAAATCAAACTTGATACAAAAAAGATATTCTATATTAATACTCCGTTGTTGTTTTGATTTTTTTGTAAAAACAAAAAAACATCTTGTATTCGATTGATTATCAAATAATTAAAACTTCAAATGATAAAGTTGCATCATTTTGATAATCAATCGAATACGATTTTTCAACGGAGTAATGCTATATACTAACTCAATGAATATTGTAACCCTAACAACGGATTTTGGCTGGCGAGACTACTGTGTAGGTGTTATAAAAGGTAACATCTTGTCACATGGAATACCTGTTATTTTTGCTGACATCACGCACGATATTGAAAACTATAATATCGTTCAAGCATCTTATATCCTCAAAAACAGCTACAAGAGTTTTCCCAAAGGAACCATCCACCTTATTTCGGTCAATAATTTTTATAAAAAGCGCCCTCGTTTTTTGGCAATAGAGCAAGATGGGCACTATTTTATAGGTCCAGATAATGGAATTTTTTCCTTGATGTTTACCAATAAATTGGAACATATCTATGAACTAAATTACGAGACCAATAATGCTGCTTTTAGCATTAAAGATATTTTTACTAAAGCCATTGGGCATATTTTGAAAGGCAATCCCATTCACCAAATCGGTAAGCCAATCAAAAAGGTATTAGAACGTTTATCCTTACAGCCCATTACAGGCAAGGATCAAATTAGAGGTACGGTTATCCACATTGATAATTATAAAAATGTAATCATCAATATTGATCGTCAACTATTTGATAGAATCGGTCAAACACGAGATTTTGAATTGTACTTCAAACGCTATGATCCAATCACTTGTATCAGTCAAAACTACGCTGATGTGCCTATTGGAGAAGTACTTTGTTTGTTTAATTCTGCGGGCTTGTTGGAGATTGCTGTAAATATGGATAAAGCAGCGACCCTTTTTGGTTTGGAAGTAGATGAAGCAATACAAATTGATTTCATTATTCCCCCAATTGATTAAGTCTAGTTTATTTCGTACTTCTATTTTTTAGTACTATCTTAAATAATTGACTACAAAGCCACTGTAGCCCCTTAATTTCCTTCTTTTTGGCGGCATTCTATCAAAAACCTTACCAATCGTAACAATAAAGTTTAAAAAAAATGTATTTTTAGGCTTGTAATGGTAACTTTTAGTCGTTATATTCCGTTTAACAGTTAAATTTACATTGTTAACAGACGATACACACCTATCTCCTATCTCAATTAAAAACACAGATAGATATGTTAAAACAAAATCTTTCGCAAAAGCAGATACAAAAGTTATCTCCTCAACAAATACAGTTGATGAAATTGCTTCAAGTACCTACTGTAATGTTAGAGCAACGCATACAAGAAGAGCTTGAAGCCAATCCAGCCTTAGAAGATTCACAGGATGACTTAAATAAAGAAGAAGAAGAAATTCAAACGGACGATTTCATTGAAGATGATGCCTATGGCGCAGATAAAAATGAAAAGGACGATGACATCAATGAGGAAGCAGAACGCCAAGAGGACAATTCATTGGAGGATTATCTTGAAGATTATATGAATGATGATGAACCATCTTACAAATATGAAATCAATAATCACTCCTTAGATGATGAGGAAAAAACCATTCCTGTTGCCATCGAAAGTTCTTTTCATGAGCACATGGAACGTCAATTGGGTTTATTGTCTTTAGAGGAAGAAGAAGAAAAAATTGCCCAGCAAATTATTGGCAGTATTGATGAAGATGGGTACTTGCGCAGAGAACCTATTGCGATCACAGATGATTTGGCCTTTGCACACAACCTAATTGTTTCTGAAGAAGAGGTATTGACGGTTCTAAAAAAGGTGCAAACATTTGAACCTGCTGGTATTGGAGCACAAGACCTACAGGAATGCTTAATGCTACAATTAGAGCGCAAAATTCTGTCTCAAGATGTCACAGAAAACTATAGCCAAGAAGACATCAAATATCTCCAATTGGCACACACTATTATAGAAAAGTACTTTGAGGAATTTTCAAAAAAACACTACAATAAATTATTGCGCCAACTCTCCTTATTTAGGGATGATTTGCGATTGGCAACAGAAGAAATTTTAAAGTTAAATCCCAAACCTGGAGCGGTTTATGCTCCTTCTTCTAGCCTCAAAAAGCAGTATATTGTTCCCGATTTTATTATTGAAACTAAAAATGGAGAATTAGAGCTTTCTCTAAACAATAGAAATGCCCCTGAGCTACGAGTCAACAATCAGTACAAAGAAATGCTGAGTGCTTATAGCGCAGATAAAAAGAATAAAAAACAACGAGAAGCAGCTATGTTTGTCAAGCAAAAAATTGATGCTGCCCGTTGGTTTATTGACGCTATCAAACAGCGTCAAAACACCATGATGAAAACTATGTATACCATCATGCAGTATCAATATGATTTCTTTTTGACAGGCGACGAAAAACGGCTGCGCCCAATGATTCTAAAAGATATTGCAGAAATAACAGGTTTGGATATTTCAACGGTTTCTCGGGTTGCCAACAGCAAATATGTACAAACTGAATTTGGTACCAAACGCCTTAAGGACTTTTTCTCTGAATCTTTGCAGACTACCTCTGGTGAGGAAGTTTCTACTCGTGAGGTCAAAAAAATACTAACCGAAATTATTTTTACGGAGAATAAACGTAAACCATTTTCGGACGAAAAACTAAAAAATATGCTACAAGCAAAAGGCTATAATATTGCTCGACGTACAGTAGCCAAATATAGAGAACAACTAGGTATCCCTGTTGCTCGATTGCGCAAAGAAATCTAGAATTATGTTCTATGCTAATCTCTAAATTTCCCAATATTCATTGGTTAAAACGGCAAATTCACCATCAATTTCAAGCTCCTAAGGGCTCTAAGGATGTGAATTTGCCGTTTTTAGGTTGGCCAACCGTCTTATTAAATACGAGTGCTACTCAAGCCGTTCGTGAAGATATTGAAGGCCCCTTTTCTATTTTTATGAATCAAAAAGGCAGCTCTACAGTTGGTACTCAACAAAGACAAGTCACCATAAAAAATAATGCCTATGTTGTGACCAACAACAAAGAAGTCTACGACTTAATCATCAATAATTCCTGCCCTACAGAAGTTTTTAACATTCATTTTGGCACTCAATTTTTAAAAGATGCCTCCTACTGCTTGCTACACAATCAGACCAATTTATTAGATAATCCATTTCCATCCACCCCATCCATTCTTCCTCAATTTGGATTAAAAGCAACTTGGCGCTCCGCCACCTTTAATCAGTTGACAAAACAACTCATGTTGCTTCACAAACGTCCCGATAGCTCAGCAGAGGCAAAAGAAATGGCACTATTGGCTGTTTTTGAATACGTTTTATTAACAGAACAAAAAGAAATTGCTCATCTTCAACAACTTTCTTCGCTCAAAAACAGCACAAAAAAAGAACTTGTCAAACGTTTACACCTTGCAGTAGATTATATCTATGCTTACTACGCCCAACCCATAAAATTAGAAGAACTTGCACAGATTAGCTGCCTATCCAAATATCATTTTTTGCGTTCTTTCAAACAGGCATTTGGAATTGCTCCCTATCAATTTATAAAAAGGATTCGTATGCAACAAGCCATTCATTTATTGGAAAACTCGTCTATTTCCATCCAAGAAATTGCGTTTACCATTGGCATTGAAAATGCGAGTTCATTAAGCAGAATGCTCTTCCAACAAACGGGCAAATACCCCAGCTCCTATCGCAAATAAGGCTGTTTTTAAAAATTAGCAATTTTGGTCATTATTCTTTATTCCTAATTAATCGATATTTGTAATGTTATCTCTTTAGACATTATTATTAGACTAATACGGAATTTAATAATCCCTGTCGTAATAAAAGTCTCTATGCTTCCTACGACATATTTTATTTAATTCCGTATAAAACTATAAAAACATGACCTATCTTTTAATGGCTCAATTTGGCTTTATTTTTTTGACACTTAGCTGCTTGATTATCATCTATTATCAATTAAAAAAGAGCTTACAAATACTAGACACCAAAACACAGCATCAAATTCTAAGAAGATACATTTGGGGCTTAAGTATTTGGATTGCCTTATTATCCTGCTTATCCATTTTGGGTATTCTATCCGATTTCACAGCTGTTCCTCCCAAGCTCCCCTTCTTCCTAGTGATCCCAATTATAGTGCTGATACTAATTTTTCGTTCTCCCCACTTAGATACTGTGCTGCAAAACACCCCATCCACTTGGTTCTTTAACATTCAGTTTTTTAGATTTTTTGTAGAAATTTTATTGTGGTTTTTATTTTTAGCAGAAGTACTGCCAGAACGTATGACCTTTGAGGGGGCTAATTTTGATATTATAGCAGGGATTACGGGACCTATCTTTGCTTGCTTATGTTTTGCCAACGGCAAAAAAAACAAAACATTAGCTATTATTTGGAATATTGTCAGTTTGCTGCTCCTAGTCAATATTGTCTCTATTGCCTTACTGACAATGCCGACACCTTTTCAAGTGTTTACCAATGAAGACAACACGATTGTAGGTACCTTTCCAGTTGTATTTTTGCCCAGCGTATTAGTTCCCATTGCTTACTATATGCATTGCTTATCCCTGCGTCAACTCTTGAAACAATAGCAGCTTTTTTTCTTCGCCAGCTCTTGTACCGCTTTGTAAAAAAACACATTCTTTGACAAATCGTGTGAAATCGTAAACTACCTTGCCTGCTTATTACTACTTTTGTTATATGTAATAGGTCGTAAGTCGTATGTCCTGTATTTACAGGAACTAAGCATACGACTTACGACCTATTACTTTCTTCTAAAAAAAGTAGTTAAAAGCTTACCCTTTTTAGTGTTTACCACACGATTTGTCAAAGAACCCAAAAACACACTACATTACCTTGCGGCTCCTCCTCTATTATCTTCTGGGAATCAACCCAATACCATCTCATTAAAAGTTGATTTATTTTTAGTTTTACTTTCTTACTTAAGGGTAGAGCTAAAAATAAATCAACTTTTATTTTTAAGCATATAAACCTCTAAAAAAACGAGCAAATTAACGAATCTAAAAACAAACACAATAGATTAAAAATCAACAACATAAACAACTAACAAAAGCACATAAGATCTTCCTGAAATTCAATGTTAATTAATCGTAAACTTCATTTAACAAATTAAAAATACAGGCTTCATTATTAATTTATAATCAAACTGTTTCTTTGCACCAAATTAATCAGTGAGCTAGTTTAAGTACTAGTGCTTAATAAAAATGAAACTACTATTAATCAACAAGTTATTAATTACTCAAACAAACAAAATGGAAAATCTTAAAAATCTATTTGCGTTTTTAATGTTGGCTATTACAATTAGCTTTACAGCTTGTACCACAGAAACTTCTACCGTTAATATTTCTGGTACGGTAACAGATGGTACAAATGGATTGGATGGCGTTACGGTTACTGCTTCTACTGGAGAAACGGCAACAACTAATTCTACTGGTGGTTATGAGATTACAGCTGCAAAAGATGGAAGTCTAACTTTTTCACTAAAAGGATATACTTCTAAAACAGTGAATGTAGATGGGCAAACAACAATTGATGTAACTCTATCTGTAGATCCTTGGATAACTTCATTTGATGGAAATGGAAATACAACTGTAGATCCTCAATTCCCAGCTAACTCATTGATTCCAAGCGCTGCTCTTACAGCTACTTCTTCTACTGACGCTTGGTATACAACTGCTAATTACAAAGGTGCTGTAGAATCTGTTATAGGAACTCCATGGTACGCTAACAGCAACTGGTCTTTCTTCAGCCGTATCATTGGCGGAACTAATACTTCTGCTGCATTGAATACTACAGGAAAAGCAACCAAAGATATTACTGATGCTTGGATGCAAGCACAAGGTACAACCATCCAATGGAGTGCTGATACCATTTATGTACTTGATGGTTTTGTATTTGTTGGTTCTGGACAAACACTAAATATTCCTGCTGGTACAATCGTACAAGGAAAAGCGGGTACAGGTTCTAATGCTTCTGCTCTTATTGTTACTAAAGATGCTAAAATTGAAGCTACTGGTACTGCTGCCGATCCTATTGTTTTCACTTTTGAAGGTGACAATGGTAATACTCCTGCTACTGAGCGTGGAAAATGGGGTGGTTTGATCATCTTGGGTAATGCTGGATTGAACTCTAGCCCAGGTCAAACTCAAATTGAAGGTATCCCAACTTCTGAAACTCGTGGTTTGTACGGTGGTTCTGACAACAGTGACAACTCTGGTACGCTACGTTACGTTTCTATCCGTCACGGTGGTACTAACATTGGAAATGACAATGAGATCAATGGTTTGACTTTAGGTGGTGTTGGTTCTGGTACTACTATCGAATATGTTGAGATCGTAGCAAATAAAGACGATGGAATTGAGTGGTTCGGTGGAACTGTAAACGCTAAGTATTTGATCTCTGCTTACTGTGCTGATGATGCATTGGATTACGACGAAGGATATAGAGGTAAAAACCAATTTGTAATCATTTATCAAGATGCTACAGCAGCAGACCGTGGTGGTGAGCACGATGGAGGAACTAATCCTGAAACAGCTACTCCTTATGCTACTCCTAAATTCTGGAACGTAACTTCTGTAGGTAGTTCTACTAGTAAAGCAATCACTTTCCGTGACAATGCAGGTGGAGAATACCACAACTCTATTTTCATGAACTATGGAAAAGGTATTGACATTGAAGATTTGGAAGGTCAAGATCAAGATTCTTACAAGCAATTTCAAGATGGCAACCTAAAAATTGCAAATTCTATCTTCTTTAACATTGGAGCTGGAACAACTGGTCTTGATTTGTTTACAGTTTCTAACTAATATTAAAACGAGCATAATACTTAATATAAATTGAATGAGATCTATTGGGGGAGTATCACTACTTCCTCAATAGGTTTTTATAAAAAATATCATAAAAATACATTTTGAGTTATACCCACTGTCACCCAACAGCATACTCAAAATTTTCATTTTACATTGTATATAATTAAATTAAGTCATGAAAACAATCGCAAGTATTGCCACTCTATTTTTTTTATTACCTCTTTTTTCTATTGCACAAACAGGTTCTATCTCTGGAACCGTTATTGATGGTGAATCTAAAGAACCAATCATGTTTGGCAATGTGGTCATTGAAAGCACAGGACAAGGTGTTAGTACCGACATGGATGGTAAGTATATTATTGCCGATTTGAAGGCAGGTACTTACAGCATCAAATTTAGTTATCTTGGTCTCAAAGATAAATTGATCGAAAATATTGAAGTCAAAGCTGGCGAAAGCACAGTTGTTGATGTAAAAATGGGAGAAGATCCTGTTGTTTTAGAATTAAACGCTACGGTTTCTGCGGAGCGTATTACCAATACAGAAACGGCTGTTCTTTCTATGAAAAAAGAATCTACGGCTGTATTGGATGGTGTTTCTGCTAAAGAAATTTCTAAAAGTGGCGACAACGATGCCGCTGCGGCCGTAAAACGTATTTCTGGTGTTACGGTAGAAGGTGGCAAATATGTTTATGTTCGTGGATTAGGTGATCGCTACGGAAAAACCACCCTTAATGGAGCAGACATTCCTGGTCTGGATCCCAATAAAAATACCGTCCAAATGGACTTATTCCCAACTAACTTGTTAGACAACATCTTAGTTTACAAAACATTTACTCCTAACCTACCTGGTGATTTCACAGGAGGATATATTGATGTTGTAACCAAAAACTTTCCAAGCAGTTTTACAATTAATGCTGGAGCTTCTATGTCTTACAACACACAAACTACTTTTAATAAAAACTTCTTGACTCAACAACGTGGAAGTACTGATTGGTTGGGTTTTGATGATGGAACACGTGCATTGCCTGCTACAATTACTCAATCGGGCGAAATTCCAAATTTACAAAATAATAACGCTGCTAATTTTGATTTTGATGGTGCGCAACGCTTAGTTGACATGACGCATTCATTTAGCAATACTTGGCAACAAATCCGTCAATCTGTTCCTTTTAACCACAGCTTTTCATTTGGTATTGGAAATAAATTTAAATTTGAAAACCAAACAGAATTGGGGGTTATTGGTGCGCTTTCTTACAATCGTAATTATAGCTTTTACGAAAATGGAACTTATGGTATTTACCAACTAACAGGGATGTATGACAACATCAATACCTTAACTTCTAATCTAGCTCTAAAAGATACCAAAGGTGTGGATGATGTATTGTGGGGAGGAATGGTTAATATTGCATACAAAATTAAGGCTTCTCATACCTTCAATTTTATGGTAATGCACAACCAAAGTGCTACGACTACTTCAAGATATTTGGAAGGAACAAAAGATGACGATAAAGACGAATTGTTCCAAACTCAATCTTCTCGCTTCTTGCAAAGAGGTTTAACGACCTTTCAATTGGGTGGAAAACACACTTTCCTAAAATTCAAAAACTTTGAAGTTAACTGGAAAAGTTCTTTTGCTCGTTCTACTCAAAAAGATCCTGACTTGCGTTACTTTACCAATCGATATGACGAAGAATATGACCTTTATAGAATCAAACCTTCTAGTGATCGTACCCCTTCTCGTTTTTATAGAAATATGGCTCAAGGTAACTGGTCAAATAAAATCGACTTTGTATTGCCATTAATCCATTGGTCAGATGCTGTTAAAGATAAAATTAAACTTAAAGCAGGTTTTGCACATGCTGCAAAAAACAGAACATTCCAAGAAAATAGATACAGCTTTGAAAACCAACAAATCAATTTTAATGGTGATTTAACAACTTATTTTGCTCCTAACAACTTAATTTCTATCAGTGAAACAGGAAGTAAATATGCTAATAATGGCAATGGTGTTTATATTGAAAATGCGCTGGATTCTGCCAACATTTACGATGCAAGCCAAAGTCTTTATGCTGGATATGGAATGATTGAGTTGCCAATTGTTAGTGGCTTAAACTTAATCACAGGTGCAAGAATTGAGTATACTTCTGTTCGACTAAAAACATACAGTCATAAAGTATTAACTGCTTATCCTGAATTGGATGGTATCCAAAATATTTTGAGCAACCTAGATGTATTGCCTGCTGTTAGTTTAAACTATGAACCTACCAAAAAAATGAAGATCCGTGCTGCTTATTCTCGTACCTTGGCTCGTCCATCCTTTAGAGAGTTGGCTCCATTTACTTCTTTTGACGTAGAAGGTGGTTATGCCTTTGTAGGAAATCCGAGTTTACAACGTACCATTACGGACAATGCTGATTTGCGTTGGGAATTTTATCCAACGAATAAAGAGTTAATTTCGGTTAGTGCTTTTTACAAAAACTTTACCAATCCTATTGAGCGTACCTTTAACCCTAAAGCACTTAATCCTGAGATTACTTATAGAAATGTTGACAATGCTTACTTAGCTGGAGTAGAGTTAGAGGTTCGTAAAAACCTTGGTTTTATTAGCCCTGTACTAGAAAACTTGCAAATTGGAGCAAACTTCTCTTATATTTATTCTCAAACAACGATTGATGCTGAAGAGTTAAAAGCAATTCGTGCAGAACATCCAAACGCTCCTAGTACTCGTGAAATGTATGGACAATCACCTTATTCTGTAAACGGTCTATTGTCTTACAAAAATGATTCTTTAGGACTTACTGCCAATGTTGTATTTAATGTATCAGGTCCAAAAATTTCATTTATCTCTATTGGTGGTACACCAAATACTTATGTACAACCACGCCCTTCTTTAAACATCAACATCAGCAAAAAACTAGTAAAAGGTCTTTCTATCAAAGTTTCTGCTAGCAATATCTTGATGAGCCCATACCGTGAAAGTATTGAGTTCAAAGGCAAAACCTACGATGTTTCTTATTATGAGCCTGGTATGAATTTCTCTTTGGGAATTAAGTACAACTTTGAAAAACAATAGAATGCTACTATAATTAATATTGTCCTACACTATTTATAGTTTATTTATTTGGCAATAATGATTGTAATTATATACATGGATCTTTCTAAAGATCACAAGCGCTTGGGATGGGTACCTAAGCGCTTTTTTTGTTTTATGAGGTTAACCTAAAAGCTCAATTGAGCTAAAAAATAAAAAAATTGAAGATATGACAAGAGGATAATAATTGCCATATCTTCAAACTACATCAACTCTCTTTAATCTAGTACTACTCTCCTCCTTCTTCTCCTTCTTCCTCCTCGTCGCCCTGAAGAGCATCCATAGCACTCTTTAATTTCAACACCTTTTTTAACCAATCAATCAAGCTTTTCATTTCATCACTATCGTTATCGCTATCTTCTAGTAGTTTAATTAAATTTGCAAGAACATCTTTAGGAATACTAGAACTATTTTGCCCAAGTGCTGCTTGGGTGATTGCTGCCAAAGAAGAACCTGCTGTTAAGTTACTCAAAGCTTGCTGACTCAATAACGCATTTGCAAAATTAAACGGAGTAAGTCCTGCATTTTGGTACTGGCTTAGATTCCCTGTAGTAATTGCAGGAGCAGAATCAGGACACTGTTTATCTGTCCAATCCCAAAATACAGTATTATCAATTGTTTCACAACTACCACATTGCCCAAGTACTGCTTCGCTAAATACATTGCCCGTAGGTGCATACAAAATCGTTTCCTCCTGTATAGGAGCAGTAGCAGGACTCAGCGGTGCAATCGTTGCAAAAGCCACCCAATCTCCAATAACTCCTAGTGGAACATTTTCAATTGCATCCAATAAGGACTGCCCAAGATAGGTATAAGTTGCAAATCGAATAGCTCGTTCGTTTTCATCCTCTAGCATCCAAAATATTTTATAATAATATAGCTTATTGCAATTTAAATGTTGCAGTAGATTGTTTTCACAGCAAGTCTTAGCAGCCTCCAACTCCTGTATAGCAGTAGGTTGATCGTCTGTAGGCGGTGCTAAGTCAGGATATTGCGGGCTGATCGCTGTATCTAACATTTTTTCTTCCTTTTTAAGTTCTAAATCGTTAAGTCCTTGGTTAAAGAAAAAATATTGATTTCCAGGATCTTCTTGGCATTCATAGCTTATAGATAAATTACTTAAAATAATTTTATTACTTCCCCTTAATTCCAAACCTACTTTTGTTAGATCATCAATACAAGTTGGAGGGATTGGTACTTCTACCGTATAGGTAGTATTTTTTCTATACTTACTATCTCCAGTATGAGGAATATAAAATTTTTGATTGGAACCATTAATTTCAAGTATAAAATATAGGCTACCTTCAGACCCTGCCCAAGTTCTATCGGCAGTCCGCACACTTACAAAAAGCTTGGTCACTGTAGCAGGACAAGTCTCCCCTGAACCTCCCGTGCCCGATGTCCCGTCATCTATTTCCTCAGCACTACAATCGCAAGTATATTCTTCTAGGCAAATACTATCTAGGCATTCTATTAAAGCTTGATCTAGCAATACCTCTCTTAAAATATGACGTTTTGCTAAAACATCTTTAATGGTAAAACAAGGAGTAGAATACTGTATAAATACAGCGTCTCGATGTCCCTGTTCAATCGTTGTCAATTTGATATTTTGAACAATTTCATAATACATCAACGTTAGGGTATGACAGTGATTATGATTTCGCAAATGACGAGTTGTAGTATTACGAGATTCGGATTGAGTCGTTTCATAAATGGCAACACTATTATAGCTAGAATATGAATTGGAGAGCTGACGATGCGTTTCATTGATTTCTTGTACCATCTCTGTCGTAGATTTCCTGCTTCCCATAGCATAACCTGTTGTTACCCCAAGTGGAATACCTTTGACCTTAAGCGTTGCCGAAACTCCTACATTAAATTTGTGCTCTGTGAGTTTTGATTTTATAAATTCCTGCACAGACTTGCTGCGTATTACATCATTTTCTAACGCCTCACTTCGGGTTGTTGATTCACTTCGAACAGAACGATCTTTTCGGAACCAATTTTCTACAGCAATATTAACGGACTCGCAGGGAGCTAAAGAAACCGAATAATTTAGATCTCCCAATGAATAACCATAGGGCTCAAAACAAGATTCATAGAGATTAATTGTTCCTGTTTGCAAGCTTAAAGTTTCTGATCCAGCCGTTGAGGTCAATTCTAGTGTTTGGGTACTATCTTTATCCAATTGATAAACAGTTATACATTCTACAGGTTGTGTATCAGGAAGTAAGGCTTCACAAGTTAAGGCTTGTGGTTCTTTCCCTTCTGTATAATGAGGATCGTGGCATTTGCAAGGTTTTTTCTCTGTGTCATCAGCATTTCCTGTTGCAGTATTAGCAGGGTCTTGAGTCTGTGTATTTTCTTCAAAAGTTTGGCAACTACTTCTAAAACCTGTTCGATGAAAAAAAGGAATAAAATCATGATCTAACATATCCGCCTTCTGAATAGAAGGAATATTTTCTCGCTTAATTGTAGCTGCAACTTCACAACTTATCATTATAGTTTGTACTCCCTCCCCATTTGTTGCGACAACAAAATCGCTCATCGGCATTTTTAGATCTTCGTATCCTAGTGGGTAAATATAAATTTCTTTATGGCGCTGTAAATGATCTCTTGCAATTTTGAAAGAGACATAGCCATTCGCATTGGTTGCTAGTTTCCCCTGAATATTCAAAAAGGTGCCATTCTTACCTAAATTTTGCTCTATAGCAATAATAATTGGCAGGTTTGCATAAGGGCGTCTTTTTTCTTTGGATAAAAAGATTGCACGCACGCCAAATTTTGGTCCAGAATAACCAGATAATTTTTTTAGTTGTTTCATGTTTTAATTGAAGGTTAAATTAAAAATTCTGCCTAGTCTTTTACGACAAACTACAAAGATGTCTAATACAGGAATTACAAAACCATAAGGTTCTCTAATTAGAATAAAGAACTATAAACAATCACCCCCTTGGTTCTATATAATGGTTACTTACAAACAAAACCACACCTGTATAACAAACTAAAGGTCAAGCCAATAAAAAACAGCACAAAACAATAATAAATAATATTTTTTTTAATTATTTTATTATAAATCTAGAAAAAAAACACCAATTATTACACTACAAATAAATATATTTAAAATTTACTTACTTATTAATAAACAACCCATTAAGAAAAAACATGCTTCAAAAACATCCTTTTTTGTCACTAGAGTAGTGATTAATTTTCTATCCTCTTTTTCTTTTATAAACGGCAGGCTGTACGACAAAGAATACTGGTAAGATTATAAAAAAAAGGCTGCCTGAAATAAAATCAGACAGCCCTTAATTCTTAGTGCATAAGGTTATATTTTTTTCGTTCAATCTCTCAAACAGAAGCTTTACTATTCCGCATAATACGCTTTTAAGTTTTGACCAATAGAAGCCTTTAATATTTTTAATCCTAAAGAACGAGCTTCTATCCCAGGTAATCCCTTGTACATAAAATGTGTTTCCAAGGTTTGTAATGCATCATAATAAGAAAACCTCAATAAAGTATACATATTTTGCTGCAATGGACTTTTTTCATTTAGCGATTTCAGATTTTTCCAAAGTCTACCATTCCATTTTTCCAATTCTTCAATTTCTTGGTGGGCAACGGGTTGAGGAAAAACATATAATTTATTGATCGCATTGCTATTTTTTAACGTTGTTTTATGATCCGCAAATTCCTTAGAAACTAACCACAACACACGCATTTCCTCTACCTCCATAAAAGAACCACAATCACTAGATACTGCATAATCATCACGGCGATTCTGCCAATAAGGAACAAAAACTTCTTGTGTTATCTTAGGGTGGCGTTCAAACAACCAACAAGGCATATCTGGGCGTTCCTTTAGTACTTCATACATTGCTTTTAGGTGACGAATGAGTTGCCCAACCTCTTCATAAGAATATTTCATGCTGAAATCATATCTTGTTTCACCTCTATACCCTTTAAAAACCGTAGACAAGGCATTATTCATTAAAGCATTGACAGTAGCCGTCTTGTCTTTGATGGCAACATCCCCATTTAAATAAATATAAGCCAAATAAATTTTTGAAATAGGGTTTTTAAATTGCTTTAACCCTGCTGCTGCTGTTGCAGGGTCATTGGGAATCATATTGATATAATACTGTAAGGTAAATTTTTCGATCTCGCTAGTTGGTGCTAAATCTTCTGCCATTCTACTATGACGAAGGTAACGCTCATTGGTTTTCTTATATTTAATAAGAGCAGATTTGGTGCTGGAAGTTAAGACCCCATTAGATTTAGCAGTATAAAGCTGTTGTTGGATTAAAAGCTCTTGTAAGGCTCGAACAGAATTGCGGACAGCACCAGAGTTTTGTCCATAACTACTAGATCGTTCAAGGTCAAACTTCCCCACTTTATGCAATACCTTTTCGCTTACTTTCTTGATAAAAACATCTTTGGGACCACGAGTTTGAATGCGTGCTTGCACTGCTTCGGCTTCCCTTCTAGTATAATATGGTCCTGCGGCCACACGCACCTTACTATCGCTAAGTTGTGCTACCAATTGAGGAGACAACCGTTGCCAGTCTGGCCAATAAATGTCTGCTTGTTGGTCATAAGTAGCCAACTGAACAATATAAACAGCTTCATTTTCTTTCAGGCTTTTTTTAACCAAATAAGCATCCTTAAAGCCTTTCTTTTTGACTAATCCTAATTTATATTGTGCCGTACTCTTCTTAGAGTAGGTTCCCATCATTATTTGATACAAACTATTCTCTTGCTGAACGGAATAAACGTAACCAATAGAATGTAAGGATTTAAATTTCTTATATTCTGGTGAAGCGTAGATTGCCAATTGTATTTCATACACATCATCCTGTGCTTGAGCCGATAAGAAGCCCAATAAAAACCAAGGAAGAATAAATAAGTTTAGAAGATTTTTTTTCATGTTTATTGGTATAATTTCAAGTTCTATAAAGATGACTAGGTATATAAAATACATCTAGGGTTTTTAGCTTGGTAAGATACATATTTGATCTGAGGATTAAAAAAAATGAAAATCATTTTTCCACCTCTCCACTATAACAAATTGACTTACACAAACTTACTAATTCGCAATAAAAACTTAAGCTACAAAAGTTTGAAACAAAAAGCTAGGTATGCCTACATTCTTTCTAAGTTTTCTATTTTTGTTATCTTCAAAACTAATCTATCTGTTGTTTTTTAGGTTGCCAACTACCCTATTTACCCAATCACTAAACACTAAGTTAACTCATTCAATAATTAAGTAACTACGCATAATCAATCCTGCATAGTTATTTAACCTAATAAAAGATACTTTTTTATCTTTTCCACTTTGCTTTGCTCATGAAATTGTTAACAGAAAAGCAAAACATCTACGGAGTATTATGATTACAAAAAGTACATTAAATTAACACCCTACTACGGATTTTTATTTTATGAAAAAACAATTATTCTTAATATACTTAATTTCTATCTTTTTAGTATCTAATTTGTATGGTATTAATGGAATTTCTATTTTAGCAAGTCGAACCTTATTAGAAAATGAGTTGGTACAGAAGTCTGTTGACGATTGTTTAGTTTTGTTAAAAAAAGCATGCCAATGTGAAGTAAAAATCAACGACCGTTCTCAAGAAATTCTATTATTCCTACCCAATATAGACACCAATAATTTGATGCTTTCTTCTACTTTGGGGAACAACGCATCTTATCCTTATATCGATTATCCAATTCATCATTATGAATGGACCTCGCAGAGAGTCAACCAACAAATTCACCTGCAACTCAATACCGCTAATTTTATAGGCATTAGCTTTGGGCTTTATGGGCTTCTTCAAGAGCAACTTTGGTTTGCATTCTATCACCCTAAAGAGAGCATTATTCCCAATTTAGAATTTTGGCCCCTAACAGAAGATTTTACTTGGAAAGCGACCCCTCGTTTTGAGAAAAAGGGATTCCACCTACACACCATGCACCCTTTAGAATTAACAGAACCATTGCTCAACCCAGATTGCCCTAATGGCATTGCACAAATTAAAGAATATATAGACTGGCTGGTTCGTAATCAACAAAATTATTTCGAATTCAATCTCTTAGAGTCTGAAGACCTAAATCGTTGGATAGATTACATAAAGCCTGCGGTTGATTATGCACACGCCCGTGGTATCTTAATAGGGTTAGATGTTTCTCTCCACATGACCCAACAGAAAGCATTTATGCTTTATCAAAGCTTCCCTGCTTCGCTCAAAAGTGCTAAAAAACAAATCGCACAAAACTTAGCAATCCTCTTTCAGGCAGATTGGGACATTATTGCCATGGAAACCTCCCAAACAGAGTTTACCAAAGGGAATGAATCCAAAACGCAAGCATTGCAATTATATATCACGGATCTAATTGTTAATAAATACCACGCTCATCTAGCAGGTCGTCAGCATGTTGTAAAAAATGAAAATTTACTCAATAAGGTTGCTTCTGCTGACAGCCTAACACAAGCACAACAACACTTAGATGCCAACCGTGCTGTTTATATCCATACCGTTATGTTTTATGGCTTAACAGACAAGAAGGCTCCTGTATATAAAAATGAAAATCTACTGCATTTGTTAGATTTATTAAAAAAGGAAAAGGAGGTCAGAGAAACCTGGTATTTTCCAGAATCTTCTTACTGGATAACGTTTGATCATTCCGTTCCCATGCTCTTAATGCCCTATCTACAAACACGTTTAGACGATATTTTGTTAATGGACTCATTGAATGTAAAAGGGCATCTAACCTTTAGTTCTGGTTGGGAATGGGGCTATTGGTTAATCGATTGGAGTATTGCAAGGTGGTCTTGGGAACATACATTTAATCACAAAACACAAAAACCTAGAGCCACACAATTTTTAGCAGATCTTTTTCAGGATCAATCCATTGTCGATCAGTTTAATAATCTTGGCAAGCTACAACAAAAATACATCAAAGAGGACCAACTCATACGATATATGGTCGCTCAAACCGTAACAGATGAACTCCCCGCACCTTTTAATATTGAGTTTCATCCTCGTCCAGAAAAAAGTTATAAATGGATGCGAAAAAGGGCAAATCAAGACGATATTCAAATCATTACTAAAAATGTGATTCAGCCTCTTTTAGAATTTGCAACCTTGGGAGATGCTAGCATCAATGAGCTCTCCACACAAGATTATTCGTTAACTGCTACACAAAATAAAATCTTAAAAGAGCTAACTTGTGCATTATCTGTTACCAATTTAAGAGCCAAACACAAAGCACATACGCTAGCTTTTTTATTGGGCAAACGAGCAGCATCTTTAAACAAAACTTCAGATTCTAATTGGAAAGAACATTTGGTCAATGCTCAAACTACACGTTTACAAGCTCAAAACTTGGTTACATTACAAGAGCAAAACTACCGCTATCCTATCGATTTAATTGCGAGAAAAATAGAAAATGGTGGAAAAACTGCTTATGATTTTGGCTATCTCTATCCTGTTAGCAACTTACATTTTTGGAAACGGGAAGAAGAGCAAATTATTCAAGATAAATACGGTCCTTTTTTTATGTCCATTTGGGATATCCCTCGTATTCTGGGCATTGTTGATTAGTGAGAATTGAATCATTTTAATTGTTTCCTTTATTTAGAATAAGTTTAAAGATTGACTTACTCAATGCTCCTAAGCTGAAAACTAAAGTATTTTTCTTATTTTAAGCCTCAATTTAGAAAACAGCCCCTTAGTGTTAAGTTATTTTTTGCACAAAATCATAAGAATAACACTCCATGGATTAGCTTTGTTATTAATGTGCTACGCTATTATACAAGCTAGCAAACTTAGGGCATCTGTTTTTAAACTTAAATGACCAAAAGCACATAAAACTAATCCTATTTTTCACGGAGTAAAGTAGAAATCAATCATCAATTTTAGATACAATCATGGATAATAAAAAACTGAATGTGCCAATTATGGCAGATTTGCACGCAGAAGGAAAAAAACCTGAAGTTTTGTTTTGGGTTGGTTGCGCAGGAAGCTTTGACCAACGTGCTCAAAAAATTACAGTTGCTTTTTGTAAAATTTTGAACGAGTTAAATATCAATTATGCCATTTTAGGAAAAGAAGAGTCTTGTACAGGAGATCCTGCTCGCCGTGCGGGTAATGAGTTTGCTTTTCAAATGAAAGCACAAGAAAATATTATGGTGCTCAATACTTATGAGGTTAGTAGAATTGTCACTACTTGTCCCCATTGTTTTAATATTCTAAAAAACGAATATCCTAAAATTGGTATGTATGATGCTCAGGTTATGCATCATTCTCAATACCTACAACAACTCATAGATGATGGACAACTCAAAGTAGATGGAGGTGCTTTTCAAGGAAAAACCATTACTTACCACGATTCTTGCTATTTGGGACGTGCAAACGAGGTTTATAATGCTCCTAGAAATGTTCTAAAAGAACTTGATACCAATCTCGCTGAAATGGCGGAAAACAAATCTAGAGGACTCTGTTGTGGTGCTGGTGGTGCTCAGATGTTTAAAGAAGATGAAAAAGGAGATCGACGCATTAACTCGGCTCGTACCGATCAGGTTTTGGACACTAAGGCTAATATTGTAGCTGCTAATTGTCCTTTTTGTATCACCATGTTACAAGATGGACTAAAGGAACGTGAAAAACAAGATGTTATGGTTTTAGATTTATCTGAACTCATTGTACAATCCAATAAGCTATAAATAATGATCGATTATAATCAATTTCCCAACGAATCTAGAGTTTGGATTTATCAAAGTAACACTGCTTTTTCGGAGGAACAAGCCAACTTATTGCGCAAAAAATTACAACATTTTGTTGCTCAATGGCAGAGTCACGGTGCGCCTGTAAAAGCTTGGGCTGACATCAAATACAACCGCTTTATTGTTCTTATGGTTGATGAGAATCAAGAAGCACCTAGCGGTTGTTCTATTGATTCTTCTGTTGCTATGATCAAAGAAATTGAAGTCGAAATGAATGTTGACTTATTCGATCGACTCAACTTTGCCTATAAAACCGACTCGTCTACCGTTGAATCTGCTGATCGTATTGATTTTTCTAATTTATATGCTTCAAGTATCATTAACGACCAAACTATTGTATTCAACAACTTAGTCAACACAAAAATTGACCTAGAAAATAAATGGGAAGTTCCTTTAGCTGACTCTTGGCATGCCAATATGGTTTAAAACCAAATACGTCTCAGCTACTATTCTACCCTCTGCCAATAGCGGTGTAACTAAAAGATCTGTTGAAACAGCTAAGTTTCTAATTTTTTAGCACTGCCTTTTTAATAATACTCCGCTGATTAGTTCCCTGTGGTCATGAGCGCTGCGCTTAGTTATTCCCTACGGTCATGAGATAGTTTTTTAACAAAAAACATAAAAAAGCAGTGCCTTCGCTTTTATAGCTTTGGCTATAAGCATGCCCAGTTCACTGCGTTCATGTATCAATTTGATAATCAGTCTTTTAACACCTTGATCAATAAAAGTCTATTTTACTGATTATCAAGTTGATACGATTTTATAGCGGAGTAGTGTTTTAAATAAGCTTTAAGTAATAAATCGTATGCAGTCTATAAACAGACAACATGCGTTTTTTTGCTTAAAGCTTATGTTTTTTATTCCAATCTATACCATCATTTATTATTCTTTTTTGCAAAAACGCTATTAATTAAACGATCAATTGACCTTGATAATGAGGTTTTTAATTAAAAAAATCTATATTTGTTTAGGTTATTAAAAATCAGTTTAAGCATCAAACATTATATCTGCTGCTACAAATAATATATATCGGATTTCTGTAACCAGTGAAAATTCCCCCTAATCTCTTATTAAAAATAAAAAACTCTTTGACTAGTTCTACAAAAAATAACTGATTCGCCAAAAAGAGCCCAAGCAATATTACCAATATTCTCTTTCAAAGAGTTTTGAATCCCAAATTGATATGAATACACCATTATTCCTGTTGGTAGGAACAATGCTTCTTAGCTTATTCCTTAACCAACCTTCAATTAATTCCAATATTATGTCCTACAACAAAGAACAAATCACTGCCATTAAGGAAGCTTACCTCAAACTCCAACGCCTTAACCAGCATTGTAAAAAACATCAGCTGCAAGTTTCCAACATTTTTTCCAAACAAGAGCTAAAGGAACTAAAAGAAGGAAAACTATTCTTACAACAAATACTCCAAAACCCTGAGGTGAAAGCAGCTGTTTTAGCTGATCTGCCTTTGACTTTAAAGGCTTTTGTGGAGAAGATTACGATTTGGATAAGAGATTTTAAAGTCGAACTTGAAACGATAGAGGATCAAGAAACTCTTCTGTCTGTAAAAACAATAATAGGGTATTTAAAACCTAGTATTATTTCTGGGAAACTCCCTATCAGCCAACAAATTTGGCAGCCCATAGGCTCTGCTTTAGATGGCTTAGAGGAAAAGGCAACTCCCAAAGCCCTTGCTGCTGCTATTATTCAAGGCTTGGATGCTTTTTCCGTAGATCTAAAAACGGAATATAAAACCAATAAAAAGGAGTTTTATTGTAAAATCAAACAACAGGATTTTGATGCGCTTATTATTCAGCCCAATGATTTTGTGCTTTGGTTGAATGAAGAAACAGCAAAAGAAGCCAAAGAGGCTGCAAAAGAAGCCAAAGAAGCTACACTAAGAGCAACGGAAAAAGCAGCAGAATCACTTAAAGATTTTGGTAAAGAACTAAAAGAGAGTCAAAAAG
Organism: Aureispira anguillae; assembly: GCF_026000115.1. Lineage (GTDB taxonomy): Bacteria > Bacteroidota > Bacteroidia > Chitinophagales > Saprospiraceae > Aureispira > Aureispira anguillae. The sequence goes on from NZ_AP026867.1 coordinate 3,357,105, forward strand.
ATGAAATTGCCAAATTAGAAGCCTTGGCTACCTATGGTGATACTAGTGATATAGAACTTTCTATATTGGATATTCGATCTTTAAAACAGAACCAAGAAATCATTAGCATGCCTTTTTATGGTTTAAATTATTGGAAAAACCTACAAAGCAAGGTCTTTTTTGCAATAGAGCAAGAAAAAAATATGATCACTCTTGGGCAAGCTAAAAATATTGCAAAAAAAATATTAGAAACTTCTCTTCCCCCTTCTGAAATTGAAGCGCTCTATGAGGCGTATCTGAAAAAAGAAGGTTATGTAGGGCTTATGTATCCCTCTGGATTTGCAGCATGGTTTAACGATAGTCGCAGTAGATTAGACAGCAGTGCCTTCAAAAAAGAATTGGATACTTGGATTGATAAAATGCGAGGCTGTATTGGCAAAAAGAAAGACCGTTTAAGAGAAAACAAACGGCTTTTTATGATTCGCCCCAAAGCCTTTATTGAGGAGTTGAAGCCTTTATTTAGTCAACTCTTAGATCCTATAGGTTCTAATCCTGGGGAACTGATATATGAAGCTATTGCCCATGAACTAGCGACAATAGAGCATCTACCCAAAGTAAGCATTGACCAAATTGATGAATTATGGCAAAAAGGACTGTCTAGATGTAGTATTGATGAATTTGCCAAAGATGCTTATACCCGAACGATTTTAAACCATGTAGAATATCAAGAGCAGGCTTTGGATGCAGCGGCTAATTTATTGCAGGCATTGCCCATTGATACCAATATTGTAGATGCGCTTTATCATGCACGATATATTACCAAGAGCTTACCCAAACCTGAAACGAATGGCAAAAAGCTCTTGTCAATCTTTAAATTGCAGGCAACCAATGGAAGAGCCCAAAGTTTAGAAATACACTTGGAGAATGGTCTAAGATTGTTGCCGCAAGAACTGAAAAATGTGGGGGCTTATATGCCAGTGCCTACTCAAGATGTGGAGTTGGCTAATGTCAAAAGTGACAGTTATTTGGTGGAACTCGAAAATGTGACGATTGGTAAAACAAGACAAGAAACCGAGGCGAATGAAACATTGGTGATTTATACGCCTATTACCTATAAACTAAATGTTCGTGATACTTCTCAACAGACTGTTATCCAGGAACAAATGAAGTCAGCACTTAATATGCTTGACCTTAATGTCGGCGATCTTGTTACGGGAGGAGAACTCTCTAAAAAATTGGGCAAGGATAGTGCCTTGGGTGGGAAATTGTTGAATACAAATATTAGTATCTGTGGCGATGATTATGGTAATATTGAAAAAATTGAAGCCGAATTTACACTTATGGGGATAACCTTTGTGGTTGGACATGGACGAAAAGGCTTTATTGCTCAATTTAAGAGTCCCTTTGCTCCAACGCCTGAAAAAAGACAGTTCACTTATGGAGACAGTCAATTTACGTTATACCTTTCTTGCACTTACAAAGGGGCATTGAGGTTTTTAACAACCAAACAATACGAAGTTGAAACAATTAACGGACAACTTGGTATGGCAAAGGGCACTTATTCAACGGATAAGATGGAACTAAAGGAGTTTCATGGTTCGCCTTTCTTTTCTAAAATTAGAGTAGAAAATATAGATAAGTAATAGGATATATATTATTTTTACCCCAACCTTTAAACAACTCATAATATATGCTAAACCAAAAATTGATAAATTTACAAAAGGCTTGTAAGGAATGGTTAGATGCTTATGATGGGCTCAAAGACCAGTCTGCTTATCAAGTAGCGTATGGAAAATATAAAGAACTAGAAGAATTCTGTGCAAATGTTTTGGATTCCCAATCTAGTGCTATAAATAAAGAGATAGAAGAAATGGCACCAGAAGTTATGGAAGCACAGGATTTATTAAACGATTTTTTATTACAGTTAAAACAAGTCCAGTTACAGAAGGGATAAACTGTAATAGTTTTAGAACATAAGATTTAATTTTAATAACGATTATCACGAATAGATTTTATGAGCAGAGAGATGTTCTGATTTTTCTCTTTAGCAAAGAAGCAAAAACGTACATCCTTGGAAAGGCTGTGCGTCTTTTGATGATGAAGATAAAGAGAAAAAGGCTACATCTATCCATACAACTTTATTCGTGATAATCGTTAATACCTAACAAAGCTCTTTTTTAGGCTGATAGCAGCGCTATCAAGGCTCAAAAAGCTGCCGATAGGGGCAAAATTCAAACATTTGCAGCTTGAAGATAAAATTTAAAGATGCTCTTAGTTCTTTGGCATCCCCAAATAAATTACCTATAAATTATTTTTCACGATAAAACACTAAAACATGAGTCTTTTTTATGCTGTATTAAGCTTGGTTATAAACTTAGTAATAATTTTAGCTTTTATGCTAATTATTAGAAAACTTACTTTATGGTATTGGCAAATTGATCGACTTGTAAAAGGGATAGAGGATATGAACGAGCTTGCTCTTTTAGTTTTACAAAAAGATCTGGAAGAAAAGAAAGTAACTGTTATTAATATACCAACAAACCGAGAGGTTGAATTAACAATAAAAGAATATTTAAATCATCCTAACAAGAAATCGTATAAACTTAAATAAAATCGTCCGAGTACTCGTAGCCATCGGTTTGTTTACTTTTTAATATGATTTTACCTCTTGGGGTAAAAAATTGATTAGTATTATTCTATAGGTGAAATATAAAACCGTTTTTCAATGGGTGCGGATGCCAAACAACTTAAGGAATGGACGGCTTTGGTGCATCCTGCTTTTCTTTTATAAAACTAAGTAGATGGACAAAATTAGTAGTTTAAAAATTGGAGTATATTTTTTTCGCTAACGACTTGCAAAACGTAGCTTTAGCGGGCTAAAGCGAGGCTTTTCAAGGAAGCTTAGCGGACAAAAGAGATTCAATTTAATGTTAATTATTTTTGTCCACCTACTTACTTATTTGGACGACAATCGAGATATTGTGCCTCCTTATCAATATAAGTAAGTACCACAAGTAAATTTTTTTGAAAAGACTCTCCCCCCTTCCCTAAAAGGGCAATCTGCTTCTCTAGGAAGCTATGAAAAATATAGAACACTTGGCATCTTTTTAAGCGCTTTGGAATGCTCAAAATTAATGAGAAAAATAAATCTATAAAGCCAATATCTTGACAACGATAACAATACAAAAATCACTAAAATATTTTTTGTCACAGCCTAATCAAGCCCAATTTTAGAATGTATAAACTGCCATCAAACCCACCTAAATTATCCAAATTTAATATTGAAATGACTAATTTATGCATTCATTTTTACGCTAGAAGCCTTTTTTTTCGTAAAAAAAACGTTATTTTTTTATTAAAATCAAATTAAAATTTTACACAAAAAAAACAATTTTATTCGTAAATAATTGCCACTAAAAACTAAAATTACAGTTGACTATCAAGCTATTTAGTTCAAAAACCAATTACAAATTAACTTTGCATTTCATGTCACAAAAAGTCCAAAAAAAAGAAAAACCAACGGTAATACTTTTGTTTTTCTCCCATTAAATGATGTAAATTGAAATTCTAATACACATTCAATTATTTATTTAACACATAGGTAGCAACAGATATGGCAGAACACACCAACCGTCCCGATACCTATACAAATCCCTAATCGATTATGGCATTTATTCGTCGTGGTAAACTTAAAAAGAAGCAAACTATAGGTTATAAAGTAGTGGTAGTAGTAGGAGATGATAGCACTGAAAATTTAGTGAATACAGTAGATGTAGCTATCCCCACTGTAGAAGGACAACCCGTTCCCTCTCCCAATAACATGACATTGCCACTAAAAGTAGTAAAAGAAAATGGCAACAAACGCTTTGTTTTTAGCGATTTGTCCTTTAGTGAAGATGCGGTTAATTATCCTTACGAGATGATTAGCACCATGAAAGACAGCAACAACAAACAAGTTGGAGAGCCCCTTAAAGCCATTGTAGAAGTAGAAGACGATGGAGACAGTAGAGTACGTTCTGTTAGCATTCGTCAATTGGACGAAACCAATTTTAGACTAAAAGCAGTTATTGTTGGCGATAGCGAAAATAATGTTGATTCTGTAGACATTATTTGTTCTGATTTCTCTGGACCAGAACCCATTCCTGTAGAGCTAACCTTAACCAATCCTAAAGTTATTGGTGGCAAAAAGGTATTTAAAAATAACACCTTCACTTTTGACGATCCTGCAGCTGCTGCCGATGAAGTATATGTAGTTATTGTTGATTTAAAAAACAAAGAAGGAGCTTCTATTGGCTCAACAGAATATACGGTTGTTGTCGAAGGTTTGGAAGAGGCATAAACAACACCAATCCTCCATTTAAGAAAAAACAAAGCTATCTCCCAACCAATGAGATAGCTTTTTTTATACTAGTTTAGCTTTTTAACGACACATAATTTTTACAACTATAACCTTTGTTTTTTTTTATAAACGCCCCTACCCCACTGCCTTAATTTGATTCATCGATTCATTCATTTATTTTTATTAGTTCCTCCTTTTAATAAAAATAATATTTAGATTGTTAAAGCATCAAAATACGCCCCCAAAATTTAACATTAGTACAATTTTACGTATTTTCCCCAAGTTAGAACAACATTAAGACACTGCAAACATTCCTTCTATGCGTTCCATTCTAAAAACTGGTCTTTTTTTCTGCATCTTTTTATTATTAATTGGTGGAATTTATGCTTTTCAAGAAGCTCCCCCAATAAATAATACCCTTCCTGTTGATTTGCAAATTTCAAAAAAAGAAGCAGAAGCCTTGGTTAATGAAGGTGCATGGGAAGAAGCCATCACAATCTATAAAGAAGTACAAAAAAAATGCAAGGTACTTGGTTTAGAAGCAATTGCCATTGATTTGTATGAGGAATTATTAGCCATCACTATTCTTAGAGATGATTTGGAAATTGTGGATAAAATTGCTGTCATCAACCAATGCAAAAAACAAGAAGAACATCCCAATTTTAAGGGCATTTACTATGGAGCTTTAGCGCATTTATTTGCCTTCTATGGTGAAGTTGATTCTTTGAATAAATATTATTCGACTGCTTCTCAAATTTATACTCAAGAGAATCGATTTAAATTAGCAGGAAATCTTAATGCTACCCTTGCGCTTGAATTTTATATGTTAGACGATTTGCAAGCTGCTAAAACTTTTTTGGAGCAAGCAGAACAAATCTTAAATGAACAATTAAAACCTCATCATTTAGATCTACCCAATATTTATAATGTTCAAACTTTAATTTATGGTGATTTAGGGGAATATGATAAAGCTTTAAAAAGTAATTTAATTAGTATAAAAATATTAGAAGAGGACAAACTAAGTCATGCTTTAGATTTAGCCTATGAATATAATAATTTAGCCACGATATATGGTTCCCTAAAGGATTATAATAATTCTTTAAGTTATTATTTAAAAGCCTTACATTTAATTGAAGGTTCTAAAGATTACCCTAAAACTGAGTCTGCAAGCCTTATTTACAATATAGCTGCAACATACTCTGAGCAAAATAATTTCAAAGCAGCAAAGCAGGCATCTCTTAAATCCTTATCTTACCTTGATTCCTCTAAAGAAGAAAATAAAGATGTTTTAGCAGATTACATTAATAATTATCATCAATTAGTTCGTTGCTATAGCCATTTTGGGGATTTAGATTCTGCTGAATTTTATATACAAAAAGCAGAACAAATAAATAAAACTTTTCCTTATAGAATATCTAGAACCTATATTAATTATGCTCAAATTTCATTAGAGCAAAAAAAGTTCATTAACGCAAAAGAGTATACACTAAAAGCCCTTTCTAAGGGTTTAGAAACCTATGGAAACAAAAGTGAATTGGTCTCCAATGCCTATAATTTATTAAGCGATATAGCAACATCACAAAATAAAAATAAGGAGGCACTAGAATATGTTCAACAAGCTCTAGAAGCCATTAGCATTGATTTTTGTGATCCCAATGGGCTAAGCAATCCCAAGTTAGACAACATACTTTATAAGGGAGAACTGCTATCTACATTACAACGCAAATTAGTGGTCTTAAAAAAACTCTATCAGCAAGAAACAACAACTGTAGATGCCAGCGCTATTTATGCCAGTGCCAAACTAGCAACAGAAACCCTAGAACAAATGAATCGAGGCATGAAAGATGTCAATTCTAAACGTTTTTGGCTGAACACAAAAGTAATCCCTCTATTTGAAGCAGCAATTTTAACTGCTTTGGAGATTGCTGAAAAAACAGGCGATGACAATTACATCAATGAAGCCTTTATTTTGTCCGAACGAAGCAAATCTATGCTTATGACGGATGCCATGCAAGAAGCCAATGCTTCTAATTTTGGAGGAGTGCCTGATAGTTTGTTAGAGCGTTTGCATTCGTTGCAAAAATCATTGGCAGAAGCCGAAAAAAAGCGTTTTGATGCCCATCTCGCTAAAGATTTAGAAACCGAAAAAGTGATGAAAGAGGTTATCTTTGATCATAAACATCATTTGGATCTATTAAAACATAAATTTGAAAAGCAATATCCTAAATATTACGCACTAAAATATGAGACCTCTGTTGCTTCCATTGCTGACATTCAAAATGCATTAAGCGAAAAAACCACTTTTATTGAATTTTTTGAAGGAGAGGATAACATCTATGCCTTTTCAATTAATAAAGAAAGTGCTCATGTAGAAACCATCAAAAAAGAAGCAGATTTCCAAATTACAATCTACAGTTTTCAACGTGCATTAATGAATTCCAAAGCATTCCAAAACAAACCTGGTATTGTTTATAATAAATTCATAAAAGAATCTCATTATTTTTATAACAAATTGCTTAAAAATTGCGTAAACAAACAAGCAGAACGTCTTATTATTGTTCCTGATGGTCTACTGGGGTATTTACCTTTTGAGGTTTTGCTAACCCACCCCATTACAGCCCTCAAACAAGGAACAGATAAAGGAGCTGATTTTTCGACGCTCCCCTATCTAATTCGTGATTATAAGATTAGCTATAATTATTCTGGTAGCCTTTTAATTGCTCAACAAGCCAGCCAAAAAAATATTATTAATGGTAACATATTAGCTTTAGCTCCCTCTTATGCCGCCAAAAAAACTCCAGAATGGAGAGGCAAACGTGAAGTTGAATTGCGACAAAATTTAATTGAACTACATGGAGCCGAAAAAGAAGTGGCTAGACTAGAAGAGCTTTATAATGGTAGTTTTCATATTGGAGAACAAGCCAATGAAGCTACTTTTAAAAATTGTGCTCACAAACATGGAATTTTACATTTGGCCATGCATGGCTTAGTTGACAAAAAGAATCCAGAGTTTTCGGGTTTGGCTATGACAGAAGACATGAGTAAAACAGAAGACAACTTTTTATATGCTTACGAAATCAAACAATTAGGATTACAAGCAGGGTTGGTTGTTCTTAGTGCTTGTGAAACTGGCATTGGAAAATACCAACGAGGCGAAGGTGTTGTAAGTATTGGTCGTGGTTTTATGTATGCAGGTGCCCCTGCCCTGTTAATGACACTTTGGAGCCTTAACGACCAATCTGGTGCTGTAATTATCGAGCAATTTTATAAAAATTTGAGCGAAGGCATAGAAAAAGATGAAGCAATTCGTCAAGCCAAATTATTTTACTTAAAACACTATCCAGCAGAATATACACATCCTTTTATGTGGGCTGCTTTTATTCAAGTTGGAGATTACTCTAGTGTATCAATCAATCATAAAAGTGATTGGGAAATTTACTTAGGAATACTATTAATTGCCATCTTATCTGTTTTTCTAGGTATCAAATTGCGAAAAAAAGACATAAAGTAAATATAACGGATTCTTCCCCTTTAAGAATCTCTATTTAGTAATACAAACTAACCCACTTAATGATCTCTTTTAACAAGGGTAGCATCATCTATTTGCTATTCATTTACGTCCCGTATGCCGTATTATTGCCTCTACTCGTCCCACAGTACAAAGGCAATAAACAGTTTTTTTATGCCCAAAAACAAGGGTTTTCTTTCGTTACTCAACTCTTAAGTAGTCACAATATTACCTCCTACCCTCATTTTGCCAAAGCCTTTCAATCAAACGGTTTTATACCTTCGGCTATTGCTTATTTTTTATCCGTAAGCATTTATTTTGAATATTTCTCACTTGAATTCATATAAAGTCATCCTCCAATCTAAGGCAACAGATAACAACAGATAAAACATAATTTATAACACAAGTAAACTATCTTTTTCACCAGCCCATTAAACTTATAAACCAAGGGCACCAACAATTAACACAATTTTTAACTTTTAAATCCAAACCAAATATGCCAATTATAAGAAATATCAAAACTAAGCAGAAGAAAAATGGAACTAGTTATCAAGTAACTGTAACAGTAGGTGAAGATACTACCAATAGTGTAAAGACCGTTGATGTTTATATTCCTGCTGTTTCGGGGCAACCTGATCCTGAACCTGAGAATGTTACCCTCAATTATTCGGGCACTAGTGGTGAAGATCGAATTTTTTCCTATGAAGACTTGGGCTTTAGTTCCAATGCAGCTGGATTGACCTATGAAATGACTGCTACGATGAAAAATAACACTGGTGGTACAATAGGTACTCCTGTAGCAGAGCCTGTATTGGTTGAGGAATACAACGAAGAAGCATAAAAACATCAAATTAAGCTTCTTTTTTGAAGTTTATTTAAAATAATTTTCAATAAGCTATCTCATTTTTTGAGATAGCTTTATATTTACTACCTATCCCCAAATGTAGACCTAAAACTCCAATGCTTCCCCTTTTCTTTCGAAAATAAAAGCACATCCTATATGAGCAACTTGGCTACCATAGCACTACTTTTTATTTTTTTTTTCTTATCTATTGAAAAAAATCATGCCTATCAAACCAATCCATCAATACTTCCCACCTCTTTACAAGTTTTAAAGTCAAAAGCAGAACACCTAAACAATGATGGATTGTGGGATGAATCTATTGCATTGTATCAAAACATTCAAGAACAATGTTATGCGCTAGAATTGAAAGCGTTAGGAATTGACTTATACGAGTATATTTTTGTTGTTACTGTATTAAGAGAAGATCACGATTTGGAGGACAAGCTAAATTTCATTGAACAATGCAGTGCCAAAGAAACACATCCTGATTTCTTAGGGCTTTATTATGGAGCTATTGCTCATGCCTATATTTATTATGGCGAGATAGATTCTATGAATAAATATTATGATTTAGCTTACGCCCTTTATACCAACAAGCAAAAGCATTTGCAAGCCACCAACTTAAATGTAACTATTGCGACCGAATATTACTTTTTAGGTGAGTTGATTGCCGCTAAAGAATATATCCAAAAAGCTGAGAAACTCTTGTATGAAAAGCTAGAACCCCTCCAACTTGATGTTCCTAGTATTTATACGATACAAACGGCCATCTACACAGAGTTGGGTGAATACAATAAGGCACTAAAAAGCAACTTAAAAAGTATCCAAATTTACGAAGCCGATAACACTACTCGAAGTCTCGATTTAGCTTATCAATACAGCAATCTTGCCACTACTTATAGCGCCCTAAAGGATTTTGAAAACTCCCTAAGCTATTATCAAAAAGCACTGTCTTTAATCAAAGACATAGAAGACGATTCTGAGATAGAAATTGCCAGTTTGATGTATAATATTGGAGCTACTTACCTCAAACAAGGAAATCACCATGCTGGGAAAGAGGCTTTCCTAAAATCGTTCTCAATTCTAATAAAATCAAAAGACATGACGGACGATATGAAACAGGACTTTATTAATAATTGCCATCTTTTAGAAGATTGTTATCGCTACTTTAATCAACAAGATTCTGCCTTGTATTATCTGAAAAAAGCAGAAGAATTGAATAAAACATTTCCTTATAGAATTGCTTTTACTTATGAGTGCTACAGCAATATTTATTTGGGGCAAAATAATTTTGTTAAAGCTAAAATATACAGTGAGAAATCATTAGAAGCTGGACTTGCTAGCTATGGAGAAAAAAGTGAAATTGTTCGAGATGCCTATCGTTCACTCGCAAAAATAGCAGCAACTCAACGCAATTACAAGGAAGCATTGTTTTACAATCAAAAAGTATTAGAAAGCTTAAGTTTTAATTTTTCAGACGAAAACGGGCTTTCTAATCCTAAGTTAAACGACGTTTTTAGAAAAGGTGACTTAGTGAAGGATTTAAGTTTTAAAATGCAATACTTAGAGCTGCTTTATTTGAGAGATGATGAATTTGTATCGGCAGAAGACTTATATGCAACGGCTAAATTAGCAACCGAAAATCTAGAATTGCTGAATAAAAGTCTAAAGAATAAAAATTCGCAGCTCTATTGGCTCAACAAAGAGGCAATTCCCCTCTTCGAAAAAGCAATTCAAATTGCTATTGGTATTTATAACAAAACTAAAAACCCCAAATATCTAAATGAGGCTTTTATGCTCTCTGAACATAGTAAATCCATGTTAATGATGGGGGCTTTACAAGAAAATAATGCCTCTAGTTTTGGGGGAATTCCCAACAAATTGGTTCATCGAGAAAAAGAGCTTCAAAAACTTTTGGCCGAAGCAGAAAAAAAACGATTTGATGCCAATCTCATTGGGGACTTAGACATCGTAAAACATCAAGATAGTCTTATATTCAATTATCACCATCAGGTAGATGCTTTAATCTTTCAATTTGAAACAGAGTATCCCAAATATTATCAACTAAAATATGCGGCACAAGTTGCAGATATAAATAGCATTCAAACTACCTTAGATGATAGTACAACGTTTATCGAGTACTTTGAAGGCAAAGCAAAAATTTATGCATTTACAATAACCAAAAATCAAGCTTTTGTTCACGCTATAGAGAGAACACCATCTTATAATCGAGATATTCACGATTTCCAGTCGATGCTTACCAATATTAAAGAAGCTGCCGATAAACCTGTTAATGTTTATAATAAATTTATAGCAGAGGCTCATAACCTCTATAATAAACTATTAAAAAACAGCTTAGTTCCTCATAATAATCGACTTATTATAGTCCCTGATGGGCAACTCGGCTACATTCCTTTTGATGTCTTTTTGCCAAAAAAAATAGCACCTATTTTTAATCAAGCAGAGAATACAATCAATTTTTCTATCCTTCCTTATCTCATTCGAGATTACAAAATCAGTTATAATTATTCTGCAACACTTTTAACCAGTTCTCCCATTCGTTCCAAGCAGTATAAAAATGGATACGTACTGGCATTAGCTCCTAGTTATACGAACAAATCGACTCCTAGTTGTCGAAGCCAATACGAACAAAAGCTGCGTAAGGAACTCGTAGAGTTGCCTGGTGCTACCCGTGAATTGGAATTTCTGAAATGGACCTTTAATGGCTGTTTTCTATCTAGTGCTGAGGCGAATGAAGCCAATTTTAAGCAAAATGCACCTAATTGTAGCGTATTGCACCTTGCCGTTCATGGTTTGGTTGATAACAACAAACCTGAGCTTTCTGGTTTAGCACTGGAAGAGGATATGGGCAAGAAAGAAGATAATATTTTGTATGCTTATGAAATCAAACAATTGGATTTACAGGCGGAGTTGGTGGTGCTATCTGCTTGTGAAACAGGAATTGGAAAATATCAACGAGGCGAAGGAGTGCTTAGTATTGGTCGTGGTTTTATGTATGCAGGTGTTCCTAGCTTGCTCACTACTTTATGGAGCTTAAATGACTATTCTAGTGATAAAATTATCAAACAATTTTATACCAATCTAAGTCAGGGAATGAAAAAAGATGAAGCCATACAACAAGCCAAACTTCATTATCTAAATGGTCACAATGGTTTATCTGCCTACCCTGCTCTTTGGGCCTGTTTTATACAAGTTGGAGATTATAGCCCCATTCAAATCAGTAAAAAGCCTTGGCTATTATATGGTATTTTAGGATTCATTTCCTTGCTAATAATAGGTCGTCTATTGTTCAAAAAAATAAAAAGAAAAGATTAATGCCCCTACAATATTACATCATTTACAAACCGTTTGGAATGCTTTCTCAGTTCTCTCAAGAGCATGAAAGCCATGTTACACTTGCCCATCTAGATTTCACCTTTGATAAAGATATTTATCCTGTTGGACGTTTAGACAAGGATAGTGAAGGGCTTTTGATTCTGACCAATGATAAAAAGCTTACAGATGCCTTACTAAATCCCAAAAATAAACATTGGAGAAGTTATTGGGTTCAAGTAGATGACATTCCATCCACTACTGCAATTCAAGCGTTAAAGCAAGGAGTTGACATCAAAGTGGGTAAGACGATATATCGAACAAAACCTGCCAAAGCTCAATTATTAGCACAAGCCCCTGAATTGCCCGAAAGAACACCTCCCATTCGTTTTCGTAAAAATATCCCCACAGCATGGCTACAAATTGGGCTGATAGAAGGCAAAAACAGGCAAGTGCGCCGAATGACGGCAAGTGTTGGTTATCCAACACTCCGCCTTGTTCGACATCAAATTGTCAACCTAAAACTTCAAGATATGCAAATTGGAGAAGTTCGAAGCTTAGATCGCACTTCTATTTATCAATTGTTACAACTGCACAAAATCAGATAATTTGCCCATTTTATCGGCAACAATACGCCCCTTTTCGTTCCGTTTTACAGTACAAGCTTCAATGGTTGGTGCATGTTCAAAAAACAAGATATGCCCCTCATTTACAGCCTTGGTCAAAAACCACTCTTTCTCAATCAAAGTTTGTAAAGGGCGAACATCATATCCCATTACATAAGGCATGCTAATATGACTTGGCGATGGCAGCAAATCGGCACAATAAATAATTGTTTTGCCTTGATACTGAATACGTGGAGTCATTAAGGCTTCAGTATGCCCATAAGCATAACCGATTCCAACATTGGGCAACCAATCTAAGATTTGATCATAAGGCAAGGCATCTACCATTTTTAAAATCCCCTCTTCCATTAAGGGAACAAAATTCTCCTTTAGAAAAGAAGCTTTTTCTCGTGCATTGGGTGTAAATGCCCAATCGTAGTGCGCCTGATTAGACCAATAAGTTGCATTAGGAAAAGTAGGCAATGATTTGCCACTACTGTCTTGTAAAATAGCTCCTCCTACATGATCAAAATGTAGATGGGTTAAAAATACATCTGTAATATCATTGACCGTAAGTCCATTTTTTGCCAAAGAGCTAATTAGAGTAGCGTCACCGTGTGGGTGAAAATGAGAGAAGAATTTTTCAGATTGCTTATTACCAATTCCAGTATCAATAATAATTTTTCGACCTTCGGTCTCTATTAACAAACAACGCATGGCCCAAGTACACAGATTTTGCTCATCAGGCGTTTCTAGTTTTGACCACAAAGACTTGGGAACAACACCAAACATAGCTCCCCCATCCAACTTAAAATACCCCGTATCAATAACACTTAGTTTCATTTTTCTATTATTTATTTGCCAAAACCAATCGATGTATTCTCTCCTTCTAGTTGCTCCGATAACCCTGCCATTCTCAAAGCAGTTACAGCAGCTTCTACGCCTTTATTTCCATATTTCCCACCTGCTCGATCCTTTGCCTGTTCCATAGTATTAGGAGTCAAGACCCCAAAAATAAAAGGCTTGCTACTTGCAATAGCCATATTTTGTAACCCTTGTGCTACAGACATGTTAATGTATTCATTGTGGCTTGTTTCTCCTTTGATAACGCAACCAATACAAATTGTAGCATCTACATTTCTATTCTTATTCAAAATTCTAGCTCCTTGAGGCAATTCAAAGGTACCTGGCACCTGAACCGTATGAATATTTTCTACCTGTACTCCATGCTTAATAAGTGTATCGTAACAACCTTCGTATAAGGCATGCGTAATTTCTTCGTTCCAATCTGAAACCACAATACCAAATTTCAATTTTTCTGCCGATGGCAAACTCTCTTCATTATAAGAAGATAAATTTTTATTTGCACTACTCATTCTATCTTATGTTTAACATTCTTTGGCGACTTAAGCCAAAACCAAAGAATTTTTTTAAATCAAAATAACGTTCTATCCTCTGTAAATAGCTCCAATAAAAAAGGTAAGATTAATACTACAAAAATAGTTAATCTTACCTTTTAAAAAACATTAGAAACGCTTTGAGTGATTATTTTAATCGTATCAAATCTTTATCAGCGCCCAATGATTCGCCTATTTGTTTATCGGTATCCAAAATATCTTGGAAGTATTTTTTAGCCTCTGCGCTTTTACCTTTGTACTCCATCAACTTGCCTGCTTTGTATTTAGCATAAAGTGCTAACGACAAGTTATCAGTGGCAGCAGCAGCTTTGTTGTAGTAATTTACAGCACCATCAATATCTTCTAATTCAGAAGCAGCATCTCCCATCATTGTGTAAGCTTGTGTTTGAAGTAACTCTTCTCCACTAAAATTGCTTAAATAATCCAATGCTAAATCAGGTTTGCCAATTTTTAAAGAAGCAACTCCAGCGTAATAATGTGCCAAGTTACTAGCATCAGTACCACTATATTGATCAATAATACCTACATAACCAATGAAGTTATTCGCTTGTCCAATCACTTCTCTTCCTGTCAAAGCTAATTTAAAAGAATCACGCTCTAATTCTATATTCGCTTTGTACAATTCAATTTGCCCTTCTGCTTCACGAGGTTTTTTATACATCTGAGAATACCAATAGATTCCCAAAATTAAAACAACAAGCACAGCACCTACTCCCGTTACGAGATTTTTGTTTTCTTCGAAAACGTTATTTGCTTTTGCTTTTAATTCATCTGCCGAAAGGTCTTGTATTTCAGTATATTGTTCGTTTGCCATAATAATTTGACTGTATCAGAGTTCTCTTATCGTTAAAATAAATTTGCGTGCAAAGATAAACAAAGTTTTGACCTATTAAGATATTTTCTATCAAAATTTAGCTTGTAAGGATTTTTTTTATCTGCTTTCTCCAATTTTTATTCCATCACAACCCATTTTTTTAATCGTTAGAAAGGCTAAAATAAAAAGCCTATCAGGAATAGTTTATCGACAATCCTAATAGGCTCTTTGGCAAAATCAAATGAACAAAAATTAATCCATAATAAATGGATAATCTTTTTGCTCATAATTATCGGTATAAATTTCCTCTACAGGAGGAAATGGAGAATCCTCTGCAAACTGAACCGCTGCATCAATTTCTTCTTTTACCTTAGCTTTAATGGCATCAATATCCTCTGCTGTAGCGTGTTTTTTCTTCAACAAAGCAGCTTCAATAATATTGATAGGATCCTTTGCTTTATATTCTTTCTCTTCGTCTTTAGTTCTGTATTTGGCAGGATCAGACATAGAATGTCCTTTGTAACGGTACGTTCTAATCTCCAAGAACATTGGCCCTTTTCCTGAACGACAATGCTCAGCAGCAGCAGCAATTTCATTGTGTACAACCTCTACGTCCATTCCATCAATTTGCTTGCTTGGCATATCGTAGCCCAGACCTAGCTTATAAATATCGGTTACGTTAGAAGTACGTTCTACAGAAGTTCCCATTGCATAAAAGTTATTTTCACAAATAAAAACAACAGGAAGTTTCCAGTTCATGGCCATATTGAATGTCTCATGCAAGATCCCTTGACGGCAAGCACCATCGCCAAATAGACAAAAAGTTACATTATCATTGTCCTTGTATTTGTCAGCAAAAGCAATACCTGCGCCCAAGCCAATTTGTCCACCTACAATTCCATGACCACCATAAAAACGATGTTCAGCAGAAAAGAAGTGCATAGAGCCACCTTTTCCTTTTACATTTCCAGTATACTTACCGTACAATTCGGCCATAGCAGAATTGCTATCTACTCCTTTTGCCATGGCAGCACCATGTTGACGATAAGCTGTGATCCAAGCATCATTAGGACGAGTTGCGGTTTTCATTCCAGCATAAACAGCTTCTTGACCAATACATAAATGTAAAAATCCTCTAATTTTCTTTTGGAAATACATCAAATTGGCGCGTTCCTCAAATTTTCGTATACGCAACATCAACTCATACCACTCTAAATAAGTCTCCTTTGAGAATGCTTTAGACTTTGTTGTTTTTACTTTAGCCATAGTTTAATGACAATTTATCTGATAAGTAGTTTTTTAATAATTTGTGTCGCTAAGATATAGATTCTAATACAAAGACAAAACAACTCGTCTGTTTTTCTGCAATTGTTTTCTCGATTTTGCAATTTGAAGATGTGCCAACTGAATCTTATGGTTCAATTGGCACATTTCTGAATTTACCCAAGCAGTACGACAAAATCTGCCTAGTCAATCACCATTTCAGGAACCCCACCTTCAGGGATTACTAATTTTCCTGCTGTTTTGGCTTGAATCTCTTCTACAGAAACACCAGGAGCACGCTCCAATAAATGAAAAGCGCCATCCTTAATTTCTAACATTGCTAAATTAGTGACTACTTTTTTGATACAATTTACCCCTGTAAGTGGCAAGCTACAAGCCTTTAATAACTTAGACTCTCCCTTACGGTTGGTATGTTGCATGGCAACAATAATATTTTGAGCAGCAGCTACCAAATCCATAGCCCCTCCCATTCCTTTTACCATTTTGCCAGGAATTTTCCAATTGGCAATATCTCCATTTTGAGCCACTTCCATTGCGCCCAATACTGTCAAATCAATATGCCCTCCTCGAATCATCTCAAAGCTTTGAGCAGAACTAAACAAAGCTGCTCCAGGCAATGTAGTAACGGTCTGTTTTCCTGCATTAATCAAATCTGCGTCTACGTCCTCTTCTTCTGGAAATGGTCCCATCCCCAAGAGTCCATTTTCAGACTGTAAAAAGACTTGAATTCCTTCAGGAATATAATTGGCTACCAAAGTAGGAATACCGATTCCTAGATTTACATAATAACCATCTTTTAATTCTTTTGCAATGCGCTTGGCAATGCCATTTTTATCTAAAGCCATCTTTTTTCAATTTTAATTTCTCCATCTTGAAAATGTACCAATTTGACAAGGTGTCAATTTGAAGCTTCATCAATTGGTCATTCATTTTCAAATCAATTCATAATTATTTTCTTTTAGCAGTAGAAATTATTTTGGATAACACCTTTATAATTATTTTTAAATCTGCTAATAGCTGCTTGCAATTAGGATAACTTTCCAAATTATCACACAGAAACAACCAATAATAAGATTCATCCGCTTCTTTTGCAGCAATCTTCATTTTATGAATAAAATCCCTTTTGCTTTCTGCATTTTGTGCCTCCATTACATTTGCCCCTACTGAAGTTCCAGAACGAAACAACTGATTAGACAAATTAAATTTTCGAATACGATCAAGATTTTCTGTATATTTTATAACCTTAAAAGCAAATGCCGTTGTTAAATCAACAACTAAATTGGATCTATCATTTCTTATCATCTACTAATTTTATAACCAAAAATAAAAATCTAAAACCAATCAAACGCAATCAGAAATAAATAAGTTACGCCAACAATCAGATTTTCAATGCTATAGTTTTTCAAGAAGTAGATTTTTCAATTTGAAGCTTCATCAATTGGTCATTCATTTTCAAATTTCCCAATTGGTACATTTTCAAATTATTTTAGCTACGAACAGTACGTTGTTCAATTCGTTTTTCATAATTCACCCCTTTAAAAATTCGCTGGACATAAACCCCAGGTACATGAATATAATTAGGATGCAATTCTCCTGGCTCTACCAACTCCTCTACCTCAACGATTGTAATTTTTCCTGCTCTTGCCATCATAGGATTAAAATTGCGAGCAGTCCCTTTAAAAATTAGGTTTCCGTGGGTATCTCCTTTCCATGCTTTTACAATTGCAAAATCTGCATGCAAAGCTGTTTCCATAATATATGGACGTCCATCAAAATACTTTACATCTTTGCCTTCAGCTACCTCTGTTCCATAACCTGTAGCCGTATAAAAAGCAGGAATACCAGCCCCACCAGCACGAATACGTTCTGCCAAAGTTCCTTGCGGAATCAAATCCACTTCCAATTCGCCACTCAACAACTGGCGTTCAAATTCTGCATTTTCCCCAACATAAGAAGACATCATTTTTTTGACTTGACGTTGTTGTAACATCAAACCAATACCAAAATCGTCTACTCCTGCATTGTTTGAAATACAAGTCAATCCTTTTACGCCAGCCTCAACCAAGGCAGCAATACAATTTTCGGGAATCCCACACAAGCCAAAACCACCCAACATCAAGGTCATGTTGTCCTCAATACCTTGAATGGCTTCTTTAGCATTAGCAACTACTTTATTCATCTGTTATCTTTTTAATAGTTTATGGATAAGTTCTAGTATGATAGGATAACACGGCACCTGATTACAAATTCCATTCTTTTTTGTCAAAAATATTGCAAAAAGGAAGCACAATATCACAACTAGTGTACTTAACCGCTAAACTAAAGATTTTTGTAGAAAAAACATAAGGTAATCATATTTATACGTCGGACATTTTTTAAGCCTAGCAGATTCGTTAATTCAACTGTACATTTTTATCAATTTTCTATCTTTTTTATGGCAATTCAAATGATATTGGTATTAATTATGAGGTAAACCTTAGCAGATACACACACAGTTATACATTATCGTTGATAATAACAAGACCTCCCCCCTTTGACAAAAGTCCCCCGCTTTTGCTTGTCATTATATGCAATAAGAGTTCATCTCTATTCTAACTAACTATAAAATAGCTGTTTTGAAAAACATTAAAGTAGTCTATCTAATTGTATTATTGATTTTACTGGTTCAGTATGAAAATTATTCCTATACTAAAATTTCGGCTGTCAACCCAACAACCAAAATTAAGGGCATGACAGTAGTAGCAGCCCAAAGTCCTATCCGTGATCGTCCCATCTATTCTCTAAAAAAATTAGGCGTTAATTCTATTGCGCTGCTCCCTTATGGTTTTTATAAAAGCGGACATCCTGAAATTTATTTTGAATCGTTCTGCACGGTTCCCAACTGTCCTTTTGGAGCCCATACCCAAAATGCTATTGTTGAACTCATTCAAAAAGCAAAAGCTTCTAATGTTCAGGTAATGCTAAAACCTCATATATGGGCTGCTTCGGAGTGGTGCAGTGAATTGACCTTTGAAACCGAAGCAGACTGGCTGCTCTTTGAAAAAAATTATACAGCCTTTATTATGGAATGGGTACAGATTGCTAATCGTATGAATGTGGAGCTATTTTGTATTGGTTCTGAACTGTATAGTTTTGTGCAGCAACGTCCCAACTACTGGAGCAAGCTTATTCAAAACATTCGCAACGTCTATTTTGGGAAAATAACGTACGGAGCCAACTGGAGTGACTATCAAAAAGTTGACATTTGGGACGAATTAGATTATATCGGGCTGAATACCTACTTTCCTTTGTTGCCTGACACAACTCCCTCTGTACAAAAGTTGGAGACAGCTTGGAAACCCATTGTTGCTAAGTTAGATTCTTTTTCTAAGCAATGGAAAAAGCCTATCTTATTTACCGAGTGGGGGTATTTGTGTATGGATGGTTGCGCTTTTGAACATTGGCAAATTGAGCAAAGAAAAGCCAGTACACCCAATAATGAGCAGGCACAAGCCAATGCAATTGAAGCACTCCTAAAAACATTTCTTTCGCAAGATTGGTGGGCAGGCGGTTTTCAATGGAAATGGTATGCCGATTCTATTAGCAGTAGCTGCGAATATGATATTGATAAGGATTACACTCCTGAAGGGAAAATAGCTACTGAGGTATTAAAAAAAATGTATCACGAATAGATAATTTGGAGATGGGCTAAGTCCATCTCCAAATTATTACTGTTGAATCAATTTAAAATCGATTATTTCCAGAAAAAGGTTTTATCTTTTTTTCTTGTTCTTTTTTAGATGTTTTTTTCTTAGCAGTCTTGTTTTTTGCGCCTCCTTTTCCATTGCCTCTACTGTCAAAGTAAAACATCAAATAAACTGTACCGTCCAAATTATCAATTCCAGCAGAAAAAGAATTGATAGCAGGCGTATAAACGTTCTCGGATATAATTTGCTCTGTTGATGGTTCGTAATATTCTTCTGTAACAGTAACGGCTAGAGTATGGCGATACATTACTCCCCATCCAAACTCTGCACCAATACATACTTTGGGTGCAAAAAAGTATTCTGCCCCAACAAAAGCCCTCAGACCAACTCCCAACACATTCAAACCAGTGTCCATTGTTTTTCTTCTATTACCATTAATATTGTTCCCCCAATTATAAGAAGTGGGAACAATATTAGCCAAAGAATAGCCATTGCCATAAGAATAACGAAAATCACTATTCTGGTTGTAAGTAAGTCGAATATCTCCCCCAAAAAAGCCTTGAAGGCGACGTTTTCCTTTACGCATTTCATAACCGATTGCCAAACTGGCTCTGCTCCAATCTAAAGAACGA
This sequence comes from Aureispira anguillae, assembly GCF_026000115.1. Classification (GTDB taxonomy): domain Bacteria; phylum Bacteroidota; class Bacteroidia; order Chitinophagales; family Saprospiraceae; genus Aureispira; species Aureispira anguillae. The sequence goes on from NZ_AP026867.1 coordinate 3,377,547, forward strand.
ACGTCTTTTACCATAGCATTAGGAAGGTTAGAAGCATCATCTCGAACGTATTTTTCTTTTTCAGAATGCCCAAAATTGATCCCCCAAGCCAAACGCAAAGCAGATTTATCGGTAAGCATATATTTGCCAATTATAACAGCGTTTCCAAAAATACTGAAAAACTTATCATCAGAAGCATAGGTATTGTTAGACGTTCCATTAAAAGAATTGCCTAACCAATAGAAGAAGGGAATCATATTAATTCCTAAGCCAATATCTCCCTTAGTGGGTAAAACGGCTTGTCCTTTCTTCCCTGTTAGAGGGGCATTGTCATCGTCTTGAGCCTGTGTAGACAACACAGAGAGAACAAGTAATGCAAGTAGAATTTTTTTTTTCATTTTAATTATTGGGGATTTACAGTCATCAATACTCTATTGATTTTTAGAGCATTAACTGTTATTAAACAACGATTATTGCAACAAGATTGCAAATATACAAAAAAGAGGTTGCCAAATGGCAACCTCTCTCCTATGTTATTATAGTGCGGGTATATTTATGCTTAGAAATAAAAGAACATAAATACAGCTCCATTCATGTTGTCAACACCAGCAGAAAAAGCTGTTGTAGCTCCAGTAACTGTATTTTCGATCATTACTTCACCAGTTGTTGCTTCATAGTACTCAGAAGAGGAAGTTGATTCGAAAGTAGAGTTCAATCTAACTCCCCAACCAAATTCAGCACCCAAAGAAAGTTTTGGTGCAACAAAGTATTCAACTCCAACAAAAGCTCTTAAACCTACGCCAAAAGTTGTGCTTCCACCATCCATTACAACTCTTTGGTTGCCATTAAGGTTGTTTCCCCAATCAAATGAAGTAGGAACAATGTTAGCATTAGAATAACCATTGCCATAAGAATATTCAAATCCACTATTTTGGTCTAAGTTAAAGATAATATCTGCGCCATAGTAGCCTTGGATACGTCCTTTTCCTCTTCTCATTTCATAACCAAGTGCCAAAGTATAGTGACCATTGTCTGCTTTTCTAGCATCCAAAACCATATCCATTGGATTGTTAGAAGAATTGTCTCTAACGTATTTCTTTTCAGAAATAGAAGTTAGATTAAAACCAAAATGTACACGTACAGCTGTTTTTTCGCTCAACATGTATTTTCCCATCAAAACAGAGTTTCCAAAAACATTGAAAAACTTGTTAGAAGAGGCATATAGGTTATTTGAGTTGTTGTTAAATGAATTCCCGAACCAGTTAAAGAATGGAATCATATTAACTCCTAATCCTATATCTCCAGATTCTGGAAGAATCAATTGTCCTTTTTTGCCTGTTAATGGTTCATCTTGAGCATTTGCACTAAAGATACAAAAAGAACATACCAATAATAATAATACTTTTTTCATTATTTAAGTTTTTAAATCGTTTTGCACTGTTATTTTTAAGCAAAAAATTACTATTTTAATAATATATCAAACACAGATATTATTAAAAATCAAGTCACCTATAACTTCTCAAACAGATTCAAACGAAAAGGTTCTTTTTAATAGTTATGCTCTTGGATAATTGTAGCACCATCCCAGATAGAAATATCTTCTTTTCCTTTAGTGAAAATTTTAGTTTCTGTAATCACTTCGTTTTGGCTCGTTACGGTATTGTATCTTTCTTTTTTCTCGTCTAGTTCCAAGTCAGGGAATTTAACCTCAACATTTAAAGGAGTAGCAATTGCAGGCAATTCAACACTTACATTACCAGATCCATCAACAGTAGCGGTAGAAGTTAGTTTGTCATAAGCATATCCACTAACAGGATTTTCTTGCAAATCTTCAGAATCAATAACAAACTGAATTACAGTACCAGATGGTACATTTTCGTATTGAATTTGAGAACCACCATTGTAAGTAGTATCGTTGGTTAGATCTGTGTTGATTCCTAAATGGAGCGTTACCATAGCTTTTCCTGGTTCAGCTGGAGTAGTTTGGGTCTTTGTACATGAAGTACCTAATACAGCTATTGCCATTGAAGCAAGAGCAGCGAAAGTCATTTTCTTCATAATTTTTAGAAGTTTGTTGGTTTAATAAATGAAGTTGTGGTTGCTTAACATTTTGTTATAAAAACTTTAATGTTAAGGCAGCGCAAAAGTACGTTTTTTTTTATAGATAATCCAGTTAATTTAAAATATGGATATAGAATTTAACTTATGAATTTTATAACATATTTTCATTTAATTTTTACACTAAATTGCATTCACTTCAATAACAAATAGATAGATAATTTGAGTTAACTAAACGATTAAAACTTTAAGTTTTTCTTAAGATTTAGTGACAGAGTTAAACTTGTAGATAGCTTCATTCACTTAGGGCAATTCTTCCTAAAAGTATCTTCTATTTTTTTTGTACCTTTAAACTATTGTTCTAATGAAGTTGTTAAAAATTTAATCCATCATAGACTTTATTATGTCTTCTTTTCGATCTCAAACTATCCAACTAAAAGACCACCGAATACTTGCCTATTGTGAGTATGGAGCAACTGAAGGCACGCCTATTTTTTATGCACATGGTGGACCTGGCTCTAGATTGGAGGGGCTGTTCTTCCATAAAGAAGCCCAAAAACAAGGGTTTAGACTCATCTGTATGGATAGACCAGGAATGGGGTGTTCAACATTTCAGAAGAACAGAACACTGCTAGATTACCCCAAAGATGTTATTGCCTTGGCAGATCACTTACAAATCGATCAATTTGGCGTATTGGGGTTCTCGGGAGGAGGCGCTCATGCCACAGTATGTGCTTATGCCATCCCCCACCGATTACTGTTTAATATTAGTTGTGCTGGATATACCAATTTTGCAGAACTCCCCCAAGCAGCAGATTTGCTTCATTCTAAAGCAGATCGTTTGGCTGTTCGATTGGCACAAAAAAAATCGCCTTTTTTTATCTTTTTTTTCTATCTGCTCTATTTATCCATTCGGTATTTTCCAACGTATTTCTTTTCCACCTTTCAAAAGAGCATTTCGCCTGTTGACCAAAAAGCTGTAACCAATCCTTCTATTCAAAAACAATTTTTAGAAAACCAAAAGGAAGCCATGCGTCAAAAAGCAAAAGGGGTGGCGCTAGATGCCGCTATTCACTATCAAGATTGGGGGTTTCGATTAGAAGAGATTAGCATGGAGGTTATTATTTTTCATGGTTCTGAAGATCGATTGGTGCCGCTAGAATATGCTAAACATTTAAAACAAAATATTCCGAATGCTACCTTACATATTTTAGAAAACCAAGGGCATCTGTTCCCCCTTCAATTACAAGCTTTAATTTTTGAAACCGCTCGAAAAAAAATCAAACAACCGCCTAAGTAGTTTGTATTAAATCGAGTTCTGCTTTGTTACTTCTATGTACAAGACAAAACAAACAGATAAAGAATACTTGTAAAATAGCGTTTAAGCTAAAACCTATATTCCGATCTTAGATACTAAACCGCTTTGCTTTTAGACCCTATAACAGCTTAGTAGGGTCTAAAATCTAAAAATAGCTCGACTAAACCCTTATTTCATTTAAAAAAATTGTTTTGCCCTGTACTCAATTGTTACTTAATTATTTAAATACGCTCTTTTATGTCAACCGCCTTTGAACAGTTATGGACTTTTATGGATCAATATGTCCTTTTCTCTAAGCAAGAAAAAGCCATTATTCAGCCCTATTTTATCCAAAAAAAATTCAACAAACAAAACCGATTAGTAGATTTAGGGAGCATCTCCAAAGAGGTATTTTTTATTGTTGAGGGTTGTTTGCGTTATTATTATATAACTGAAGATGGTCGAGAGATTACGGGGTTTATTTTTCAAGAAAATATGTTTGCAGGTAGCCACAATAGTTTTTTCAATCAAGTCCCCAGTTCACAAGTACTTGAAACCATTGAAGCCAGTACTGTTTTGAGTCTCAATTATACCGCTCTAATGGAACTCTATCAAAAAGTACCTAAAATGAATGAATTGGTGCGCAAAATATTAGAACACCGTTTTGCTTTTGCTCAATCTGTCATTGCCTCTTTAATTACAAACAAGCCAGAAGAACGTTATCGGCAATTGATACAGCAACAACCAAACTTAGTTCATCGAGTTCCGCTACATATCTTGGCAACTTACCTCGGCATTACCCCTGTTTCTTTGAGTAGAATTCGGGCACGGAAAGCTAAAAAGTAATTTGTTCCAGAAATTAACAATTGTAAAGGAAATTGGTGTTTTCTGTGCCGATATTTGTGGTATGAATTAATTATTAAATCTTTAGTCCTTATGCAATCTATTAGAACAGAAATTATCATCCACGCCCCCATCCAATCCGTTTGGGACATCCTTACTAATTTTGAGGCTTATCCTTCTTGGAATCCGTTTATTATTCGTATTAAAGGAGATTTAAATTTAGGTGCAGTATTAGCAACTACTTTAATTAATAATGGAAAAGAAAATCATTTCACGCCTCAAATTACAGCACTACAAAAAGAACAACAATTTGAGTGGCTGGGCAAATTACCGTTGGGTATGTTTAATGGCAATCACTATTTTCATTTAGAAAAAATAGACGCTCAAAACACTCGCTTGATACATGGTGAACGTTTTAGTGGTTGGTTATCGGGGCTTATTCTTTATCTAATCAAAGAGGAGACCATTCGAGGTTTTGAAGCCATGAATAAAGCCTTAAAAAACAAAGCTGAACAATAAAAATCGATCAATCTTGGAAAAAGTAGAATTTATTGTAAAAAAAGATCTAGAGCCTTTTGTCAATTGTATTATGATTGGGGAAAGTCAGGCGACTAATTCGCATACCAATATCCCATTGTACCCAGATGGTTATCCTGGAATTATGTTTCAGCAAACCAACAATGGTTTTTATTTATTGCCTAAACAGAAGAAACTCTCTGAGCTTTTCCTCTATGGTCAAACCCTACAGCCTATTTCGTTAGATGTCCAAGGTCCTTATAGATATATTGTATTTCAGCTCTATCCTTTTGCCTCTAAGTACCTACTTAATATTGATCCCAAAGTTCTAAATACAGACTGTTATGATTTACTAACAATAGACAGTATTCCTGTTAACGCCTATAAGGAACAACTGCTTCACGCTAATAATTTGGAAGAACAGGTAGCCATTATTTCGGACTTAATGTTAGCACTAATTGCCGCTAACAAAGTTTCCGTAAATGACAAAATCCAGCAAGCCATTGCCATTATACTTGACCATAATGGGCAAATAAAAATCCGAGAAGTATTGGATCAAATTTATATGACAGAGCGAACCTTTGAGCGTCATTTTAATGCTCAGATTGGTCTAAATCCGAAACAATTTGCCAAAATCATTCAATTCCAATCGTCCTTGCACCAATTGAGTGCAGCTAATTTTAATAAATTGATTGAAGTAGGGTTAGACAGTGGTTTTACAGATCAATCTCATTTTATTAGAACGTTTAAAAAATACACTGGGCAAACGCCCTCCTATTATCTCAAGCAATTAACCGCTCGTTCCTAGCTTTTGTCGGTTTTGTTCTATTTTGCTAGACTCCCTTCCAATATCTTTGCTTCATTATTTAACATCAACGATGAACTATGAATGTAATTATATTTGGTGCTACTGGAAGCATTGGAAAACACCTAATAGAACAAAGCCTAAAAAAAGGGCATCAAGTAACTGCTTTTGGGAGGAGTATCGACCAATTGGCAAGCCATCAACAACTAAAAAAAATAAAAGGGAATGTCTTTGACCTTAATGCTGTTCAGGAGGCTGTCAAAGGTCAAGAGGCTGTCATTGTAGTATTGGGAGCAGGAATAAGCAGTGGCAGCAACGTTCGTTCCCAAGGCACACTCAATATTATCAAGGCCATGCAAAACAATGGCGTTAAGCGACTAATTTGTCAAACTACCTTGGGAGCTGGCGACAGCAGGGGGAATCTAAATTTCTTCTGGAAATACATCATGTTTGGGGGATTACTAAAACGAATGTTCTTAGATCACGAATTGCAAGAAAAACATGTCCGAAATAGCTCCTTGAATTGGACTATTGTACGACCTGGGAGTTTTACAGATGGCCCCAAAACTGGTCATTACAAGCATGGTTTTAGCCCAACAGATCGATCGGTTAATTTAAAAATAGCTAGAGCTGATGTTGCTGATTTTATCGTACAACAATTGGACGCTACCCATTATCTTTTTAAATCTCCAGGTCTATCTTATTAAACTATTTCGCCATGAAACTACAATTCATTCTCTTGTTTTTAGCGCTGCTGACAACAGGACTTATGTCAGGTATCTTTTTTACTTGGACCAATGCCGTGACGCCAGGAATTGGCAAATTACATGATTTAGCCTACCTAAATGCATTGCAATCTATGAATCGGGTTATTTTAAATATACCCTTCTATATTGTTTTCACCATTCCTGTTATAAGTCTAACGCTTGTTACTTTCTTTTTTTATTCGTCTAATCCTCCCCTAGCATTCAAACTAATCCTGATAGCAACCCTCATTTATTTGCTGGGTGCTTTTTTAGTGACCATCTCAGGAAATATTCCGTTAAATAATCTCTTGGATCAAACCAACTTAACTTCCTTAAATTTAGAAGAAGCCAAACAATTAAGAGACCAAATAGAGCTAAAATGGAACTATTTTAATTTAATTCGAACGGTTAGTGCAGCCATTTCTTTTGGGCTATTGCTCCTAGCTGCCTTTTTGTTAGAAACACCTATTCTTAAACTCTAAAAAAATTACAAGGCATATCAAGTTAATTTTTCATATTTTTAGTATATTCGCAGGTCAAAGCTGATTCCTCAATTTTCATTGACCATCATGCTTGACGATCAATTACTATATATTTAAAAGCAATAAAATAAAATCATACCATGTTTGACAGTTTATCAGAACGTTTAGAAGGTGCCTTTAAGTCGTTGACAGGAGACGGTAAACTGACGGAAATTAACGTCGCCACTTCTATCAAAGAGATTCGTCGTGCACTAGTTGGTGCCGATGTTAACTATAAAATCGCTAAAGAATTTACCGATAAAATCAAAGTTCAAGCACTCGGTACCAAAAATGTACTTGCTTCTGTTCGTCCTGGTGAGTTAATGACCAAAATTGTTCACGATGAACTCGTAGAACTAATGGGCGGTCAAGCTGCTGGAATCAACATTAAAGGTAAGCCTGGAATTATTTTGATTGCGGGATTGCAAGGTTCTGGTAAAACAACGTTTACTGGTAAATTGGCAAAATTCCTAAAAACAAAAAAAGGAAAACGTGTTTTGCTTTCTGCTTGTGATGTTTATCGTCCTGCGGCAATCACTCAATTGGGTGTTTTGGGAGAACAAGTTGGAGTAGAAGTTTACAAAGAACTAGAAAATAAAAATCCTGTAGAGATTGCTCAAAATGCCGTAGCACACGCTGCAAAAATGGGCTTTGATGTAGTGATTGTGGATACTGCGGGTCGTTTGGCAGTAGATGAAGAAATGATGAACGAGATTGAGGCCATCAAAAATGCCATTAATCCTTCAGAAGCTTTGTTTGTCGTGGATGCAATGACTGGACAGGATGCTGTTAATACTGCTAAGGCCTTTAACGAGCGCATTGACTACAATGGTGTTGTATTAACCAAAATGGATGGTGATACACGTGGTGGTGCTGCACTTTCTATCAAATATACAGTTGGTAAGCCGATCAAGTTTGTGTCTAGAGGGGAAAAAATGGAAGAACTAGATGTTTTCCACCCTGATCGTATGGCACAACGTATTTTGGGAATGGGAGATATTGTTTCTTTGGTAGAAAAAGCTCAAGAGCAGTTTGACGAAAAAGAAGCCAAACGTTTGGAAAGCAAAATCAAAAAGAACAAATTTGATTTTGATGATTTCAAAACGCAATTGAACCACATCCGCAAAATGGGTAATCTTAAGAATTTAATTAGTATGATTCCTGGGATGGGTAAAATTGCCAAAAACCTTGATATTGATGACAATGCCTTTAGCAAAATTGAGGCCATCATCAATTCTATGACACCAGAAGAGCGCAAAAACCCTGGCGTTATCAATGGTAGTCGCAAAAAGCGTATTGCTCGTGGTTCTGGAAATAAATTGGAAGAGGTGAACCAATTTATGCGTCAATTTGATCAAATGCGTAAGATGATGCATCAAATGAGTAAAATGCAAGGAAAAGGCGGTGGAATGAGCATGCCTAATTTCCCTAATCGTTAGAAATTAACTACTGAATAAATAAAAAAGCCTTAAAATCACAGTGATTTTAAGGCTTTTTCCTTTTTGATCCTAACACTAAAGCGTATTGATGTAATTGTCTAATAAGCCTTTGCTTTCCTGAAAAGAAAACGCATCCTTTACTCGGTTATAATTGGTTCTATCGTTGACATGCCCATAGGCAAACTTGGCAAAATCCAAGCGATACTTATCCATCGTAAACAAAGCTAGTAGATCCCGCACCTGATTGGAGGTCAAGCACCAATCATTAATGGCAATCTTGGCTATCAATACTCTATTTTTATCCAAAAAAGCCCTACTAATTGCGGTTTTGAGTCGCTCAACATCTTGGTCATTTAAGGTTTGAGTACAACTTATTTTAGGGTTCAAATTAGGTATTTCTTCTGCTGTAATCGTGGTATCGCCGTTTCCGATTACAAGATTAAAATCGGACTCAAATGCGCCACCAGAATGGGTATTGGATTGAATTTCTTTGACCGTTTTACCATTTACTTTTTCGGTATAAGTGTAGGACTTGTTGGTCTCGTATTTTCCGCCAATTTCCCCTGAAACATTTCCTTCGCAGGAACTTAAGAGCAGAGCAATGATTAAATAAGCAATAAAGTGCGTCATTTGTTGTTAGATGGATGGTTAAAAAACAAAAAAGTAGCGCCCAAACCTTTGTTGACCGCTACTCCTTTATATTTCTTATATTCTTTTCTTATGCTAAGTCAATCTCATTGCAAAGATAAACATCTTGTACAGCATTGATAATTTCAACACCTTCCTTAACTGGTTTTTGGAATGCTTTACGCCCCAAAATCAAGCCCATTCCACCAGCACGTTTGTTGATTACAGCAGTTTCTACTGCATCCTGAAGATCGTTTCCTCCAGAAGCACCACCAGAATTAATCAAGCCAATACGTCCCATATAGCCATTTGCTACTTGGTAACGACACAAATCAATTGGATGATCGGTAGACAACTCACTATACATTTTGTCATGAGTTTTGGCAAAACCAATATTGGTAAAACCACCGTTATTAACAGGTAATTTTTGTTTAACAATATCCGCTTGAATCGTAGCACCAATATGATTTGCTTGTCCTGTTAAATCCGCAGCAGCATGATAATCTGTACCATCTTTTTTGAAAGCACCATTACGAGTATAACACCATAAGATTGTTGCCATGCCCAATTCGTGTGCATAATCAAAGGCTTCTGCTACTTCTATAATTTGGCGATTAGAATTTTCAGAGCCAAAATAGATGGTTGCTCCTACTGCAACAGCACCCATATCCCAAGCATTCTTGATGTTACCAAACATGATTTGATCATATTTGTTGGGGTAAGTCATCAATTCATTGTGGTTAATCTTTACAACCAAAGGAATTTTGTGTGCATATTTGCGTGCCACTGAAGCCAAAACACCATAAGTACTTGCCACTGCATTACAACCAGCTTCTACAGCTAGTTTAACAATATTTTCTGAATCAAAATATGCTGGATTAGGAGCAAAAGAAGCTCCAGCAGTATGTTCCAAACCTTGATCTACTGGCAAAATAGATACATAACCTGTCCCTCCTAATCTACCGTGGTTATACAACGCACTTAGGCTTCTAAGCGTTTGAACATTACGATTAGAATCGCTCCATACCTCATCTATAAAATTGGGGCTTGGTGCATATAAGCTGCTTTTTTCAAAAGTTTTACATTCATGCTCCAAGTGAAGCTTGGATTTCTCTTCTCCCAATATGCCAGTAATCTTATCCAAGGACATAGTTTGCTGTTTTTATTCGTTAAACTTGTAATTATAAATTTCGGCGTAAAAATAGTAATTTTTAAGAGACTAAGAATAAAAAAGGTATAAATATATATTCCTATTCTTGCCACAAAACAATAAGTCCTTTTTTATTTAAATATCCCCATTTAGAATTTTGCTGTACTTTTGCTAATCCTTGAACAAAATTTTCGGCATTATCATAGACAAAAGGGATGACTAAGGCACCCGACAAATCTATATAGCCCCACTTGCCTTCTTTTTCGACAGCCATCAAATTTTCAGAAAAGACCGTACTGGCACTATTGGTATAAATTAAGGGAATTATTTCCTTTCCGTTGGTATTAATGAAACCAATTTTTCCAGCTTTTTGTACTTGGGCAATTCCTTGGTCAAAGGTCCCCAATTGGTCATAACTTTTTGTGAGTAAGTTATTTCCTGTTTTATTAATTAATTTCCATTTTCCTTCTTGCAAAACTACAGCTACCCCATCCTTAAAAGGTCTTGCCTCCTCATATTGATAATCGAGGAGTTCTTTTCCTTTTTTATCAATATAACCCCATTTTCTATTCATTTGAACTGCTGCTACTCCCTCCGAAAAAGGGCTAGTAGCCTGATAAATCATTTGAATCTCTAGTTTGCCGTCTTGGTTCATATAGCCCCCTTGCTTATTCCTAGCAACAGCAATCAAACCTTCTGAAAATTCCCCAACTCGATCGCAAAAAATAGGCATTATTATTTTCCCTTCAGTATTAACCAATCCAATTTTACTCCCCTTTCCTACTCCTGCCAAAGAACCTGTAAATCCTTGTACAAAATCATAAATCAGAGGCACAACAACTTTTCCTTCCTTGTTGATGAAGCCCCATTTGCCCGCTTGTTGAACATAAGCCAAGCCATTCGACAAAAAATGCCAGCCATAGTTATAAATAAAGGGAATGCTAATTGCTCCTTCTGTATTCAAAAAGCCATAATGTTGATCTTTCTTAACCAGTGCCCGTCCATCATAAAAGGCAAAAGCGTTATCGTATTCCATTGGAATCACCACAAGCCCCTTGCTGTTGATGTATCCAAACTTGCCTTCTTTTTGGACAGCGGCTAGCCCCTCTCTAAATTCCCCGACTTCATCATAAATAGGCGCTACAACTAACTCCCCTTCTGTTGTTGAGAACCCCCATTTGCCCTTGACACTTACCTTGCATAGTTTTGATGCTTCTAATTCGGTATGTTGTCCATATAAAGTGCTAACCGTTAACAATAGCAATACTAAAAATTTCATCTTTTAATTTTTCAAATCTGATCAACAATTTCACTAAAGTTCATATAGTAAGTTTTAATCTCAGCAATAGGGACAAAAACAAAGCCATAAATTGCGCATAAAACATCCATTTTGCACCATAGATCATCAAAATTATACTCAAAGAAAAATATTTAAGGTTCATTTATAGAGGACAGCCTAAATATGTAATTTATACTTATCAATATATCTAGCAACTTTTGCCATAGACAAACTATCCATTGACAATGCCTTTTAATTTTGAGCTTTATGGTAACCTATTATTTATCCCCCTATTCTGAGGACTCTGAAAGTTACTTATTTATTCCTATAACAGAGGAATTGAGTACAAAACACGAACCATTATTTGGTAAGAAAAAAAGTGGTAAATAACTTTTTGGCATAAAAAATGCATTTTACACTAAAAAAACAAAATCTCCAAAAAAAATAGTTCTTTGACAAATTGTGTGGAATCGTAAACTACCTTGCCTGTTTATTACTGCTTTTGTTATAAGTTATAGATCCTAAGTCGTATGCTTAGTTCCTGTAAATACAGGACATACGACCTGTAACTTTCTACTAAACCACGTAGCTAAAAGTAGTTAAAAGCTTACCCTTTTTTAGTGTTTACCACACGATTGATCAAAGAACCAAAAAAAATTAATGGTATAAGGCTCTACATTTACACTTTTTATCAAAATCAACTACCACGCTTTATTTTCTAAAGCTACTTTATTTTTATAAGCCTAGAGTATAATAGATATTCGGTGTTCTTTCTACCAAAGAAAGCTTGCCTAAGCTATTGACTCTCCAAAACAAAGTATTATGGGTATTCGAAAATTGTTTGTAAGTTTTGTTGTCGGTACTATTATTTTATTGGGAAGCCACCAAACCCAAGCGCAATTCTTTAGTATGGGAATAAAAGGGGGCGTAACGACCTCCAATCTATTCAGTCAAGGAACCCCTACCATGGGTATGACAGCAGGATTAATAGGAGAATTAAAATTTGTTAAGTGGATGCGTCTACGGGCAGAAGCTAATGTTTTGTGGCATGGAACAGATAAACACTTTTGGGAACAAGACGACATTGACTATTTTGCGGTAGGGCTACCTGCTATTTTAGAAATTATGCCCATCAAAAATTTCTTTATTGGCGCAGGCGCAGAGTTAGACTATTTAGTACATGCCCAAGGAGCTGAAATGCCTGATAATAGGTTTAATTTTGGGCTAGTAGGGCATCTCGAATATCGTTTTTTTAGCCGTTTAGGGCTAGGCTTACGTTATGTTCATAACCTAGGAAACTTTAATAAGATAGGTCAGATTGGCGATTCTATTAATAGTGGAAATAAACCAACCGCTGCTTTTCCTAGTTCTTCATTGCAAATGACACTTTCTTATAATTTCTAAAATCGTTAACTAGTTCATCCCATCTATATAATTGACTGAAGTTATGAATTCTAACAGAACATACTCAATCAAGCTTTGTGTTCTGTGTTAGCCTCTAACTCCAGCAATTATTGTAAGTAAGTAAGTTTTTAATAAATGCTCAGCAAAAAATTGCTGAGCATTATTTATATACATGGTAACTAACTCTAGTTCTTGATCAATTCGTAAATGCTATGCTTTTCTTTGCTTGAAAAATCCATAAAATAAAGCCCTTCTTCTAAATCTGTAATATCAATTTGGACTTGTTGAGTATTGGCAGGTATAACAATAGACTTTACTGTTTGTCCCACTGCGTTTATTATTTTTAGCGTCAGGTCTACTTGTTCCAAAGCATCCATTTCAATTACAACAGTACTGCTGGCAGGATTGGGATATACTTGAATATTTTCTATAACACTAGTTTGAGTTACCCCTAAGCATACCACAACTTTGATTGAAGTTGAATCCACTCCTATACAATTATTGGCATCCGTAAAAGAATACAAAACATAATGCATTCCTATCCCACTAACAGCTGGATCAAAAGTAGTTCCACTCACTCCAGTTCCCGAATAAGTTCCACCAACAGGCGTTCCAACAGGTAAAGCTATAGCAGCTTCATCATGGCAAAGTGTATCTGGTGTAAATCCAGCCAATGAAACATTAGGTAGTGGGTTTACCGTCAATACTGTTGATATAATGCTATCACAACCATTAACTGTTTGTAAAGAATCGGAATAAGTGCCTGTGGTAGTTTGATAAACCCCATATAATAAAACGCTATCTCCTTGACATATATCCATATTAGTGGTACTGGAATAGCTTGGTAATACCGTCAATACCGTTGATATAATACTATCACAACCGCTATTTGTCTGTAAATGATCCGTATAGGTGCCTGCCGTAGTTTGATAGGCTCCTCCTAACAAAACACTATCCCCTTGACATATCGTTAGGGTCGTTGAACTAGAATAGGTTGGCAATATCGTCAATACGGTTCTTATAACACTATCACAGCCTGCTATCGTTTGCAAAGAGTCTGTATACGTCCCTGCTGTATCTTGATAAGCTCCTGCTAACAAAACACTATCCCCTTGACAAATACTTAAAGTATTTGAACTAAAGTAAGCTGGGGCAATCGTCAAGGTAGTTATAACAAGACTATCACAACCTGTTGTTGTTTGCAAAGAATCGGTATACGTCCCTGCCATTGTCTGATAACTTCCCCCCAACATAACACTGTCCCCTTGACAAATACTTAAGGCAGTGTTTGTGATCGATGGGGGTATTTTTCCATCCACCCAGTTGGAAGTTGTACCACTCAACGCACTGCTAATTAAAACACCATTAGCGGTACCTATTTCGTCAATTACAGTGGTCAGACCTGCATTATTTCCATTGGCAACACCTTGATTAAATCTGTAATAAGCAATCAAATTAGGAAATGGAACACCGCATACACTGTTGTTCATATCTTCTACAATTTCAGTAGCAGACCTTGTGCTATTCCATATTTTAACCTCATCAATTTTACCAGGAAAAAATCGCCCACTAAATTGAGGATCTTGCCCCAAATATAAATCATAAGATGCCAGACCTATATTTTGAGAAAGTGCTCCAATTGCTACCTGTACTCCATCTACATACAAACGCATATTGGTGCCATCATAGGTTCCTGCAATGTGATGCCATGTATTTAGGCTCACCGTTCCTGTAGGAGAATTAATTTCATTCCAAGAACCAGTCCCTATATTAAAATTAACTTGTCCGTTGTTCCCCACTCTCAACATGTATCCTCTATCTCCAACACCGCTTTTGTTGATGACATTTCCCTCCCATACATTGGTTGTAAAAGCCGTTGGATAAACCCATGCTTCTAAAGTTATTGCTGTACCTGTAATGTCTAAAGATGGATCTGTTCCACAGTCTACATAATCATTTACTCCATCTAAGTGTATTGCATTTTCTTGAGCAAAGGAGTAAGACGTTATTAGCATTAGGAAACTGCTAATAATTAGGGTAATTTTTAATCGTTTCATTTTTTAAAAAGTATAATGGTTTGTAAATATCTAAAACGTTTTAGTAAGTGGTAAAAAAAACAGTTAGTTCTATTAGCACCTTCTTAAAAAGAAGTACCTATCCCCCAATAGGCATTACTAAAACGTTTTAGTAAATGTTTTAAAAAAAATGATTAATGAAATCATTTCTTATACAACGCTATAATTTTGTAATTGCTGCTTTTGTCTTCTATTAAATGCTAATAAATAACAATAAACTTATCTTGTTAATTGTCAAATCATTAAACAACATAAAGGTACTTTTTTTTCTAAAAAGATAAGAAAGGAAGAAAACATATTTTTCTTTACCATTTATTGAAGAAGAAAAAATTTAATGCAAAACCGTAATTTTTTTAACCACGTTAAGCATCTTCCCCCCTTGTTCTAAAACTAGCCTATACATATAAATCCCGTTAGGTAAACTAGAACATTGAAGATTTTCCTGATATAATCCTGCCGTTTGCTCTTTTTTTGGCACAACGTGCAAAACTTGTCCAGTTGTATTATATAAAATCAAGGTCACCTTCGTTGTTCGTGCTAACTCATACTGAATCAGGGTCTCTATATTGGCAGGATTGGGGTAATTTTGGTATAATTCTACTCCAAAATCTGCTAAAGTTAAATTTCCTGTAAAACAACTGTTCTGGGGTAAGTGAGGACAATAGGTTCGATAAGGCAAACTACAATCTAAAATAAAAGGATTGACTTTATTTTCTTGGTAAGTTGCAATAATCAGATTTCTCTCCCACTCCAAACTATCTACAGGGTCATCTAGATGCCATTGGCAAAGTGTAGCGACCTGTTTTGCAAAAAAAGTTGGATCGGCAGCATCTGCTTCTGACTTATACATCGTATAAAAATAAAACATAGCCCTTGCAGCATTTCCTTTATGTGTATTTCTTGGCTCAAAGGCAGGTTCATACAAATCTAACTTACTATAATTTTCAAGATCATAAGTCGGGTTAGATTCGGAAAGTGTCAAATAATACCAAGTTGTTACATCATTATCATCAATTGCGCCATAGGGGAAATTATTACGTGCGGAATTGGCAGCTGCTCGAACGGGAAAAAGGTGATGCATGTCGCTTCTAGCATTGCCTATGCTAGCTCCTTTACTTTGAGGATAGGTATGCTCGGTATTAATCCCATTCCCAATGCCTCCGCTATACAATGCTGTAGATGGATCAACAGAGGGATTTAAATAGAGTTGATGTCCAGTATAAACGCAGCGAACACTGTCTTGAAATGTATATACTTTTGAAAATAATGTATCTCTAGCTTCATCATAACCTAATATAACATCAGGCTTGTAACTAAAAACCAAACTATCTATTAAATTTTGACCACTTTGACCAATTAAAATTTGATTTTGATTATATTGGGCTTGTACAATTGGAGCGATAAAAATCAGCAAATACAGTAATTTTTTTCGCATAAAACTTTAATTTTGTGCCACTAGTAGTACATAACTATAATGCGCATATTAAAAAATTGAGGGGCTACAAAATAGGCTTTTTTTTACGTTTTTTCAAGTAGAAATTAAACTGATTTAAAAGTATATGATCTAACTTTGCAACATCTAGTCTCTATTCAATAAGTAAATTTTGGTGTTTAAAAATCCCCCCCAAAAAGCATCATACCAATAAAAGAACAATATACTTAGAGCCAATCAACCCTGATTCCCAATTGATTATTTAGTCCTAAAATAGCTCATTTTATACAATAGATTTAACAATAACAAGGTTTTAGCTGTTGTATGATTTAGCCTTGGAAATTACTTTTGTAACAAAAAATGTTCTTTGGTATCAATTTTGAAAACAGTAAAATCCATACTTAATCTTACTTCTTGAAAGAAGCAAGCAGTAGTTATTGATCGTTTAATAAAGAAAAAAGGAAAAACAGTGCAACAAATCAACATTAGCACACAAAAAATTGATTACCAAAACAATACACAAAAAACTAAGGTAATCGAGTGTATTAAAATGCGATACTTACTTTCTTAGAAAGTTTAAAATAGAATTTCTAAAGTTTAAAAAAATCTTTTTTTTTTTGTTACTTTTATAAGTATAACTTAAAAACCCCACTTCTTTTTTGAGTTGTATTTAAAGTTTATCAAAAAGAATTAACTTTTAATGACAAGTATTAATTATACTAAAAGTTATCTTTTATAATTGTTTACTTGAATTCAAACTCCCTATGAAATACTTCAACTGGCTTATCTTTGTTTTTTTGGGTATTATAATTAGCAGTGTCAATGCTTGTCAGGAGCATACCACTAGAAAAATTACATTTGAGGACATTAAAGATTCGAGCAATCGAGCAATACCTACCAAAATTGAAGAAAACATTATATTCTATAATACAGAAAATCAGGTCATTTCCACCGAAAAATTCAACCAACTATTAGCAGAGGGGCTTTATCTTTCTGAACAAAAGTTAAATGTAGATGGTAGCGAAGAGGTTCATTTGATTAGCATTAAAGAATATGCACAAAAATTAGAAAGGCAGTCAATTCCCGATTTTGAGATCGTTGATTTAATGGGAAATATTTATACCAAAGAAAATCTCTTAGGGAAAATTACTGTTCTGAGTTTTTGGTTTACAAGCTCCCATTTGTGCACCAAAGATATTCAAGACCTTAGCCCCATTGCTCAAAAATATACCAATAACAAAAATTTCTTGTGGTTAGCCCCTGCGCTAGATAAGTCTGCTGATTTATCTCGTTTTTTGCGTGGCAAGAATTGGAAGTTTTCCTTTGCAGCCAACCAAGAACACCTAAGCTCACAATTAGGAATCTTAACCTTCCCTACTCATTTAATCATCAACAAAAAAGGGAAAATACACAAAGCTGTTACTCGCCACCCTAACAGTCATGAAATTATTGACAAAGCCATTCAACAATTATTATAATAAAACGAAAAATCATCCTGACTATTTTTTAGCCCCAACTGGGTAAAAAAGCGCCGAAGATAAAAATATCTTCGGCGCTTTTTTTTTGCTGACACACCCTTCTCCAAAACTCCTGCATCTCTATAGAGTATAAGACCAACTAAGTACATTGTATGCTTAATTCTCATTGAGCAATCAATTATTGACTCTGTAAATTATAAATATATGAAATCTAATATCATTCTTGTCCTCTTGTCTGCCCTGTTTCTACATACAACCGCAGCTTACGCAGGAGGTTTTATAATTGTAATGCCAGACAAACATGCCAATCCTAATTCTATTGTTCCTGGACAACCTAACCCCGCACTTTTCCCTTTAGAATCTCGCTCCACTCAAGTTAATACCAATATAACTGAGTTGACAGCAACAACAACCATCAAGCAAGTTTTTTTTAATCCGACTCATCGCCAACTAGAAGGCTATTTTTTGTTTCCTGTTCCCAAAGATGTCATCATTTCTAAATTTACGATGGATATAAATGGGGTAACCCATGAGGCAGAATTGCTAGATGCAACTAAAGCTCGAAAAATTTATGAAGAAATTGTTCGCCGTTCTAAAGATCCTGCCTTGTTAGAATATTATGGGAAGGGGATGTTTAGAGTTCGAATTTTTCCCATTCTCCCCCAAAAGGAACAGAAGATTGAACTTACCTATACGGAAACCCTTGCCCCCAACAATGGCACCATAGAATACAGTTTCCCAATGAATACGGAAAAATATTCTGCCAAACCGATTCAACAGGTTAGTTTTAAAATTAACATCAATGAAAAAGAAAAAATTAAAACAATCTATTGCCCTACTCACCAAGTAGAAATTATCCGCAAAAATGATCAAAACGCAATCGTTGGTTTTGAGGCAAGCAATGTAAAATCTGATCGTGATTTTAAATTATATTTTAATCTTGATAAAAAGAAGTTAGGCTTGTCCTTTCTCAATTACAAAGCTCCAAAGGAAGATGGATATTTTTTTATTAATCTAAGTCCTGGTTTGGGAACAAAACAAGAGGTCGTTGCCAAAGATATTGTTTTTGTCATGGATAAATCGGGTTCTATGGCAGGCGAAAAATTGGAACAAGCCAAAAAGGCGCTTCGCTTTTGTGTAGAAAACCTAAACCCTAACGATCGTTTTGAAATTATTCCTTTTTCTACCGAAGCCAGCGCTCTTTTTGGACAAGTAGAAAATTTCTCAGCAGAAAATAAAAAGAAAGCAATTGACTTTATTGAAGATATTAACCCCATTGGAGGAACCAATATAGAGGAAGCGCTCGATTTGGCTCTTTCGGCACAACAAAGCAATAGTAAACGCCCTTTCTTTGTCATCTTCATGACCGATGGAAAACCTACTATTGGCGAAACTCAAGAAGATCCCTTGCTCAAAAAGGTAATGGCTATGAACAAAGAAAATGTGCGCATCTTTACCTTTGGCATTGGAACCAATCTCAATACGCATTTATTAGATAAAATCACAGCAAGTACAAACGCTTACCGAACCTATGTACTCCCAGATGAAGATATTGAAATCAAGGTGTCTGATTTTTACACCAAAGCCTCCTCTCCCGTTCTAACAGATATTAAGGTAGAATTCGACAAAAATGTACGCATCTCTGATGTTTACGACAAAAAATTGCCCGATTTATTCAAAGGAGGATCAATTAGTTTAATGGGACGTTACAAAGGCACTGGCAAATCTACCATTACGGTCAGTGGCAACATCAATGGGGAAAGAAAAAGCTTTAAGTATGAAATTCAACTCTCTGACAACCATACAGAATTAGAATTTATTCCCAATCTTTGGGCTTCTAGGGCTGTTGGATACTTATTGGATCAAATACGCCTACATGGTGAAAATGAAGAATTGGTAAAAGAAGTTACTCGTCTGGCAAAAAAACATGGCATCATTACTCCTTATACTTCTTATTTGATTCTTGAAGACGAGGCAGTAGCAGCAAGAAGAAATCCCTCGATACAACAAAATAATCAAATCCTTCGACCACGTGCTTTAAATGCTCCCTCTATTGCTGAAGATATTGACTTTGAAGAAGAGGTGGTTACTATTTCGGGACTCAAAGGAAAAGCTAGTGAGCGAAAAAAATCAGGCTCTTCTTCTGTCCGTGCTAGCAAAGAGAGCCAAGCCATGAACAAAGCCTCTAACGTAGCAGATGTCAAACAAGGCATTGATCGAATGACCTATAAAGATCAACAGGGAACTACTCGCAATCTAACAGATGGTATCGTCAATATTCAAGGACGTGCCATGTACAACAACAACAATACTTGGTTGGATGCAAACTTGTCTCTAAATCAAGATAAAAACATAAAAACCAATCGCATTCAGTTTAATTCTAAAGATTACTATAAACTAATGGAAAATAAGGATGCGATAGCCTTTTTGGCACTTGGCACAAATGTTCGTTTTATTCTAAATAATGAAATTTATGAAGTCTACGAATAATGAAACGACTCATTTATAAAAAGTATTTGCTCTGTCTCGTGGTGGAGGCAGATTAAATGGTGTGTGACCAAAGTAGCGTGGTGGCTACTTTGGTCCTTTTTTTATCCTTAACTCTGCTTAAATATCTTCCATTTTTCGGACAAATATAGGTCTTGACCATAAGCTATCTAATCTTTGTGTTTGATACCCCACTAGTGGAGCAAATCCCACAAAACGAATTCCTAAGGTAGAATGTTTTTGATCCCAAACCCAGTCCTGAATCAAACGAAGTCCTTTTACAGCATCACCTTTTAGTTTACTTTGGTTAATTTTTATCCACTCCTTTTCTTTGTGCAGTCCTTCCCCCATAAACACGGTATCTGCAAAAATGCCCAAATTTTCTAGGTCATCTTCATTATAATAACTAGTGCCATCAAGATCAAGAGGCAATGCTACTTTGATGCTTTCTGCATTGTGATGAATATCGGTTATCATCTGATCCATAATAACACTAATTTCTTTTTCTTGTTTGATTACTTTTATTTTTTCTAAATTTAAATTTCGGTAAGTTCGCTTTGCCCAATTAATGGAAGAAGAAGATAAATCGAGCGCATCTACCAATACGTCAGGTTTCAACCAAAAAAGCACCTTTAATTCTTTTTCATAGTTTGTGCTTTTATCTTGTATACAATGCAAGGGAGCAACCGCTAAAGCAATTGATTTAAAAGCGACATCTTTTTTGCTATAATAAACAAGTTGTTTTACTCTAAATAACTTAACAATATCTAGGTTGAGTTGATTAGCCGCTGTCATCTTTTTTTCTTCTCTAGTGTCCAGATCAAAGGTTATAAAAGTATCGACTCTATTCACTATATGTTCCAACTCTTCCGCTAAATAGCGCTCGGTCAAAAATTCATTTTTGTAAAACTCCATCTTTTTTCGATTGGCTAGAATCTCATAAAGCAGATTCCGATCCATATTGTCAGAATTATTCAATTCATTAATCTGATATTTTAATAGTTTAAAGCTATTCTTGTCCTTTATTCCAACTTCTTTCACCCATCTTGTAAAAGCAATATTGGGATAAGGAGACCAACAATCATAATCCAAGGCATAATCAAGCATTAACTCTCCCATCCAAAGCACATCAGGATCATTTTGTAACTCATCCAGTATGCTTATATTTTTTTGACTCAATGCATCTTTTGCGTTTTTTTCTTCTGTAGTTTTAATCGTTAAAGGCGTGCATCCTACCATTAAAAGTCCTGATAAGATTAGACTAAAAATAAAATTATTGTGTTTCATAATTGGGGTGGTTTTAATATTTACAATTAGCAGTGTTGTTGATTTCTAACATTACGAACTCAAACACATAACCCACTAAAAGTCAACGACACTACACATTAACATTATAACTCCAAATTAAACAAAAAGTTACAAAATAAAATTTAATATTTATGGGAACTTTTTTAGGTTTAAAGCTGTTGTGTTGTTTGTACTTTTTTTGGTTAACCTTCTAGATTTTTTTGTTGTTATGAAAGTTTAATACTTTTTCCTACACTTTCTATTCGCCTTTTATTTGGATGTTTTCATCCTGTGAATGCTCATTCACAACAAAAGGCTATTCATAACACCAACATTTTAATCAATGACATCGATAGAAAATTTAGATTCTAATAGTGTAAAAGCACTATTAAGGAGCCCCCTTGAAGCCAATCAACAAATAGGCTTAGCATTAATCAAAAGCATGGAGATTATTAAAGACGACGAATTGATAAGCCTAATGGCTGACAATTCCAACAAATTAATTTGGTGCCAAGAATATGGCTTGACCAATGCCGTTTCTATCATCAAGCTAGATAGAACATTTTATGGTAGCGGAATAGACCTTAGCCCCTTTGTTAATTTGGAAAAACTATACTTCAATCAACAGCTTTTCCAATCGAACCAAATCTTATTTAAGGCATTCCCTAAGTTAAAAACACTTAGTTTTACAGGGCAACGATTGAGAAAATTCCCTAAAGCTATTCGGAGATTACAAAAATTAGAAACGCTTTACTTAGGAAATAACCGCCTAACAGAATTGCCTAGCGAACTTGGTCAAATAAAAAATTTACGG
The DNA here is from genome assembly GCF_026000115.1 of Aureispira anguillae. GTDB lineage: Bacteria > Bacteroidota > Bacteroidia > Chitinophagales > Saprospiraceae > Aureispira > Aureispira anguillae. The sequence continues at coordinate 3,399,784 of NZ_AP026867.1, forward strand.
GTGCTTATTTTATCTAAAAACAAGTTGCAATCGCTGCCCGCAGCACTTCTAAAATTAGCGCACTTAAAGAATCTTAACCTAGCGAATAATCGCTTCAGTAAGATCACACCTAAGCTTGAACAGCTCCAAAATCTTGAAGTTTTAAATTTATCTCATAATCTGTTAGAAAGGATACCTTCTGAGATGGCAGCACTCAGCAACTTGCGTATTTTAAATTTGACGGGAAATAACATAAGTAGCTTGCCTATTACGTTTTGGAAGCTATCGCAATTAGAGCGTTTGCATTTGACCAACAATCCTATTGCCAAAGACAATTTTTTAATTAATCGTCTAAAAACAATGCTGCCACATACTCAAATCAAACATTAAACACATCAATAAAAAACTGATTATCAACAGAAAATAGCATTAAAACAATTTACATAAATAAATATATCAAAAAATGGGCATTTCAGTGAACCTTTTATAGGCATTTGCTGTTATAGTAAGCACACAATCATTTTTAAGAAGGACCAAAATCCTTCTTTTTTTATGCCCATCTATGAACAACTAATAAATACTCAAACCAATTGTTTTCCTTGCGAGTTGACTCTCTACTTGATAAACCATTTCGTCCAAGACCAATAATTCATCTAGTTGTTTAGCTTTTACCCGTTTCCCTTGTTCTAGGACAAAAGGAGTTATATCCTGAATAGATAGAATCCAATTGGTTGCAAATTCCTGCAAAACCGCTCCCCGAAGTCCAAGTTGAATGGCACGCCGATCCAGTTTATCGCCATAAGGATTATGATCAGGGTCCCACTGTAACCGAACGGAAGAAGTAGCCAACGCTGTTTTCCAATTTTCTTTTGTCTGATAAAGGGGAGCATTGTAAGAAGACCAGACAGCTGCTTCTAGGATTTTTTCAAAATTAACTTTAGTAATTTCAATGGCTAGCACCCGTTTTTGAGCTTCTTTGGTTGCCCAACCACAACGATACATCATCCATAAGAAATTGGGCTTAATCCAACTCATTCTGGTAAAACGATAATGTGCCCCACCAAAGCGTTGATGTTCTACTGCGTAAGCTGCTATTTTGGGATTAAACGCCTGATAAACAATAATCGTATCAGCTGTAGTTTGCGCTAAAATATGGTAGCCTTTTTGGGGTAATTTATTTTCATAGTGGGGGTATAGGATTGTTTTTAGTTTCATCATAAAATTATTATAACAATACACAATAGCAACAAGATAAGGTATTTATACGTACTGTTATGGGTTATAAAATGGTAAGGTTATCAATTGCTGAGTTTCTTTAGTTAGTACTAAAATTCTCTGTAAAAAATAACATGGCTTAAATTATACTGTACTTAATAACCATTAATATCAAAAAAAAATTCACTAAAAACATAAAATATTCCTAAGCCATGCCTTAATCAATAATATGTTTGCTTCTATTAATAAAAACGTTTTTTTGACAACCCCTAAGCTCACTCTGTTTAGCTGCGCTGCTAGGTTAGCTAGTGCGCTAGTGCTTATGAGCCCCCTGAGGTCGGTTCGTTATCACTCGTGAGCCAGCAAGCTGGGTTCGTGAGGTCGCAAGCGCTGTTCGATTTGTCAAAGAACGATAAAAACTTACCTTTGCTATTCATCCATTTAAAATCAGAAACGGGGTTTCCCCTCCTCTGCCTATGAGAACAACTAAAACAAACCTCTTTCTATTTTTACTCCTTTTTCCTTGGGTTTTATTTGCCCAAGATAGCGTACAATACAACTTGCTGTGGAAGATCGAGGGGAATGGGTTAAAAAATCCGTCCTATTTATTTGGCACCATGCACGTTAATGATGCGAGGGCCTTTAATTTTAGTGATTCGGTTATGTTAGCTTTAGAAAGTTGCGAGTCATTTGCCTTAGAAGTTCATCCTGATAGTATGATGCAAACAATGTTTCAAAAATTGTTTAATGCTAAAAAAAATAACAATTTGATGCAGGTTTTGTCTGATGAGGAGTATCTCCAATTAAAAGAAAAGTTTGAAAAAAACAGCCAATTAGATCTGGATCAAATCAACCTTGATAATCCCTCTATTCTCAGCACAATAATAGAAGCAGATGAAGCTCGACTGGATGACAAAGAAACCTTTGTTGATGCCTACTTATTTGGAATTGCCCGCACCCTAAATAAACCCGTTTATGGCTTAGAAAGTATCCATGGTCACTTAACCAGTTTTTCGGATTATAGCCCAGAACAGCAACGAGCATTTTTGTTAAATCTAATACAAGAAGATTATCAAAAAGACTATAAAGAAATGCTCAATCAATTTGTAGAGGTTTATAAACGGGGCAATATTGCAGAAATTGGTCGCATGGCAAATATTTTTACACAGACCGATTCTGCCTTGATTAAACGCAATGTTGTGATGGTTGACAATATGATAACAATCATGCAACAACGTTCCTTGTTTGCAGCAGTTGGCACAGCTCATTTGCCAGGCAACAATGGCATTATAGACCTTTTGGTAAAAAAAGGCTATTTGGTGCGTCCTGTTACAGCAAATTTTACAGGAGTCGCAGCACATTATACCATTGACCACGACAAAATGAATTGGCATACCCACATTGATAGCAGCTTGGGCTTTGCCATGGATTTGCCAGGACAACCAACTCCTATTACAATTTATAAGGACATGAACACGCTTATCTATGTCGATTTGACCAATGAAGTCTTTTTTGCCTCTTATAGCATTGACTTGCGGCAAGGAAGTCCCCAAAACAAAAAACAACTAATAGAAGCCACCCTCAACAATTACACCTCTAAATTGAACAGCACCATTTTAGAGCGCAAAACATCCATTATCAATGGCACTGAACGAACCAATGTTATTGTTCAGCAGGACTCCTCTACTTATTTTCGCTTACAATTTATTTACCAAAATGACATTCTTTATTATTTCATGATTGGCAATACCTTAGAGCAAATCCGAGCAGTTTACGCTGAACGTTATTACCAATCCCTTCGTTTTTTTGCTCCTTCCCCCCTAAAAACGCAACCTTGGGTTGTTACAAAGCCTAATTTGGGGGCATTTTCTGTAAAATTCCCTACCGCTTCAAGTTACGTGAATCAAAAAATACCGTCAGGGATAAATGGCTACCCTTATGCCTATCATAATTACAGTGCCAATAATTATAGTGAAATGAAATCCTATTTGGTTCGCTATTACGATCAACCAACAGGCTATGTTCGTTCTGGAAACAAAAATTCATCCTTTCGTTATATCGCCAATAATTTTGAACAACAAGGTACTAAAATTATAAAAACAGATACCATTCAACTCGATAGTATACAGGGTAGGTCTTATGACTTATTGGTTGACAAACAATATTATGTTCGTTGCAAAGTTTATATTAGAGGGTTTAGGACTTACTATTTATTTCACCAAAATCTAAACGCAGGAGATAGTATTCTTATAGAAGACGATTTTTTAAAGTCATTCCAATTTGAATCCTACCCCAATCCTGATTTTGCTGCCTTTGTTGCAGAAGACAGCAGTTTTTCTATTGATGTTTTATCTCGTCCTAGAATTCGCAAAGATACTTTTAACAGTTATTACATCGATCAAGTTCGTTATCATACCGTTAATCCCAATTCAGGGATGTTATATATTTTCGAAACTTCTTTGATGAACCCCTATTTTAAAATAGCTGCCTTAGATAGCTTTTATCAGCAATTTTTGACCCATAATCTAAGTTATGGCGATTCATTAATTAGCAAAAAAAAGGTTACAATTGGCAATATTGGGGGACAGGAAATTGTCTACAGAGAATACGGCAAAGATCGAATGATTCGCAAGCGATTTTGGTTAGACAACCAGCGTTTTTATGTCGCCAAAGCTTTTATTGACGACGATGCTATTTACAGCAGCTATACCAATCATTTTTTTGACTCTTTTCGTTCAAAAAACACACTCCCCACCTTCGATTTTTTAGCCTCCAAATCTTCTCAACTACTAAAGGATTTAAGCACAACAGACTCTATTGTTCAGTTACAGGCCTACCGAGTATTAGAATATTATCGCTTTGATGCCTCTGATGCTCCTGCTATTTTGCAAGTTGCCCAGCAACATTACACAAATCCCAATTTAATAAAAGGTACCATCGTGCATTTAATTCATCATCTAAAAGAAATAGCCGATAGTAGTTATACCACTGATTTAGTTCATTTATACCAAGCTCCTACCAGCACTCCTGCAATCAAGATAGCCCTTTTACAAGCCATTTTAAGCATTGACAGCTTGCGAGGTTTTTCTATTTATTTAGAGTTGTTACAAAATAGTCCGATTGCAGAAAATTCATCGAATCACCTATACCCTGTTTTTAATGCCTTAAATAACATTCCTAATCAAGCGATTCAGCATTATCAGCATCTTTTAGCCTTGGCTAAAAACCAAGATTATCGACCTTATATTTTATCCTTAAGTATTTCATTAGCAGAAAACAATGCACACTTTGCGCAGTACCTAGAAAAGTACATTCCTATTTGGCTTCCCTATTTTAATGTAGATTTAGAATATTACGATAGAACTTTAACTCGTCATTCTTTTACCGATAACTTTATTTTATCCCGATATTTTCACCTTTTTTCGGTTATAACCAACAAAAATATTATTGACAGTTTAACCCAAGATGTCCTTAATTCTGCCCATTCTTCTTCTGTTTATGTCCAAACTATTGTAGCACGTTTAAGAGTCGGCTTAGCCCCTTATATTGCTACCCCAAAACTTCGCCAACTCATCCACAATCATAAATTTAGACCCTATTTATTAGGCGTTCTTTTTCGATATGGGCAACGTTCATTGATTCCTCAACAATACAGGTATGCCCCTAAAGTAGCCAAAACTATGTTTTATGACTATATAAGGGATGAAGATAGCATTGACTTTGTTAAAGAATTGGGAAAAGTTAAACGTGGAAAATCCAATTACTATATTTATGAATACCGTTTTTTAGATGAATCTACGTCTTATATTGGAGTAGCAGGTCCTTTCTATAAAGGCAAAGCCATCCAACAATACGATTACAGAGGCTTGACCTATTCAAAAGATGATCCACTGACAAACAACTGGCAACAGCAAGCAATTGAATTGATAGAAATTTTGGAAAGACTCCACAATTAACGGAATATTCAAAAATAACTATTTCAACAATTTTACAATTTCAACAAATTCGCTCAACATCATAGCCGTAGCCCCCCAAACGATCTTTTGATTTAAGCTAAAATAAGGCACATCTTTTAAAATTAAGCCGCTTGAAGTTTTGATTTTAGTTAACTTTTGTAAGTTAGGATTGAGCAAATCATCAATTTGAACCTCTATAATTTCAGCTACTTCATTAGGGTCAGGCGTATAAGTTGGCGCTGTTTTTAAATAGCCTATAAAAGGATAAACCAAATAATTACTGACAGGGATATAGAGCTGACTCAAACGTCCAATTATGGTTATATTTTGATTGGGGATTCCAAATTCTTCCTCTGTTTCTCTTAGTGCTGCTGCTGCTAAATCAGCATCAAACTCTTCTAAACCACCTCCAGGAAAGCTTACTTGTTTACTGTGCGCATAAGGTGATTCGGGGCGCTCCATCAAAACCGTATACCACTTATTTTCCTTTTGAAACAGCAACAACATCACACAGGCTTTCTTGGCTTGATCAGATGCTTTGAAATACATATCAGGATTGTTTTTTTTCAATCCACTACTCATCATTTTTAACTGAGCATCCAGCCCAGGCAAAGGTTCTTTTAAACGTTCTTTGAGTTGTTCTATCAATTCCATACAAAGGATTTTATAATTGCAATTAAGTAATGCATCTAAATTACTCCGCTTATCTTCTTTACAACAAACAAAACTATAAATCGTTGCGTTTTTTAACCCAGCACCCGATTGTTTAGGCTTGCTGTATTTGGGGGCAATAAAAATAGGTTAGGTAACAAAAAGGATTTTTTCTAGCAATTGTCGCATTTTACCAATGGCGATGTCCTCTAGTATTTCCCCTCCCCTAGCATAAGCAATTTTTTTAGTTTCTTCCGAAATCACAAAAACCATAATATTGGTATTTTCACTAATTCCAACTGCTGCTCGGTGTCGCAAGCCCAAACGCTGAGGAATATCAGGACGATCTGAAACGGGCAACACACAACTTGCTGCAACAATTTTTCCATCTTTAATAATAAGCGCACCATCGTGCAAAGGGCTATCCTTATTAAAAATACTTAAGATCAACTGAGCTGAAACATCTCCATTGACCATCACACCTGAGCTGTACAAACCTTCTAAATTAGGGGAACTAGTAAAAACCATTAACGCCCCTGTTTGGCTCTCTACCATTGCTTCCGTTGCCGTAATAATTGCTTGAATAGCTTGCTCTCTCAATAAATTATGATTCTCCAGAGATTGATTTTGTTTAAAAAATCGTTGCAAGAACTTAAAACGAGTTTGCAAAGACCCTTGACCGACAAAAAGCAAAAAGCGGCGAACTTCTGGCTGGAAAAGTACCAATAAAGCAATCATTCCAACACTCACAAATTGTCCCAAAATAGAGGACAACAAGGGCATCTCTAGAACCGAAACAATTCTCCAAGCAATATAAACCAATACTAAACCAATAAAGATATTAAAGCCTAAACTACCTTTAAGCAATTTGTAAATTTGGAATAGCAAAAAACCTACAATAATGATATCTAGAATATCCCAAAATGTAATGGTAAAAAAGCCTATTTGTATTAAGTATAACATTGGTTCATTTTAGTACGGCTGTCAAAATACTATTTTTAAGATGGAGAACAAAACAGATCGCATCATCCCTTCAATAAAAAGTTGATCTAACCCACTCTGTTAGATCAACTTTTTGAAATTTGACGCACTAGAAATAGCCTTCTACACACTAAAACCGATTTCTAATTTCGTGCCCACTAGATGAGCCTGCTCCCTCTAACAATTCCTTTACAGGTAAATGATCCCCAATATATTCACCATAATAAACCGTTTCCAAGGTTCTATCTTTATTGATTATAAAATCTGCTGGAATGATCGAAGATTTTTCCTCGCCTTTTTCTTTGGCATATTGTCTGTCACCAAACAATTCCATGCCCTTTTTATAATGGGTAAGCATTTTGGTATTCGTTCTACTTTTAAGCATTTTTTCGGAAGAAAACTCAACCTTAAACGCCTTGTAAAGCTCACGCTGAGGATCTGCGATTACAAAATAAGGTAAATCGTGATCTTCAACATAAGGCAATAAGCTTTTTTTGCTGGATTCATAAACAACCACAACCTCATATCCCGCTTCTTTCAACGCATTATAATTGCCAATTAACTCATGGGTGCGATAATTACAAACAGGGCACCAAGCATGCCGCAAAAATACAAGCAATACCTTGTTCTTTTTTAAAATTTTTCTCAAAGAAATTGTATTACCCAAAACATCTTCTACAACAAATGCCTCAGGCTTATCCCCCCTTTTTAGCCGTCCATCATCTGTTGCTTGCTCTTGCTTTTTTTCCTCCAAATTATTCGACTTAACAGGAGTAGTTTTACGCATTAACATTGGGGTATTCAGATAATGAAATAATACTTTTCCAGCTTTATAATTTTTATCATAAATATCCATCTTTTGTCCTGTTGGATCAAATATAAAATGAAAAAACAAACCATCAAAAGGAGCCATTGGGTTGTTAAAAGCACAAACTTGATCTTTTAATGTTTTTAATTCATACCCTCCAGAACTATTTTTAACAACATAATTTTGGCAACCATCATTTGTTAAATGCTCTAATTTTTTCTTTTTGTAAGGGTGCTTTTCTTTCCATTGCAACAAGTAACTAGAATTACTGGGATCAGTCCAAGAATAGCAATCTAATTCAAAGGTATCTTTACGAATGGACTTGATATGAAAGATTTTTTCTCCCATTGGTTGTTCGGGGAAATCAGGCTGATACCAACCTATTGACAACCAATATTCATTTTTTTTGTGGGTCCATATTTCAAAAATTCTAATCTCTGACAAACGCAATAAGGGATTCTCAGTAGTGTCTGCTTGTGCTTGATTGTTATAGACAGCAGATATTTGTTGAATAAAGGTTTGGATCTTTTTGTGTTCATCCTTGCTAAAGGTGTTTTTTTGTGCTATTGAGGTAGCAGATAGCCAGCACAAAATTGCACCAACAATACATAACTTCATTGTATTCTTTTTAAGCTTTAATAATGGGGCAAAGATAAGGAATTCCCTAGAACTCTTTTCGTTCTTTTCTGCCAAGCTAAAGCCCATTTTTGCCATTTATAATGAATACAAATAAAAAAGCTAGTAAGATGCACATTTAGAACATTTTACTAGCTTATATAAGTATAAAAAAGATACTTTATTTTCCTGAAGCGCCCATAAATAAACGCTCCCAACGCAGCCCTCCATTAGGGCCTTTTAAGGTTCCATTTTTTAGCGATAACCATACAAATAAAGGTTTCCCTACAATATGATCCTCAGGAACAAAACCCCAAGCTCTTGAATCGGCTGAATTATTCCGATTGTCCCCCATCATCCAATAGTAGTCCAATTTAGGCGTATAAGAAGTAGCCGCTTCTCCATTGATAAAGATTGTTCCATTCTCTACTTTTAATTCATTGCCCTCATAAGCTGCAATCAAACGCTGGTAAATTTCAAGGTTATCCAATGACAAGTTTATAGGAGTTCCTTTTGCAGGAATAGTAAGTGGTCCATAATTATCGATGTTCCAAGGGTATCTTGCCTCATTATAAGGGAAAGTCCCTGGGCTATAACCTTTAGGTTTTAGCCTGCGTTGCACTTTATCAACTCCAGTCAAATCATTGACCAGCTGTGCCGCAACATCTGGATGCATATAAGCAACAGAAGGAATCGGGCCACTTGGTCCCATCGCAAAAGTAACCTTATATTTATCCTCTATAGCACGAGTACTAAGAGTGTGTACTCCCTGTCCAATTAGATCGTATTCATACTGCACCCCTTTTATATCCTCTGCTACTTTATTGTTCACGTATAAAACCCCTTCTTTTACCTCAATGACATCTCCTGGAACTCCCACACAACGCTTGATATAATGGGTTCGTTTATCTACTGGACGATAAACCATTCGATGTGCATTATTTGCTAACAGTTGTTGTCGTACAGCATTTCTTTTGCTAGGCGTAGTAACCTTCAAGAGATTGTGATATTGGCTAGGATAATCTACCATTTGTCCTCTTTCATCTAAACCACCAAACGAAGTATCATCCTCTGGATAATTAAATACAACAGGATCATAACGCTCTACATTTTGTAATCTAGGTGCTCTATTGTATCCCCATTTTACGGCTTTACTATAAGACTCACCTCCTGTAAAAGGCAGCATATTGTGAATCAGCGGAAAAGCCAAAGGCGTCATTGGCATACGAGAACCATAATGCACTTTGCTTACAAACAAAAAGTCTCCAACCAACAAAGACCCTTCCATAGACGGCGTTGGGATTGTATAAGCTTCAATCAAAAACATACGAATAAAATGCGCAGCAAAAACAGCAAAAATAATGGACTCAGACCATTCTCTTACTTTAGATTTTTTGGGAAAAGGGTTTTCCTTTTCAAGCCGACGAAGCTCTGACTTTTGATCCTCTTTCAAGGCTGTTTTGTAACGTTTTTTAATGTCATTCTGAACGGCCCACGCAGCATGTATATAACTTGGTTTTTGGCTGGTCAAATAAGGATAATAAATATAGGGCAATACAATGGCTGCAAAATTATCAATAAACTCATATCTGCCAAAAGACTTGTTAAACTCAATTAACATTCCTGCAATAATAAAGAAATGGACAATTGGCAGCAACATTAGTCCCAGCCACCATTTGGGAGCGCCAATAATTTTAACAACCACATAGGCATTATAAAAAGGAATCAAAGCAGCCCAACCTGGCTCCCCTGCCTCTTCAAAAAGTTTATACATTCCAACAAAAGGAAGCCAATAAAAACAGATAATATATAGTAACCAATTCATTTTATTTCATTAATTAAACATCATAACCGACTCACTATTCGCAGCACAAGCTATGATTATAAAAAAAGTTCTTTGATAAACAAACTTACTCAAATGCTAAAAGCTATTGTTTATAATTACTCACCCAGCCTTTCCATCTCATTTTTAACACACCAAAAAACGCTTCGTTAAAAATTGCTGTACTCATTTTAGATGCACCTTCTACTCGATCTTTAAACACAATAGGTACTTCTACAATTTTGTACCCCAGTTGCCAAGCTGCAAATTTCATTTCAATTTGAAATGCATAGCCCTTAAATTCTATTTTATCAAAATCTAAAGATTCCAAAAAAGAACGTTTATAACAAACAAACCCTGCTGTCGCATCCGATACGGGCATCCAAGTCACTAATCGTACATAAATAGACGCTCCTCTAGACATCAATAAACGATTGAATGGCCAGTTTTCAACTTTTCCATTGCGCACATAACGAGAACCTACCGCTACACCAACACCACTCTGATTGCATGCTTCAAACAAACGTGGCAAATCATTAGGATTGTGTGAAAAATCGGCATCCATCTCAAATATATACTCATAAGTAGACTCCAGAGCCCATTTAAAACCGTGAATATATGCTGTACCTAAGCCCTGTTTGCTTTGGCGTTCTTCTATAAACAAACGACCTGCAAATTCATTTTGTAAGCCTTTGACAATTCCCGCTGTACCATCAGGAGAACCATCATCCACGATAAGCAAATGAAATGTTGGTTTTAGGTTCATCACTACTCGAGTGATTTTTTCTATGTTTTCTTTTTCGTTGTAGGTTGGTATTATAACTAAGCGTTCTGACAAAACTCTAATTTCTTTTGATATGGAATAGTATAAATTTTCATTCCTTTGATTTAGGTATTTAATGCTTCTTTTATCTTTAGACAGCCCCAAGACTCTAGTAAAAGTCGGAAAAATAATAGACTTATTCCGCATACTAATCGCTAAAATTAGAAGACACTCCTTTTGTGTTTTTATTTATAGGAATCAGCCCCAAACTAGCCCAAGCAAATAAACCAAACACAATACCCTAATTATCAATGAATTAAAAATAAATTTATCTCAACATTGAATGCCCAAAATCTAGACAAGGTAAATATATATTTTTGGATCACTAAAAGCAACTTTCTTATCAAGGTCTTAACTAAAACTAACAATAATTAACTAAATCTATAGTTTTAATTAAAAAGCCCCAAAAACGGATGGTTTGTTGGGTAAATTACCTAGGCATTAGATCTATTTTTGTATCATTTGTTGTTCGATATAAGCCATACACAGGTCTATCGTTGCCTCTATTCCCTTTTGGTGGGTACGCTCTACACCATGAGAAGCAGAAACTCCAGGTCCAATAAGCCCAACTCGATAATCGTTTCCTGCTCTCAAAGCAGCCGACCCATCAGAGCCATAATAAGGATAAACATCCAAACGATAAGCAATTGATTGGTCGTTTGCTAATTGGACTAAATTGCGACGCATCTCATAGTCGTAAGGACCTGAACTATCTTTAGCACAAATTGAGCAAGCAATTTCTTCGCCAGCAGTTCCAGTACCAACCACCCCCATATCAATAACCAACAGTTCTTCAATAGAATCAGCATAACCACAAGTTCCTCCATGACCAACCTCTTCATAATTAGAAAAGAAAATTTCAACGGGAACATCCCAACCTTTTGCTTTAATTTGACGAGCCAACTCAAACAAGACAAAACAGCCTGATTTATTATCCATAAAACGAGATTTAATATATCCGCTTGGCAGTTCTTGATAATTGGTTTCAAAACAGATAAAATCGCCAACATTGATCCCTAAATCTTCAACTTCTTTTTTGGAGGAAGCTAATTCATCTAAACGAATATGCATATTGTACAAACTACGTTGCGTGCTATTGAGGTCTTTATTGACGTGAGCAGCAGGATTGTCTAACAAAAGCGTTCCCGTGTAAACTTGGTCGGTCAGGGTATAAATTCGGCAATACGCTCCCTCAAAACCATTTAATGATAAGCCTCCAACCTTAGAGATTCTAAGGCTACCATCCTCTTGTATTCCTGCAACAACAGCACCAAGCGTATCAACATGAGCTGCAATAGCCAAACTAGGCGGTTGAGTCCCTAAAGTACAACGTACAGCCCCCTTATTACTAAAACTAGGTTCCCAGCCATACCCTGTTAAAATTTGGTGGATGTATTGACTTGCTTTTTGAGTAAATCCGCTAGGAGAATCGATCTCAACGAGTGTTTTAAGAGTGGTGTAATCTAGCATTTTTTAATATTATTTATTTTTATAATAATGTTTTCTGTTTCAAATATACAATACTTCATTGAAATTGTGCATTACCAATAAATAACTGATACTATATAGATTAATTATATTTCATTAAATTACATTTACTTTCTCAAAAAACATAGGCAGTATGTTGTTGATCTCTACCAAGCCCCAATAGACGACATATCACTCTAACGGTCAAACCATTACCAAATATTGATTCTTTAATAAATCGTGTAACAAACACTAACAAAGGGTAAGCTTCCTACTACTTTTAGCTTCGCTGCTACTACGTGGTTACTGCGTGAGCCTTGTTACTCACTCTGTTCGGGTTATCAAAGAACGAGCTTTTTTAAACGTTGTCAAACCCAACAAAATTATTCTTCTTGCAAATCAACAACTATAAAATTAACTCTACGCTGACTAGCCGCTTCAACACTATAAATAGAATTTCGAGGATCATCAATATCATCACTAATCCCAGCAGGGGCTTTTCCCTCACCTAAAGGTAATTCCTTAATGGTCAATTGGCCGCTATCTAAAAAAGGTTTCAAAGCACCATTTTGGTAGGCAAACATATCTTTAGTAACGCTAACAATACGACGATGCGCCAATGCTTTATTATAAGCAGCAGATGCTCGTGGAGAAGTATAGCCTTGTATGCCAATTTCTAATTTAAATTCATTTTGCATAGCAAGAATAAGCTCATCAAAAAACAAGTGCATTCTTTGGTAGTTTTTTAGCACCTTATCATCAAAGAAATCATCTATATTCTCAGAAATTTGATCTTGGATAGATTTGTTGTACTGAGGAACATGTTCCTTTTTGTATAATTTACGCATTCCTGCATACCGTGTGTACGTTGAAGAATAAGAAGTCTTTTCGTCTCTAGGCTCATTATTGTGAAAATACAAGGACAAAGGCAATAACTTATTAAGTTCGTCCAAGGTCACTTGAACAGATTCTGATACAACAGGCTCTTCTTTAACAACAATGGGTTCGGGTTCCTCTAACACAACTGGTTCGGGCTCAGGCTCTGGTTCGGGAGGGGTTGGGTCAGAAATCACCAATGGAGGTTCAGGCTCTGGGGCAGGTTTTACAGGAGGGAATTCAGGGAGTTTTAATTCATAAATATCATTACAACAAGATTCTCCTGTCAAGATTTGCGATCCAGGTCGATTACTAGCAAAATATCCTGTCGAATCATCTGGATTGATAATAAAATAAAGATCATTAGCGGCGCTGTTCAACGGAATACCAATATTAATTGGTTCATCATACTCTCCATCAATAATATTAACATGAAAAATATCAAAACCTCCTAAACCTGGGCGATGAGAAGAACTAAAGTAAAGGGATTGAGTTGTATTATGAAAATAAGGCGACACCTCATCGCCAATGGTGTTCACCATTTCCCCCAAATTAAAAGGCTCTCCATATTTTCCATCTTCTAATACTTCTGAAGCCCAAATATCTTTTTTGCCAATTCCTCCCCTTCGTTCAGATACAAAATACAAAACTTCACGGTTCCGTAAACTATCAAAACCAATAGCAGGGTGTGTATTGGTAACCCCTTCAACATTAATGTGTTCAGGCAATTTAACCGCTTCTCCCCAATTATTTTCTCCTATTTTGGGACAATAATAAATCTGACAGATCATTTTTGCTTTTTTACTGTCATAAACACATTTTGTCAAGTACAACTTCGTCCCATCTGTATTTAGTTTTGAATTGCCAGAGTTTTCATATTTAAGGTTAAGGTTTTTGTTTTTAGCTTGTTCAAAGCGGCTCTGTCCTCTATTGTTTGCCATCATAATCTTTCCGACTAAATTTTGTCCTTTCCCTACCACCTTCCCTCTCATCAATTCTCGCTCAAATCTTAAAGAAGAATAATAGAGGGTTTCGCCTACCAAGTGGGGAGAAAAATCGGAATATTTGGTATTTACATCACCACTCATATGGACTATTTTAGTCAATCGATCAGGGTTTTTGACCAAATCTAAAGCAAGATAACAGCCTTTTAATTCATGGTCAGCCTCCAATTGGAGATAGGTTAATTCTATGCCCTTAACCTCCATGGCTAAAAATTCTTTAAAATATTTGATCGCCTCTTCATATTGCCCATTGTGTTTCAAACAATAGGCATAATAATAATCAATTTCTGGGTATTTAGCGGCATAATCTCCTGTGGCTACTTTTCCATAATATTCCTGTGCTCTTGCATGATTGTAACTTTGTCTACAACTCTGAGCATAATAGAATTGGTGCATGGCCAATTTTGCCCCTGACAGCTTTAAGTTTTTAGAAGAAAAGACGGCTTTATAAATATCAGCTGCTTCATAATAATCTTTTTCTTTGTATTCTTTTTCGGCAGCTGCGGGAGTTTTTGGGCTTTTCTGTGCAAACAGAACGACTTGACAAATCAAGAACAAGCAAGTTGTTAGTAATTTTTGTTGTATGGTTATTTGCATTGGTAATGAATTAAAAGTTTGGGATTTGATTTTATGCTTGATGAGTCTCCCTTTTTTGGAGATTCATCGGTAGTAATTTACAAAAATAATGCAAATCAAAGACTTCAAGCTCTTATTAGCCAATCTATTCACTTAGATTTCCCTGACTTGCTTTATGAGAATGGTTCACTCTCTCTTTGAAGATCGAGCTTTATCTCCATAAAATTTAAACGTTCCATTTTTTATTACTGATATATTTATAGAATTAAAAGGTCTCTTACAAGCTAATAATAATAACATAAAACACACAACATATATACAAGCGTCCTGTTTTTTCAGGACGCTTTTTTTATACCTATGATTGACGCTCCAAGAGTCTTACCTAAAAAATAATTATCAACTAAATACACAATACAACTTTCTATAAAACACCGAAATAATCGATCTTTTTTCATGTAAAACATAAAAAAAACATTACTTTAGCAACTGGTAATCTACCTGTCATATCCTTATATGCTATATGTAATAAATTTCAATGATTACACTTACATATCAAATTCTTATTTATTAATCAATCCCCTTATCGATTAATTTAATGTTCTCCTTATGTATTTACACATATATACAAGCATTATTTTTATCAACACCTTACTCAAACATTTGCTTTATGAATCGTTTTTTAATTTTAGTGTCCATTAGTGTACTATTGTTAACAACATCTTGCCTGAAAGAAACTATTATTCCTATGACGGCACCAACTGCCGATCATGAACTAATTTTACTCCCTCCTCCTTGTACACCACCATGTGGACCAGCTACAGTCAGTACATTTTACGCTGGTCAACACATTGATGCAGGAACCGTTACTATTTCTAATACAGCAACAGATCTCATTGTAACCATAGAAACCCATAATAATTGGGTAATGGGTCATACCCATGTATATGTTGGTGCTTTGGCAGATATGCCTAGTACTCGAAATGGCAATCCTAAGGTTGGAAAGTTTCCTTCCAGTACAGCGCATAATCCTATGGTAACTACTTATACCTATACTTATGATTTGGCTACGCTTGATTCTTGTTTTATTGTGGCTACTCATGCAGAGGTATATTTATTAGATGGCAATGGCAATGTTACACAATCCGAAACCGCATGGGC